>JAEEJA010000095.1 GCA_016281605.1 Lachnospiraceae bacterium
TAGGAACGATATTAGCAGCACCTGCACGTGCACGACGAAGATCTCCCTTTCTGTGTGGTCCGTCAAGGATCATCTGATCACCTGTATAAGCATGTATTGTGCTCATGATACCACTCTGGATAGGAGCATACTTATTAAGTGCATCTGCCATAGGAGCAAGGCAGTTTGTAGTACATGATGCAGCAGATATAATCTGATCATCTGTATTAAGTGTCTTCTCGTTAACTGAGAATACGATAGTCTTTAAGTCATTACCGGCTGGTGCAGAAATAACAACCTTCTTAGCACCTGCATTGATATGAGCCATAGACTTATCCTTAGATGTATAGAAACCTGTACACTCAAGAACAACATCAACACCAATCTCTCCCCAAGGAAGCTTTGAAGCGTCAGCCTCAGCGTAGATTGTAAGTGTCTTTCCGTCAACTGTGATTGTGTTAGCTTCGTCGTCAGCTGTTACGGTGTGAGTATTCTCTCCGATCTTTCCGGTATATCCACCCTGAGCTGTATCATACTTAAGAAGATGAGCGAGCATAGAAGGCTTTGTGAGATCGTTAATAGCAACAACATCATATCCTTCTGCACCGAACATCTGTCTGAAAGCAAGACGTCCAATACGACCAAAACCGTTAATAGCAACTTTTACTGACATTTGAAAAATCCTCCTAAATAAAAAAATGTTTGAAACTATTGTACATTGTCAATCGGAAAAATTCAAGAGTAAATTATAAATGATATTTTTTGTCAACTGCAAAACCATAATGACAAAAGCGATGAAATATGATAAAATTGGTTTTAGAATGTTATCGTAATTTGATAATTTATCAAATATTTATAATTATTATCTTAAATTCATATTTTCTTTGGAATAAAATCTTCAAGATTATTCGTTTATCTTAAGTAATAAATATGAAAAATAAGAAGAGAGGTCAATAATATGGACATTATTTCAAGTTTACTAAATATACTCTCTATTATCGGATTTTGGTTTATATTCAAAAAATTCGGTATAAAGAGGTGGCATGCATTAATTCCTTTTCTTAGGGATTACAGACTTGCACAGTGTGCAAACGAACCAAAAGACGGTCTCATATATACAATTTTATCAGGGATAATTTGGATTCTTTCAATATCATACTCGATTGTTGACGAGAAAACCGTTCTTTTTGGGACAATTGAACTTAAGGATGCCCTAGCACTGCTAATGCTTATTCTAGTCATACCTGAGTTTGTATTTTCCTTTAGAATCTGTAAAGGTTTATGCGAGAGATTCGGCAAAAAATACAGATGGATAATTGGGTGGTTCCTGTTCGAAGGCATTACTTCTCTTATATGGGGTCTTAGTTCTAAGTATGTTCCACTCGAAAAAGAGAAAGAGGATACAATCAAAGAAACCGTTGAAGAAAGTGGTGTTAATACTACCGGCTCGGATAAAGATCTCACTATCAACATACGAGAGCGCTCCGCAAAGACACTTCGTAGCAAAAGGACTCTTCTTAAAGACATCCATATGAATATACAACCGGGACACATGGTCCTTCTCCTTGGCGGTTCCGGAGCAGGCAAAACCACCTTTTTAAATGCTGTTACAGGCTATGAAATGGCTGATGCCGATATAGAGCTTGGCAATGATAATGTATATAAGGATTATATAAATATAAAGTATGATATCGGATTTGTGCCTCAGCAGGACCTTATGAGAGGAAGCGATACCGTCTACAACACTCTTTACGACGCAGCCAAGCTAAGACTTCCTAAATCTCTTAGCAGAGAAGATCGTAAAAAACGAGTTGACGAGGTTCTCGATTCATTTGGCCTTGGCATGCTTAAAAACACTCTTGTGGATAAGCTTTCAGGTGGTCAGAAGAAGCGACTTTCCATATCAATGGAATTCATCTCCAATCCTCGTCTCTTTATCTTGGATGAGCCTGATTCGGGGCTTGATGGTGTAGTTGCACGCGAGCTTTTCGAAAAGCTTCGGGATATCGCAGACAGCGGAAAAATTGTTATCGTTATAACTCATACGCCTGACCGTGTTATAGACCTCTTTGATGATGTTATCGTGCTTGCTAAGGATGCCAACCGCTCAGGAAGACTAACCTACTTCGGACCTATCAAAGAATCTTATGAATTCTTCGGAAAAGAATCCATGGAAGGATTCCTTCTTGCCATCAACCAAAAGGAAGAAGGCGGAGAAGGAAGAGCTGAAGAGCTTGTTAAAAAGTACAATGATAAGATGAAACTTGCGGTGGGAGGTGAAGTGTAATGAATAACGAAGTAAAACACTCCGGTCGACTTAGTCAGATGTTTATATATACCGGAAAACTCTTTAGAATGTTTGTATTTCAGAATGACTGGAAGGTTTTCCCCATGGCGGCAGTTATAACTGCAATTGTATGCTTTGTAATATCAAAGGATATGTTCGTAACCATGGAAGGCACTACAAAGGGATGTTTTGCGATAACATGTATCTGCATATGGAATGGTATGTTTAATTCCATTCAGTCAGTATGTCGCGAAAGACCTATCGTAAAGCGCGAACACCGTTCAGGTATGCATATATCTTCTTACATATGTGCACATATGATATATCAGCTTGTATTATGCTTAGGACAGGCTGCAATTACTACAGCTGTTATGAAGTTTTCAGATGTAAGATTTCCTAAAACTCCGCTTGTAACTCCTTCAGGAATAACCGATATATTTTTAACACTGTTTTTGATTACATTTGCTGCTGATATGCTGGCACTTCTCATATCATCACTTGTTCGTAACCCTACTACAGCAATGACTATCGTACCCTTCTTGCTTATATTCCAACTTGTTTTTTCAGGTACCATGTTTGCAATCGGTGGAAATGCAGCTAAACTTAAGGACTTTACACTCTCAAAGTGGGGTATCACAGCACTTTGCACCCAAGGCAACTACAACACTCTACCTATGACGACACCATGGAAAACTATTAAAAAGCTTGAAAATGTAAAAATAGAGGATAAGACTCCTATTAAGGATATCATTAAGAATGTCGAGAAAAAAGGCTCAGAGAAGGCCTTTCAATTACGTTGCGGCAAAGAAAATTACCATGAAGAGTATGAATCTGTTCGAAGTAATGTAATAGATTGCTATATAAGAATCATATTACAAACATTGCTATTTGCGGTACTTGCAATAATTGCCCTTGAGTTTATAGATAAGGATAAACGATAAAAAAATCCGATAATCCTGTTGTTGATGGGATTATCGGATTTTATTTTTTGTACATTATAGAATTTAACTCAGTCGGGGTTCAAGCTCCGACTGAGTAAACTATTCGCATTACTCGCATAGCGTTTATAGTAAACTATAAGTCATCCTTCATATGTGAATTCTGATAAATGCTTTAAATCTAAGCTTACATCTGCGATTTTATCGATATCGGTTTTAGGGAATTGAAGGAAGATAATATATGTAACAGCATCATCTGTTACAACTTTATCATCCTTTTTCATATAATAAAAATCGATGGAAAGTTTTCCATTGTTTGTTGATGCTATACCTCCGATAATATCATTGTTTCTTCCAAGTTGGTATTCTAAAACAATCAAACTACCATTATTAAAATAATCATTATTCATACTTGACTTCATTGATTCCAAATAGCTGATATCGATCGCATTGGTACTACTTGTATCTACCTCCAGAGAGTCCATAAATAATTTATAATCGTCAAGTGATTCAATAATTGTCTTTGACTTAAAAGAATCAGATTTTAAAACAATATCACCAACAGAATAAAATGAATATTTCTCACCTTTGGTTATTCTGTGAACAGGCATGGAGTCATCGATTATATCTGAAGTTAAAAAGAATTCTCTTTTTTCCTGAATTGTTACATACTTCTTATCGGTCGAAACACTTGATTTTGAAGTAACAGAAGAGTTTTCGTCAGATGGTGCTTTATTATTACTACTTGTTTCTCCTGCGCTATTAACAGATGTATTCACCGTTTTTACAATATTATTATTAACTGTAATCTCATAGATATTTTTTAATTTTTTGTTTTTAATTTTATATTTAGCCGTAATAACAGCATTGCCTGCACTTAATGCCTTAACTTTTCCTTTGTTATTAACCTTTACTATGTCTTTATTGGAACTCTTCCACTTAGTCGATTTGATATTTGAAGAAATCTTTATCTTAAAACTATCTCCGACATTTTTTGTATAACTTACTCTTTTCTTAACATTTGATTTTGCCATTGAACTAGTTCCCATAACAATAACAGAACATGAAAATACTATAAATAAAAATATTGATATATTAATCTTATTTCTCATATCAATCAACTCCCTTCATTATTTCTTCGTTTATTATAAAACCTGATATAAGGCTGCTGCAAGATTAATTTTTCCATTGGCAGTGTACTGATCGTAACCGGTCGCTCCAATATCGGTAGCTGTGTTTATTATTATATTCTCAATTTGTGATGGTGTCAAGGAGGCGTCAGCTTGTTTCATAAGAGCTATTACGCCTGAAACATAAGGAGCTGCAAATGATGTACCATTTTTACTTACATAGGTATCTCCCAATGAAGTTGTATACATATTCACACCTGGCGCAGAAATATCCGTATTACTACCATAATTTGAAAATGATGCTTTGTTATCATTTGAGTCAATAGCTATAACCGAAATTACATGATTTAAATCAGACGGATAATGTTCTGAGCTTTCATTATCATTTCCTGCAGAAGCAACACACGTTACTCCGGCATTATACGCAAAATCAATTGGCGTCTGAAGCCCATTATCAGTATCCGATCCAAAACTCATGTTTATGATATCAGCCCCATTAAAAGTAGCATAATAAATAGAATTAATAATCGCAGATGTTAAAAGTTGACTTTGTCCGCTATTATCAATCACACTTGCTTTCAATGCCATAATCTTACATTTGTTAAAAAAGCCAATATTTGAACTTGTTTCCTCTATGCTTGCCAATCCTGCTATTCCAACACCATTATTGGTTTTTGCATTTATTATACCTGCTACACATGTACCATGCTCACTAGACATAGGTGGATTAGAATTAACCAATTTAGTATAATTATTGGTTACATCAACTGAATTATTAACTAAAAATTGCCCACTTAGGTCTTCATGATAAACATCTAAACCTGTATCAATAACAGCAACATATGTATTGCTTTGTTCTGGTAAAACATTGTTAAATGCATACCACATAAATGAAGTAATAGAATTAATATACCATTGTTGATCCACATAAGTATCATTTGTTTCACTATCTACACTTATATAATAATCATTCCAACATTTCACAACGCCTTCATATTTACGATATTCCTCAATTAGACTACTTGTAGTATGCCCTTTATCTACATCTATTATTGCGATTTGATTGTTATCCTGCCTTAAAGAATAATCAATTTTTATTTGTTTTTCTATTGGTAAGTCTTCATTAATTCTAAAAGTATCTATAACCAGTTCTCCTTCACCGGGAAGGAAATCTATTAATTTTTTCATGGAGGACGTAGAATATGAACTATCAAATTCAACAATAATCTTATGAGGATTGTAATCTAAATCTTTATTTTTTCTTTCAGCTAATGCTTTTTTATATTGTATTGAAATTGGTATTCCAATCTTTCTGATATTATCCTCAAAATCATATAGCTCACTATTTTGTGAATTTTCAAAATACATCTCATCAAGTACTTCAGCAACTGTATATTTATATATATCATCATCTTTTATATCGTCAATTATTGAAGCTGCCTTTTTACCATCATATAATGCAGTTTCTTTAGCATTTTTAATAATGCTTATTATCTCATTGTCTATATTCTGTACCTGTGGAACCTGAATATCTTTTTTTTGAATACTATATCCCTCGGCTTCTTTAGCATTTATACATAATAACAAACCAATACATATCAAAGAAATAAATAAAAATTTTTTCATAATAATAAAACCTCCTTATAGTAAAAACTGATAATTATAAAACACCATAGATTATATAAATTCGACACTATTCTCCAGTGTATTTATAATTGTATTTAAATGATACTCAAGAGCATGATTATTATTTACATATACACTATTTCACCACCCTTCACATATATTACTAACTAATTACCTATACTTCATCTGCATCTGGTACATCCTTGAAAAAGAGTATAATTCACTTTATCAGATTGGTCAATACAGTTGGCTTAAACGGTTCGCTTTTGGCCTAAACAGTTAGTAGTAAGTTAACTGTTTAACCTTTTTTGCATATAATCACCATACCTTTCTTTTATATCTGCATATAGTCTTCTGGATATAGGGATAATTTCCTTTGTTTTTAAATACATATTATGATTTTTTATTTCTTTTATATACCTGCAATTCACGATATAACCCCTATGAACTTTTAAAAATTCATAATTATTAACTTGATTGTATATTTCTGATAAATAACCACGCATGTGTAATATTTTACCATCAGCTATATGAAATAGAAGCATCTTTTCACTTTTTTCTATATATACTATGTTGTTATAATTTATAGACATATTTCCTTCTTTAAAACTAAAAATCATATTATTTTCAATAGAATTATTATTTGATAAAGCCTTTAAAATAGCTCTTTTTAGACAATCAACCTTATCGGAACAATTATCATCAATATATCTATATACACCTATCTCATAACCTTCATAAACAAAATCCGATTTATCTGTATAAATAATAACATGAATTCCGGTATTTTCTTCTATAATTTTCTTAATTTCATGTATATCATTCCAGGTATCTTTTATATCTGATATCAATATTATATCTTTGCATATGTATTTTTTATTTTGTTTATAATCATTTTCTGATAAAACATTAATAATATTATTATTAATATTGTTATTCCGTAGTACTAATTCAAAGTCCCTTTTTAATAATTTATCAGATGAACAAATCATTATATCTTTTGTTTCATAAATATCATTTCCATTCATTGAATCCATACTCATAAACCTCCCATTATGAAAATTGATAAAAAATAGAAAAATCTATTGATTACCGTCTGCATTCTTTGTCAAAAAAGATTTCGACTTATAGTCATAAATCACCCTACTATATATATATTCTCATCAAAATCAAAAAACAGCCTCTAAAATTATTTTTTTTAATTTCATATTCTAACATTTCACTTTCTATTTATACTAAACGTTAATCTCACTACTCCCTCTAAGTTGCGTGCGACAATTAGATATGTTATGATAACAAACGGAAATAACATGGTCATAAAAAACAAATTAATCAATAGGGGGATTACTAAATGACTGATAATAGCGGCCTTGATATGGCTGATCTTATAGAAAGTATGGAACTTATAAGAGAGGTAGCAAGCACTCAGAAGAATGTAATTACGCTAAAAGAGCTTTACATGTTTCTGGGGGTGGAGAAGCTTTCACAGCCTGTGCTTAAGACTACCTGTGATTACTTAGAGATATACGGAGTTCATGTAGATGGATATGATTATAATCCCGATACATCCGAGTTTGCAAAGGCTCTAAAAGACGAACTGAATAAAGAAATGACCGATGAAATAGAAGAAGTAGGAACAATAGAAAAAAACGGGAATTCAGACAAAAACAAAAATACATATAAGTCGGGAGAAACAGTAAAAATAAGAAAAGCAAAAGAGTATGACCTAAGTGAGAAAATATTTGGTAAGCTTGAGCCAAAGAAACAAAAGCCTAAAGTAGGTAAGAATACGGAAAAATATATAGAGCAATTAAATAAACTTGAAGGCTTAAGTCCTGACGACCCTTATGCTGACGAGCTTGTATTCAGGCTCCTTAAGGGAGATACGGACGCAGCCAACAAGCTTACGGAAGCGCTTCTTCCTGCGGTTGTGGTGATAGCTGATGATATTGATTATTCTAAGTGTAAGGAAAGTCCCGAAGACATAATATCCGAGGGTAATCTTGCTCTCGTTTCTGCCATTCATGCCCTTATAAATACGACCGGACTTATAATAGGTAACAGCAAAACCGATAATATCGAAATCGATAGTTTTGCATCACTAGAAAACTATGTTTTACCGATTATCAAACAAACTATTGAAGAATATGTGAGTATTTCTTAAGTTATCATCTGTGAAATATAAGCACATTCCATGAGTGCTTCTTTAAGGTGACAAAACCGGAGTTATCGACACTTACCTCCCTTGGAGTTACACAATCCTTGTTTTCAAGGGAATTGACTGCTTTAAGATCATCATGATAAAGCTCAATGTGTTTTATAAGGTTGTATTCTTTCGGCACATTTAGCTGAGTTGTTATATCACAATCAAGGGAACGATTCAGGATAAAAGCTGTAATAATTCCATCATCATTTTTGACAGCCGCTGAAAGCAGATAAGGAACATCCTTAGCTTCGTCCGTATCGTAGGAGGCGCAAAGCGTGTTCACCTTTAGTGCAGTTCCCCTGCCGTAAACTGAAGCATGCATAAAAGGATAATATGTGGTCTGCAGGAACAGACCCTCCGGCTCGACCATTATTGGTGCAATAACATTTACAAGCTGCGCAAGGCAGGCAATCTTTACAATGTCTGAATTTTGAATAAGTGTGATAAGGAGACTTCCTACAACCAGTGCATCTTCAAAATTATAATGATCCTCTAACAGCCTCGGAGCTATCTGCCATGGTTTTTCTTCACTGTCATGCTCATTACTGTGGAACCAGACGTTCCACTCATCAAATGATATGTAAATCTCTTTATCAGACTTTTTTTCTTTTTTTACATCTTCTATAAACCCTCGAACATCATTTATAAATTTGTTCATCTTAATGGATGAAGCCAGGTAGTCAGGTGTGCGGTTGTCGGGATTACCAAAGTAAAAGTGAAGAGATATATAATCCACATAATCAAAGCACTTCGAAAGTACCGTCTTTTCCCATGAACCGAAGCTTTCCATGTAGGGGTGAGAACTGCCACAGAAGATAAATTTGGCATTCTCATCCACAAGTCTAATGAGTTTGGCAGCTTCACCTGCAACTCTCGCATACTCATCCGCGGTTTTACAGCCTATCTGCCATTGACCGTCCATCTCATTACCAAGACACCAATACTTAATATTATAGGGGGCTTCGTGTCCGTGTGAACGCCTGAGATTTGCAAAGTACGTATCTGTCGACATATTACAATACTCAGCAAGCTGTCTGGCTTCGTCTGCACCCCTTGTGCCAAGATTTACCGCCAGCATAATCTGTGCTCCACTCTTTTTCGTCCATTCATCAAACTCAGCCAGGCCAACCTCGTTGGTTTCCACAGAGCGCCATGCAAGTTCTAGCTTTCTGGGACGGTTTTTTCGAGGACCAACACTGTCTTCCCAATTAAAACCGGACACAAAATTCCCACCCGGATAACGTATTACAGGGATATTTAGTACTTTTACAGCTTCCAAAACATCCTTTCTGAAACCGGATTCATCTGAATTAGCATTCTCCGGCTCGTATATTCCACCGTACACAGCTCTTCCTAAGTGTTCTATAAATGAACCATATAGTTTTTCATCTATCTCTGATATTATATCATCTGCCGATATACTGATAATTGATTTTGTAATATCTGTCATTCCTATCCCCTTTCTTTAACAAAATAAAAATTATTTCAAAATGTAATACCCAAATTGTAAGGCAATATAAGGATTTTTGTCAAATTGAAAAGATGGAATTCTTTGCTGCGAAAAAACCCCGAAGAGCGCAAACTTCGGGGTTTTTAGAAGGTATAGAGTTTTACTGTTTTATAAGTAAAGATTTATAGTAAAATATTACTTAACCTTGTTAGCGCTTCCACCGGCTTTCTTGATCATCTTTGTATAAGCAGCCTTCTTAGCCTTTGGAACCTTGATTGTTACAGGCTTCTTGAACTTAAATGTCTTCTTTCCCTGAATCTTTTTAAGTACCTTAGAAGCTATCTTTATATTTTTAAGCTTTTTACATCCTGCAAATGCGTTATTTCCGATAGTTTTTACCTTAGCTCCGATACCTATCTTTATAGCCTTCTTAGCCTTTGAGAATGCCTTTGCATTGATAGATACAACATCGTATGCAAAGCTTCCGTTCTCAACTATTGCACCAGAGTTAACTGACTTAGCATTAGAAACAC
This sequence comes from Lachnospiraceae bacterium, assembly GCA_016281605.1. GTDB lineage: Bacteria > Bacillota > Clostridia > Lachnospirales > Lachnospiraceae > JAEEJA01. The sequence goes on from JAEEJA010000095.1 coordinate 10,150, forward strand.
CTGTAAGAGCAACTTCACCATTAGCTGTGATACTTGCCTTGTCTGCACTTACTGTAGCCGCCTTTGTAACTTTATATGTATTTCCGTTAGCTGTAAATGTTGTTCCAACTGCGTCCGGATTATACTCTTTCTTAGCAGCCTCTGTCTTTGTTTTCTCTACTGCTACGTCTACAGCACCACCTGATACTGTTCCGTCTGCATTATAATTCAGCTCAACTGCCGACTCAGCATCAAGTGTTGCAGTATATGTCTGAATCTTTGTCTTAAATGAACCATCAGGATTAACTGTAGTTCCGATGTTTGCTTTATTCTTGTAAGCTGCATCAAGAGTATTGGCATGAGCTATAGCCTGCTTAAGAGCCTCTACAGAGTCAGATGCAGGTCCGTTAGGATCAAGGAAATCACCTTCTACTGTAAATCTTACTTCAATACTCTTCTTTGGAACCTCTGTTATCTTAGATACATTAGCTTCATTTGACTTATCCTTGCATATACGCACAAGGCTGTTCGTATTATTCTCGTCATCGTAGATATTTATAGCCATAGGTGTGTAATAATTACCTGATGATAATTCTTCTGCCTTCTGACCTCTGTCCATATACTTAACACCGGGATCATTTTTGATGCCACCGTTTTCAATGGTAGGATTAGCAATCTTTCTTACAAGCTTTCCATCGAAGTAAAGCTCGAGGTTAGTAAACTTAGCTGTTCCAACTGTTGGAACTGCTGCAAGATCTCTTGGATCAGGTCTTGGTATATCTGTTGCAACACCAATCATATTGAAGAAGCTGTTTGAAACAGGATCTATATCTCTCTCAGGAGTCTCCCAGTTTTTATCAGAATAGGTAAATATATTCTGAGCAGCTTCAGGAATATCTATACGAACACTGTAAGTACCCGCTTTGTTAATAACAGCATCTGTAATATCAACTCTTGTTGTAGGTCCCTTTGCCAGTATTGCATTGGTTTTTCCATCAGTAAGATCTGAATGCTGAAGGAAAAGAAGTGGTGAAAATGCTCCGTCTGCATGCTTTGTAACTCCACCTTTTCCATCTGCTTCAGAGTACTCAAAGCTTGTTTTCTCAAGTCCTGTATTCTTTGAGTACCATGCATCTCTAAATACAAAGGTTCCTGCCTGCTGAACGATGATGTAAGCTCTGTAAGAGCTACTCTTCACATCACTTGGCTCTTTAGTTATAGCACCTGCATTATTTGCAGGAATAGTAACAGCTGATAATGCTAAAGCCCCTGTTAATACACTAGTTAATACTTTCTTTAATACCTTTCTCATATGGTCCTCCGTTTCGTAATTAATAATGGATTATCGTTGTTTTTTACATGACAACACATATACAATTTAGGTTTTACTTAATCTCAATTATATTATGGTATACCACATAAAACAACTGCACAATTTTGGTTATTTTTTGTACTTTTTTGCACTTATTATGTACTTTTAACTCTTTCCCTGTGTATATAAAATCTAGCTTAGAGGTGGGGGATTTCTCCGACTGAGTAAAAAAAACCCGAGAGGCGCGAACACCCGCAACACTCCCGGGAAAACAATCGATAACATCCTGTTATCGTGAAAAATCTTAAAAGATTCTATTATTTAATCTTATTTGCGCTGCCGCCCGCCTTCTTGATAAGCTTTGTGTAAGCAGCTTTCTTAGCCTTTGGAACCTTGATTGTAACTGCCTTCTTGAACTTAAATGTCTTCTTACCCTGAACCTTCTTAAGCACCTTAGAAGCTATCTTCATATTAGCAAGCTTATTACATCCTGCAAATGCATTGTTTCCGATAGTTGTTACCTTAGCACCAACAACAATCTTTGTAGCCTTCTTAGCCTTTGAGAATGCCTTTGCATTGATAGCTGTAACATTGTATGAGAAGTTTCCGTTATCAACTATAGCACCTGAGTTAACAGCCTTAGCGTTAGAAACAGCTGTAAGAGCAACCTCGCCAACACCTGTTACCTTTGTCTTATCTTCACTTACTGTAGCAGCTTTTGTTACCTTGTAAGTATTACCGTTTGCTGTAAATGTTGTTCCAACAGCATCAGGTGTATAAGTAACCTTAGCAGCTTCGTTCTTTGTCTGTGTAACAGCTGCAGCTGTTGCACCTAAAACCTTACCATCAGCACTATATCCGATAGTCTGAGCAGAAATTGCATTGAGGTTGGCATCATAGGTCTGAACCTTTGTTGAGAATGATCCATCAGCATTAACTGTGGTTCCCATGTTAACCTTGTTCTGATATCCGGCATCGATAGCAACTGCATTAGCTATAGCCTGCTTAAGAACATCTGTTGAGTCAGAAGCTGCTCCAGCAGGATCGAAGATATCTCCATCGATTGTGAAACGAACTTCAAGGCTCTTTGTAGGAACATCCTTAATCTCAGGGAAGTCAGCTGCATTGGACTTATCTCCACGGATTCTAACTACAGAAGCTGTATTTGATTCTTTATCATATGTATTAAATACCATAGGTGTATAGTAGTTACCTGATGTAAATCCTGTAGTCTGAACTCCTCTTGCTATAAACTTAACACCTGAATCATTTGCAAGACCACCGTTCTCAGCTGTACACTCAGCTATACTCTTAATCTTCTTACCGTCAAAGTAAAGCTCAACATTGGTAAACTTAGCAGTACCAACAGTTGGAACAGCATCCAGATCCTTTGGATCCGGTCTTGGAATATCAGTTGCAATACCAATCATGTTAAAGCATGAATTGGTTTCTGCACATGTGATTTCCTTCTGGCAACACTTGAAAACATTAGCGGATGCTTCAGGAATATCGATACGAACGCTGTAAGTACCAGGTCCTGTGATAAGAGCATCAGTAATCTCAACTCTGGTTCCCGGTCCCTTTAAAAGGATAGCATTATTCGCATCTGTTAAATCAGCATGATGCAAGTAAAGAAGCGGTGAATAAGGAACATCTGAAGCTGTTCCTGAAGAACCATCCGGGTTGGTTGGTGCGTAGCTAACAGTTTTGTTGTTAAGTACGTTAGTTTTGTTATTATTGCCATACCAATGATCTCTGTACACGTATGTACCACCCTGCTGTACAACGATATAAGCACGATAAGATGAAGACTTAACTGTGCTTACCTCCTTAAGTACATCAGCGTCAGCCTTCTGAGTAGGCATAACTGCTGCAGATAAAGCCATAGCAGCTGAAAGAGCGCTGACTATAACTCTTTTGATTGATTTTCTCATAAGTAAAACCCTCCTTAAATTTGCGTTATTTAAACGTATAATGGTATTATATCAAAAAGCATGATAAAAATCTATTAAATTTTGTTCATTTTTACCATGCTTTTTTATATATTTATATATTATTTTGTCTATTTTTACTATCTTAAGTAAATTCTTTTTTTCTTTTGGATAAAATCTAGTTTACTACGGATATATTATCTTGTAATTAACAAAAAATCAACCACTTCGCTCAATTCCTTAATACCACATTACAAAATTACCAAACTGCTTATATTCGTACCCTGCCGAGGCAAGACCTGCATAAAGAGGTGTGTCTACAAAGCTATAATCTGCGAGATATACGGTACTTCCGTCATGCAAAGCAGGTGATGCATTGGTATCCGGGTAAAAGTTCACCCTTCCGTAGGAGGCTACATCTAAGAATGCACTTGGGTAATTGGTATACTGAACTGTGCTTAAATACTCTTCAAGCGGCTCTTCTAAGTAGTACATAAGCCTTGGATAGCTTACATTTCTTGATGTTATCAAAGTCTTATTTCCATCTTTATCAAGCTCCTTATAAAAGTCACAGGCCTCTGAAAGCCCATTACACCAGTAAGCACTGATTTCATCAGCATACTCCCTAAAGTAATACTTTTCAAACTTTATAAAGAACACCATGTAGATGCATGCAGGAAGAATCAAAAAAAATCCCGGAAGCAACTTTTTGAAGGAAGCCTTATTTTCATCATTTTCTTTGGTATTATTCTTATTACTTCGTTTTTTGTCCGATACTCTTACTTTTTTATCTTTACCCACGAGCTTTAGTACAATCAATGCTACTAAATTGCAAAGAGCACATATTCCATATGCGGATATACATATGATGGGCAGGAATATAAGATTCACGCGGTTTATGTTTACAGTAATTAAAGACCCTGTTACAACCCCTGCCAAAAGATTGATGAGCAGGAAAAACTCGAGCCCTCTTTCCCTGAATTTACGAAAAAGATTTACTATCACAGTTACAAGTCCGAAGATAAATACAGGAAAGCCGAATTTATAATATATTCCAAAGTCCTTTATAAAGTTCCATGGAAGTGAATCATCCTGCTTTGTGAGAATATTCATGAGATTCTTAAAGTTATCGGGAATTTTCTTGAGACTTATCTCATCACCTCTAAAGTAAAGAAGCTTCGGAATGGTTATAAATCCAAGCTTTATCTCCTCCATGTCAGTTTTATTGACAAGTAAGAAAAGCATGAGAGGCACACTAAGTAGAAGAAGTATCACGAATCCAAAAATCTCATACTTAAAACCCTTTTCATCTCCTTTATACCCTTTTTCACTCTTTCTTCTTACCACTATTACAAAGATTAATTCCAGTAATATGATAAAAGGTACAACAGCCCATATGGTTGCATAGGCGTAAAGTGAAAGACCATAGAAAAGTCCTGCGCCGATATAGTACTTACGACTCTTTATCGTCATAAGCATAAAGTACATACCAAATATCAGGAAGGCAGGAGCGAGATTAGATTCTAAGCCCCATCTTGAAAGCATAATATGCCATGGCATGACACTTACAAAAAACATGGCAAAAAGGCCTACGTGACGGTTAACAAATGTCTTAAAAAGTTTATAGACAGTCACTACTGAAAAGCAGGACGCTATGAGCATAGGTATCCTTATAACCCAGGATTTTGCTCCGAAAATCCATATAAAGGGTATTGCTAAGTAAGACTCAAGTGCATTCATACCGGACCCCCATGCAACAAGGTAAACAGGCATACTCTTACCAAATGAATCCTTACCGGTATGGGCCAGCGTGAAAGCATTGTACCCGGCAAATGCTTCGTCCTGATTTATGTCTCCGGGAACAATCCCAAACCTGTAAGCACGGCCAAATAGGGCTACCGCCAATATAACCCAGAAAAGGCAGATAATTATAATATCTGCCTTACTGAAATTTTTAAATTCTTTTATTTTATTACTCAAAAAACTACTGAAGCTTTTCGACTGAGAGAGTGACTTTTTCTCCATTGATCTTCCATTCCTTTTCATAGCCGAGTGATGCACCGGATGTGATAGAATCAGCCATGGCAGCCTTCTTTATCTCATCTGCATTACCTTCCATAAGACTGGCGATTTTTTCATTATCCTTTACACCGATCTTGATTACATCCATAACCTCGAAACCGGCATCCTTTCTCATGGTCTGAAGCTTACTTATGATTTCACGAACAAATCCTTCCTCTATAAGTTCAGGAGTAAGATGTGTATCAAGAGCCACAGTTACATTGTGGTCGGTTAAAGTTACATATCTCTCTGACTGAACTGTCTCTATGAGGAGATCATCCTTAGTCAGTTCTTCAGGATTAGAATTAACCTCTATTGTAAGAGTTCCTTTCTCATTGAGTTCCTTCATAGCCGCATTGCCATCTATATTTGCAAGGATTTCCCTGACGGTATTTATATCCTTACCAAAACGACGACCAAGAGTCTTTAACTGTGGCTTAAAGCTATATGTCATAAAGCTATCCATGTTATCAACCTGGCTTACTTCTTTTACATTAAGCTCTTCGCGAACTATATCTGTATAGAACTCCGATAATTCCTGATCAGCATTTACATACATAGTTTGTATAGGCTGACGGTTCTTTATATTAGCTGTATTTCTACATGCACGTCCTAAGTTAACTATCAAAAGAACCTGTTCCATGTTCTTCTCAAGCTCGGTATCTATGTACTCTTCATGTACTTCAGGGAAGTCACAAAGATGTATACTCTCAGGTGCGCCATCCTCGTGTCCTGCCACAAGATTTAAGTAAATCTCCTCTGTTATAAAAGGAACCATAGGAGCAGCCGCCTTTGATATGGTTACAAGTGCTGTATAAAGGGTCATGTAGGCATTAATCTTATCCTGTTCCATACCCTTAGCCCAAAAACGGTTACGACAGCGACGTACATACCAGTTACTCATCTCATCAACAAAGGTTGAGAGTGCTTTAGCTGTTTCAGGAATCTTATAAGCATCCATATTATCCTGTACTGCCTTGACCGTAGAGTTAAGCTTTGAGAGAAGCCACTTATCGATAACAGGAAGCTTATCGTACTCAAGCTTGTAGTCAGATGCTTCGAAATTATCTATATTGGCATAGAGAACATAGAATGCATAGGTATTCCAAAGGGTTCCCATGAATTTTCTCTGTCCTTCCTTAACTGCACCACCGTGGAAACGGTTTGGAAGCCAAGGAGCTGAATTGATGTAGAAGTACCACCTGATAGCGTCTGCACCGTACTCAGCAAGAGCGGCCATAGGATCCACTGCATTTCCCTTGGACTTACTCATCTTCTGTCCGTTCTCATCCTGCACATGTCCGAGAACAATTACATTCTCATAAGGAGCTTTGTTGAAAAGAAGTGTAGACTCTGCCATAAGTGAGTAGAACCACCCTCTGGTCTGATCTACAGCCTCTGATATAAACTGCGCCGGGAACTGCTCATGGAAGAGATCTTCATTCTCAAATGGATAATGATGCTGGGCAAATGGCATAGCACCTGAATCGAACCAACAGTCAATAACCTCAGGCACACGCTTCATAACACCCCCACAATCAGGACAGGTAAATGTAACGCCGTCAATATAAGGTCTGTGAAGCTCAATCTTATCTGCATCATCAAGTCCGGATCTCTCCTTAAGCTCAGCTCTTGAGCCTATAGACTCTTTGCGTCCGCAACCCTCGCATTCCCAGATGTTAAGAGGAGTTCCCCAATATCTGTTACGTGAGATACCCCAATCCTGTATATTTTCAAGCCAGTCACCGAAACGCCCCTTTCCTATTGACTCAGGGATCCAGTTAACTGTGTTATTGTTTCTGACAAGATCATCCCTAACCTCTGTCATCTTTACAAACCATGACTCACGAGCATAGTAAATAAGTGGTGTGTCGCATCTCCAGCAGAACGGATAATCATGCTCAAACTTAGGTGCGTCAAAAAGGAGTCCGGCAGCTTCTAAGTCCTTTAATATAGGCATGTCAGCATCCTTGACAAAAAGTCCGGCGTAGCTTGTTTCCTCTGTCATGTTACCATGAGAATCTACAAACTGTACAAAAGGAAGGTCATAATTGCGGCCCACACGTGAATCATCCTCACCAAATGCAGGAGCGATATGAACTATACCTGTACCATCTGACATGGTTACATAATCATCAACTGTGATGTAATGTGCCTTTTTATGCTGCTTTTCAACAGTTTCATTTACAAAATCGAAGAGTGGAACGTACTCCTTGCCCTCTAAATCCTTACCCTTATAAGTTTCTAAAATCTCATAAGCCTTCTCATCGCCTTCAGCAAGCTTTCCGAGAACAGCATCTAAGAGAGCCTCAGCCATATAGTAAGTATATCCGTCTTTAGCCTTAACCTTAACATACGTTTCTTCCGGATTCATACAGAGTGCAACGTTAGAAGGCAATGTCCATGGAGTTGTAGTCCAAGCCAGGAAGTAAGCCTCCTCATCTCTAACCTTAAACCTAACAATGGCAGAACGCTCCTTAACAGCCTTATAACCCTGTGCTACCTCGTGAGATGAAAGAGGAGTTCCGCAACGTGGGCAGTAAGGAACAATTTTAAACCCCTTGTAAAGAAGACCCTTATCCCAAATCTGCTTAAGAGCCCACCACTCTGACTCTATAAAATCATCATGATAAGTTACATATGGGTCGTCCATATCAGCCCAGAAACCTACTCTGCCTGAGAACTCTTCCCACATACCCTTATATTTCCATACAGACTCTTTACACTTATCTATAAATGGCTCAAGTCCGTAGCTTTCTATCTGCTCCTTACCATCAATTCCAAGAAGCTTTTCTACCTCAAGCTCTACAGGAAGTCCGTGTGTATCCCATCCTGCCTTTCTTGGAACGTAGTAACCCTTCATAGTCTTGTATCGCGGAATCATGTCCTTTATAACTCTAGTGAGCACATGTCCTATGTGTGGCTGACCGTTAGCTGTTGGCGGTCCGTCATAAAATGTATACTTCTGACCACCCTCTCTTATCTTCATTGATTTCTCGAAGATTTTATTTTCTTTCCAAAAATTTTCAACTTCTCTTTCACGATCGACGAAGTTTAAGTCCGTAGAAACCTTTTTGTACATAACTACCTCCAAATAATTCTTCCTTTCGATAACTCTGTGATATAACCAAAAACCCGCTCCCATTATTTTAAGGAGCGGGTCTTTATAGTCGAGGTGACAGGATTTGAACCTGCGACCTCTGCGTCCCGAACGCAGCGCTATACCAAACTTAGCCACACCTCGGCTTAATGCTTTATATAAAGCAAAGCACACAGCAGATATGATAGCATAGCACATTATATTTTTCAAGACTTTATTGATTTTTTTGATATATTACAGAAGCTCTCCAAGTATTTTGTTGCTTCTGCTTATAAACTTCTGCATAGCCTCTGCAGAGAGCGGACGATTGGCAATTACTGCAAGATCGTAGAGCTGCTCGCAGAACATATTTACATTTTCAGCTTCCGGATTATCTATTATGTACTTGACAAGCTTGTTGTTAGAGTTAAGTACCAGATCTCCGCTTGAACCAAACATGTCATCCATGCCTGCAGTATCACCCATACTGTACATCTTCATCATATCCTGCATACGTCTGGTTTCCTCTGAAACCGTAAGCATGGAAGAAATCTCTTCATCCTTAAAGGACTTAACTGTTACATTAAGATTTTCTTTGCCAAGAGCCTTCTTAAAGATTTCAGAAAGTTTTTCCTGCATAGCCTTTATTTCTTCTTCATCAGCCTCAGCTACAGACTCTTCAGTAATCTCTGAATCCACGCGCACAAACTTTACATTGTACTTCTTCTTATCACTTCCAACCTCAATCTCAGACTGCTCAAGCTGTGATATAAAAGGCTGATCAATAGTATGGCTCAAAATAAGGGCATTCTGCTTTTGCTCCCTAAACATATTTACATACTGACCTTGCTGTGTTAAGTCATTTACATAATATACTGTAAATGTAGCGTTTTCTGCACTTTCCTCTTTATCAGTATCATCTGCATCTTTATTTTCGGCAGTTGTTTCTGCAGCTGTATCATCTTTCTTATCTTCGGTTTCTTCAGTCTCTTCACTCTTTTCAATAAGCTTCCCATCAGCCTCCACATACTCAGGAAGAGTAATATAATTATTGTCAAGATCCTTAAAAATTATAAATTCCTTCATCTTTTCGCGGAACTTATCGTCCTTAAGACATCCAAACTTGATGAATGGGCTGATATCATCCCAGTACTTCTCGTAATCTTCCTTCTTTGTCTTATACATACCAGAAAGCTTATCAGCAACCTTCTTGGTAATGTAATCTGAGATTTTCTTTACAAAACCATCATTCTGAAGAGCTGAACGGCTTACGTTAAGAGGAAGATCCGGACAATCTATAACACCCTTAAGTAACATAAGGAACTCAGGGATAACTTCCTTGATATTATCGGCTATAAATACCTGGCTGTTGTAAAGCTTTATAACGCCCTCAAGGTTATCATACTGTGTATTTACCTTAGGGAAGTAAAGGATACCCTTTAAGTTGAAAGGATAATCCATATTTAAGTGAATCCAGAAAAGTGGTTCTCTGTAATCCTTAAATACCTTACGATAAAAGTCTTTATAATCTTCATCTGAACACTCATTTGGATGGCACATCCAGAGTGGATTGGTATCACTTACTGAAACAGGACGAGCATTTATCTTTACTTTTTTCTTTTCAGGACTTATCTCAACTGTTTCTTTGGTTCCGTCCTCATTTTCCTTTTCCTCGGTCTTGGCAGGCTCTGTAATATACTCAACTACTGTATCATCATCCCTTAAATCTGCTTCGTCGATAGTCTCGTACTTAGGCTCGCCATCCTCCTTCTCAACGAAGATTTCAACAGGCATGAATGAGCAATACTTTTCAAGAACTTCTTTAACTCTGTACTCATTTGCAAATTCAAGAGAATCTTCAGCCATGAAAAGTGTAATAGTTGTACCTACTTCATCGCGCACGCCCTTATCCATGGTGAAATCTATACCACCCTCAGACTCCCAGTGTACAGGTTCAGCATCACCCTTATAAGAAAGAGTCTCGATACTAACGCTCTCAGCTACCATAAATGCTGAGTAAAAACCGAGTCCGAAGTGACCGATAATCTGATCTGCATTATCCTTATCCTTATATTTCTCAAGGAAATCAGTTGCTCCCGAAAAAGCAACCTGATTAATGTACTCTTTTACCTCATCAAACGTCATGCCAATACCGTTATCTACAAAGCTAAGAGTCTTCTCAGTTGTATTTACGATAACCTTAATCTCCGGCTTAAATCCATCAGGAAGAGTTGCTTCGCCCATAGCATCGAGCTTTTTACGTTTTGTGATAGCATCACAGCCATTTGATATAAGCTCTCTTATAAAAATATCATGATCTGAATATAACCATTTTTTAATAATCGGGAACATATTCTCCGATTCAATTGATAAACTACCCTTTTCTAAAGCCATTTTTATTTCCCTCCTAACTGACCTTATTATTACCACTGATTGTTATAATATACCCCGATATTAAAAAAGTCAAGAAAAAATTAGCACTCATTTATAATGAGTGCTAATAAACCTTTTATTCATTATCATATTTTCCATAGTACTTGCCATAGTACTTACCGTAATACTTGCCATAGTACTTACCGTAGATACCCTTACTGAGAGCAACTTTATTGAGAACGGCTCCGAGTATCTTACAACCGGACATCCTAAGCTGCTCCACTGCACTTCTTGCCATGCCTCTGCTTACTTCGCTGTTTGATATTATAAGAATCATGCCGTCAACATGCTTAGCAACTACAGCCGCATCTATAACAGATGCTATAGGAGGTGTATCTATAAGGACAAAATCATAATCATCTCTAAGTTTTTCTACCATATCTTCAAATTTTTTATTCTCTAAAAGCTCAGTAGGATTTGGAGCATGAACTCCTGAGAAGATAACATGTATATTTTCCTGATCTGTTGAATATATTATTTCCTCTAGCTTCTTCTGTCCTGAAAGATAGTGAGTCAGGCCTGCATCAACTTCACCGAATTTATAACGACCTACTATAACCGACTTTCGCATATCTGCATCCACTATAAGCACTTTTTTACCGGTTGCTGCAAGAGAAAAAGCAAGGTTAAAGGTTACCTGACTTTTTCCTTCATTTGGAATGGTAGATGTAAAGCCTATTATCTTTATATCGCTTCCACAGAATCCTAAGTTAGTACGGAGAGTCTTATAATATTCTTCAGATTGCTTACTGAATTTATCAAATTTACCGAATTTAATACTTTTCATCTGCTTTACTCTCCTTCCTTCTTTATTTTTTGTCTTTCTCGTTTCTTTACCTTATTTTCTGCGTTTTCACGCTTCTGCTCCTCTACGCCGGCTTCCTCGTAAGGAAGGATTGCGAGGGTTGTAAGACCAAGATACTTCTCAATATCTTCACTGCTTTTGATGGTATCATCCAGAAGGAATCTAACGATAAAAACACCCATACAAAGAACTATTCCCAAAAGACCGCCTATAGCTGCATTCTTAGCTGTTGTAGGAGAAACCTTGTTTTCATTTACAACACCTGCCGAAAGTATACCAGGCTCTGCTATATCCATAAGCTCAGCAATTCTTGTTTTAGATACAAGTGCGAACTGATCCACTATCTGCTTAGCCATATATGGATCCGCATCCGTTATGGATATACTCAGTATTCGGGTCTCAGCCTCATTGGTCACCTGAACCCTGGAAAGAAGCTGTTCATAAGACATGTCAAGCTTGAGATTCTCAATAACCTTCTCAACTACAGGTCTTGACTTAACAACCATTATATAATCCTTTGTAAGAGAAGAACCTATCTGAAGGTCTGTGAGCGATGTAATAGTACTTGTGCTACCAACTATTACAAGCTGAGTAGTTGAGCTGTACATCGGTGTTACGAAGAACTTATTGTAGGTTCCTACAACACCTGCTAATATAAGACCGCTGAGAAGTATTATCCACCACTTCGATAAAAGAAGCAGAAATATCTCTTTTAAGTCAATCTCCATCTCTTCTGTATTCTGATCGTTAGGCATTTTTTCTCTCCTTGTTTGTTATTATTATATGTATTCTCCCTCTGTTAGCTTACGGGGATTGTCATAAACTATTCTTTCAGCCTGTCTCTTTCCTGCTGTCTTAACTAAAAAGTTATAAGCCTTCTCCATCATAGGCGCTCTTGAATTCACGTCGTGACAATCGCTTCCCACAAAGTGAATTAAATCTTCCTGCAAAAGCTTCTTTAAAAACTTTACTCTCTTATCAAAGAAACCACCAATAAAAGAGCTTGTATTAATCTGCACATATGCACCCATCTTAACAACTTCTCTTACTCTGTCAATCCTGCCAAAGAATGCCTGATATCTTTCAAGATGAGCTATAACAGGAATCTTTCCCAGCATAATAATCTCATTTAAAGCTTCTTCTATGTCAGAGTACCCCTGATTCGGATAAAACTCTACCAAGAAGTAATCAGTATCCGCCAATGAGTGAATCTTTCCTTCTTTGATATGCTGCTTTATGCTTCTGCTGTAAAGAATCTCTGCTCCTGTGTAGATTGTCAAATTTTCACTTATTTTAGCGGCTTCTTCTCGAACCTGCTCTGTAAGAGCTTTAATCCTATCATAATCCTGAAGATTGTGATGCGTATCATAATGAGAAGTTGCAATTATATCAGTAACTCCCTCACTAACCTGTTTTTTTAGCATCTCTATGGTCATATCCATATTTTCGGAGCCATCATCGATTCCCGGAAGGATATGAGTATGAATATCATAAAACCCCATTACATCACCTTTTTTCTCGCAAACGAGTCTTGACAATTAATATCTCCAAATCACAAATTTGTTTAACTTATTGGTAGATTTTAACAGATATGTAATTACTATCAAAGCTGCTGCTACTAAAACTAATATGGCACATACCGCCAAAGTAAACTCTGATGCTCCCTTAACATAATAGGAGAAGAAATCCTTATAATCTCCGGGGCTTAAGTTTAACTTCTTTGACTTACCCTGTAATATATATAATCCAACACTACCACCTATGCAAATTCCCGGTATTATCAACGAAAGTCCCGAAAGTCTGGTTATCCTGTGTATATACTTCTGCGTGAATAATAATAAAAGCAAGCCGAAAATCAATAATATAAGTCCTCCGATACCTATCCAAAGGAAATTCTTTTGCATGCTCTTAATATTTTTCTTCAGACTGTCAGCATAGGTAAACTTAAGGCTATCTCTGTATATTGCCTGTATAAGTCCTGAAATATTGGTTGTATTGGCCTTAACCTCTTCAGTGTAATAATACCCCTGATCGGCTATGTGATGACTAAGCATCTCATATACCGTATTCTGAACATCCAAAAAGTCTGTTCTTCTGCCTTTATCAAATGTTGCTTCGAGAGAAAGCTTACCATTTAAGTAAACTGATCTTTCATTGATAAGCTCTTTTAAAACATCTTTTTCAAAACCGGCAGATGTTAACACGTCATTTACATTATTATTAAGTGTTTTATATACTTTGTTATAATATTTTTCTCTTGCTATACTATTTATAAGAACTTCAGAATCCGCGAAGCAGTAAGCTCCTATCGCAGAAACACTGATGGCTGTCACACCGGCAAACATTAAAAGTATCCCTGCAACTGAAACCAAAGTTTTCTTAAAGTTTTTCTTTTTCTTTAAAAAAATATATATAATGAGGGCGATAAAAAGCAGGCCTGCTGCAATTCCTGCACCAAGAGCCACCGGATAAACAAAGTCGTTTTTGATACTTCTGATAATATCTGAAGGATCGGTTTGCTCTAGAAGTTTTAAGGCTTCAGTTGCCTTAACCATATCCATATCAAATTTATTATCTCCTGTTGCAGCTGCACTTGTTACAGGAACAGAGGTTGCAAACTCATAATTACTTCCCTGTATATCGAGCTGGTTTACTTCATTATCAATAACCTTCATTTCCTCTTCCACCTTGATATCGGTGGTTTTGTTTGGTTCTCTGGTAGGATCGATAACAACAACCGGAGGCTCTGTATACTGTGGTTGTTCTGCAACATCGGATGTATCATCCTTCTTATCTTTTTTGTCTTTATCCTTCTTGTCTTTATCTTTGTCTTTCTTATCTTTATCCTTTTTATCTTTTTCCTTCTTTTTTTCGTTTTTATCAACTTCAGGTGTAGGTTCAACCGTAGGAGCCGGTGTAGGCTCTGCAGGTCCTATAAGTGTAAGATATCCCTTATCCACACCTGTCGGTATATTATCGTAAATAGCTCCTATAGCTGATGACGCCTGTTCTGCTGTCAAGTCGGTATCATCACTACTTAATTTGGCACTTAATCTGTCTATATAGCCGGGTGCGGCTATATATCTGTTTCCCTGATACTCAAATATCGAACCGGCTGCCGCTATAACGCTGGCTTCATTAGCATTTATGCTTCCGGCGTATGCCTCTTCAGACATACCAAGAGTCAAAATAAAAGCAAAAAATATACATATTACGGATATAATCTTTTTATTCAATTGTTTTGTCATTTTTCTACTTAAGCTTCTCATAAAACTCCACTACCTGTATGTCTAATTAAGACTCAAAAAAACCCCCGGTTATGATTTACATAGCCGGGGGACCAATTAATCATCAATTGTATATTCCGGTATTACTATATACAACTCAATCTCTATGGATTAAATTATGCTGCAAATACCTGTGATCCAGCTGTGAATCCTACTGAGTCAGCTGAGAATGTGAATACTCTACCGTTCTTAGCAGATACGATGATTGCATCCTTACCGTCAACCTTAGCCTTCTCAAGGTAGATTGTATCAGCGTTTGCGAAGTAACCCATCTTATTAGCACCTGTGAACTTGAATGTGTAGAGGTTTTCATTGATCTTTGTACCAGCTACTGTGTAAGTTCCATCAACTGCTGTACCTGCACCTGTAATAGTTACATCCTTTGTCTCTGAACCAGTCTTAGCATTAGCACCGAACTTGATTGTTACGTTACCAACGATTGCTGTAGTCTTGTTATTAGCATTTACAAACTTGTTGTAGATAGAAGCTGATGATGCAACTGAAGCTGTAAGAAGGCTTACTGCTTTCTTGTTGATGATGAGCTTATCCTTACCAGCTGCTGCACCTGAAACTGTAACTGATGCTGTAGCAGGCATTGTAGATGCTGTGTAAAGGTCAGCTACTGCTGTACCTGTTGTAGCTACATTCTTCTTAGCTGGAACGATAGCACCTGTAGATGCTGTCTTAACTTCTACGTTAGCCTTTACTGACTTACCGAAAAGTGAAGTATAAGTAACCTTTGTCTTTCCAACTGTGTTAGCATTAAGCTGGATGTTTACGACACCCTTCTTAGCGTTAAGCTTTACAGCCTTAACTGAAGCGATCTTCTTATTAGCAACCTTAACGAGCTTCTTGTTGTTAGCCTTAATCTTACCAGCCTTAACTGCTGCTGCCTTCTTTGAGTTAAACTTAACCTTAACTGATGCAACTGCCTGCTCTGTAGCAACTACATTCTTGTTAGCTACTTTAAGCTTCTTAAGAGCTTTCTTCTTAGCAACTACTGTTACATTAACCTTAGCCTTAGCTTTCTTGTTCTTAGCGCTTACTACGGTAACAACTGTCTTACCAGCTTTCTTACCCTTTAAAACACCCTTCTTGTTGATCTGAGCGATCTTCTTGTTAGCTACCTTGTAAGTAACCTTCTTGTTAGCCTTAGCTGGCTTTGTAGCAACCTTAAGCTTGATCTTACCCTTAACTGCTACTGCTGCTGCGTTAACTGTGTTTACGATTACTTTCTTAGGCTTTTTAGCTGCCTGAGCTGGTGTTGCTGCTACTGCTGCTGCTGCAAGAACTGAAAGAGTAGCAACTGCTGCTTTTGTAATACTTTTTTTCATGATATATCTTCCTTTCTGAAAAAATAATTTATTATTAGAGGTTCTACGCATAACTACTTGCCTACCCCCTCTATATTAACATTTAGGATTTTGACATCTGAGTTCTTCATATGTCTCCTCCCGTGTTATGCGCAAACTATAGCACACCATTTTTTAGATTTCAAGTCTTTTTTATCATTTTTTTATTACAATTTTCTTACGCTGTCGTTCATTTTTTTGTCAGTTTTATGGGCTTTTTGCTTATTTATGGTCTTTATATGCTTTACTCAAATTTGAAACACATTTTAAAAAAATTATTATTCCTTATGAAGAAAATTCTTTATCAAACAGAAGATTCCCCTTCTTATATAATCTATAATAAGACATGCTATGTACATAGCGCTTACGCTTAAAAGCAGATTACAAAGCACTTCCGGGACTTTTCCTGCACTGTGCTCAGGTATAGAAAACTTTCCCCAGAATACAGTAATCATAAAGCCGGTTGTATGTATAAGATATATACTGAAGGATGATTTGGCCAGACTATTAATAATCTTTACACTTCCTATGTTTATGGATGCAAATATAAGGAAGAGAGATACAGCCTGAATCACCACGAGAATATTAGAGTATGCTGTGTAGTTATTGCTTTTCATCGAGAATAGAAAGTCTAATAATGATGCTACTGCAAATATCCCTGTCCCTTTGATTGTACTGCATGAAATGCTGAACTTACGTATATATGCTCCTATCATGTACATACAGACAAAATTAACTATAGTATATCCTCCCGAAGAGCTTTGTGCTGTCACTGTTCCAAGCCCCATAAAAGCTGAATTTCCTGTCTTTATGGAAAAGAATGCTTCCATTACAGTGGGGTAGATAAAGAAAGCTGTCCCTATAAGTAATAAGAATTTTTTAAATTCATTTCTTTCAAGCTTTTCTACTATTATATTAAGGTAAGGCGAAATAAGGTAGAGCACTATAAACATAGTCACAAACCAGTTTGCAGGTATCAATCCCCAAATAAGCGTATATAGTGAAAATGGAACGGCACCGGTTATGAACTGACCGATGAGTCCTGCAAGTTGATAACCTATGACCATGAGAATGAGCATAACAGGCTTTTTAAAAGTAACCTTTGTAGCTTTGCATGAAAAGTACCCTGTTATAAGAACAAAACAGTTTACTGCGCATATACTTATTACTTCAAACCCTTTTAATAGATATAAAGAATATCCTGTAGCATAGTCAAATGCACCACCCATCTTGCTATTGTTATAATGCAGTATTATTACCATATACATAAGTAAAAGGCGAAGTAACTCAAACCTCGAGTCTCGCCCTTTGTTGTTATTTTCATGTTTTTGGGACATTTTAATCTCTCCATTGTAATTTCCGAAAAGCTTTCTCTCGGACTGAATATATTTTTCTTAACCCCCACTTCCTACAGCTTAGAGGTGAGGGATTTCTCCGACTGAGTTAAAATGAGTTAAGGGCATCTATAACCGCACCTACTTCATCATCTGTCATACCATAGTACATAGGAAGACTCAGCTGAGTTTCACTTATTTCTTCGGCTATAGGAAGTGATCCCTTACTTATATTTAGATCCTTATAGCACTCCTGCATATGCATAGCTATCGGATAATGCTTATTATACCCTATACCTCTGTCTGAAAGGTGCTTTTCTAATCTTCCTCTGTCCGCAGAGCGTACAGCAAATATATGCCATACAGGTTCAGTTTCAGGCATTACATAAGGTAGGATAATCTTATCATTTTTTATATTTTCAAGGTAAGCAGCTGCCACTCTTCTTCTGTCTTCATTGGTTTTATCGAGACACTTAAGCTTAACACTCAAAAAAGCCGCCTGCATCTCATCCAATCTGGAATTAACACCCTTATATATATGATGATATTTATAATCTGAGCCATAATTACCAAGAGCTCTAACCTTATCTGCAAGTGTCTTTTGATTTGTAACAGCAGCTCCGGCGTCACCTAGCGCTCCGAGATTCTTGCCCGGATAAAAACTAAATCCTGCCAAATCCCCAAAACTTCCGATACGCTTTCCCTTATAGTAAGCTCCGTGGGCTTGAGCACAATCCTCAATCACGTAAAGCTTATGCTTTGCAGCTATTTTCATAACAGGATCCATATCAGCAGGCTGTCCGTAAAGGTGTACCGGCATAATAGCCTTTGTTTTCTCGGTAATCTTTTCTTCTATAAGAGAAGGGTCTATGTTATATGTACGTATATCCGGCTCCACAAATACTGGAGTTGCACCGGTATATGTTACTGCAAGCGCTGTAGCAATATAAGTATTGGACGGAACTATAACCTCATCTGCCTCTCCTATATCAAGCGCTCTTAAAGAAAGCATGAGAGAATCTAATCCGTTACCTGTTCCACAAGCATACGAAACTCCTACATAGTCCGCAAATGCCTTTTCAAACTCTTCATCCTCGATTCCGCCTATATACCAGCTTCTTTGAATCACTCTGTCAAATGCTTCTTTTATCTCATCCCCTATCTCTGCTTCCAATGGCTTGAAGCTGACAAATGGCACCTTGATAACACTGCTCATCTTACTGTTTCTCCTATTATCATATTATCTTTATTGTTATCACGTTCTTTTATTCTCTAATTATTATCCTTTGTTTCTTGTACAAGCTTTAAGAATTCATCGTAATCTCTAATATAATCCTCTTCCTTGTAGAAATCAGAAGCAAGTACCATAAGCACTGCATCCGGCGAGAAATCATACATTTCTCTCCATATATTATTATTTATATATAGGCCTTCGTACGGCTTTTCCAAAGAAACTATCTTTTTCTCCGATCCATTGTCCATAAGTATCTTACAACTTCCATGTATACATATGAGAATCTGCTCTAAAGACTTATGGGCGTGAAACCCTCTTCTGACCCCCTCTCCGGTGTCATACATATAGTATACCCTCTTTATTTCAAAGGGTATGTCTTTATTTTCCTCCAGTGCCACAAGCTGGCCTCTGGAGTCACCATGCTGCTGAAATGCATATTTTATAACCTGCATATCTTCCTCCTTTTAACTCATTCGGAAAATTCCTCGCTTCTTTCTAAGAAGCCTTTCTCTGTAATGGCATATAAATCCCTTTGTTTTCTGCTTTTTAAGAGCATATGTACATAATTCTGATTTCCCAAAAAGATTTTTATCTGACGAAGCCTGGTATTCTCTATCTTTTGCCAGGTAAACATCCTGTCTCCCTGTCTTACATAATAATTTTTAGAGTATTTATCCATAAGCAACTTACTGAAGGCTTTTACATCCTCCATCATGCGTGATGTAGCTTGTGAAGCTGTATTGGTGGATATTCCGTTTGCCATTTCATAGTAAACAACCGGTTCATCTATGAAGAGAATCTCATCACCGTAAAGCAGGAGTATGAGCTGTAAAAAGTCTTCACAGTACCTTACTCTTCCGACTAAAACCTTTAGAAGCTTTGAAAATCTCTCTCTGTCGTAAAACATATCGGCGCCGACTATCCAGCCGTGATTTACTATAATATTTCTTCTGATACGCTTGATATCCTCGGACACAAATGCTTCTATATCATAAGGAAGGCAGATATCCGTAAAGCTTAATCGTCCCTCATCAAGTGTATAACCTTTCATCTTTCCAAAGCACATGGTAGGTTTTCTAAATCGCATAAATGTATATACTTTGTTTAAGACATATTCATCAAAGAGCATATCTCCCGCTCCTATGCACTTTACATATCGTCCTGCAGCTTTCTGCAAGGCATCATATATATTTCTTACGGTTCCTACATTTTCTTCATGACCTAAAAACTTATAGTCTTTTACTTTGCACTCTTCGAGGTAAGATTTTGCGAACTTTACGCAATCATTTTGAGATGCATCGTCTGCAATTATGATCTCATAATGACAGTCCTTTTGCTTAAGAATTGAGTCTATAGTCATCTTTATACTATCATCATCAGAATTGTAGGTCAATAATATCACACTGAACTTTGGTGTTTCCACGGTTGCACCCATACTTCGAGTCTCCTTTTTTTACTTCTTATACCCGGTTAAACCGGTAATCGCACTCATAAGAGGGAGTGCTACTCCTACTCTATCTAAGGCCAGATAAGCCATAACAATCCCATATGTTTTTATATCCTCACCCTCTGGTTTTCTTAAAAGCAAGTAGGGATTTGTCTTCCAATCAGGATAGCACTCATATAAAAGGCGATTAAGCTTAGCATGCATACGCTCTATATCAAGGGGCGTGCTTCCTTTGAATGAAAAAAGCATGTACCAGCATATGTACCTGATCATAAAGTACTCAACCTCATCGCTTAAGAGGTAATCCTTATTATCAACATCCGATATAATCCGCTTTAAAAGCTTATCGGGACGAACGTTTGGATTTATGGTACTTTGTTTGGTATTTGATACTGATTCCTCATTATAATACCATTTATAATCAATATTATCTATAGCTTTAATATTTTTTGTATGAGAGTAAGCAAGTATATTGAAGTAAACATCTTCGCCAATTGCAGATGGAAGAAACTTGATATCATTTTCCGTTAAAAAGCTTCTTTTGTATATATGAGCCCATGGTGCCATGACTAAAAAAACATCAAATTCCCTGTTTGCAAGACGAACTCTCTTTATTATCCTTCTTTTTGAATTTACTCTTTCATAACCGCCTACGATAATATCTTCTTCAAAAAGGCACGCTTCTCTCATGTAAGCTTCACAGTAGCCGGATGCTATGAAGTCATCCTGATCTACAAATGTTACGTACTTTCCCTTTGCAAGGCTGATGCCTAAGTTTCTGGTGCGTGCAACTCCCATGTTTTCATTATGTATAAGGCGTACATTGCGGAAAGCAGTATACTTTGGATATTTTTTCAAAAGCTTCTCTATAACCTCGTAGGAATCATCTGTTGAGCCATCATCAAGTATTATCAGCTCGATTTTTTCATAGGTCTGCCTAAATATGCTTTTTATACAACGCTCGATATGCTTTCTTCCGTTATAAACAGGAAGAATAATAGATAATATATCCTTTTCCATAAGTAACCTCCCTTCTTAAGCACAAGACTCTCTCGCGTGTCTTGTGTTCCGGATACCGGTCTGCCTTAGCAGACATTTACACATCCGCATCCGTGTGCAACCACGAGGAGTGTTTAACACTGTCAGGGCTTAAGTCCTGACTGCATTAGATGTTCCAGTATCTTCCAAGCACAAGCCAAACTGTGTATACAGCCTCTATTACATAGTAGAATATCTGATATACAAGTAGTCGATTTCGCTTGATGGTGAAAAGTGAAAGCGAGAAAAATCCGCAAAATGCAAACGGAATAAAGTATCTTCCCTGCACTCCCAGCGAGAAATTCACTTTATCAAGTGCTTTTCTCATGCCGTCCACCGTAGTTACATCAGTTAATTCGTCTATATTAAAGCTCCATGTTATCATTATGGTTATTATAAGAACTACCATACCTGCTGCCAGAATAAAATTGAAAAGCTTAAAGCCCTTATTAATGCCATATGTTCTCTCTCCCTGTCCTTCGTACTGAGCAAGTAAAAGAAGAGAGATCATTGAAAATACGATATATACCGGTGATGCAGGTGTATCCAGCCATCCGAAGCAAGCTACAAAATTCACTACATAAGAACCTAAGTAGGCTTTTAAAGTACCGTACATTATCCTTAAGTAATCCTTCGGCTCAAGTATGCATGCTCTTAAAAGCATTATATACTGGGTGTTTCTTGCAACATAAAGCCCTGCGGCAAAAATCAGCACCAAAACCGCTATTATAAATATCTTATATTTCTTTATAAATGGCATGATTGCATGTTTTCCAAGCTTTAATATGATTTTGGAAGATGGAATCGCAAATACCAGTAGCGCAAGAAGCACATAAGGAACCTTGGTTATTGCTATCACAATCAAAAGGATAATCGGAATAATCGTATCTTTCCAGTGTAATTCCTGTCGAACATACTTATAATTAAACATCAGTGCCACAAACAAAAAACAAACCGGCATAAGTGTTGAATCGTAATTTATGGATGCACACTGCTGCAGAGTCATGGGAAGAAGCATGATGGCACACATCACTTCTTTCTTTACAGGCATGAGCTTTAGTGTAAGTCTTCCCATAATGACAAAAAAGATAAGTGCCGTAAGCTCAGATAATTGCACGCATACAAGCACAGGAAGCCCGAGAAGGATTCCTAAAAAAAGTCCTACGCAGGCCGGTAAGTGTCTTATAACTGTAGGTGTAAAATGCAGATTAAGGGAAAGCTTTGACTTATCCATAGGGATTTTTAGACTGTCTATATAAGCGTCAAAATCTTCCTTTACCGCTGTATTTATAAGTATTGCTCCTGTATTTACGGAGTTCATTTCATCTATATACTGTTCTTCTAAACCACTGATACCAAATTCATATGTTATAAGTCTTATGTGCATCTGCTCGTCCGGTACCTGTGCGATAGGTATGATAAATGAGTAAGCGATTCCCACAACCAGAGCATAGACCGTAAAGAATCTGATAAGTGTAATCTTCTTTTTCTTTCCGAAGCTCTCGAGAGCATTGCTCTTTGTATCAAAGAAACCTAAAAATCTTTTTAAAAGCGCATATTCCTTGATATCAAATCTTTTGAATATCAATAAGAACAAAAGTAAAAGGTCTAAAACAGCAAATATTACAAGCATTGCTGTAGAGCGACCGGAAGCCTTTATTAACTTAGCTCCGTCTATAGTCACTCCCTTATAATCAAAACCTCCGTCTATATCGAATCTGAGTTTATCGTAGATTCCATCCTCTATATCTAATTCTATACTTGTTTCACCCTGCTTAATAAGAAAGTTCGTAGAGTTGGTCTGTGAAAAATTACTTCCCGGAGCAGCGTGGTAGATACGTACATTTATATCTGCACCTGCAGGGCTTCCCAGCTCTAAGTATATGCTCTTTACGAATCTTACTTCCGGAACTATGGTAAAGTGAGGATCTTCATCCGTAGGCTCTAAGTGTGAATCAGTCTGAGTATAGCCTGAAATATCAGTTATTCTGCCGACATCACAGGCTTCCTTTGTGTATGACCTGTCGTACTTAAATGAATTATAGAAAAAGCTCTCCACTAAGGCACACAGAAGAAGAGTTATAATTATCATCAGGATATGCAGTTTTTCAGGTTGTTTGTTTTTATTTTTATTCTTACTTTTGCTCATTTTCCTAACTCTCCGGGATTTTTCAGGTAAAACTCACTTGCCTTAAGACATGACATCAGTCAGGGATTTCCTCAACTGATATATATTAATTCCCTATATATACACTCTGATCTGTCTCGTAAAGCATTCCTCCCTTTACAAGACATAACTTATATTCTCCCTCATCTATCTCAGACATTGCTATGCGACATTTGAAGCCACATAGACTCACATTTCTGTTCTTTTCTGAATAAAGATTAAAGTCCTTAGAGTACTCCTTGTCTGTATCAGCGATATAACAGTTCTTTCGTCCCTTAAGTATGACATAGACCTTTGAGATATTGTTATACTTTTTATTGTCGTCAAAACACCATCCGGATATATTTACACTAGGCTCACGAACAGATAAAAGTCCGATATGATACTTAAATGCATCACTTCTTCCTGCCTTAAAGGAGTCAGCAGATACCTTGTGAACATTTCCATAGGATCCCTTTGTCTTTATACTTAGACTAAAGTCTCCCTTCTCCATAGTAAGATTGGGACTGTAAAAAGGATCATAGGCATTGAACTGCGGATGTGCACTGTAAAGCCTTTCTCTCTCCTTTATAAGTCTCTTCATCTTCTCAGGACTGATAGTATCAGATCCGCGACTTAATGATTCATGATGGTAAAGAACAGCGTCCATCCTCGCTACATTGTAATATCCTTTTTCGAAAAGCTTAAAGCACAGGTCTATATCGTTGTAGGCAACTGCATAGCTTTCATCAAATCCACCTATTTCTTCAAACTTTTTCTTATCTACCATGAGGCAGGCTGCAGTTACAGCACTGTAGTTATACTCAATCTTATTGCGGCAGAAATAGTAAATAGGTGTATCATCCATCTGACACAGACTGTGAACTGGTCCTGCCACAAAGCTTATAACACCTACATGCTGGATAAGGGTCGTATCCGGATATAAAAGCTTCGCTCCTACAGCTCCCACATGGGACTGCATAGCATGCCCCGCCATACGCTCCATCCACTTACCTTCTTTTATGGTAATATCATCATTTAAGAAAAGATACAGTTCACCGTTTGCGTGAGCAGCACCAAGATTACACATAAAAGAAAAGTTAAATTCTTTTTCCTTGTAAACATAGGTGTAAGCGTATTTCTTACAGTAGGCTGCATAGCGCTCCATCTGCTCCTCGCTGCTACCGTTATCTACGAGAACTATTTCATAATTATCATACTCGGTTATTTCACGCAGGCTGTCTACGCACCTCTTAAATACTTCAAAGTTATCCTTTGATGGGATTATCACACTCACCAGAGGATTCCCCGCACATGCGTAATTTACTCTGTACTGGTAAATCTCAGAGATATACTCAACCTCTCCCTGTATATTACGTCTTGAAAGAGCATCCTCCTTTGCTCTTTTGGCGGTTTCAAGTATATAGCCCTTTGCTTCCGGATTAACAGCAGTTGACTCTGCTCTCTGTCTCCAATGATAAAGAATCTTAGGTATATGCCCGATACGGTCAGTCTTTTCGGTAAATCTTAGAGTAAAGTCATAGTCCTGTGCCCCTTCGTAGCCCTTTCTGAGCCACCCTATCTCATCACCTATACTCTTTCTGTATACACCTAAGTGGCAGGTGTAATTAAGTGACATATAGGTATCAGGAGACCACTCCGGCTTAAAATGAGGCTCATGACGTCTTTTACCGTTTTCATCTATTTTATCTTCATCACTGTATATAAAATCAAGAGTATTATCCTCATTTAACTTGCAGGCAACCTCGTAAAGCGCATTAGGACTTAGTGTATCGTCACAATCCATAAATGCGATATATTCACCATCTGCAAGCTCTATAGCGGAATTTGTGCATAGGGAAATGTGCCCATTTTTTTCCCTGTATACTATCTTGATTTTTTCATTATCCTCATATTCCTTTAGGCAATTTTTCACACTCTCCATGGTAGAGCAGTCATCAGCTATACAAAGCTCCCAATTATCATAGGTCTGATTAAGTACGGATTCTATACAATCCTTAAGCATAGCTGTTTCAACATTGTAAACAGGTACAACTACTGAAATCTTAGGCTTATGGGAAAGCTCTAAGGTCTCCGTTATACTTTTCTCTTTTTCTTT
The DNA here is from genome assembly GCA_016281605.1 of Lachnospiraceae bacterium. Taxonomy (GTDB): domain Bacteria; phylum Bacillota; class Clostridia; order Lachnospirales; family Lachnospiraceae; genus JAEEJA01. The sequence continues at coordinate 35,707 of JAEEJA010000095.1, forward strand.
TATCCATATATTATAATTTTCGCCCCTGTCTCTCTCCAGTACCTGTACACTGGTATGCATAAGTACGAGTGGCCCCTCCTTAAAAAGAACTCTGAGAAATGTACCGGCTTTTTTTATTATTCTTTTCATTTTAATCCTTATTTGCTACCATCTTTTCATTTATGATCCACTCGTGATCAAAGTGTATCATACCCTCTGAAACATATTCATTAACTACGGAAAATGTCCTGCAGCTGCTCTTATAGTCCAGATTAACTATTCCGTCGCTGTTAAATATACCGACATCTATGCAATAATCTCCGGAAAGCAGTGTGAGTGAAGGGATCTTGTAAGTAACCACATATCTTCCCTGCTCCTGAGGAATACTGAACTTATCAAGGTTTGTATTCGGTCCGTATACATATATAGTCCTGTCGAGACTGTATATAGCCACTCCCAATTGCATATCTACCATGTCCGGATCGTATATATCATAGGTCACTTCAACCTCTAATGTATCGAAACAATTAAATAAGTCTTTATTAATTTTAACATTCATGATTCCTGCAAGGCACTCAGGATCCTCGGGCAAAGTAAATTTAGTCAGATTAAACTCCTCACCCTCAGGTCTTTCGCCATACTTCATGAAATTATCGAAAAGATCTACAGTTTGTGCAGCCTCACCATCAGCTCTGATTCTACCCTCCTTAATCCATATAGCTCTCGAGCAAAATCTCTTTATCTGCTCTATAGCATGGGTTACAAAGAGTATGGTAACTCCTGATTCCTTTAATTGCTTCATCTTATCTATACACTTAACCTGGAACTTCGCGTCACCTACGGAAAGCGTTTCATCAACTATAAGTATATCCGGATCTACATTTATGGATACGGCAAATGCAAGTCTCGCAAACATACCACTTGAGTAGGTCTTAACAGGCTGGTTTATAAAGTCTCCGATATCTGCAAACTCAACAATCGCAGGCACTCGCTTCTCCATCTCCTTCTCGCTGTAGCCCATCATAGTACCATTTAGATATATGTTCTCGATTCCCGTATACTCAGGATTAAAACCTGCACCAAGCTCAAGCATGGCTGCTATCTTACCATAGGCGCTTACCTCCCCCTCAGTTGGGGACACAATACCTGTTATCAGCTTTAGAAGGGTAGACTTACCGGAACCGTTGATTCCGACTATACCTATGGTTTCACCCGGCTTTATTTCAAGGTCTATATTGTGAAGGGCATAGTGCTCCTTCGAGTAGGTCTTTCGGGAAAAAACCTCTTTTAGCCTGTCTATATTTCTGTCGTAAAGATGATAAACCTTTGACAGATTTGAAACCCTTATGGAACCCGGAAGCTTTTCATTATTCTTATTATTAATATTATCACTCTTTTTACTCAAAACGGTTTCCTCCGAAAAGCGATGTTCTACCCCCACCTACACCTAAGCTTAGAGGTGGGGGATTTCTCCGACTGAGTTAAACTATAATATATCTGCAAAATGTGGCTTTATCTTTCTAAATACCGCTGCTCCGAATACACAAAGCAGAAGTGTAATAACCCAGAAGTATATGGTCCACAGGCCTCTTTCCCAAAACCAGGGGCCTCCAAAAAGAGCATCTCTGTAGGTTTGAACTATATAAAATATGGGATTTATCATCATTACCTTCTCAAGCCATGGAATACTCTGAAGCATGGAAAAATTCCACATAATAGGAGTTACCCACATAAGTATCTGTAAAAGCAGCTGTAAGAAATGCTTTAGATCCCTTACAAACACAACAACTGCTGAAGTAAAATAACCTAGTCCCCATGCAAGCACTGTAATACAGATAAGACTGTATATTATCTGAAGAGCATGTAATGTAGGCATAAAGCCCATACACATAAAGATTATCAGTAAAAACACAGTGAAGAATACATTTACCATAAATGCTGCTACAATCTTAATAAGTGGGAGAATCTCAACATCAAAGAGAACCTTTTTCACTAAAAAGCTATAGCTTACCAGAGATTCGGTTGCTCCGTTCCATGCATCCGAAAAGTAGAACCATGGAACAAGGCCTGCTGTAAGCCAAAGTACAAACGGGTACTCTCCCTGTGGCTGACTTCTGAATCCCACTTGAAATACAAACCAATATAATAGTATGGTAACCACCGGCTGCGTATAAGCCCAGAATATACCTAAAAATGAACCTGCGTATTTGGTTTTAAAGTCATTTTTAGCCATTTTAAATATCATGGTTCTGTTATCTATACTCTTTTTAACCATGGAAAAAAGGGCTAATCCGCTGTTTTTTTGCTTCATAATATATCTCCAATTATCTGCTGTAACTAACTATGTAAAGGTAATTATAGTAATCTGTAAAACCAAAGTATGATTTTAACATATATCTACAGTATTCCGCAATACTTACCTGCTTTTCGAATAAGTGGGTTCCTAAGTCTGTCCTTTTCCAAAAGATTGTCTGCGTACTTTTTATCTATTATAAAATCTCTTTGTATATCATCACTTTCATCAATCATAGCTGCAAAAGGTGTGACAACAGATAATTCACCCAGTCCTGAAAGGTACGCAGAAATATTCATAAATCCTCTCAGTGAAAATACTCTCTCTGCCTCAGCCTGACAGATTTCCTTTATTATGGGATAGGTTTTATCTCCAACCTTTAGAGCGATAATCCCCCCTCCAAGCAAAGATGCACTTTGTCTGAATTTTAATCTGTTCATGTAGCCGGGATCATTGGCTTTAAAGTTTTTACCAAAAGCTTTAATTTTCAAGCTGCTACCTTTTTCATAATTGTATCCCGCCTGCTTTACTTTATTAGACTCTGTATAAGTCACACTTCCTGCCATAAAAACGTCCTTAGGTGTTAAGCAATCTATGATTTCTTTAATCCATGCGCCGCCCCCGCAATCCTCTGTAAAGGTAAAGCCCTTCCTAACAAAGATGTAAGTTGTTCTTTCTTTGCTTTCACCTGCTAACTCAGTTAGTTTTTCAGAAACACCTGTGGATATGCTTATATCAAGCCAATCCTCCTCGAGATTACTGATATCTTGTCTTATGTAAGAAGCAACACTGTCATTTTCGCAGCATATCACCACATTTTGCTTTTGATCCTGTGTATAATGAGCCGTATAGAAGGGGCCATACTCATCGGAAGCACTGACTGCAGCTTTAAGCCCTTCTGACTTTAGAAAATCTTCGAGCGCTTTCCTTCCTGCTTCAACGGCGTAATTTTTAGCAGACACTCCTGCTGCCACAGACTGCTCGCTTAGGCGCCAAAAGTAAAGAACTCTTGGTATGTGATAAATATTAGTTGCTTTTCCTGCCATTCTTAAGAAAAGATCATAATCCTGACTTCCGTCATACTCGCTTCTAAAGCCTCCTACTCTGTCGAAAAGCTCTCTTTCAAATACACAGAAGTGGCATATGTAATTATTATTTCTAAAGCTTTCCCATGCAAAATCAGGCTTTAAGTGTACGCTCTGTACTCTGTCAGTAGTTCCCTCAAAAGAAAGCTCATCACTGTATATAAAATCAGGCCTTTTTTCAAATATAGTCTTTGCCATGTAGTATGTTGCAAAGGGATGTAAAAGATCATCATGATCCAAAAGACCTATATACTCACCGCCAGATAGCTTTATAGCTTCATTGGTATTTTCGGAAATCCCCTTATTATCAGCAGCTTTCTTGTATACCAAGCGACTTTCAGTGTTCTGAATCTGCCTTTTAAATATTTCTATCATCACACTTCTTTTTCTGTTATCATCATCGCTGGCATCGTAAAGCACTAGCTCCCACTTCTTGTAGCTCTGATTCTTCACGCTTGAAAGAAGCTCGGAAAGCATATTAATATCGGTATTGTAGAGTGGTACAACTATACTTATGAGGAAGTCTGTCCTCTTCATAAGTCCTGCCACACTTCTTTCCATGTGTTCGTTTTTAGAAGGTGTATAAGAAAAATCTCTTCTTCCTTTAACGTACTTCATAAGGAACCTGTTCTTTACCTTTTTTACTGTCGTTACGGTTCCATACTCTTTATTTAGAGCCTTTATCTTATCTAACACATTTTTATCTCCCTATAAATCAATAGTTTCCCATAAGTAATATAACTCTGAATATCATATCGTCTATGGTTCTCTGCCTGTATATACCGGCTTTTTTTAAGAATTCTATTCTCCTTGCAGGACTGTTTTTTACATTTAATAATCCATCTGCAAGCTTTAAGCAGTATATGGCATGAGCATTTATCGGTACATCGCAAAAGAACTCATCATATATCTGCTTATAGCTTTCCTTTGCTTCAGCTTCATAAAGCTCACTTTCAAGTACAGGTCTGAAAATTCTTACAAATTCAGCAAGTTGGTTACTGATATTATTCCTGTTCTTTTTGAAACGCTTTACTCTTTCCTTAAATTCCTTTACATGACTTGTTTTCATGCCGAGGACATTGCCCTCGTGTTGCCTGTAAAGGATGCCTGGTTCATTGTCATAATAAACCTTTCCAAAGCAGGAAGCAGTAAGATAAAGCCACCAGTCATGCATAATGGTAAATTCGGGAAATCTGTCATTTACAATATTAAAGAGCTTTTTATTGAAAACTTCGGTGCACCCTACACATATATTTTCTATAAGTGCATTTTTAAATGACGGCTCCGGATCACTTCTGTCTATATTCGAGTCTATAATATTTAATTCACTGTCTACAAGAAGTGGTGCACAGGTGTAAAGATATGCTATTTCATTGCTTCTTCCGTTCTTTTCTACAAAAGAATTCTTATCAATTATGCTTATGGCACGGGAAAGCTTATCGCCAAGCCATACATCATCCTGATCGGAAAATGCGTAATAATCGGCTTCAGGGGCTTTGCTCATAAGCTCAAAGAAGCTTTTTATAACGCCTTTATTTTTTCCTGCATAGTAGGAAAACTCTTTATATTCATCTTCTGCCATGGTACTTGCATACTCTTCTAACTTTGAAAGAGTATCGTCCGAAGAACCATCATCCCTTACCAAAACAGAAATTTTTATATTATCCTTTGTGCAATCCTGCTCAAATATCGAATCCAATTGCTCTTTTAAATACCGTTCACCATTGTAGGTGGATACCATGATTACTATCTTTTTCATAATTTACATAAATTCCTTCTCTACTTCGGCGTAGATTTCTCTCATCTTCTTATCTACAACTTCTATGGAAAAGCGCTGTATACGCTTTCTGTTCCACTCACCCATCTGCCTTCTTCTTATATCTCTGTGTGCTTCTGAATGAGCGTACTCATCGGTAAATAACCTCCTAACCTTAACAGCATAGTCCTCCGGCTCAAAGCTTTCCACTAAGTAGCCTCCCTTGGTATGCTCTATAAGGTCTGTTATTCCTCTTATAGCAGTTGCTATGACAGGAAGTCCTACAGCCATAGCTTCCATAACAGCCACGGGCAGTCCCTCCTGCAGGGATGGAAACACAAAGCAGTCTGACTGCATAAGCACTTCCTTTACATTGGTTATATATCCCGTAAACTTAACTCTGTTTTCAAGGCCATACTCCCTTACCTCTGCCCTCAGTTCATTCTCAAGCGGTCCTGAACCGCAGATAAGATAAGTAATGGGTAAATCCAAAAGCTCTCTCATAGCCCTTATCATAACTATATTATTTTTACGTTTTGTAAGCTCTCCTACGCTGGTTATGACAAGATGATTTTCAGGTATACCATAGGTTGCTTTAAGTTCATTAAATCCTCCGTCGTCCCAGTTATTCTTCTCATAATCCTTGAATTTACTAAGGTCCATACCTATCCCGTAGGTATGCTCTACCTTCCCTCTTACCTTAAAGTGCCCCTCTGCTCTGATATAATCCTCTTTATTTATGAGTATCAATCTGTCTGTATACCTTGCATAATGCTTTTCTATAGGATAGTAAATCCAGTTTTTTAGAGGCGCTCCGGTATAAAAGTGCAGACCGTGAGCTGTGTAAAGTACAGGAACTATTCTTCCACTCTTACGCCTCACCTTTTGGGCTACGCTCCTTAAAACAACAGAACTCATAGGCATGTGCACATGTATAAGGTCAAAATCAATATCACATAGGAGCTTTTTTAATTGAGATGCCGCCTTTTTAACATACCAGGGGTAAGGTGCTCTCTCAAAATCTATCTGATGCTGTATAATTCCCGTATTTTCAAGACGTTTATTATCCTTACCGTAAACAACCATCTCGTAGTTTGCGGCGTAATGCACTTCATACCCCATCTCCTGAAGTATATGCACATTGTTCATCTCAAATTGCGGAACAAATCCGCTTACCCTAGTCACTATCAGAGCTTTTTTCATATGTTTCGCCCTTCTCAAAAATCTTTATTTGATTCGGTTAAATCCTTTATCGCTTCATTTACATCAATCTCAGAGCTTTCCTTCTCGGCAGTTATACTTCCCTGCTCGATACCCTCTGTAGCTTCCTTCTTAAGAACTATCTTTACAGTCATCATAATAAGCTTTAAGTCAAGCCACACTGAGTAATTTTCTATGTAGAAAAGATCCAATTTTAACTTATCGTAGGGAGTTGTGTTGTACTTTCCGTAAACCTGTGCAAATCCTGTAAGCCCGGCTTTAACTCTGCTTCTAAAGGAAAATTCAGGCATTTCCTTCTCATATTCCTTTATTATCTCAGGTCGCTCCGGTCTCGGTCCTACGAAACTCATATCACCGTTTAATATATTAAAAAGCTGAGGGAGCTCATCTATCCTTGTAGCTCTTATAAACTTACCAACAGGAGTTATACGACTGTCTCCCTTTGTTGCAAGCTTAGCAACTCCGTCACTCTCAGCATTTACTATCATACTTCTGAATTTATAGATATAATACTCTTTATCACCTCTTGTTACTCTAACCTGCTTATATAATACCGGACCACCATCGTAAATCTTTATGACGATTGCGGTTATAAGCATAATTGGAGAGCATATAATGGTCAATATCAACGAAAGAATAATATCTATAAATCTTTTTATAACTCTCTCATCAAAACTAAGTGCATAGCCCTTGGTTAGTAAGAAAGGGGAATCAAAGACGTGTATCCTGTCCGCTCCCATAAGTATTATATCAGAGAGCTTTGGAACTACGTAAGCTCTTATCTGATGGGTATAACAGTACTTTAGTATATCATTTCTCTTTATGGCAGATATATCACCTATGATAACTGCCTGATATTCATTTATTTTTTCGGCTATTTTTTCCATGCCCTCATCTATGTTAATGGCTTCGTAAATTGCATACTTATCTCTTCTTTCATCAACCTTGTAAACAAGATCTGCAGCCGGTCTCTCTCCGTATATAAGCAGCATTTTCCAGGGCTTAAAAATTTTATTGTAAACAGAAGTTGTAAATACCTCCCAGATAGTTGCAAATACCATCTGAACAAGCATTGTAAGTATAAGTCTTGTGGGATCTACAATCCTGAAGGCCAAAAGATCGATAATCAGATATGCAAAAAAGTTGGTTAGAAACAGACTCAAAAACTGGGACAGAACCACTTCGGTCCTCTTTAGCTGTCCTATTTTCAACCCTCCATACATGTTGGAAAAGAAAAACAACATGAGAAAATATATGCCTATAACAGCATAATGACCCCTTCTATAGAAGGTTACCACGAACATGGTACCGGAATAATACCGGTACCATACGTATGCAAATGCAACGCTCATGAAAGACACTCCTATAAAAGAGGCTAAAAATAGTATAGAACGTTTAAATGGATCAAGATTTTTTGAAGATTTCATAATCCTATTCCTTCTTTTACTTTAACTGTTACTTTTCTTCCGACTCCTCGAGAGTCTCTTCTTTCTTTTTTTCTGCAAGTTCCTTTTCTTTATTTTCTTTTATCTGCTTCTTTAGGTATATATTTACACCGGTTCCTATACCGAGCAGACAATAGAAAATCGGAGCAATAGTGATACTGGAATCGTTTGTAAGAGACACAAGCAGATATCCTATTACGGAAGCCATGATACCAACACCTATGATAGCCATGTAATTATCATACTTCTGCTTCCAGTATATGCGAACACAATCCACCAGGTACCAAATAAAGAGAGTAAGCAGTGCAATAAGTGATATAACACCTGTCTGGGTACCTACCTGTAAGTACATACAGTGTGGCTTTGTTATGATTTCATTTATATGCTCTGAATTGTTCATACCAACCACATCTTCATTTGGAAATGCTATGATAAATGTGTCGGGACCGCTACCCAAAAGGAAATACTTTTTAAGAAGCGGTATGGTACGAGCCCATATAAATCCACGCTTATTAGCGAAGCTGTAATGATCTGAGAAGAAAGGAACTTTTTCGTAGTCACTTTTAAGCTTAAAGAGCACATCTCCTCCTGCGTAATAGTAGTAAGACCTATCTTCCTTAGCTATCTTCTCATTATACTCGCCCGCATGGTTAGAGAAGTTATAATCAAGACCGTTAATAACTACTGTTACATAGCCCATACCATTGTTATAATGGAAGTCTATAGGGAATCTTTCATCATTGATATGATAATCCTGAACACCGTTTCCATCTATATCGCCCAGCGAATCAATCGGTAACTCCTTGCCTTCATCATCCTTAAATACTATAGCGTATCCACCCTCTACGCCCTTGTCCGGATTTCCTTCAACCTCAATTTCTGTCATGTGAAGATCATTTCCTGCATAGTGAATGGTAACATCTTCATCTGTCGTATCTATACCCTCTAAAGTATGAACCTCTTCGCTAAAGGAGAACATTCCTTCAAGTCTTGAAAGAAGCACTCCATCACTCGCTTTATTGATTATGAAAAACGAAGCGACAACCGCAACAATAGCAATAATCGAAGCGATTGTAACTGCCTTCTTTGCAAATAGCATTTTTCTTGCAAATATTACTATAATAAAAAGTGAGATTCCCATGCAGACGATACCGGCTCTTGACTGTGATGCGAACACTATCGCAAACATAGATATGGATAAAAATGCATAGAATATTTTCTGCCAAAGCTTCTTGGTGGTAAATATAAGAACAACAAGTACAGGAAGCACCAGTGCGCCGTAGAAACCTACATAGTTTGGATTATAAAGTGTCAGATATGGTCTTCCAAGTTCGAAATTAAACTGAAGTCCTGCATCAGAATTATGTGTCATGTACCAGTTTCCGGTAGGAGTTCTGAAAAAGTCATGCTTAAACACCTGAGTAAGACCAAGAAGTACCATGATTGTTACGCCTACAACAAACCAGTTTATAAGCCTTTTTGTATTTGAAACGCTTTTAGCTAAGTGAAGGGTATAGTAAAACATAACACCGTACCCCACCAGCACCCATACAGACTCAAACTGCTCATAGATACCACTGAAGGAATAATCGGAATTAATGGATGTAAACGCAGAGATAATGCTGATAATAACGTAAACTGCCATTGGTATTATCTGCTTAATCCATGTAAGTCGCTCATCTGCCATAAACCACAGTGTTCCCATACAGATTACCATATATGCACAAGCTATAATAATCCAGACCATCTTGTGATACAGGAAGAAGTCTGTGGTTTCTGTAACCGATGTATACCATGAATATTGATCAAGTCCTGTACTGTACTCGTGCTGATATGCAATAAGAGGTATAAATACCATGAGTGCAATAACAGGAGCCAGTACAAATAACGATCTCTTCTTGTCAGCCGCATCTGAGGCTGCAGTCTTTGCATTTCTTGAAGAACTTCTGTTATTTGAAGTCTTTGTTGAAGATTTTTTTACTGATGAGTTCTTGTCGGTGGCAGTTTTAACCGCTGCCGGCTTCTTGTTGTTAGGTTTATTAGGTTTATTACCTTTCTTAGCCATTGTTAATTAGTTCCCTTCGTTTTAGATTACCATGTTAATTTTATGAGCTTTAGATTATTATCATCCAAAAGATAATATTTTCTAGCGCCCTTTGCCGGCAGAAAATCCTGTATATGTTCTGCCGTGATATATTCAAATTTGTGAGTTCCGTTAAGACGATATATCTCACATCTATCCGTATTTACAAAGATCAGTTCCGAATCCTGGAGATAAACCTTGTTATAGGCAAAGTCTAATTTTTTGGACAGTATCTGCTCTCCGTTTTTCTTGAAAACTCTTGCTCTGAAACTGTTCTTCTCCTTGCTTATACGCTCAACATATCCCACATAGTCACTGTCAGAATACACACTTATGATATCTTGCTTAGCCTCTATAGTTTTAGATTCCTTTGGGGATTCCATATCAGACCAGATAGTAAATCCCTTATCATCAAAGGCTACCAGGTTATCACTTGTCATGAATTCCACATCCGCAACAAGCTTGTCGGAGTACTCCTTCACACCCACCAGATTATTTCTCTCACTCTTTCCTGCTTCACTGAAATTATAGAATGAAAGTTTAGAATTAACTCCATCATTATTTATAGAAACGTAGGCCGTCACCACACTGTGTGAATCCGGCGATATAGCCACATCCACAGGATATCCGTCTGAAATATTGGTAGGTATTTGGGCTACCATGATATCTGTGGCAGAAAACGGATTGTAGATATTTATAACATTGGAGTTTTCCTGTTCAAGCAGCAGCGCAACATAGCCATCTGCAGATATGCAAGCTGACATAATGTTGTAATCAACATTAATAAGCTTCGTGGTTTTATGTCCATCAAAACAGCATGCAAGCTTTCCACCTATATCAGCTACAACCACATACCTGCCTTCGGTTTGAGCCTTAGGGTTTACCATGTCAAAGCCCACATCGAAGCTGTTCTCACCGTTATAAGCAACCACCGCCATGCCGTCGGTACTGTACTTTAACAATTCACCCCTATAAGGGATATAAGATACGCTGTTACTATCCTTCCTCACAGTCGTCTTTATAACATTAAACTTCTTATGGAAGTATCCATAATTATAAAAGATTATAAAACCGACTATAAAAGCTATTATAATGCCAATCAATGATAATACTATGATACGAATAATCTTTTTTCTCTTTACTTCCCGTCGGGTGTAAGTCTCCATATCATCTTCATCATAGGAGTCGTCCTCATCGTAAAAATTCTGCTCACTATCATCTATTATCATTTCATCGGACTCTTTCATATCATCTCTATGATTTTTATTCATCCTTGTTTCTCTTTTCCCCAAAATGAGTTAAAGCTCGGTACGCCCTTCAAGTGCTCTTAAAAGCGTCACCTCATCTATATACTCTAAATTTCCACCAACCGGAACTCCGCTGGCTATCCTTGAAACCTTTATATTCATAGGCTTTACAAGCTTACTTATATAGGTTGCGGTTGCATCACCCTCAAGATTTTTATTGGTTGCAATAATAACCTCCGACACATCACCCGCAAGCCTTTGCATGAGCTCACGAAGTCTTATGTCTGCAGGCCCTATCCCTAACATTGGAGATATCGCACCATGAAGCACATGATAAACACCGTTATACTGACCTGTTTTTTCGTAAGCAGCCAAATCTCTGGGGTTTTCAACCACCATAATAACTCCATGGTCTCTCTTAGGATTTGAGCATATCGGACAGAGTTCTCCATCTGTAAAGGTAGTGCACTCCTTACAATAATGGACATTCTCCCTTGCATCCACCATAGTTTGCGACAGACTTTTAACCTTTTCTTCAGGCATGTTGATTATGTAAAACGCAAGCCTTTGGGCGCTTTTAGGTCCTATCCCCGGAAGCTGTCCAAGCTGCTCTACCAGCCTTGTCATCTGTTCTCCGTACAATTCCATTTAGAACAGACCCCCCGGAAGATTGCCAAGTCCACCTGTCATACCTGAGAAAGCTGACTGTGAAGCCTCATCAACCTTAGAAAGCGCTTCATTTACAGCTGCCATAACTAAATCCTCAAGCATCTCGATATCATCAGGATCAACTACTTCAGGCTGAAACTTAACCGAAAGCACTTCTCTTGAACCACTCATCTTTACGGTTACAGCTCCACCTCCTGCTGAAGCCTCATACTCTGCAGTCTCAAGCTCCTTCTGTTTTTCCTCCATCTGACGCTGCATACGCTGCGCCTGCTTCATCAAATTGTTCATGTTTCCGGGCATACCTCCCTGGAATCCACCTCTTTTAGCCATAATTTTCTCCTTGTCGTAAAATTATTTTTTTATTTAAATTCTATATCAAAGTCTATGATTTCTGAAAGATCAGGGATACGCATATCTCCCTCATCCTCTGAATAATCAGCTATCACGACCTCAACTGCTTTTCCGGATAAATCGGAAAGTATCTTTTCAAGCTCTTCTCTGTGCTTTCCATCCTCTCCGATAAAATACTTATATCCCATGTTCTTAGTAAAACCGAGCTTTAGTTTTCCATCTTCTTCCATAGGTTTTATATCAGAAAGGTAAGATGCAGCTACAACTCCTGCAGCCTTGCAAACCTCATTCCACCTTTTAAGTATGCCTTGAATATCCTCCGGAAGTGCTGCTAAGTACTCCTTCTTCTGAGACTCAGTAAGAGGCTTTGTCTCTTCGGTAACGGGAGCACTAACATAAACTACTTCCTTTTCGCCTCCTTTAAAAAGATCCGGATTGTCCAACTTTTTTTCAACTGCTTCCAGTCGCACACTTAGGTTATCAAGCCCCTCTTCTGCATCCATCTGGGGATTGGTAAGCTTTATAAAGCATATATCTGTTATAACTCTTTTCTGTGTACTGTACTTTAGCTGTGAAGACAGCTCCGAAAGGACTCTTATATATCTTATAAGTTCTTCCTGGGTTGCCATCTTACACTCACGGGTAAGCTCTTCGTAAACTTCATCGGATACATTTAGAAGTCTCCTCGAACCCTCTCCTGCTATAGCTCCGGTTATCATTACATTTCTTATATGCCATATGAACTCATTTATAAATTGTTGCAAATCCCGCCCGTAATTTTGTATATCATCGAGTAGGCTTATGCAACCGCTGTAATCATAGCTTGTAAGGCACTTAAAGAGCTTTTCGTACATAGCCGAATCAACAGCTCCCAGTACATTTAACACCTTATCCATGGTAAGTGAGCCGTCAGGATAAAATGCTATACACTGATCTAAGAGACTTAAAGCATCTCTCATAGAACCGTCTGCAACCTTGGCAATGTAGTCAGAAGCCCCCTTTTCTAAGTCCACGCCCTCTTTGCCTGTAAGATATGTAAGTCTGTCGGATATGGTATCTATGGATATTCTTTTGAAATCATACCTTTGACAACGCGAAAGAATTGTAATAGGTATCTTGTGCGCCTCTGTAGTCGCCAATATAAATATTATGTATGGCGGTGGCTCCTCCAGAGTCTTTAAAAGAGCGTTAAATGCACCGTTAGAAAGCATGTGCACCTCGTCTATGATATAAACTCTGAAGCGACCTTGTGTAGGGGCGTACTGCACTTCTTCAATGATGTCTCGCACATTGGAAACACCGTTATTGGATGCTGCATCTATCTCAGATACATTGAGAGAGTGCTGAGCATTAATAGCCTTACAGGAAGGGCACTCATTGCAGGGACTGCCATCCTTGGGATTTTCGCAGTTAACAGCCTTTGCAAGTATCTTTGCTACTGTTGTCTTTCCGGTTCCTCTGGTTCCGCAAAAAAGATATGCGTGACCTATCCTATCGGCCTTAATTTCATTCTTTAATGTGGTGACAATGTGATCCTGTCCCTTAACATCTTCAAAATCTGAAGGTCTGAATTTTCTGTATAATGCTACGTATGACACTTTTGTTACTCCAAACTAAAAAGCTTATCAGATTCCCAGTGAGATTCCCATATTCTGAGCTTCCTTTATAATCGATGAGTTGATATCTACCATCTTGAGATTGCCTGCAACCTCACTAAGCGCTACAGGTACTATATCGTCATTTTTAAGAGCAAGCATGTAACCATACTGATCCTTAATTATAAGCTTTCCTGCAGCTGCTCCAAGTCTGCTTGAAAGAACTCTGTCGTAAGGACATGGGCTTCCACCTCTCTGAGTATGACCGGGAACTGTAATCCTTACTTCCTGTCCGAGCTTCTTTTCTATCAGAGCACCGATTTCATAAGATGCGGAAGGATACGGGCTCGCTGCTTTTTTAGCCTTCCTCTCCTTCTTGCTGAGTGCCGCATCTTCCTTTGAGATTGCACCCTCTGCAACTGCCAGTATGGAGAAATCCTTGCCTTCTTTATTTCTCTTTTCCAATGCTTTTATAACCTTGTCTGTATCGTACGGAAGCTCAGGTATAAGTATTATATCCGCTCCGCCAGCCATACCTGCATAAAGCGTTATCCAACCCACCTTATGCCCCATTACTTCCACGATAAACACTCTTCCGTGTGAAGCTGCTGTTGTATGTATACAGTCAATCGCACTTGTTGCAATATTTACTGCACTGTAAAAACCAAATGTCATGTCGGTTCCGTAGATATCGTTATCTATAGTCTTTGGAAGATGAAGTACATTCAACCCTTCCTCGCTTAAGAGATTTGCTGTCTTCTGAGATCCGTTTCCTCCCAGCACTACCAGACAGTCAAGACCAATCTTTTTGTAGGTTTCCTTCATGAGTTTTACTTTATCATTTCCGTTTTCATCAGGGTCTCTCATGTATTTAAAGGGCTGTCTGCTTGTTCCAAGGATGGTACCTCCAACTGTAAGGATTCCTGAAAAATCCTTGGGTTTCATCTTTTTATAATCACCATACATAAGACCTTTGTAGCCGTCCAATATACCATATATCTCTACATCCTTGCCATAATGATGATACAATGTCTTTGCAACACCTCTCATAGCAGCATTGAGTGCCTGGCAATCACCGCCACTCGTTAAAAAAGCTACTTTCTTCATCAAAAAACCCTCCTTTTTCATATTTTATCGCGATCAAATGTGGTATCTGACTATGTAAAGACCTTTTGATTTTACGCCTAAACATAGGTAGTTTATTTTACCAAAGGAAGGGCGTTGTTGTCAATATAAGGGTTCCATATGGTAACTTAAAATCACTTGAAGATTTCAAAATAATGGTGTATGATAGCAAATTGAGTTTGAACTCAGTCGGGGTTCAAGCTCCTGACTGCAAGAGTTGCTTTGCAACTCTACAAAAGACTCGCAAGCAAGTCTTGACAAAAAGGGTGGATTATAAGAAATATTTTATGGAAGTTAGGAAAAGCAGAAAAAATGAGTAGTGAAAACAGTAAGTCAAAAGAAAATAAAATGGGGGTTATGCCTGTTAAGAAGCTTCTTATATCCATGTCATTTCCCCTTATGATATCAAATCTTATTCAGGCGCTGTACAATGTAGTGGACAGCATATTTGTATCAAGGATAAATACATCGGAAAAGGTATATGATGAATTAGGAAACAGAATATCTGCAGGAACCGATGCAATAAGTGCTCTCGGCCTTGCATTTCCCATACAGATAATAATCATAGCACTTGGTATAGGAACAAGCGTCGGCGTAAGTTCGGTTCTTTCGAGAGCACTTGGAGAAAAGAAACAGAATAAGGTTGACAGTTGTGCTATGCACGGACTTTTACTCATGGTATTTAGTTATATAATTTCCCTTATCATAGGTGTATTTTTCTCAAGAGCAGTAATTGCAGGACAGGGTGCGGCAGGACGTAAATTAGAGTATGGAACCACATATCTCACCATTATTTGTTGTTGTTCTCTGGCAGTTTACTTTGAGCTTATGCTTGAAAGACTTCTGCAGTCAACCGGAAGAACAGGTCTTTCCATGATACCTCAGATAACAGGTGCAGTTATAAATGTAATCATGGATCCTATCCTTATATTTGGTCTTTTCGGTATGCCAAAGCTTGGAGTTGCAGGAGCAGCGTATGCAACAGTATTTGGTCAGGTGGCAGCAACCATCATAGGTCTGTACTTAAATATTAAGCATAATCCTGAAATCAATCTTAGATTAAAGGGATTTAAAATTGATTTTAATATGATAAAGCTTATTTATATAGTAGGTGCTCCGGCTATACTTTTGCAGGCAGTCGGAAGTATAATGAACTTCGGTATGAATAAGATACTTCTGGGCTTAGATGCAAGTGCGGTCGCTGTATTTACGGTATATTATAAACTTCAAAGCTTTTTCTTCATGCCACTCTTCGGACTCAATGCAGCTCTCGTTCCGATAATCGCATATAATTATGGAGCTGCAAATCGTAAGCGAATCATGAGTGTTTATAAATTCGCCCTAATCTTTGGATTTATGTTAATATCTATTGGCTTTTTATCCTTTGAATTTATCCCTGAAACGTTGTTATCTATATTTAATACCGGAGATAAATCCTTGACAACTCTAGGTGTGCCGGCTCTCAGAAAGATAGGAGTTCACTATTTATTTGCCTGGTACTGCATCTTGACAGGAGGACTTTTTCAGGCACTCGGAAATGGTGTTTACAGTCTTATAAACTCACTCATGAGGCAGCTGGTTGTACTACTTCCGGCAGCATTTATACTGGGAAAAATAGGTGGGGTAGATTTGGTATGGTGGTCATTTCCTATAGCGGAAATAATGTCATTTTCTGTAACAACCTTCTTTTTCTTTAGAATAAATAAAAAGATAATAAAACATATACCCGAAGGTGATTCTTAGTTAATAATATCTTTCTCTTTTGACTTAAAAGCGTTATAATAAAAAACGTAGCTACTAATATTCAATCGGTACATGGGATGAAAAGTTGAAAAAAACTTCGACATTGGAGGAAAAGCATGGATAGAAAACCAAGAATACTTATGATAGTCACATGGTACAGTCCAAAAGATGCGCCGGTAATGCTGGCAGGTGTTTTTCATTATGAGCAATCTATGGCTCTTAAGAAGTATGCAGATGTTGCACTTCTATTTCCTTATGACGTTCCTGATAAAAAGAAGGTTCGAAGGGGAAAGGAAAAAGGACTTTTAACATATCGTTACGGTGCTGTAAATACCAATCCGGTTACTGCATTTGCAGAGCTTATAAACGCAGGGAAAAAGGTTATAAAGGATTTTAAGCCGGATATTATACACGCTCATGTGGCGCAGGGAGCCGGTAATCTTGCATTTGCTCTGTCAAAGATTACTCATATTCCATACATAGTTACAGAACACAGCCCTATAGAGCAGAGCAATCTTGATAATGTGCCTACACGCATGAGGACCCGACTTATATACAGTTATTCAGCAGCTAATATATGCGTTTCCAAGGATTCAAAAGACAGACTTAAAGGTTATTTTCCAAACTGTGATTTCAGTGTTATATATAACGGAATCATTAACCCTGAAGGAGTAGAGGATGATGGAGAAAAGTACAAAGTGGACGGGTGTCCCAATGCTTTAATTACCGCAGCTTTTTATGATAAATATGTTAAGGGCTATCAGTATTTGATTCCCGCCATAAAGAAGCTAAAGGACGAAGATGTAGATATAATTCTTCATGTCTGTGGCGGAGGAGATTACTTTGAATATTATAAAGACATGGCAGAAGCGCTGGATGTTACCGATAGGATTATTTTCCATGGCCAGTGTAACAGAAATAAGGTTTACTCTATCATGCGGCAGGTAGATTTTTCTATATCATCAAGCGAGTATGAGTGCTCCGGGGTTTCTGTACAGGAAGCTATGCTTCTTAAAAATCCTATGCTTGTCACACGTTCGGGAGGTGCTAACTCGCTTGTGACAGAAGAGACTGCAATAGTTGTGGACAGAAAAAGTGTGGAAGCTCTATCTGAAGGAATTAAAGAAATGATTAGAAGACTTCCGGAGTTTGATAAAGATAAGATAAGAGAGTATGCTTACAAAAATTTTGAGATTGATAATGTAAGCAAAAGATACATGGATTTGTACAAAAAAATTCAGATATCTGAAAGGAACATAATATGAAAACAATAGGAAATATACTTTGGTTTTTACTCGGCGGAATTATTATCGGAACATCATGGATAATATGTGGTTTTATCTGTTGTATCACGATTGTAGGTATACCTATCGGACTTCAGTGCTTTAAGTTTGCCAGTCTGGGTTACTGGCCATTTGGAAAAGAGATACAGTTTGGTGGCGGAGCACCTTCACTTTTGGCTAATATTATATGGCTTATATTCCTTGGAATTCCAATGGCTATTTCTGATGTCTGCATTGGTATCGCATACTGTGTTACTATAGTAGGTATTCCTTTTGGCTTGCAGTGCTTTAAGATTGCAAAGCTATCTCTTATGCCTTTTGGAGCGGAAATAGTAAATGTCTGAAAATTATAAATAATCATAAATGGAGAAGCGTATGAATAATAATCCTAAGGTTTCAGTCATTATGAAGGTTTATAATGGGGAAAAGTACCTTCGTGAGGCTATAGACAGTGTACTAAATCAATCTTTTCCTGATTTTGAACTGCTTATAATAGATGATTGCTCAGAAGATAATTCTGTCAATATTATAAAAGAGTATGATGATGAAAGAATTATTCTGATTCAAAACAGTGAAAATCAAGGGATAGTCATAAGTCAAAACAAGCTTATAGATAGGGCAAGAGGAGAGTATATCGCAGTCATGGATTGTGATGATATAAGCTATCCCGAAAGACTTGCAAAGCAGGTTTCGTTCTTAGATACCCATAAAAACTTTATTATGTGTGCAACCTACAGACATGAAATTAAGGATGGAGTCTATACTGCAGACTTTGAGATAGAACATCTTAAGACATCTACCATAAGATTTGCCTTGCTTTTTACAAATCCCATAACACATTCTTCTATTATGTTTAGGGCTAATATGTACAGAGCAGATGGAATAAAATACGGACCTGAAAGGGTCGCTGAGGATTACGGCGCTATAGTAAATATGTCTTTAAAGCATCCTATAGCCATTATCCCTGAGAGACTTGTGGCTTACAGGATAGTTTCCGGTTCTGTTTCCGATAAGCGTAGGGACGAGATGATGGAGGCATCTGTAAATATCAGATCTAATTATCTTGATAAAATCCCTATGGAGGAGGATTCAAAAGAAATTCTCAAAAAATATATCAGAGGAGAGCTTCACGCCTCCGATACGGGTAAGTTTATCGATGCATTTTACGACTTTTCAATAGCAGTTAGAGCAAATATTTCACCCGGAGGAAATGCCCATGAAACTGCAAAGAGGATTCTTACTGAGTTTATACAGTTATCTCCGGATTTTTCTTTTGAGATGTGGAGGCAGATAAGGCATTCCGGTTTTTCTGAATTGACAAATCTTAAGACAGATTTGGGCAGAAAGTTTTTTATTGCCTCTGTTTTAAAATATAAGCATTAAGGACGAAAAAGCATTTAACTATGAATTGACTTTTTTACAACATGGAGGAAGTTGGTTATGCAGGCAACTAAAAAGGGTGCATACAATGCTATTTACGGGCTGCTCGGGCAGGTAATTACCATATGCTTAGGAGTTGTGATTCCCAGACTTGTGGTAGTCAGCTACGGCTCAGAGGTTAACGGTCTCCTAAATTCCATTACCCAAATTTTCATATGCTTCAGTCTTTTTGAGGCCGGCGTCGGAGTTGCATCCCTGCAAGCTCTCTATGTTCCTGTTGCAAAGGATGATAAAAATAAGATTAGCGCTATAATCAAAGCAACTCACGACTTTTACTTAAAAACCGGAATTATATATGCGATTGCTGTTACTCTTCTTTCACTTCTTTATCCTCTTTTTGTACCATCGGACATACCCTATGTTAAAGTTGTGCTTATAATATTCTTTGGGGGTATCGGAAACTGCCTTAACTTCTTTTATCAGAACAAGTACAAGGTACTTATGCAGGCAGAGGGTTATACTTATATTTCCACCAATATAACCACAATTATAAATATTGTAACCAATGCTGTTAAGGTTGCTCTTCTCCTTATGGGCTTCGGGGTTATAGCTGTTCAGATTTCATTTTTCTGCGTAAACATACTTCAGATGGTTATATATTACTTCGTAGTTAGAAAGCAGTACGCCTGGGTGGACCTTAACGTAAAACCCGATAATAAAGCTATTTCTCAGAAAAATGCAGCGCTGGTTCATCAAATCTCATCAATAATCTTTAATAATACCGATGTTTTACTGCTGACCTTCCTTACAAGAAATCTAAAGATAGTCAGTATCTATACAATGTATAATTTTGTAATAAGTATGGTAAATGTACTACTCCAGCAAATATCAACCAGCTTCGATTTCAGACTTGGTCAGATGTACAATACAGAAAAGGAACTCTATCTAAAACTCCATCATATATTTGAGATTATATATCTAATCCTCGTTTTTACAGCCATGACTTTGATATATATATTTATACTTCCTTTCATGCATTTATATACAGCAGGAGTTAAGGATGTTAATTATATTGATAAAGCATATCCACTCATTTTTGTTATGGTTCCGCTTCTTACATACGGAAGAACAGCTGCTGCGAGTGCCATTAATTACGCCGGTCACTTTAGTCAGACTAAGTGGAGAGCTATAGCAGAAGCTACGATAAATGTTGTGGTTTCAATTGTTGGTATACTTCAATTCGGAATATTTGGTGCACTTCTTGGAACTATTATGGCATCACTTTACAGAACAAATGATGTTATTATATATGCATATAAACATCTGATACCCGGGAAGATGTGGACCACTTATAAACGTTGGATAGTAAGTTTTATAATATTTGCAGGTGTAGTTTTCTTTGTGGATATTGACAATCCTGCATTTAATTCTTATTTTTCTATTATAGGATGGGGAGTGGTATACGGCATCGCAGTGCTTATAATATACACCCTTGCTCAGGCTATTATAAATCCTGCAGAGAGACGTGAATTTATAACCATAATTAAAGGATATTTAGGAAAAAAATCAGACTAATAAAATCTGAAATCTAATCTTAAAATATATATTTAAAATCTTATCAGAAAAATCTGATTGTTTGAAAGAGAGGAAAATATGGATCCTAAAAAAATTATTATAAATACATTAGCTTCTTTATCTGACAATTCGTATAAAAAAACACGAAAAACTCTTATAAAGCATAACAGAGATTGGCTTGTGGGACAGGCTGATCTTGCACGTTTTAAGGATGTTAATAAGCATATAAACACAAGAGATGATGCATGTCTTAAAGTCCTAAAAAAGGGACTCTATGATTATGAATATTTTAATATCTGTTTTCTAAATGACATGCTTCAATTCATATTGGATACATGTATGGGCGGAGATTTGCCATACATAGATATTCGCAATAAAAACGGTGAAAATATATGGGAAATGTTTTTTGAGCAGGCAAGTGTTTCGCCGGAAGCTTTTAATGGTGAAGTTGTAGAAATAACAGATGATAAGACAAGAATTTTCCCGAATTTTATGGATATTTATGACAAGGATATGGTTAGAGCCTGGGGAAGTCTTTATCGAAAATACATGAGATTTAACAAAAAAACTCATGATTATATTGCAAATGAAATTAGAGAAATATTAAAGCCTGAGAAAAGAGTGCTGGGATGTCTGGTAAGAGGAACTGATTATACTCACTTGAAACCGACAGGACACCCTGTACAGCCTGAAGTCGATGTAATACTTTCCGATGCAAGGGATATGCTTATATCAGGCGATTATGATTACATATATCTTGCCACCGAGGATGGGAGAATCGATAAAAAATTCAGAGATACCTTTGGAGATAAGCTTCTCATAAATAAGAGAAATTATTATGATGAAATATACGAAAATAATAATATAGATCTTATAAAAGATGTTCACTTCAACAGGGAAAATGATGATTATTATAAGGGAGTTGAGTATCTTTCTTCCCTTATGATTTTATCCAGATGTGACAGTCTTATAGCGGGAAACTGCGGTGGAACACAGGCGGCTGTTTTTATAAATAAAATGCGCTATAAGGAATGCAAGGTTTATGACCTTGGAATATATGAGTAAAATTCCTCCATCCGTCGACTCTGCGATGTAAAAAACAGGTAAAGCAAAAAGATTGCTTTACCTGTTTTTTATTATATTCTTCTTAAATGTACAACATAGGCTATATTACTTTGTTTATCATCCACAGCATCTATGTGTGCTGAAAGCTCAATCTTCTTACCTGAAGGAAGATTAACTTCAAGCACTTTATTATTTCCTAAAGTGGATTCCACAAAGAATCTGGTATAATCACTGTGAGCTAATGTTGGATCGTACCCGCTTATCCACTTGCAGAATTCACCTGTATTTAAAGCAAGCTCAAAGGATTCATCATCCAAACCTATGACATCGGAAAGACCGTGGATTACAACCTCATAACTTAGTTGATCATTAATATCATGAAGGAAGAGCACACTATCTGAAAGAGAATCTGACAATATATGCATCTGATTTCTTATATTCATAACTTCCGTAACATCTATTAACATACATTGCCAGCATAAATTACCATACTTATCGGTTATACGACTCTGCTCGGCCACATATATATAATCACCTTTTTTACGTCTGATTCTGTAAGGATTTATAACAGATGATTCTCCTGTTTTCATATTTTTTGCATCTGCTTTAACCATATCTATATCATCCGGATGGATCATATTAATCAGTTTGCCTTCAAAGAGTATTTTTATTTCACGATCTGTAAATCCGGTAAGTTCCTGGAAATTATTGCTTACAAAAAGGAAGTTATAACCGTCATCCAGAGTTGTTCTAAAGTAAGCTCCCGGAAGATCAGAACTTATAAATTGCAGTTCTGTAACATCACGGGCAGAAACGTAATACTTAGAACCCGATTCATTTTCATTGATGTAATAAATCAAAAGTGATAACCAAAGAGTTATGCCACTTGAACGATTAAATCTTATAACTCCGCGAGCTCCAAGGGTTTTATGTTGTTTTGCATAGTCAAACATATCATTTAAAGTAATAAGATCTTCAGGCGTGGTATACTCGTGAATTCTATGTCTTGTTTCCTCAAAATCCTCTATACTTAGGTTTATCATCTCGTAGAACTGTTCGTTGAAACGAATAATGTCTATATTGTTTTCATTACTGACATTTACAAATGCAACAGGACCTAAGATGTTATTTAACATTGTGTCGCTGTAGACATTTTCGTCCAAAAATTCTCTTACATGTATCTGCTCATTTGCCTTAAATACAAATCCATGGGAGTCAATGACTGATGAATTATGTATTAACTTCTCAAATTGCTCTACAGGCATAGGTCTGTCAAAGAAGAAGCCTTGCATGTATACACAGCCGAGGTCGGACATAAGCTTGGCCTGTGTTTCGTTCTCTACACCCTCAACAATTATCGGTATAGAAAGGTTTCTTGTCATGTTGACAACTGACTCTAATATGCTTACTCCCTTTCTTTCAACTTCGTCCTGAAGATTTAAAAATTTTGCATCCAGCTTTATAAGATCTACACTGATACTGTTAAGCTTATTTAGTGATGAGTAACCACTTCCAAAGTCATCCATCATAACCATGAAGCCCATGGCTCTGAGCTTTGAAACAGTAAGATTCACAAGCTCAGCATTATCAACATATGCAGACTCAGTAATCTCGAGTTTTATAGAAGAACTTGGAAGGTCATACTTCTTTAAAAGGCCCTTAAAAAATCCCGGTACATCCAGAGATATGATATCAATTTGAGAAATATTAACAGAGATGGGAACGATAGGTAAATCTCTGTCAATCATACTTCTTATCCATTTACATACTGATTCCCAGATATATTTATCCAGTCTTGTTACTATGCCATACTTTTCAAGAATGGGAACGAAAATAGCAGGTGAAATCCACTCTTCGTCGGACTTTTTCCAGCGAGCCAGGGACTCTGCACCCACAACCTTGCGGTTAGCAACGCTATACTGAGGCTGTACCCAGAAAAGGATTTCATTATTTTCGATGGCATGCTGAAATTCATAGAGAAGACGGTACTCCTGAGAATTTGTTTTGTGAAACTCTGAATCATACATAGAAATTCGGGAGTGAACATTGCCTTTGTTTTCATCGCACGCCAAAGAAGCATGATTGAAGTACTCATATATATCATTAGTACTACCGTCAATCATGGCTATACCAAAGAGAGGAGAAAATCCCTCGATATCACTGATAAGAGAGATAGTCTTCTTAATCTCAGTATGTATATTATTAATAAGCTCTTCATCATAAGGTATTATGATGCAGAACTTCTCCATCCCCATATATTTATAAAGGCCGTTGTTTTGCGCTGCAACCTTTTTCAAAATATCATCTGTTTTTTCTATCAAAAACTGACTCTTCTTGATACCGTACCACTCTACAAACTGCTTATAATACTCAAGATCAACATCTATTATACAGTATTTTCCGGTGTACATCTCAAGATTATTCTGAGCCATAGTAAAAAATATTGAATCATTTGTCCCCATAGTAATCTCCGTTCAACTTATAATTAATAGTCCTAATACAGTCAAGACTCGCTCACAATTATGAGTTTATTATATCAGTAAATCATAATAAAGTAAAGATAAAGCCGATTTTAAATATCAACAATTTGGCATGAAATCAAAGAATGCCGTCTACCAGCTTATAGACAGTTTCACTTTATTTTATTATAAGTTTTTAGAAAAACATCCTACTGATGAACACTTTTGGTCTTCACAGATCAACACCCCTGCGATTAACTCATGGACAGGATTGGCATTTGAAAGAATATGCCTTCTTCATATTGACAAAATCAAAGAAAAACTTGGTATATCAGGAGTTCATACTGATATAAATTCTATATCTAAATTTTCTATCGGTTTTGATATATTAAAAATTACTTTTTAGATTAGTATTCATTTTATTCTCCATTCATTTTTTCATAATGAATAAAGTTTATCATTCTTTTTTTATATATGTCAACATCTCTATATATTATCATCCCTTCCGTATAATACTAATTCCCATTCTCCATCTTTGCTTCTGGCAAGCCACCATTTCATATCAGTATATTCTTTATCAGGCTCCCAGTGATTTTTATCTGCATCAGAAGGCGTATGAAAACTACTGATGAAACATACAGCCTGCGTATAATCAGCATCCTCGAATATCATATTAATTCTTTTAAGTGCTTTTTTTGCTTTTTTCTCATTCTCAACATAATTCAATGCATGGAGCTCTAATCCTTCCATTTTTGAGAATTCACATTTTATCTGAACAACTGCCTCAGCAAGTTCATCATGACTGTAACGCTTTGATTTGCCGTAATTTACTCTTACCTCCGGGAGTCGTTCTCCACTCAGATATTCCTCTAATGTCAAGCCTTGTTTCATAATCTCATTTGCAGCATTAACATCATCTATATATCGGATATGCCATGGTTCATATCCATATCCTGTGATATGTTCTCTCCCATCCGGATAACGAAGGATAAATCCATAATCTGCTAATTTCGCATGAATCTGTTCCCAGATATGTGGATACATAACCATGTCTTCATTGTAATAAATATCCTTATAATTTCCATCCTCGTCTTTTAAGCGAAAATACAGATCAAGTGCAAGTCCGGTATGATGCTCAGAATATCCCGGAACAGCAACCGTCTTATCAGCATAAACTTCTCCATATTTTTTTATAAAATCATACATTATTTTTTGTTGTTCTGCCACACTTCGACGAGCCGAATCCAATTCTATATAAATACCATTATTTTTTTGTAGATCTTCTTTTAATTTAAGAAATGCTTCATAGGCTTTTGATTCCACTTCAACATCATCACCTACAGAATTAACCGTATTAGAAATTTCAAGCTCATCCTCCCACTCTTCCGGCAAAGGATTGAGTTTATTGACCAAAGCCTTATAATCGATACCTTCTGATTTTGATTTTGTATCTGTTTCTTTTTCTTTCATATTTTGTTCTGTTTTATCCTTTGTTTCAGCATTATTACATGCAACAGTTGTTATAATAACAAAGGCTAATACCAGAAAAGCCATCAATTTTTTAGCTGTTCTCATTTTTATTTCTCCCATTCCTTGTAGATAAATTTGACATATTGTACATAGCTATACTTGCAGCTATAGGTAGATTTAGACTGTCTATCCTATCAGAAATATTAATGATAAGAGGTGTTCCTATTTTCAAAAATTCATCCGGAAGACCTGTGGCCTCATTTCCAAAAATAAGAGAAAAAACCGGTCCTTTTTTCTTTACATCATAAAGCTCTGTTTTTGCTTGTAACATAAATGGGTAGTAATCTCTGTTATCTCCGAAGGCTTTATCATAATCATCAAATGTGTCGAAATACTCAATATTACATGAAAAAACTGCCCCCATGGAAGCACGCACTGCCTTTGGATCGTATATATCTACTCCTGGTCTTATGATGGCAATATTACCCATGTTGAATCCAAGAGCACTCCTCATGATAGTGCCAATATTCCCCGCATTTGAAGGGTTATGGAGCACTATGTGGGGCTTTGTGCTTTCAAGCTGCATATCAAATTTTCTAAATACCCCTATCACAAATACATTTTCCTTTTCGGAAAGAATATTAAAGGGCTTATCACTGAAAATAATTTCTGTATCGGTAGCCCTGCAAAGTGCTTCAAGCTTTTCGTAGTTTTCATTTTTCTTTATCTGGGAATGAATATAAATGCGCTCAGCATACTGTGGCTTGAACTTTAAAAGCTCAAATGTCAAAGTTATACCAAGCGCATAAGATAATTCACTGCCTTTTTTATATTTTTTAAATGGCATGCTGATATCCTTTTTAATTATTTAAATAATATTTTTTACTTTATCATACTTTGTGAAGTACGGTACTTCTTCCACTGGGCCTTAATTCTGTCTTCCTCATCCTTAATCTGCTTTGCAGTATCAAGGTAACTGGTAACATATCTTCTCAATTCTACTTCATCTATTCCGTCAGGATTGAAGATAAACTTTGATCTGCAGACATAGTAAAAGCCAACCGTAGATATAAGTTCATCTATCTCCGAATCGGTAAGCAAATCTCTTGCCATCCTAAGTGCATGTGGCCTCTGCTCTTCTATAAAAGCTTTAAGCTCACCAAGAGTATTGATACCAAGTGCGTCGAACCTCTTAAGGTAGGATTCAGGATTGACATCAAGTATGCGTGCACCAGATATTGAAGCTATTTCATACAAGAAATTCTGC
Organism: Lachnospiraceae bacterium; assembly: GCA_016281605.1. Taxonomy (GTDB): domain Bacteria; phylum Bacillota; class Clostridia; order Lachnospirales; family Lachnospiraceae; genus JAEEJA01. The sequence continues at coordinate 62,798 of JAEEJA010000095.1, forward strand.
ATGAAGTTACTTCTCTTCATAAATGCCCAAAGAGTTACGCGGTCGATAGTCATATCATCTGCCTTATCCTCTTCGATATTCTTTCGAACCTCGAGTTCGTACTCAGCTGTAGCTTCTCTTATCCTGGAGAATGACTCGTCTGCAATTTCCAAAAGCCCTGCAACTCTTGAAAACTCACGCCTTATGTCTCTTGGCACCGCAAAAACCGTTTTATATCCCAGGTCATGCTCAATTTCCGCCCATGCATGCTGAAGCACAGTCCTGATTTGTATCTCAAAGGAAACATCGGTATAGGAATCAGGATACTCATCACTCTTCCTCAATTTGCATATAAAGTGTAGGGACAAGTACCCAAAAGTATTGGGGGAGAGCATCCTTCTTTTATCACATGAATTCTCCCAGTCAATATCAAATATATCCTCGATATAATCTGCAACCACATCCACCTGCTCTGAAAAGTAGCAGATAATACGAAAGCCTATGTTGTCAGTAAACTGCTTAAATGTTGAATACTTATCAGCCTTTCTTGCAAGCTTTCCTTCAATTGAGGACCATGTCTTTATGCGGCTTGTAACCTGCATAAGATTTACATCGATACCTCCTATTCTCTCTCTAAGCTTTGCATCCACTATGGCTTCGATTTTTTTATAATCAGGGTATATTTCTTTATATTGTTCCTTTAAATATGCAATTCTTTCCAATGAAAAAACCTCCAAGTTACCTGTTAAAAAAATTATAATAATAAATTATTATAATTATTATTTATATTAAGAATCAGTCCTCTATGATCTTTATTCCGTACTTTTCAGCGCACTCATGCTCGATATGACACCCTCTTGCGCCTTCCCAACCGGCTGCAAAGTAAACATAATCAGCTTCTGATAAAAGCTGTATGGATCTTCCGAGATAATTAAGAGATTTATTCTTATAATCACTCTCTGTGAAGTCGTCCATGTAACTGTTCAAAATATTGATGTCACGGCCTTTAAATATAACATTTTCCAGTTTCTCAATAATAGCCAGTCTCTCGACCATAATCTCATCATCTGACTTATATCTCATCGGCTGAGCTATAAATATCTTAATTTCTGACATATCATCTACTCCTTCCAGTCCGTAATTATAAGCATCATCCAAACCTGCACGGCTATACTGCTCATCTGTAACTTCATTCAACCACTCTGTAGATGTGTCCTCTCCCGGAACTTCTACGGCGATGTGTGAAAACCAGCTGTTTTCCTTAGCTCCGTGCCAATGCTTAACATTTGGCGGAATATTGATAACAGATCCCTCTGTAAGACTTACGGCAGGTTTCCCCTTCTCCTGATACCAGCCTTCACCTTCCAGGCAGATAAGTGTCTGTCCTCCACCTGACTTTGCATGATGAATGTGCCAGAAATTTCTGCAACCGGGCTCAAATGTCACATTTGCCATAAATAAATTTCCGCTACCCGGCTGTGAAATAACCTTTAGATACGACCTTCCCGTAAAATATTGAGCATAAGCATCATTTGGCTCTCCTATCCCAAATTTATCAACTACTTCAAGCTCATCTTTTGTCTTAATAATAGCCAAAGTAATCCCTCCTTTACTTGTATACCCTCTGTAGTTTAAAAAACTTAAGTAAAAGTATTTTACCAATAAATATAGCATTCGTCAAGGCTCTGGACCTTTCGTCACTTTAATTTGTTAAGGAAAGATCTGGTTCTTTCGTTAGATGGATTATCAATTACATCTTCCGGAGCACCTTCCTCAACTATTAGACCTTCATCCATGAAAACAACCCTGTCAGACACCTTCCTTGCAAAGTCAATCTCATGAGTTACAATAACCATGGTCATGTGTTCACTTGCAAGTTCCTTAAGTATGGATAATATGCCTGCTGTAATCTCCGGATCAAGGGCTGAAGTTGGCTCATCGAAGAAAAGGATCTTCGGATGCATGGCAAGAGCCCTTGCTATGGCTACTCTCTGCTGCTGTCCACCGGAAAGCTGATAAGGATAAAGATTTTCTTTTCCTTTAAGTCCAACCTTTTCAAGAAGAGAAAGTGCCTCTTTTTTAGCTTCCTCTTTCGATACATTTTTTACATGCTCAGGGGCATGGGCTACATTTTTAAGGGCATCAAAGTGTGGGAAAAGGTTAAAGTTCTGAAATACCAATCCGTAGGTCTCTCTAGCCTTTTTCATATTCTCAGCATCAGCCTTATAGCGCTTTTCTTCAGTGATTTCATAGGCACATGTCCCATCGTAGGAGATTATTCCTGAATCTATAGACTCAAGCATGGTGGCACATCTTAAAAATGTTGTTTTTCCCGAGCCTGAAGGACCAAGTATGGAAACCACCTCTCCACTCTCAACTTTTAATGATATATCCTTTAAAACTTCATTATCTCCAAAGCTCTTTTTTATATTTAATAATTCTAATAACGGCATACAAGCCTCCTAACTAAACTACATGATATTGTATTTTATGCTTTTTTCAACTCTTGACATAACAAATGCAACTATGAAGTTAAATATGTAATAGAAAAGTCCGGCAGCAAATAAAGGAAGTATACTCGCCTGTGCTGCAGCTATCTGCTTAGCCAACGTAAACATTTCCGTGTATGCAAGGGCAAATGCAAGAGATGTATCCTTAACCAATGTAATTATTTCGTTGGTTACAGGTGGTATAACTCTCTTGACCATCTGCGGAAACAATATCTTCCAGAAGGTCTGTGTCTTAGTATAACCAAGTATAAAGGCTGCCTCTGTCTGTCCTGCAGGTATTGAGTCAAAACCTGCTCTAAAGATTTCCGCGAAATAAGCTGCATAGTTTAGCGAAAAACCTATTATTACGGCATAAAACCTATATGATGAAGATACAGACATTCCAAATATATAGTAAGGACCAAAAAATACAACCAAGAGCTGAAGCATAAGAGGAGTTCCTCTTAGTATAGATATATATACCTTTGCAATTGTACTTAGAATTATAAACTTCGACCTTCTTGCAGCCATAACCAGTAGTCCCAGAGGCATGGAAAAAATAAGGGTAAAAACGAAAATCAACAAGGAAGAAAGCATGCCCTTGGCTAACTCTTTAACAGTATCAAACATTCCGCTTTCTGATGTTTTCTTTTCATCCTTATCTTTCTTATAAGCTTCATCAGTTCCCGGCTTACCTAAGCATACGAAATCAGATAATTCCCACTTCTCAGCTATTTTTTCAAATGTACCATCATTCTTCATCTTGTCGAGAGTTTCTTGTACTTCGTCACGGAGACCGGTATTTCCCAGCTTAAAACCAATTCCGTAAAGCTCGGATGATATCCTCTCATCAAGAATTTTATAATCATCTCCTCGATGTTCAACCTCATAAGAAGCTACTCCTATATCCATACATAACGCATCTGCAGAGCCGGATTCAAGATTCAAGAATGCATTATTATAATCGGAAACCTGCTGTAATTCCGCAAAAGTCTTGCAGAGTGCTTTATTTTCTTCATCTGCATCCTCTCCGGTAAAAGCCTCTAGTGCAGAAGAGTCGGTCTGCACCATTACATTTTTCCCCTTAAGATCTGCCTTCTTTTCGATTCCTGAGTCACTTTTTACGACTATGACCTGAGAATTATCAACATAAGCTTTAGACCATGTGTAATTATTCTCGCGACCATTGATTGTAAAACCGTTCCATATACAGTCTATGCTTCCGGTTTTAAGCTCCATATCCTTTGAATCCCAATCGATAGGCTGCTTTACAAGTTTCCAACCATTACGGTCTGCAACCTCCTGAGCCAGGTCTAAGTCGAAGCCCACATACTCTCCTGATTCGTCTTTATATCCATAGGGGGGAAATGCAGCGTCAAAACCTACTGTAAAGGTTGTTCTTTTTGAAGCTTGCTTTTTATCTTTATCTGAGTGAAAATAATTAATCTGAATTACAACCAGAATAGCAACCAGAAAAACGATTGCGATTACAAATCTGAAAGTCTTACTTGTTAAATCATTATTTTTCATGAATTTCCTCCATGTTGATGCTTTTTTCTTATGTCAAATCTCAAATTCATCTTTTATATAGCTTTCTTCGGAGTTTCCAATACTAAGCACATATTTCCCCGGCAATACTACCATTTTCTTTTGGTTTTCATCATAGAATCTTAAATCGTCTGTATCTATAAAAAGTTTTACCGTGCGTCTTTCACCCGGGATAAGCTCCTTAACTCTTACAAATGCTTTTAGCTGCTTACGTGGAAGCATTCCTACTCCGGATTTTTCTTTTGATTCTTCCGGCAGTTTACTTACGTAACACTGTACAACTTCATCAGACTTTACATCTCCTATATTTGAAAGTTCCAGCGAAATCTCTATGATTTTATCCTCAAGATTTTTATCATAATATCTACTTCGTTTTTCTATTACTGTATCTTCAAAATACCTGTTTTTAAGGCTTTTTAAGATTAAATCTTCACCGGTAATTACAAGCAGTTTTTTAATCTCATCCTCTGTTTTTTCTCTTATATTTACACTTAAATTATCATAAGAAAATGTAGTATATGAAAGACCATATCCAAACGGATACAAAGGCTTCTTATTAAAAAACATATATGTACGGTTTCCGTCTGCTATAGCATAATCTGCAATAGGATTTAAGTCATCATCGGAATTGTACCAGGTTTCATTGAGCCTTCCGGCGGGTGAATAATCACCAAAAAGTATATCCGCTATACCGTTACCAAACTCCTCAGCACCTGTTACTGTCCAGACAGCTGCTTTTGAAGCATCAATCTCATCTTTTATTGCAAACGGATATGAGCCTATAAGAACCAATATTACATTTTCGTACTTTCCGGTTAATTTCTTATATATTGCCTTCTGAAACGGTGGGAATTCGATGGTTTTTCTGTCGGTTTCCTCTTTGCAGTTTATGAGCGGATGACTTCCGAAAGCCGCTATACAGGTTGTGCCTGAACTATCTTTACCTGATTTTTCCAAACTTCCTGATTCCGGTTTTAATTCCACATCCTTTTCGAAATCCACAGGTTCCATGGTAATGCTTAATACACATATATCATCAAACACTGAATCATCGGACACTTCAATATCCGGATCAGCAAATATATTCCCATTTTCATCCATGAATATGTTTTTATTATTCCATGAACAAAGCTTCTCTATACGGTTATCCGTAGTGAATTGCTCTGCATCATTTTCATTAAAAGAGATGATATTTCCCTCGCAGTCTGCAGGCAAAAACACTTCCTTTACAAACCATCCAAAAGCCTTTTGGGCTTTTACGGATAGGTACTCTCTGTTGATATCAATAGAATTTATAACCTTTTTTTCATCTGCTGTTGTAAGTAGTTTTCCATTATCAGTGCAGGTAAAAGTCATTCTTTCGTCATCCCAGAGCATAGCTTCAAAGGTGAGAGCCCGGTCACTTTCGGTAAGATTTACATATTCATCGGCTCTTCTTCCGATATAATATTCTTTATCCGGATCTATATTATTAGACTTTAACTTCTTCTTATATTCATCGCTACATTTACCAATATTTGCTTTAAGCTTTACTACAGGGCAGATGCTTTCTACATTTACTTTTTTACCTGTCCCTTTAAGTGCATTTTCTACACCCTGCTTCAATGTAACATAATTATCATTTATACCACTATACCAGTCCAGATAAGTCATATCCGCATGTGGTCCCACAATAATAATATCAGAATCTCCCTTTTTTAACGGAAGAGTGTTATCCTGATTTTTAAGAAGAACCACTGATTCTCTTTGGATTTGACGAGAAAGGGCACGACCTTTTTCATTATTTATATCAGCTTCGCTACAATCTCTATGAGCATCTTTATCAAATAAACCGAGTCTCATAGCTGTCATAAAATGATTTCTTATGGACCGGTTGATATCATCCATGCTTATAAGTCCCTTGTCATAAGCCTTCTTTACCGCTTCCGTAACCACATCGAAATCATCTGTAAACATATCCTGTCCATTTTTTAACCCAGCTGTTACGGTCTCATAATGATCCTCAAAATAATGATGTGCATTTACAACAGGCTGCATGCCACCACCGTCACAAACTGTATGATTTAAACCAAATGAGTCCTTCAAGATATCCTGAAGTTCTGGATTTATGGCACAAGGCATACCATTAACTGCGTTATATGCAGCCATTACAGCCTCAGCTCGACTGTACTTTATAACCTGTCTAAATACCTCGAGATAGTATTCCCACTTATCCTTCTCATTCATATCCGATGAGGTTGAACACCTGTCCTGCTCTGAGTTATTGGCATAGAAATGCTTAAGAGTAGACGCACATCTAAGATACTTTCCATCACCCGAAAGACCGTTAACATATGCTGCTGCCATACGACCTGTAAGATGTGGATCTTCACCGTAGCCCTCTTCGTTTCTACCCCAACGTGGATCTCTTTCCATATCCACTGTAGGTGCCCAAACGCAGAGAACTCCGTTATCTTTACGATTGTAGATTGCTCTTGCCTCGCGACTGGCTATCTTTCCAGCCTCATGTATTAACCTGGTATCCCAAGTAGCACTCATGCCTATGGGATTTGGAAAAATAGTTGTATAGACAGCTTTTCCCTTATCAAAGCTCTGATCACGTCTGGCCTGCACTCCGTGAGCTGCTTCTCCACCAAAATAAAACTCATGTATGGAAAGGCGCTCCATATGCGGGACTCCTGTTGTCATACATGATATCTTTTCTTCAAGTGTAAGCTCATCTATAAGCCAATCAACTCTTTCTTCAAATGATAATTCGTTGTTAAATAATTTGTTTTCCATAAGTTATATTCTCCGTTAGAACTCTCCCTGCCCTGTCACATCAAGCCCGTACTTAATAAGTTCCATGGCTCTTCCTGACTCTCCGGACATATAAAGATATCCTATTAATGCTTCAAAACCGGTTGCTATCCTATAATCGTGTATAGATGCATTTTTTGCGCTTGTAGGCGATTTAGCATTTCTTCCCCTGTGATATACATCTCTCTCTTTATCGGTCAGCTTGTTCATGATCCGTCTTACAAGCTCTGCCTGTGACTCAGCCTTTACTATAGCGCTTGTCTTTTTGTGCAGTTCCTGTGCTTTTCGGTTCTTATCCTTTAGCATAAGAGTTCTGATTACTATATCATAAAAAGCGTCACCTATGTATGCAAGAGTGAGAGCTGAATAATTATCTGCCTTTACGCTTCCCTCACCAAATACATTTTCTATGCTACCGAAAATATCATTTTCCTGCATTGGTTTAACCTCATTTTTTCATACTGTTTTCTTATTTTGTTAAGAATATAATGTATCCCTATCTGTTCAGATACACCGCAAACTAATAAATTAACTTGTGAAAATCACGGAATTGCCATGAATAAAATCAAGACTAGCTTGAGCGTTATTCCCGGTTAAACAGCGCAACTATAAAGCCTACAAGTAAAAATATGATTAATATAGGCAGAATAACAGTTACAGTAAACTTAAATACAATCGCAATCACAGCAAATACAACGCCGATCACCACTACGCCAATAAGTATTGCCAGAGCAAGTTCGTACCACTTTACTGACTCTCTGTCAAAAATAAGTCTGAATAGTAATGGTGCCTTTTTGTTCCCGTAATCCTCTCCGTAAGGATCGCTATATTCGGAATTATCATATCCATTATCATATCTGTTTTCACTTCCTGTATAATCACTGCTTGCTCCGCCGGATGTGTATTCCTGTCTTGCCTGCTCCTCAAAAATCCCCGCCATATCGCCCTTACTCTCTTTATAAGCGGTAATTATGGTTCTTGCAATAATCGAAGGATCCCCGAGTTCCTCGTATACTTCACTTTCGCTTTTTCCTGAAGTATCAAAATACTCGCTGTAATAAGCTATATTTTTCTCTATTTCAGACTCCGGTATCCTACCAAATAACGTCTTTCTTAATCCTGCCAAAAACTCAGTTTTTCCCATAGATAACCTTTCTTTTATATGAATAAGAGCTTTGTGATTATATAACCAACCACAAAGCCCCTATAGTTTTTTATCATTTAAGGTCTATGATCAAGCCTTTCCAACTGAACCGAAAAGTTCCATCTTCTCTTTAACCTTATCACAGATTGCAGCAGCACCCGGAGCAAGAAGCTTACGAGGATCAAATCCCTTGCCTTCTTTATCCTTACCTGCCTCGATGTAAGCACGAGTAGCTTCCTGGAATGCCCACTGACACTCAGTATTTACATTAACCTTAGCAACGCCCATGCTTATTGCCTTCTTAACCATTTCATCAGGAATTCCTGTACCACCGTGAAGTACGAGTGGAGTATGTCCTGTTACGGCTCTGATTGCTTCAAGTGTCTCGAAGCTAAGACCTGCCCAGTTTTCAGGATAAGCACCGTGAATATTTCCGATACCTGCAGCAAGCATGGTAACACCTAAATCATTAACCATCTTACACTCTTCAGGATCAGCGCACTCGCCCTGTCCGATAACTCCGTCTTCCTCTCCGCCGATAGAACCAACTTCAGCTTCAAGAGAAATACCAAGTACCTTACAAGCGTCTACTAAAATCTTTGTCTTTTCAATATTCTCATCAATAGGAAGTGAAGAACCATCAAACATAACTGATGAGAAACCAGCCTTAATACAAGCTACAGCTCCGTCGTATGTTCCATGATCTAAGTGAAGTGCAACAGGAACTGTGATATTTAACTCTTCAATCATTCCTTCCACCATGCCTACGATTGTCTTGTAGCCACACATATACTTTCCTGCACCCTCAGATACACCAAGAATAACCGGTGACTGGCACTCCTGAGCTGTAAGAAGGATTGACTTAGTCCACTCAAGATTGTTGATGTTGAACTGACCTACTGCATATTTACCTGCTTCTGCTTTTTCAAGCATTTCCTTTGCTGATACCAACATGTAAATTTACCTCCAATGTATAAATTGTATAAAATAATGGAATCGGTATAATCTCCGACTCAATTGAAGCGGATAGATCCGCCTTAGTTAACTATGATTAACAAATACTTCTGTATTATATAACACTTTAGGCGTAATGTAAACAAAAAATGGCTAGAGAAAGTCGTTCATAAAAATGTGATTTTTCCCCTCCCTGTCACACCTGGCCGGTGCAAAGTGCGATAAAACAGACCTTCTGAACGCCTGCGTGCTTTAGAGCTCTGGCACAGGCGTCTAAAGTACTTCCGGTTGTTAATATGTCATCTATTATCAATACTGATTCAGGGATTTTTTCATGATTTTTTTTATTGTAGATAAAAGCATCCGAAAGGTTAAAGAATCTTTCTTCTGCCGAGAGTTCCTTCTGTCTCTTGGTTTCTTTTGTTCTGAGTAGTAAGTCGTTTTCGTACCGGATACCGGTTAGATTTGAGATTTTTAAAGCAAGAAGTGCTGCCTGATTGAATCCTCTTTTTTGGAGACGCTTTTTATGTATGGGAACGCCGGTTATACACTCACACTTACTTCCCACTATCCAGTCGGATAGTCTTTCCGTGATCCAAAGAGCATACTCATCTGCATACTCCTGTCTTCCATGGTACTTATACATGGTTATGGAATCCTTCATGTAATCATCATACCAAAGTAGTGCTCTCCCACTATCAAAACGAAAATTATGATTTTTACAGCTTTCGCAGTATTCCGACTCATCTATCAACGCTCTTCCACACTTCATGCAGAAGGGTTCTTCTATGTATGTCCTTAAATTTGTACATTTATTACAAAGCCCCTTTTTTCCTAATGGTCTTACTTCATCGCATATAGGGCATCTCCTGGGATAAATTAAATCCAAAAAGGATTCACCGATTTTTGCTATTATGGTAACATTCCTTCTTTCTGTGTATTATATATATTTCTATAATTATTATTTCACTTTTTTATCATACTTCCAAACTCTTATAAGTCTATTTACTACTATTTCACTCTTCCCTCAGTCTCTCTTCTAAGCTTGAGTACCTCTTCTGGCTGTCAAGGGTTTCTATCATTCTCATTACCGTACTCTCCCTTCCAACCAGTATTACGCACTTCTTTGCTCTCGTTACTGCAGTGTAAAGTATATTTCTGTTCAGAAGTCTTGGAGGTCCTGAAAGGATAGGCATGATAACCGCAGGGTACTCACTACCCTGTGATTTGTGAATGGTTACTGCGTAAGCTAGAGTTATATTTTCAAGATCTGAAAATGGATAGATTACCTCTTTATTTCCATCAAATACGCAGGTAAAATACTCGCCCTCTTCGTCTATACTTTCGATAATCCCCATATCTCCGTTAAATATTCCTGCACCCTCATCAATAGTTATCTTATATTTGTTTACAATTCTCCACTCCATAAGATAATCATTTTTTATCTGCATTATCTTATCACCCTCTCTGAAAAGGGTCCCACGAAAGTCGTATTCACGCTTTTTATGAGATTTAGGATTAAGACTTTCCTGGAGATATTTATTTAGATTTTCAACTCCAAGCTCACCTTTTCTCATAGGCGCAAGCACCTGTATGTCATAAGGATTGGCATGAACATAATTAGGAATTTTATCCTTGGCAAGAGTAAGAACTACGCCTAAGCAGGACCTTATGTCATCCCTCTTAAGCATGAAAAAGTCTTTACTTTTATTGTCAAATACCGGCTTCTCACCATGATTAATCTTATGAGCATTTTGAACTATATCGCTTTTGGCAGCCTGTCTAAAGATGCGCTCTAGTCTTACACAGGAGCAAAAACCGGATTTTATCATATCTTTCAACACATTTCCCGGACCAACACTTGGGAGCTGATTGGCATCACCTACCATGATGAGTCTCATTCCCGGAACTATAGCCTTTAAAAGTGCATTGAATAAATATATATCGACCATAGACATTTCATCTACGATAACTACATCACACTCCAGAGGATTCATTTCATCTCTTGTAAATCTCATTCTTCGCCCGGTTTCCTCTTCCTCCGGATTAGCATTTATTTCCAAAAGTCTGTGTATGGTCTGAGCTTCATAGCCTGAAGTTTCAGTCATTCGCTTCGCGGCGCGACCGGTAGGGGCTGCCAGTAAAACTGTCATTCCCTCATCCTTAAGAACCTCTATAATAGCATTTATGGTGGTTGTCTTTCCCGTTCCCGGTCCACCTGTGATTATAAGTATACCGTTTTTTACGGACTGAACCACGGCATTACGCTGTATATCATCAAGCTCTATACCAAGCTTTTTTTCAATATTCGAAATCTGCTTTCCGAGATCCTTTTCATTTACCTTAAAGCCAATATCCAGGTCAAAAAGCATGGAAGCTACATTTCTTTCCATGTAGTAAATTTCAGACAAATATATCCTCTTACTGTATTCATCACCTGTTATGACTATATCCTTATCAAATGAAAGCTTTTCTAAGTTCACTTCCACAATATCCTCAGTTACATGAAGCATCTCAGCAACCCTTGGCACAAATATATCGAGTGGCTGATAGCAATCTCCTTCTTTAAGGGCTTCGTAAAGTGCGTAGCTCATACCTGCTTTAACACGGAACTCAGAATCCGCATTTATGCCCATGGATGATGCAATCATATCGGCAGTTTTAAATCCCACACCCTCTATATCTTCAGCAAGTCGATATGGGTTCGAGTCCAATATTTGGTACATCTTCTCGCCATACTTTTTATAAATTTTTACGGAAAGATTCATGGGGATATTGTACTGCTGTAGATAGATTGTAGCATTGCGAAGCTGCCTTTTCTCCGCAAACTGCTCTGCTATAGCTCTTGCTTTCTTCTCGCTTATCCCCTTTACGCTCGCAAGCTTTTCAGGAGCTTTGTCAATGATATCAAATGTATCACTGCCAAACTTCTTTACGATTCTTGCAGCCAAAGCTTCACCTATACCCTTTATGGCACCGGATCCAAGATACTTCTCCATAGCCACAGGGCTGTCAGGTTGCTTTGATTCATAAGAGGATATATTGAACTGTTCACCATAATTTTTATGAACTACGATCTCGCCTTCAAGGGATAAGAACTGACCCTCATTAACAAAAGAAAGATTACCCGTACAGGTAATCTCTTCTCCGGAATCAGCATCAGAAAGAGAGAGAACGGTATAGCCGTTCTCCTCATTATGAAATACTATTTTTTCTATATAACCTTCTAAATGCATGCAAAAAGACTCCTTATTCGTCGTCCCTCTTCTCACTTAAGAAATCAACATACATACCTGTTCCGATAGCAACAGCTGTCATCGGATCCTCTGCTGTCATGGTATTGATACCGGTCTTTTCTGAGATAAGCTCCTCAAGACCGTATAACAGACTTCCGCCACCTGTTAAAACTATACCTCTGTCAGATATATCTGCAGCAAGCTCAGGAGGTGTCTGCTCAAGTACTGTATGTACAGCCTCAACTATCTGTGAGGTTGCTTCCGAAAGTGCTTCGAGTGTTTCCTCTGATGTAATTTCTATTGTCTTTGGAAGACCTGTGATAAGATTACGTCCACGAACATCAAGAGTTACTACCTCCGGTCTTCTGTAAGCAGAACCAATCTTTATCTTTATTTCCTCTGCTGTACGCTCACCTATAAGAAGATTGTGAGTTTTACGCATATAACGAACGATAGCATCATCGAAATCGTCGCCTGCTATCTTAATGGATGTAGATACTACTGTACCTGCAAGTGAAATAACCGCAACATCTGTAGTACCACCACCTATATCAACTATCATGTTTCCACATGGCTTTGCTATATCAATACCTGCACCAATGGCAGCTGCAACCGGCTCCTCTATGATTGCAACCTCTCTGGCACCTGCTTCGTATGTAGCCTGTTCAACAGCCATCTTTTCAACTTCTGTAGCCGCACTTGGTATACAAACAGCTATTCTTGGCTTTCTGAAACGGTTTCTACCACATGCCTTCTGTATGAAGTATCTAAGCATCTTTTCTGTAACCGTATAATCAGATATAACACCCTGTCTTAGCGGTCTTACGGCAATTATATTACCGGGTGTACGTCCGAGCATAAGTCTCGCATCATCACCAATTGCCTTGATTTTGTTTGTATCTCTGTCAAATGCAACAACTGAAGGTTCTCTTAAAACAACACCCTTATCCTTAACATATACCAGGACATTGGCTGTACCTAAATCTATACCTATATCACTACTAACCATCTTAAAACCTCTTTCTCTAATACACTTTTTAATCTAATCTGTTATCCCTCAATATTTTCTTCTACCTATCCATATTCGCAAAAGCAAAAAATCACCTAAGCCATTTGATTATAATACACTTTTTTCTGAACGTCAATATACTATAAATGAGATTAACGCATTTTTATCTTGAATCTAAAATCTTAAACTGAACTGAATTATTGTAATCATTGATGTCGGGAGCATACATAATATCCATGTAGACACCTTCAAAATCACCTTCGGTCAAAGCGTTCCACACTGATTCATCATATTTTTCCATTATTCGGTTTTTAATACCCGACTCAACATCAAAGTCCACTGCATAGTACTTTCTTCCACCGTCCTCAAGTACTATTCTGCCGACATTTTGAGTTCTTCCGCACAAAAATATATTTTTTATAAGCACGTGCCTCTTTACAAGCTTTGCAGAAGGATTGTCAGTACCAAAGGGTTCCATAAGAGCTAACTCTTTTACGGTATTTATGCTTATGTCACCAAGGTCTACCTCAGCATCAAAGTAAATCTCTTCAGTAAGATCTTCATCTGTCAGATTTTGATTTTTCAGCAATGCTGTGTAAACTTCTTCCATGCGATCCTTCTCGAATGAAAAACCTGCTGCAAGAGCATGTCCGCCATACTCCAATAGAAGCTCACTTATTTCATTTAAAGCCCTCTGCATATGGTACGCGGGTATAGATCTGCCGGATCCCTTAACCTTATGAGAGCTCTCCGAGTGAGCGTCCACCACTACCATTACAGGTTTATAGTACTTTTCTCTTATCCTTCCTGCCACGATCCCAACTACTGATTCGCTTAAATCACCCAGATAGATGAGAAATATCGGTTTCTCCTTTAAATTATGCTCTTCTATGTAGCTTTCTGCCAGTGCTACGCCTCTTTCTGTAATATCCTTTCTCTCATCATTAAGACCTTTTAAGTAAGTTGCCAATTTCTCCGCCTCATTTTCATCCTCGGTAAGCATGAGTTTAAGGCTTTTTTCAGCACTTTCTAATCTTCCCGCCGCATTGATACAAGGACCTATACGAAATCCATAGTCAAATGAGCCGATATCCTTTTTAAACTCCAACTTCTCTATAAGTTTATTAAGCCCCATAATCTGACATACCTTATTAATGTAGCTTAAGCCATAACGGGTAATAATTCTGTTTTCGCCCGTAAGTGGAACCACATCACAAACAGTGGCGATTGACGCAGGTATCATAAGCTGCACAAGCAAAGGATTGTAGGCTTTATCTCCGGCTGTAAGCATCTGTATCATACGATAAGCTATGCCCGCTCCGCACATATCCTTATATGGATATTTGCAATCGCTTTGCTTTGGATCTACGATAAAGTCTGCATTTGGAAGTATATCCTTCCCATCCTCCTTGGGAGTTTCATGATGGTCTGTTATAATAATAGGTATCTGCAGCTCTCTTGCTCTATTTACTGCCTCAATTGCCGATATACCATTATCACAGGTAAGGATAATATCTGCCCCTGCCTCCTTCGCCTCATCTACCATGTAAGGTCGTATACCATAACCATCATGTACTCTGTGGGGCAGGCGATAATCCACCTTATAGCCCAATTCTCTTAGACCCCTTACAAGAATGTATGAAGACATGACACCATCTACATCATAATCCCCTACAACCCTTATATACTCACCTTTTCTCGATTTCAGAAAATCACAGGCTGCACTCATACCTTTCATTTCGCTTACGTCACCTAACTTTGGTGCACCTACGTTTAAGTAAGCATCCATTTCATGCAGTGTTTTAAAACCCTTATTAATAAGGATTTTTGCAAATACTTCGGAAACCTTGTACCTTTCCGTGATTATTGAAAGATCAAAGTCGATATTTTTATGAACCCATTTATTCAATGTTTAGGTACCTTTCTAAATGAAATTATTATATATAAACACACTCAAAGCGCATTCTTCAGAGATTTTATCCTGGATTAAAGGTTAAAAAAACTGTTTTATGTTAAGACTCTCCCGCAAGTCTTGCTGTAAACGAAGACCACTCTCCCGATTCACTGTAATCTACTATCTCAAAACCGGCTTCAAGAAGAGCCTTCTTCACTCTTTCGGCTCTTTCCAGTAAGATTCCGGATGTTATAAAGAGACCACCCGGATTCATAAACTCTGAAACTACAGATGTAAGTGGCACAATAACATCATCCAGTATATTGGCCAAAACTATATCGGATTTGTGACCGACCTTTTCTTTCACAGCCTTTGTATCTGTAAGAATATCTGCTCTGAAAGCACTGTACTTATCTTCAGTAATAGAATTTAATTCCATATCTTCTTTTACGTTATCGATAGCAAGCTCATCTATATCCATAAGGACAGCACTCCTCGCGCCTAAGCAAAGAGCTGTAATTCCAAGTATTCCACTTCCGCAACCTATATCAAGAACGTCCATTCCGGGTTTTAAGTGCTTCTCAAGAGCCGTAAGGCAAAGCTTTGTAGTATCATGCATACCGGTTCCGAATCCTGCTCCCGGATTGATGGTAACAATTATGTCCTCTTCATTTGCAAAGTCAGGTCTTTCTTCCCACATTGGCTTTATAATTATATCAGAAGTCACGCGAAATGACTTAAAAGCTTCTTTGTACTTATCCTTCCACTCGCTGTCATCTCTGATGGAGTAAGTAACAGAAGGCTTCTCTGACTCATTTCCCTCATAAGCTTTACTTAGTGCTTCACCGATAAGCTTCATGGTTTCTTCTGCACCCTTCCTTAAAAATGTATCGGTAAGAGCTTCGTCGCGAATAGACGAGCCTGTACTAAGTCCCGAAACATCGTCCTCTGTTGAGTAAACTATAAATTCTGCCCTGTCAGTTTTTGGAAGTTCGGCACTTATATCTGTAAACATACGCTTCTCGTCTTCCCTGCTTAGCGGAACATCATCCCTTATCTCGTAGGATGTAAATCCAAGCTCGTAGAGAATTCCTTCTACCTTTTCAACCTGTGACAGGACTGTTTTTATCGTATATTCTATCCACTGCATGTGACTTAGACCTCTCTTTCTCATTTGCTTTCTTTACAAATCAAAATTCGGTTTAACCTCGAAAATTTCATTTGAATTTTTCTCGGTAAATTATGAGATACTTCGTGTCTTCGCAGGTTTCGTAACAAAAAACCTGCTGAAGTTGCTTCGCAACTTCTCATAAGTAATATATCAAACAAAAATGGGTTTGTCATCTGTAAAAATCCTTTAGGGGTGTTACATTATTATGAAGTTGACACAAAACCCTTTATAGTGTTATAAATTGAAAGTGAGAGTAGAAATATATTTGGAGGAATTTATATTGGATAAGAAATACAGAAAAACCGAACTTCTGGTGCCAGCCGGCAGCTTAGAGGTTCTTAAGATAGCAGTGCTCTACGGTGCAGATGCAGTTTATATCGGTGGGGATATGTATGGACTCAGAGCCAGAGCAAAGAACTTTACACTCGACAAGATGGAGGAGGGCATCGCATTTGCCCATTCCCGTGGCGTTAAGGTATATGTTACAGCAAATATTACGGCTCATGATAGGGATTTAGAGGGAATCCGGAAGTACTTCAACGAACTTAATGCTCTGGGAGTAAACAGGCCCGATGCCCTTATTATATCGGATCCGGGTGTGTTTACCATAGCTCGGGAAGTGTGTCCTGAGATAGATATCCACATATCCACACAGGCAAACAATGTTAATTCCGGGACCTATAACTTCTGGAGATCTCTCGGTGCAACCCGAGTTGTGAGCGCTCGAGAGCTTTCGCTTAAAGAGATAAAGACAATCCGAGAGAGTATTCCTGAAGACTTTGAAATCGAGACCTTTGTTCACGGAGCTATGTGTATATCCCATTCCGGAAGGTGCCTTCTAAGTCACTATTTTACCGGAAGAGATGCCAATCTGGGGGCATGTACTCATCCATGCCGATGGAAGTACTATATAGTTGAAGAGAAAAGACCCGGAGAATATCTACCGATAGAGGAGAATGAAAGAGGAACCTATATATTTAACTCTAAGGATTTATGCATGATAGAGCACATCCCTGACCTTATGGATGCAGGTATAGACAGCTTTAAGATTGAAGGAAGGATGAAGACAGCACTTTATGTAGCCTGTGTTGCCAGAACTTATCGTAAAGCAATAGATGATTTCTTAGAATCTCCTGAGAAGTATGAAAAAAACAAGGACTGGTACTTGGATGAGATTGCCAAATGTACCTACAGGCAGTACACAACGGGATTCTTCTATGGTCCTACCACTCACGAGGCCCAGATTTACGATAATAATACCTACGTTACAAATTATATATTCCTGGGAATTATAGATAGGATGGATGAAGATGGAATCGCATGGTTTCAGCAAAAAAATAAATTCTCGGTTGGAGATAAGATAGAGATAATGAAGCCTGACGGAAGCAATATAGATGCTGAAGTGCTCGAGATGTACAACGAAGATCACGAGGCTATCGAAAACTGTCCACACGCAAGTGTTATGGTTGGTGTCAAGCTTTCAAGCACTAACCTAAAGGAATTTGATATCTTAAGAGTTTCCGGAGAATGATAAATATAGAAATAAAAAAGGGAGTCCCTCGGGATTCCCTTTGTTGTTACTCCTCATTAGCAAATATCCATCTATTATAAAATGATTTATGCAATGATAATAACTTTAATTATTCAGCTACCTTTACAACGTTAGCTGCCTGTGGTCCTTTTTCGCCCTCAACAACGTCAAACTCAACTGTTTCGTTGTCATCAAGAGATCTGTAACCATCCATCTGAAGTGCAGAAAAATGTACGAATACATCATTTCCTGTTTCATCTGAGATAAAGCCATAGCCTTTCTTTGCATTAAACCACTTAACTGTTCCTCTCATACTAATTGTGCCTCCTAAGACAAAAATTCGTTGACTTACTTAAATGTTTTCAACGTCATAAAGATAGCATAATTACACTATAAAGTCAATTATTAATTTTTAGATACTTCGTTTTCCTTGACGTATAAGCAGTTTAGGTGTATCATTTTATATGTTCTTGTTATTATCAATAAGACAAATGTATACGGGGCGTGGCGTAGCTTGGTAGCGCGCTTGACTGGGGGGCAAGAGGTCGTCGGTTCAAATCCGGTCGCCCCGATTATTCATGGAGACATCAGGAAGATTCTTTTGTCTCTTTTTTTTATCGCAGAGTATGACAACTTTACAATTATGGAAAGATGGTATAAAATAACATGGATAGTCAGTTTATACGAACAGAGTTAATAATAGGAGAAGAGGCAGTTTCGCGCCTTGCCCAAAGCAGGGTTATAATCTTTGGCATCGGAGGTGTAGGAGGATACACTTGTGAAGCACTTGCGAGAGGTGGTATAGGGCACTTCGACCTTGTGGACAAAGACGTAGTTGATGTTTCAAATATTAATAGGCAGATAATAGCATTGCATGATACTGTAGGAAGATATAAAACCGAGGTTATGAAGGAAAGGATATTATCCATAAATCCGTGTGCTGAGGTTGTTATTCATAACACATTTTTCCTGCCTGAAAACTCTGATGATTTTGATTTTAATAATTATGATTATGTAATAGATGCAGTAGATACAGTAACTGCGAAGCTCGAAATTATTCAAAAAGCGAAGGCAACAGGTGTTCCTGTTATTAGTGCGATGGGAGCCGGTAATAAGCTGGATGCAGGTGCATTTAAAGTGGCTGATATCTACGATACGAAGGTCTGCCCGCTAGCAAGGGTTATGAGAAAGGAATTAAAGGTTAGAGGCATAAAAAACTTAAAAGTTGTATATTCTGAAGAAAAGCCGGTAAACACAGCCGAGAGGACACCCGGAAGTATATCCTATGCTCCCGGCATCTGTGGTCTAATGATTGCGGGAGAGGTTATTAAAGATCTGACTTTAGGATTTAGTATAAACAATCATTAATATAAACAATCATTAAGAAACCGGAAAACTTGCAATAATACGGAGGGATGAGATGGGATACTTAAAAGATGAAAAAGTGAGAAAAATTTTATTCGTCGGAACATGTCTGATGATAATATTTTTTGCATTATACAATATAGACAGTTTATGGAAGTTGGCGCAATACCTTATAGGTGTTATCTTCCCCTTTATACTGGGTGGAGCGATTGCCTTTCTTCTAAATGTGCCCATGAGACAGCTTGAAAAAAGACTTTTCAGGAACAGAAAGAAGTATCCCGGAAGTAAGTGGCAAACATTGAGAAGAGTTATATCCCTTATTGTTACACTTATACTAGCCTTAGCGATTGTAGGTCTGATAACTTATCTGGTGCTTCCAAAACTGACGGATACTATTACACAGCTTGTAAAGCAGATTCCATCCGGTGTTAAAAACGTGAGCAACTGGGCAAAAACAACATTTAAGGACTACCCATATATATTAAATCCGATTATGGATTTTACTGAAAACTGGCAGGATTTACTTGAAAAAGGCGTAAATCTTATCAAAAAATATATTAATAATATTTTATCAGGAAGTATCGATGCTGTAAGTGGAATCATATCCGGCTTCATCACATTTATCATTGGACTTGTTTTCTCCATATATGTTCTTTCAATCAAGGAAAAACTTGGAGAACAGGCAAAAAAGATAATATATGCCATGTTAAAAAAGGATAAGGCTGACGTCCTTCTGGAAGTCGCAGGTATGACTCACAGAACATTTTCTCATTTTATAGCAGGACAGTGTTTGGAGGCATGCATAATCTTCGGACTTTTCATAATTACCTTGAACATTTTTGATATTCCTTACGCTTTGCTTATCAGTATTATTATTGCAGTGTTGTCGCTGATTCCTATAGTTGGATCATTTACAGGTTGTGCTATAGGCGCCCTTCTTATACTGATAGCTAATCCGGTAAAAGCGATTGTATTCGTTGTTTTGTTTATAGTTGTTATTCAGATAGAGGCAAATGTTATCTATCCACATGTGGTTGGAAATCAGGTGGGACTGCCCGGTATATGGGTTCTTGCTTCTGTTACAATAGGAGGTAATCTCTTCGGTATAGTAGGAATGCTTGTATTTATTCCGCTTGTATCAGTGCTTTACTCACTGTTCAGAACCTTTATATATAAGCGTTTGAATGCTAAAAATATAACTATCAAAACCGTACAACCCTGGGAAATAGAGGATGATGACGATATGGATTACGACCCTGCTGAAAAGTATAAAAAAGCCGTAATGATTGAAAGTAAGACGGACAATAAAAAGAAAAAATAATAATAAAAACTCAGTCGGAGATTAGAGGCCGACTGAGTTTTTTTATACTCTTTCAATTGTTATTATGTTGGATTGCATATCTCCGTGACTCCATTCGCCTCTGTAAGGTCTGGTAGCTTCTAAGTTCGGACCCAGGCAGATACCTGCTTCCATAAGAAGCCTACCTGTCATTATAGCTTCGGTTCCGTCAAAACCATCTTTGATTCGATATCTAAAATCAGGATTAAGTCCACAAAGCTGTACCCTGTCACTTGGCATATTAGGAGTGTTTTTCTCTTTTACTATAGCTGCAATTCCTTTATCCTTTTCTTCAGTTACATAAACCCATACATGAAGGTTATTTTGAGTATTTTTGTAAAATGAAGAATCCTGGAAAATATTTCTATATTTTTTATAAAAATCTATTGTCTTTTTTAGAAAAGTCTTATCTTCTTCATTTAGGTCGGCCGGATTCATCTCTATGCCAAAACCGCCGAAGGATGCAACAGCAAAGCGTGTGAGCAGCGGAGTTATACGTCCGGTCTGATGATTTGGAACTGCTGATATATGAGAACTTACGCACACAGGTGGATAACCATAGCTGTAACCTTCCTGTATATCCAATCTTTCATAAGCATCTGTGTCATCGCTTGCCCAGATTTGTGGGAAGAAACAAAGAGAAGCAAGATCAAAGCGATTTCCACCGGATGAACAGCCTTCAAAAAGTATGTCGGGATAGCTTTCTGTCAGTCTTTTGAGTATATCGTAGAATCCCAATACATATCTATGATAAACCTCACCCTGTCTCTTTGCAGGAAGATACTTCGAGTATGCATCTGAAAAAATACGGTTCATATCCCATTTTACATATGTTATATTAGCTGACGAGAGTATGTCGCTAATTGAATGTACTATATAGTCTCTAACTTCGGGATTGATAAGATCAAGTAAACGCTGCTGTCTTCCTTCACTGTGAGGTTTTCCCGGAATATCTATAACCCACTCCGGATGCTTCTCAAAAAGCTCGCTGTCTACATTTATCATTTCAGGCTCTATCCAGAGACCAAATTGTAACCCTGTTTCATTTATTTTTTCACAAAGACCTTTTAAGCCATTAGGAAGCTTATATTTATTTACAAACCAATCACCAAGACTTGATGTGTCGTCATCCCTGTGTCCAAACCAACCATCATCCATTACAAAGAGTTCTATACCGAAGTCCGAAGCGCTTTTTGCAAGGTTTGTAAGCTTCTCTTCATTAATATCAAAGTAAGCTGCCTCCCAACTGTTAATAAGTATAGGTCTTGGAGAATGAGCATATTTTCCGCGTAATATATGTTTTTTTACAAAATTTTGCATATTAAGAGAGGCTTTTCTATATCCTTCGCAACTATAGGTCATAACTGCCTCAGGAGAACGAAGGGACTCTGTCGGATTTAAAAGATAAGAAAATCCCGTAGGATTGATACCTGTAAGGAATCTGGTTTTGCCAAATCCACTGACATCTACACTTTCATAATGGTTTCCGCTGTAGATAAGATTTGATGCGTATACTGAACCGTAATTTTCGGTAGCGCACTCGTCAGATATAAAAATCAAGGGATTTGCTCTGCTTGAAGTTGTACCTGTAAAGGATGAATTAACAAATCTCCCGGCAGGAAGTGTTAACTCTTGCTTTTGCATCTCCTCACCCCATCTGCCGGTAAAGTATGTAATCTTATATTTGTTTGAATCAAAGTCTAACTGATTACTCATAAAACGCTCTACTCTGACAGGATAAGGAGAGTTGTTTTCAAGTTTTACAGATCTTGTTATGATATTGGTGTCCTCATACACAAGAAAATCCAGCACCAGTATAACATCATTATTCGTCTTTTCTTTATCTTTATAGGTGTTTAAATCCTTCAAAAGTATAGAAAGGTGGTTATTATCACCGGAAATACCGTAGGAAGCCGGAAGTTCTCCTTGGGATGATGAACTTCTTTCTACTATACCATCCATAGTACATACAGAAATATCCTTCATAGATGGAAGTTTATTATCTATAGTATGATGCACATACACAAAGTCAGAAGTTCTGCTTCCATTTTCATATATTAATTCTATAAAAGGCTCTCTTATATCACCCTTTCCAAGGGACGATACTACAAATCGTGTATCCTCCATAGAAAGTGGAGGTGTGTCTTTATTGTAGGATACTGTATTTCCCATTTCATGCAGATGTAGCTCTGTAGCCTCTTCCGGGAAAAGCTCACCATCCTCATCCATGGAAGAAGGATTTAGAATAGGAGCACCAAAATAAAGTTCTATAAG
Organism: Lachnospiraceae bacterium; assembly: GCA_016281605.1. Lineage (GTDB taxonomy): Bacteria > Bacillota > Clostridia > Lachnospirales > Lachnospiraceae > JAEEJA01. The sequence continues at coordinate 85,530 of JAEEJA010000095.1, forward strand.
GTGTCCCGTTTTTGACACTCGGAAAATATAATTGATTTCTTTTGTCATCAGGTAAAATGTATCATTTTTAAAGTATATCATGATTCTATCCTCGTATTACACATAATTTACGCCTTTTGTCCAAGACACTCACCCAACTTAACAGGTACTTCTATCTCCCGCTTTGTTGCCTCAAAGTAGAAGTTATCAATATTTACTTTATCTTTTTGAAGCAGGATAATTATAGTTGAACCACCGTACAAAAAGCACCCCTTCTCTTCGCCGCGCTTTACTATGCGTGCTTCATGATGATTTTTGATTTTTCCTACCAGCATGGCACCTACTTCCATTTGTATGATTTTTCCAAAATTTTCGGTATCCATAAGGGTATACTCTCTGCAATTTTCGGCAAAAACAGGTGTATGTCTAAGTGCGATAGGCTGAACTGTATGAAGTACGCCCGGGATAAATCTGTTGTTCGCTTTTTTTGCATTGTCAGGGTAAGCATATCTGTGATAATGATTTACACAAAGTCTGAAAATAAGGACAGTTCCGTCTTCATAAAGAGAAGCGAGTTTTTTGCTTCTAAGCAAATCCGAGATGTGATAATTGCTTTGCTTTACGGGAATTACGAGATCCCCTGTAATCTTATATGCACTCAATAAACCATCGCAGGGAGATATAAAGTGTGTCGGATAGTAATCGATAGGTCTGAGTTCAGGTTTTATATGTCTTGAAAAACAATCATTGAAATTTTCATAGTTTTCATCTATATATTCATCTGGATTTATATGATTCATTTTCATAAAAACCGGTATAAGCCACTTTGAATACGGACTATCCATATAACTCCCCGCAAGCTGCGATACTTTCCTGTTTGTGAGTAGTTTTAGAGCGACTCTGCCGGGAAAAGTTTCGTATAAAAATTTTAACATGAATTTTACCTCTCTGTGTATTAATTATAATATTATTTTTAGGAAAATTTCAGTTGAATTATGAATTAATACTAATTATTTAACAAAAGTAGCATCATAAAAATGATGCTACTAAAATGTTACTTGTTATTAAAGTATTATGAATATAATTTTGCAAAAAGTAATGCTATAAACTCCAGAGCTCCGATGCTTATTAGTGCCATAAGTCCCTTACTTCCGGGCTTTGGAATTTTTATTTTACTTAAGAAAAGGATTCCTACAATAACCATAACCACAAAGTAAGGTATGGTTACATCCCACTTGGTTATAAACTGTATAAGCAGGACATTGGGGAAGATAAGAGCTGAAGAAGTAACAGGAAGGCCCTCATATGTTTTACGAACTGTCTTTTCTGTTTTTTGTCTTTCTTCCTCTGCAACATTGAAGTAAGCAAGTCTTATAAGTGCAGCCAGTATGTAAAGAAGGATGATGATCCAGAAGATAAGAGCTGCGTGCCATGGGATAAATCCATGATGAAGCTTAATCTTTGGAACTTCTTCAATCTTTGGATTAACACGAATCATGGCATTACCTATACAAGCAGGTAAAGCGCCAAATGCGAGCAAGTCGGATAATGAATCAATCTGAATACCGAACTTTTGTCCAAATTCTGTTCTGTCTTTTTTACTTCTTGCAACTTTGCCATCGAATGCATCACAAAGTCCGCAAAATAATAAGAAAAATACACCCATATAAGGATGACCGTTTCCGTTAAGAGATACACATATACCCAGTCCCGCAGACAGGACAGACATATAGGTTAGTATAACAGTATAATCATAAACTCCTAGCATAATTCCTCCAAATATTTCCACCCATAATAATTGTTATTATAATCTGTATTATACGTTAATTATCCTTATTCTTTGATGAACCCTTAATTCGTCTGGATACATAACCACAAATAAGTATGATGATGCTTACTACAATACAAATGTAAAATGATATACCACGGCTTAAAAGCTCAAGATTAGCAGGGTTCTCTATGTCCTTTATTTCGGAAAGTGCGTGAAGCAAAAGATAGTCAGCAACACCCATGGAACCCGGAATAGGAACGGAGTTAGAACCTACCGTAACTAATATCTGTGAGCAAAGAACTTCGTCAAAATTATGAATATTACCACCCAATGCAAGGTAGCAAAAGACGGTAACCAAAATCTGACTCAGTTTTTGTAAGAAATTATAAATAAATGCCTGCAAAAGCATACCAACCTTACCCGAAATTGCTTCTGCACACTCTGAATAGCGAGCAACCGTAAGCTCAAGCTTTCTAATTCTTCTGTGTGGATATTTTATAATATGCAACTTATAGCCCAACATAATCAGAAGTATAAAAAAGCTCCTCATGATATTATGTTTCTTAATAAGCATTAAAAAGCCTACAACCAAAAGGACAAGTACGACAACACCAATTATGATAAGTATCTGTCCGGGTAATTCAAAATTATAAAATATCTCTCCATGAATAATAAAAGCAATTCCACCTAAAAGCATCAAAACCACATTATACATGATCAGGTTTACCAAAAGTACTATAGTTGTTTCGGCTGTAGGTATACCATCCCACATCATGAAAAATGCACTGGCTGGTTGTCCTCCGGAAGCGGATGGTGTTATAGCTGAAAAGTAAACATCTGCTGCCGCATAAACTATTCCGTCCGGGTGCTTTTTTTCTTTATATACACCCTTTATAAGGCTTGATAAAGCAAGACCTTCAAATACTATAAAACCAAGCATGGATATACCTGCACATATCATCCAAGGTACCTTCGCATGCTTGAGTGATTCTATAAGAGCTTTAAATGAAAAGCTTGAGCTTTGAGACACTACTGCCCATATACTCAACCCTGCTATGATTACAAAAAGAATCATCCAGGGGATTTTCTTTTTCACCATATCCTTAAAAAACTCCTTAAAACTCAATAGGAGAAAACCCCAAAATATACTCACAAGGGGTTAGTCTGCGATACAATTATCATAGGATAATTCGTATCGAAAAACATATCTTTTCATATTATAACATTAATACAAAAAAAATCAATTATTAAAAATAAGTTGTGAGTAGTATTTTACTTATCGATACACGATTATATCTCCTATTTTTTCTCGTTTTATGCCAAGACCCAGGACAGAACCTAAAAAATCCCTATGAGTAAGATTGTCTGAAAACTTAGCAATAATAGGTTCTATCTTAAGAAGTTTAACAGGGTAAGCTTCATCATAACCATAATTATCTTTAGATCCAAACTTTACAATCCTTCTTTCAGCTGTTTCATAGCCGCCATATGACTCGCTTCCTGCGTAATCAAAATCTCTTACAGACTTATTATATACTGATATTTGTGCTATGCTTAAAAAATCCGTATATACATATCTGTTCTCTCTGTACGCTTCATCTGCAAGTTCTGTTAATCTCTTATAAACATCTATATTTTCATTCATTCTTTCTTTTTATTCACCCCTCGTTACTTCTCTTTTTAACTCAGTCGTAGAAATTCCCTTCCTCTAAGCTAAAGCGTAGGCGGGAGTAATGACAAACTTTACTCAGTCGTGGTTCAAGTTCCTGACTTTAAGAGCTGCTTCGAAACTCTATAAACGTTCCGTAAGTGCCTCTCACTACAAAACAGACTTTCTGCAACTAGCAAAAAGTCTGTCGTTAAACTAATCAATTATTTTTTTTATTGATTACAAAACCTGTTACAGCACCTACCGCTCCGCCGATTATATGTGTAAAGTTTGAGATGTTATCAACTTCTGTGATCCCGCTTAAAACCTGATTACCTATGTAAAGCGCTGCAACAAGTATAAATGTAACAGGTATGGTTCCATCCTTGAAGCTTGTAAATGAAGAGAGAAGAATAAATGCAAATACAACTCCACTCGCTCCCAAAAGCATAACACGAGGGAAGAATATTACCTCTGCAACTCCCGTAACTATGGCTGTTATAGCTATAATTACAACCAGACTTTTAGATCCATACTTCTCTTCTAACAGTGGTCCTATTAAGAGAAGCATCATAAGATTATTTACAAGATGAGTAAGGTTTGCATGTCCAAATATATGTCCTATGAAACGAATATAAGTAAACGGACTTATCATGGATGATCTGTATACACTGAAAAGCAGCTTATTGGTAAATCCATTTGTTATGTAATTAAGTATAAGCGCTCCTACACATATTATGGTAAACCATAGTATAACAGGCGAATTAAACGAAAATCTAATTGTGTGCTTTTTGCCTTCTCCCGCCATTATTTCCTCTCTTTCTTATATTCGTATATCCTAACGAATCTTTACATGCTTTTTTCTAAGGGACTTAAGATATCTAATACTTGCTCTTGTCACTTTAGATCTTAGCTTTATAAGTCTTAGCTTTTTACAACTGTTAAATGCTCCTGTCTTGATAACATTTACGGACTTACCAAGTATAACTGCTCTGACTCTCTTATTGTATGCAAATGAACCGGCAGATATCTCTTTTACAGGATAATTCTTTCCTAATGCTTTTATCCTGGCAGGTATTACAACCTTCTTAGCTGTCTTCCTTGCTTTGTAAACCGTAAAGTAAGGAATCTTGCTGCTATTATATGCAATCTTATAGGTTATTCCTCTTTTCTTTATTGTATATCCGCTTGCTATAGTAGCATTCAAAGAGACACTTACAGGTATACTTACACTTTCAGGATAATATAAATCAATTGCAAATGAGGAGGAAGCAGAAGTTGTTCTGTAGCTACTCACATTCTCAGACTCTATACTACGAACCTTTAAGTCTTTCTTGTCAATATAAAATGTAAATATTTCCTTCGTTGATGAACTAGAAGACGTTGTAGTACTTGAATCTCCACTCACTTTTCCCATGATCTCAGATGCAAGACTTCCGCTGATTTCATCTGACTTTATAACATAGCAGTCATATGTTGTTCCATGTACTTCCTTCTTTACATCTTCTTTTTTCTTAATTGTAACTTTATCGGAATTCAGTACATTTACAAATGTATCCCTTACCTGAGTAACAGTCTCAAGCACCGCTTTTTTATTCTTATTACTTATACGAGTATACTGGGTTCCGAGCTTTGAAGAACGGGCATACTCTAAGTTTTTGTTCATATCTATCCAGTACTCGGTACCTAACATAACTCCATAGGAAATATTAGTATTCTCATCGTGCTCAAATACCATCTGATAATTACCTAAAGCACTGCTGTAGGTTGATGAGTACAGTGGTCCGAGAAGAGATTTGAGGTCAAAAGAGATACCCATAATCTTTTCCTGGCTCAGTTTGGTTGCAGCTTCTTTTCTGATGGTTTCAACAGAAGCACTTGTAGCAGGAGCAGAACTTGGTGTCACAGTACTTCCGGTGGCCGGCAGAGAATCACCTAATACTGAAGATATCACACCTCCCTTAATTTCGTTACTATCGGTAATAACAGCACCTGCGGGCATTGCACTTCCTAAACTCAAACTAAGTGCACAGATCAAGCTGATATTTTTAAAATATTTATTTAATCTCATTTTTCCCTCCGTTTAAAATTCTTATTATTTGCCGTTTAATTTATCAATTATTGTAGGAAGTTCACCGTCTACCTTATCATTATCCAACTGACATGTACCGGCATTGGCATGACCTCCGCCTCCGTATGAAAGGCAAAGCTCTCCAATATTAAAGCTTGATGATTTGTTAATAATGGATTTTCCTATCATAACTGCAGTATTTTGCTTCTTAAATCCCCATGCAACATGCACGGAAATCTCAATTTCAGGCCACATAGCGTAAACCATAAATCTGTTTCCGGTATAGATAACTTCTTCATTTCTTAGGTCTATTACTGCAACCTTATCATGGATCTTAGTTATACGGCTTAACTGCTCTTTGAAAAGCTCCTGCTGCTCAAAGTACATATCCACTCTTTCCCTTACATCCGGTAATTCCAAAACTTCATTGATGGTATGATTGGTACAATAATCTATAAGTTCCATCATAAGCTCATAATTTGAAATTCTGAAATTGCGGAATCTTCCGAGTCCTGTACGAGCATCCATAAGGAAATTCATGAGCACCCATCCGGTTGGATTAAGTATTTCATCTTCGGTGAAATCAGCACTGTCTCCCTTATCAACAGCAAGCATTATCTCCTCAGATACTCTCTTAAATTTATCTGCTCCGCCATAATAGTCATATACCACTCTTGCAGCAGACTTAGCCTTTCCGTCTATTACATATTTATCTTTATTCTTTTCAACATCATTTCTAATAAGCTCGCTCTCATGATGGTCAAATGCCATACCTACGCGGCTGTCGAAAGGTAGATTTGTAGTTATATCATTCTCATTTAAGTCTATTTTCCCATCCTGTACATCCTTAGGATGGACAAACCTTATATCATCTATGATATCAAGTTCTTTAAGCAGCATTGCGCAAACCAATCCATCAAAATCACTTCTTGTTACTAATCTTTTTTTCATATTAACCTTACCTCCATATTTGGCGAATACGTCCTTCGCTTTTTATATTAACCTCCATGCCGAGCACAAATAGCTAAACAACCTCTGGTTGTTTGTGAAGGAATCATCGCATCAGCGTGATTTTTCGCACTACTATCTTCTGTCGTCATCAGTCCGACAAATAAACTCCTATAATCAGTCAAATATCTTTATCAATAGTAACATAATCAAGGTTAATATGCAATAATCAGGTCTGTTTTATTTGACAAAATTACAAAAGAGGTCTATTATAGCAAAAGATTTATTCTATTTATTTCAAATATAAACTACGGAGGTCATCATGGAAGCTATCTTTAATTTTGACAGGACAATACTGCTTTTTTTTCAAGATAATATAAGAACAGAAAAGTTAACTAAGTTTTTTACACCCATAACAAGTACGGGCAACTGGGGAATGCTCCCAATATTTGTAGCCATAGTTCTTCTTATGTCGGTTGCATACAGAAAAACAGGAATTATGTGTGCCATTGGACTTATCACACAATCCCTGACTGTAAATCTACTTATAAAACCTTTGGTAAACAGAGCCAGACCTTATGAGGTGATTGATGGACTGACTTCAGTTATAGGACCCATGTCCGACAAATCATTTCCCTCCGGACACTCCTGTGCTGCTTTTTTAATAGCAGTCATCCTTTATAATAACGTTCCCAAAAAATACGGAATCTTCTCACTTGTTATAGCTTGCCTTATCGCTATATCACGTATATACATGGGCGTTCATTATCCCACAGATGTTATATGCGGTGCTCTCATCGGTATAATCATAGGCATTACAGTATCAAAGCTTTACCCTAAGGCTGAAGCCTACTTTAAAAAAGATAAAAAAGCTACGAAGGAAAATGAATAATTATCTTAATATAACCTGCTTATACTTATCGTAAGCAGCTTCCCAGAGCCCTGTATCGCAGGGCTCATATACTTTACTCCCGAAAGAATCGATGAGTATCCTGCTTTTATCATCTTCTGAATTATACTCTCCGACGGCTTTTAACTGCTGCATGATATTTCCTGCTGCTGTCGCTTCCGAAGCTCCTGTTATAACAGGCACTCCAAGGGCATTGGCAGTGAATTGGCAAAGCACCTTGTTATTGATGCCTCCGCCAATCATGTATACCTTCTCTTCCCAGTGTATGTAAGGCTTAAATGAGTCATAGACCTGACGATACTTCATAGCAAGGCTTGTAAGCACCGTAGATATAAGCTCCGCGTCACTCTCAGGCACTTTCTGTCCGGTTTCTTTACAATAATTCCTTATCTTCTCAGGATAATTACCCTCTTGCATATAATCATCCGGATTTATAAAAGACTCACTTATTCCTTGGCTTTGGGCCATATCTGCAAGAGTAGCAAATTCATAATCTTTTCCTGCATCCTTAAAGTTGCGGCGTAGCTGCTGAACTATCCAAAGCCCTATGATATTTACGGTAGGGCGATACCCTCCATCGTAGGTACCTTCATTTGAAATCTTATCTTTTATAACCTGTTCTCCCGTAAGCATATTCTCAGTTGATATTCCCATAAGAGACCATGTTCCACTGGATAAAAATGTGTACTCCTTCTCGCTTGATGGAACCGCTGAGCATGCACAGGCTGTATCATGTCCTGAAACAGTGATTACCTTTGTATCTTTAAATCCATAAGCCGAAGCTATGTCGGATGTTAGATTACCTGCAACTCTGCCGCTGAAAACAACCTCAGGAAATATGTTTTTTGAAAAATCCAGTGCATTTATAATACTATCAGACCACCTGGAAGTTTTCATATCAAGCAACTGTGAAGTGGATGCTATAGAGTACTCTGCAGCTATATCTCCACAAAAAAGAAAAGCAAAGAGATTTGGCATAAAAAGCACCTTATCTATGGCTTCAAACTGATAAGGAAAATGCTTTCTGATATAGTAAAGCTTGTAGACCGTATTGTAAGCAAGACTCGCAATACCGGTATTCTCAAACATCTTCTTTTCTCCGCCACAAAGATTTAAAACTTCTTCCATATTGGTGTCATCAAGTCCTGCATCCCTATAGCTTAATGGCATATTAATAAGATTTTTGCTTTTATCTATAAGACCACAATCGACACCCCAAGTGTCAAAAGCCATTCCGGACAGGTCCTTAGGACACTTTGAAAGAGTTTCCTTCATTGCTTCATAAAGGTAAAGAGCATCCCAATAAGCATGACCATTAAGAGTCGTAAAATTATGCGGAAATCTGTGAATTTCCTTGAGATTCAGTTTTTCCCCATCAAAACTTCCAAGTATACCTCGTCCGCTGCTCGCTCCAAGATCAAAAGCCAATACATTTTTCATTGCGCTACCATCTCCCGTTTTTTATTTAGGTTCATAAAGAAAAGCAGGCATAAGCTCCAACTTAAAAAGATTTGCTGCATGTCTTCTGTCTATGTTTTCTTTAATCTCCTCATCCTCACAAATGCCTTCTCTTATGTACTTATCGAGAGTAGCATAAGAAAATCCAAGATTATCTTCATCTGTTTTATCTGTAAGTCCGTCAATCGGAACTTTATCTACAAGTACATCCGGAAGACCCAGTTCGCGACCTATAGCCTTTACTTCTGTAACGGTCAGGCGTGAAAGGGGGCTAAAATCACCTGCTCCGTCTCCATACCTGGTTGCGTATCCCACCCAGTCCTCTGAAAGATTGCAAGTATTGGCTACTCTTCCATTATTACTCTGACTTACTGCATATACTGTTGCCATGCGGATTCTGGCAGGAAGATTTATATTGGTCTGCTCTTTAGCAGTTACTCCTGCTTCTTCCATGGCGCTTAAAACTCCATCACAAGCCTTTGCTATATTTATCTCATAATTTTTAATACCAAGGTGATTTACTAAAAGTCTGGACATATCAATATCAACTTGCTCTCCTCTAGGCATGAGAACACCGATTACTCTGTCTGCTCCTAAGGCTTCTTTGCAAAGAGCTGCTACGACAGAACTATCCTTTCCTCCCGATATACCAACAACTGCATTGCAACCCGGACCGTTCTTTTCAAAAAAATCTCTTATCCACTCAACTATTTCATCCTTTACCTTCTTTGCATCAAATGACATATCTGCCTCCGTTTCTTTATAAAAAAATCAGAACTGATTTTCAAGTATCATGATTTGCTCACACTACTTTGACTCTGACAACTTAACAGCTTATATTTCCTTGCTTACAGGGGGATTTGCTCTGAAATCAGTATATGCCGCATTGTAATTCGCATTAAAATCTCTGGATTCAGCAAAAAGCGGATCGTAGAGCCTGCCCTCTATATCAGTCCAAGCGTGAGCAGTATCACAACATACCTTTACAGGATCGTATCCACACTCTTTAGCAAAAAATGCAAGAGCTGCACTGAAGGATACACAGCATCCCATATGGTTTTCAAAACAATCATTTGCAAAGACTATTTCCCAATCTTCGGGATTGGAAACCTTCGCTTCCTCATAAGTCCTATAACGATTATATCCAAGAGCTTCAACCCACTTAAAGCACTTATAAAGCCTATCTTCTCTGCTCTCTGTAGGTTTTGAAACTGAATTCATGATTTTCCTTGCAGTTATAAGAGTCTTAATCTTAGAGACACTGTAATCCGTTTCCTTTGCAATACCATTTTTCTTTATTTTTATACCATCGCTTTTCTTGTTAAAAAGCATTTTTCCTGTTTTTCTATCAAAGAAATAATAGTGCCCAAGTACGGTTCTCCATCCTCTGGACAAGACACCGGACTTCTCTGCTCTGTAAACGTTTTTCTTGTAAGTAAAGAATTTTTCCTTTACTATTACCCCATCCTTGTTTTTAAAGAAAAGCTCTCCGTTCTTTTTCTTTATCTTTCCTTCAACTCTTTTGGTTTCTACAAGACCATTATCCTTCCAGATAGTCTTTCCAGGCGGAGTGTCATCCACTTCTTCTTCTGTTTTATCATCAGAAACAGCTGCATCTGTAGCAACCTTTGCCTTTATAACTTCTTCTTGAATCGCCTCTTTAGGGCTTTCCATGGTACATAAGCCGTAAAGCAGTGCAACAACTGCTATTATAAATATTGCGGGAATTCCCTTTCTTATTAGAAAATCCATAGTGTCACCTCTTTATTTAAGTTAATTCAAAGTGATTATGTCACGATATGATGCCAATGTCAAGGCACTAGATGTAGATGTAAAGGTTCAATATATCTCTTGCTTTATAAATAATATAGGAGTATAGTATTTACATGCATGTAAATTAAGACAACTCGAAAGGAACCTAAAAACATGAAAGTGATGGCCATCTTTTTTCTTTCAATTGTCGCCACTGTGATGCTTTTTACAGCATGTTCGGAAGACGACAGAAGCAGCAGTGTAGGTGTGGAAGCAAATGGAAAATCGATAAATAATAAAACAGGTACCGAACTCGGAGCTCAACAAAATATAATGGATGTTGTAACAGAGGCGGCTGTAGTTTACAAAAGTAAGGTTGTTGAAAATCTTGCAAAGCACAACAAATGCAATCTTCATGTAGGTGAGTATACAACTCTTCCCTGTGCCAATATCGGTAAAGCTTTTAAATCAATGAATGAAAATATCGTTCACGTAAGCGATTCCGGAAAAATATATGCGAAAAAAAGTGGTAAAACTAAAGTAATTTCAAGAGACGCCAAAGGAAAATACTACAAATATAAGATTAAAGTGCTAAAAAAAGGCTTTATTTACTATAATTACACTATCATGAAGGGTGAGAAGCTCGACTTAAGACTTGGTTTTACCAATAAGTTAAAGCACATGAAGTGGTCTTCTAACAACCCAAGTGTTGCAAGCGTTAAGAAGTACGGCCTTGTAAAAGCAAAAAAAATAGGCAAAGTTACTCTAACAGGAAAGAAAAATAAAAGAAGATATTTCTTAAGACTTACTGTTAAGAAAAAGCCAAAAAGCATTATCTATCTTACCTTTGATGACGGACCGAGTCCTAATTGTACGCCGAAAATTCTTGATATACTTAGGAAGTATCATGTAAAGGCTACATTTTTTGAGCTTAGACCCGCAAGCACCGATTATCATATAACAAAGCGAGTAATACGTGAGGGTCACACACTTGCTCTTCACGGATATTCACATCATTATGAACAGATATACCGCTCCAAAAAGATATATCGTAAAAATCTTGACGACCTACAGAAGCTCTTCTTTAAGCAATTCGGTGTATGGTGCACAGTATCCCGTTTTCCGGGTGGTTCATCCAATACCGTAAGTCGCTTTAACAGAGGTATAATGACAAAAATTACCAAAAAGATACATGACTGGAGATACCACTACTTTGATTGGAATATATCTTCGGGAGATGCCGGCCTCACTACCTCAACTAAGGTAGTTTACCGTAATGTTACAAGCTGTTTAAGAGAGGGCCAGGAAAATGTGGTTCTCATGCACGATGCTCCAACTAAGATGTTTACTGTAAATGCTCTAGAGGACATCATAAAGTACGGTAAAAAACACGGGTTTAAATTCAGAGCCATAACCGCAGCTACGAAGGAAGTTCATCATAATGTAAATAATTAAAAAACAGGCAGTTTTCTGTAATCATTTAAGAAAACTGCCTGTTTTTATTTCTTTTATTAATATATTTTTACTACTTTAACTCAAGTGCATTTTCAAGGCAATTAAGCCATGTTCTTCCGTTACCGCGTCTTACATCAAGAGAATTAATTGCTACTCCGTAAACTGTCTTAACATCATCTCCTGCATTTGCGCTTTCTGATTCCACAAGAGAACCCAGATCGCTTATTACATAAAGTTTTCCATCTGCTTCACCCAGGTACATCATCTCATGAGAAGAGAAAATCAGTATAGTGCCCGGCATACATGTCCTTATGTAATCAGTCTTTTCTTCATCAGTTTTGCCGCTTATATTTGTTACATATCCCGGTACGCGAGCCTGCCATGTAGTATTTCTCGGAAGGTCAAATCCAAAGCACTTGTATATCTGTCTCATGTAAAGAGAGCAATCCATAGCGTCAAGCATTCCACCCCAACCGTATCTGTCTCCAAGACATGTAAAAGCAGTTTCAAGCACATTTCTCTCAGTATAGTCAAGGTAACCTGCATTTACTTTTGCATTCATAGGTATGAGTGCATAAGCCTTAACAAGCTTTCCTTCATCATCTCTTGCAGGAACATAAACCACATGATTATACCATGTATTTCTCTCTCCTATATTAGCAGGAATGTTATCAGAAGAGACTATCGGAAGGGTTGTTCCTAAGTAAAGCTCAAGCTTTGAGGATTCGGGATATGAGATAGAAGCATCTAAGGTAATGTGATTTGTGTTAACCACAAGTGTTTCTTTATCCGGTGTATTCCACATGGAAAGCCATGTTTCCTTATCATCACAGATTGCAATATCCTCTGTGGCAACCCATCCTGAGCAATAAGAACATATCCCAAAAGCAAACTTCCCATCTGCTGTAATAGCGCTTACTATCATAGGATCATTTATATTTAATCCTGTGTTCATAAACTCATCATCAGGATCTGTGGCGCTCCAGCCTACGCAATCTGCCGTAGGGATACTTCTCATACCTGTCCTTTTTACAACAAGGGCAAGCTTTCTTGTGGTAAATCCGGTAGTATCAGCATTTGATACATTGTCAAAAATATCATCAAAGTAATCGTTTGTATCGACAGCTTTACCCTCAACATACATTGTTTTTCCTCTGCCGATAACATAGTCATCACGAACACTTATAAGGTCATTTTTAAGTGTTGTCTTCATAGATTCTGCATTGAAATTATCTATATTGAAATTTTTAAGATCATATGTATTGGTAGATGCATCCTTGTAAACAGACTCATTTATTTCTTTTATCTGCTCAGCAGTCATGATTACATCATCCGCAGTTTCTGACTTATCAGCCCAGAATTTTGCATTTGTCATAGCGTATGTAACATCTCCCTGAAATAGTACGTTATCATTTGGCGAAAGAGTCGGAGTTGAAGTTGGAGTGACCGTAGGAGTTACAGTAGGTTTCTCTGCTGGGTCTGTATCCGGTGTCTTGGTTGGCTCGGTAGGTGGTGTTACAGCCGGAGAAGTGGTTGGTTCGTGAGAAGGATCTGCAACGGGTTCGTTAGTTTTTTGATCTTCAGGTCTTCCAGCCGGTGGAAATGAAACGACAACATATACTGTAATTGCAGGTATAGTTGACGGTACAGAAACAGCAGGAGTAGTGGCAGGACTGGCTACCTTACCTTCTATCACCTTAACTTTGGTTTTAAGCTTGATTTTTTTATTATCTTTGGTTGTTATAGTTACCTTAATCTTAGTACTACCAACTGACTTAGCTGTTACTTTTCCCTTTTTCGAAACAGCAGCAACCTTTGGTTTTGAGCTTTTCCACTTTGTCTTAAGACCGGAAGCTTTTTTTACTTTAAGTTTTACGGTTTCACCAACTTCTAAGGTTACTTTGGTTTTATTGAGCTTTGGTTTGCTTTCAGCTTTTACTGTATCTGTTGGTAAACATGTTACAGTGAGAGCTAAAGCAAGTATAGATGCTATTATTTTTTTTGTGTTTTTCATGCATGAACCTCCTTTTTATCACATATTTGATTAGTTTTTCTTTCTGTCAGCGTAGACAGGATTGTCCTTATGAAGCTCTACAAAATCTGCAAGTGTCTGCTTAGAAGCCTCGACTCTTGCCTTTGCATTTTCTATATCAATTTTTATAACCTTATCATAGCCAAGACCCTTTACTGTATCCTGCATATCTTTAAGAAGTGAGTTGAATTCTGCTTCATCCTTAGCAAATACCATTTTCCATGAATTGTCAACTATTATTGGCTTACATTGATTTCTGATAGCTGTGACTTCAGAGCTTTCTTCTATAGGTGTAAACTGTGTTCCAATCTGTACTGTCAGTGCTTTTTTCTTTCTTAAGAACTGTAATGTGGTATCGGAATTGTCGGCATACTTTTTCCAATCCTTATCAAGGGCTGTATTATTCTTTTCGAGAACAGATTCCCACATAGTAGTAAGGTAAGGTTCATTTGATTTAGGATCAATATCAACAAATGAAACGGTCTTATAGTTGAGTGCGGAAACTCCTTCGCTCCATTTACCACCGCCCCACTCTTCAGGAATTGTAACATCTTCTCCAGAGAATATTTTATCTCCAAGCTCAGTTAATATAGCCTTTCCGTAGTTCATCTCCCATGTAAGTCCTTCAGGACCTGCAGCACCATTAGATGCGCCTGCTGTTTCTACACCTTCCGGAGAGTAGAGCCAATCGATAAAGTCAGCAAGTCTCTGTGGATCTTCTGCTTTGCACCCTACAGCTATACATGTATTTGCGTTACCCTGTGAATAGCAACCATTAGTAAGGCAATTTGAATCATTTATAAAGAGAGGCATGTAACCTTTGCCTTCTTCACCATGCTCAACTGAATTATAAACTGACTTAGACTGATAACTCCATGTTGAGAAAAGTATCTGACCATCTCTGAATTTATTGGAAAGTATATCATAATTCTGAGATGTAGATTCCGGATCAAGAAGTCCTGCCTGATTACAATCAAAGAGGAACTTTAAGCAACGTACATAAAGTCCGTTTGAATCTGTTATATCCTGTATATCACTTCCGTCTGCCTTCCAAAGCGAAAATCCCATCTCTTCATATCCATAGAGAGATGCAATATTTTTGGTGGTACACATCATGGCGCCATCCCAATCCTTGAAAAGTGATAGCCCGTATGTTTTCTTGCCTGATTCACTTTTTGGACACTTCTTCTGCATTTCCTTAAGTGCAGGAATTAAATCTTCAAGGGTACCTACTTCAGGGTAGCCTGCTGCCTTGTAAGCATCCCACCTAACATAAGGAGAAACTATAGGTTCATTACCATCTGCAGGAAGTCTTGGAGAACGTATGGATATCTCACTCGGTATACCATAGATTCCCTCAGATACGCTTGTTCCGTTAAACTTTTCTATAGCTGCCTGATATGTTTTTACAACATCCTTATCTGCGAGATATGTTGAAAGGTCTATAACAAGACCTGATTTTATAAGATTCTTAAAATCATTTCCTGCACCACCTGTTATAATAAGATCACCTAAGTCACCTGCGGCAGTTCTGCTCTGAAATAGAGTATCTCCGTTACCGTCTACATTGGGTGCTATGATATTTAGTTCCATGTTGAACTTGTCTCTTACTATCTGAGCAAACCAGCCTGACTGTATACCCTGATAATTTGCGAGCGCATCATAAACATCTACAGTTATGAATTTTTCATACTTAGAACCACGGGTTGTCTGACCCTGATTTGTGTTAGTCTGGGTAGTTTCCTTATCCTTACCGCAACCTGAAAGCCCTACTGTAAGACCTAAAACGAGAGTCGTAGCAATAAATCTACTACATAAACGCTTAAAAACTTTTCTCATAATAATCTCCATTCCTATAAATAACTAATACTTTTAAATGATTTTTACTTACGCAATCCGTGTCAGTATACACTCGTAATTTTGTAAATGCAAGTTTTTTCTAGATAAATTACAAGCATTATAAAATATAGAATTCTACAATTATATTTCTAAATAGTTTTACAAAATCCATAAAAAAGGAAGCCGTCACACTTTTTAGCATAACGACTTCCCATGGGAATCTGTTGTATTAATCAAATAAATCAGATTTTACTTTTTTTACTTAAGTCCGGAACTTTTAATGAATCTTTTGTCTTAAAAGGTATGTTCCACTTGCCTTCAGAGAACTTTCATGATTTACTCTTAACTTGTATTTTTATGGAATTATCACTAACTCCGATAATTTTAGAGCCTACTCCTACATTTATCTTTGTTATACTCTTATACTTCCTGTTACGTTGTAAAAGAACACCATTCTTTATTACGAAGTCGCTATTCATATATCCGGATTTATCCAGTGTTACAAACTGTGTTCTCATACCAAAGCGTACACTCAGGGAAGTTGAATCCGGCATACGTCTCTTTGCTACATATGTTTTCTTTCCGGTTGACTTTCCGTATTTTCCGCTGCTATCAGGGAATTCGACTTTCACATCATGTTTATTACAATATTTAACATAATCCTCATATGAATCAAAGTCATCAGGAGCAGGTTGATAACGCAAAACATAGGAAACTTCTTCTCCATCTGCATCTAGGAAGCATTTATATTTTTCTTCTCCCTGTCCACCAAAGTATTTGTTAGAATTCTCATCAAAGTAACCTTTTTCAACCAGATTTCCGGTTAAGGCGTAAACCTCAATCTCAACTTCTCCACCCATACCTTCTATCATTTCTTTCATGAAACTGATACTTTTATCAACATCAGGTGTTTCATTAAAAAGCTTGATTCCAAATATTAAACAATAATCATAGTATTCTTTATCTGAAGAAAACTCATCTCTCGATAAAAACAAACTATCTACGTAATCACTTCTGGATTTGAAGCCTAAAGCTTTGTAATCAACTTTATATGCCCCTTCTATAGGAAGTTCCTTTAAGTATTTGATGAAATCATTAAATGATGAAAAGTCCTTAGGTTTTTTTGTTGTTGTTATCGCCTTTAACAGATTTCCGGCTCTGTTGCCCGATAATGAAAGATTTGAGCTGATTGTCTTAATATCGCTTTCCTTATTTTGTAAGTTTAATGAATTAGAGAGACTCTCTATTACAACGGTTTTTTCAGGTAGAATCAGCTCTCCCGGCTGATAATTAATTACAATTTCATCATTTTCTTCTGCTTCGATAATAGTATCGCCAAGTAACTCAGCTAATTTACGATACATGTCTCTCATATTCGATGGTATTTGATTTAGATCCAGAATATGCGTTGGATTTATTTTATAAGTCAAAGGTAAATAATTTTCTTTTTCTTCCCTCTTCTCTATCAATAGAGGTCCATTACCGTCATGAACGACAGTTAATTTGTCATGAACGACATAATATTTAAAATATTAAAAAAAAAGGAAATGTATTTGGGGGTTGATTTTATTTCTGTTCGGATGTACTCTTTTCTTGCATAACAATTTAATCATACACATACGGAGATTATCATGAGTATCACATCTTACGAAAAGGATTGCTTTTTTAAAGCTTATGACAAAGTGATAAATAAGAATTCATTAAATGGTGGCATAGGCACACTTAGTGAAAAAACCATGCATGCCATAATTAAAAACTATTACGAGTCTGATGAAAGCTATCAGGAAATAAGGGTTGGAACTAATATTGCTGATATATATAAAGACGGTGAGATAATAGAAATCCAGACTCGATCATTTGATAAATTAAGAAAAAAACTGGATGCTTTCCTTCCAGAGCACCCGGTTACAATTGTTCATCCTATAGTACATAAAAAGAAACTCATATGGATAGACCCTAACACAGGAGAACTTTCAGAGCCTAGAAAATCTCCAAAAACAGGTTCTGTACTTGATGCATTTCGTGAAATATATAAAATCAAAATGTATCTTAATGATCCCAATCTAACTATAAATATAACTATGGTTGATGCCACCGAGTACAGAATTCTAAATAAAAATCCCAAATATGCCAAATATCATACAACAAGATATGATAGGATTCCAACCGAACTTATAGATGAATACTGTTTGAATTCATTTTCAGATTATGTTGCCCTTCTTCCAAAAAGTTTACCTGAGTGCTTTACTGTTCAGCAACTTGCAAAAGAGGGGCATGTAACCCGTAGTACAGCCGGTATTGTGGCGAATATTATGCGAGAAGTCGGTGCTATCGAGCATGTGGATACTATAAAAAGAGCATATGTCTACCGGATAAAACCTTAAATTCTTATTTAAGATATTATTAGCCGCTATGAAGTATCTTTTGACACTTCATGGCGGCTATGGATCATTCGATATCAAATCAGTTGACTTAATTTAAATCCTATCTTTCATATTAAGGTTTTCAAGGTCGAAGCTTACCATGTCTACGCCCGGCTTAACTACATACAGATAATCATTTATATATAGTCCTCTTGAAGATTCAAATATATACTCATATGTAAGAGCTTTATTCTCTTTAGCGCTATACACTCTTACTCCGTCATAAGCCGAATTAGAATCATCCTTTGCTGAATTATCAATCTTTTCTTCATCAGACTTTACACCCTCATTCATTTCATCTTCTATTGCATCTTCGTCTATATAGTAAGGCTCATCTACATAGTACTCATCCTGCTCATAGCTGTTTCCGACATACTTAAGTCTGAGCTTAAAACCATCTTCCTTTGTATAGGAGTATAACAGATAATCTGCGCTACTGTTTCCTGATGCACTAAAGCCTATAAGATTCTTTTCTTGATCTATAAGGACACCATTCATATTTTCGCTAAGGAAATGAGCGAAAGTGTAGTTTCTGTCGACACACTTGTTGATTTCCTTAACATTGGTAGGATCGCTTACATCAAACATTGATAGCTTGATACCTGTTGTTGGACCGCCGTTTTCATCGGAATCATAGCCTATTCCCAGTAAAAGTCCATCTCCAAACGGATGAAGGTAAGCTGAAAATCCGGGGATTTTTAATTGTCCTATAAGCTTTGGATTCATAGGGTCGGAAAGATCTACACTAAAGAGTGGATCGGTATTTAAATATGTCACAAAGTAACCTGTGTCACCCATAAATCTTGCTGATTTGATTTCTTCTTTTCTTGCAATATTTTTAAGAGAGCTAACTACTTCAAGTCTCATGTTAAGGATATAAAGCTGATTTGTTCTTACCCATGTTGAGTAATTTGTTTCCGTACTTACAAGTCTTAGATATCCATTATATTCATCCATGCTGTAATCATTGAGTATCTGTCCTACACATTCACCTTCTGCCTCTAATGCAAATTTTCCATCTTTATATGCTATTCTCTGAATAATAGTCTTTGTCTTGCTTCTGACACTTTCATCCCATATTGAGTAAAACTTATCGATTATATTTCCCTTTTTGTCATAATAATCAATCTTATAATCCACAAGATAAATATTTGATGCACTTACATACTCCGATGCATTGCCACCAAGAACTGCTAAGGTATCTACCTGCTTCGGCTCACCCTCAAGCTTATAAGATGATATAACTGTGTAAATTTGAGACTTTACATATGGGTGAACTATCACGCAGCCCTCATCCACAATTTTATCATTTACCTTTGGGATGAAGGTTTCTTTTTCTTCAAACTTAGGTTTCTTCTCGTAGTTATACATATTCTTTTCAGAAAATGTATAGAGAACACCGTCAGCTATCCTTGAACTCTTATATGCACCATCCTGCTTAAATGTCTCAATCTTCTTTGGTTCCTGTCTGTTTGATATATCATAGATAACTATAGCGGTAGTATCATATCCGTAACCATAACCATAATCAATTACATAGAATTTCTTTTTTCTTCCATCTTCTGATGTTTCTACATTCGAATAATTACCGACAAATATGAGCATATCTCCCCTGACATACATATCGGTTACATATATTCCATCATCCATTATACCTGTTTCGGACACAACCTCAAGTTCTCCGTCATTAGCCTTTGTAATAGTAAATTCTGATTTGTGCTGATTATAAGAATAAATATAATTTCCGTCAGTCTTTACCTTATCTCCCTCATCAACGCCTTCTGTTCTGGTATTTGTCTCAGAGTACTCGTTTGATCTTGAGTCGTCAGTAGAGGCTAATGCATTTTTCTCTGCACTGTAGCTTTGTGTTGTCTCGCCTTCTGCTGCACCATCAACAGCTGTGTCATTTACAGCATTGTTTGCAGATTCAGATATTGCAACATTTCCGTTGGTTTTAAAACTTTCCTCTGTTTCTTTATAAAAGCTGTTTATGGCATCAAATGCTTTTTTATAATTATCACCTTCGGTTGCATACTTGATTCCGATGGTATCTATGTTATTCTTTTCAATATTCTTTGGATTATCAGTGATTCGCTTCTGATTCATGCTTACTCCAAAGACAGCAAGTCCTCCGATTATAACCACCAAGCAAGCTACACTTACAAGCCCCTTAGTACTCTTCATAAAGTTAAGGATTTTACTGTTTCTTTGCTTATGAGGAACTGATTCTAACGAATTTACAGGCGGTGTAACTGTTGCTTTAGTATTTTCAAACTCTCCTGCTTCCTGCTTTCTTCTGAGCATGTCCTCTATTGCACCGGGCTTAAGAGAATCCGGAACCTCCACTCCATCATTCATCTTGTCCCATAAACCGGACTGCATTGCTTCTTTTTTTTCATTTTCCATACCTATATTTTCATTTATATTATCAGCATTATTGGTTTTATCGAATCTATCGTCCATAGCCATACCTCACTTTCTAAAAATTCACTCATCCTTGATAGCCTCTGCCATCTTTTGCAATGAGCGGCTGTATCTGGATCGTACTGTGGCTCTGTTGAGCTGAAGTTCCTCGGATATTTCCTTACTGGTGTAACCTCCATAAACAACCATAGTTACTATCAGTCTGTCCTCGGGCGAAATTACATTAAATGCTTTTTCAAGGAGTGCACGGTTTACAATCTCTCCTTCAACATCTGCATCAGAACTTACCTGAACTGCCATGTCTTCTACACTATCATTCATAAATAAATTTCTTTGATTTACGTATTCTCTTATCTTAGCCTTACATTTATTGGATAATATGCGGAATATCCAGCCTCGAAATGCTGTTTCGTCTCTAAGACCTGCCATCCCCGTATACGCCTCAATTACGGTTTCACTCACTGTGTCCTCAGCGTCTTCCTTGTTTCCGAGTGAAAAGAGTGCCATCTTATACAAATCCTCATATACCATCTCGTACAGACAAGCAAATGCATGAGGGTCGCTTTGCTTTGCTTTCATAACCAAAGCAGACATTTCTTCAGCCATTATTCTATTCCCCCTTTCTTTTTTTCATCCTTAAAATCAAACCTGGTTTGTTTTATCAAACTATTACGTCTTCTGTTTAATAAGTGTAAAAAACATATGAAAGTGTTGCATGAATTTTAAAAAAATTTTTATTTTATGATAATCGGACTTTTATATTCACCTTCAAAATCAGCTAAACCTTTGATTCTTGCCAGATTTGTGTACATTTCTCCGGCATTTATGTCCTGTATTATCATCTGTCTTGCGAGTAATATCTTTTTCTTTTCTTCACTTAAATTGTTTCCTCTTATCTCTTCTTCAGTAGATGTAAGATAATCAGATACTTTCGTTACTATTCGGATATTTGATTCTTTTAAAAGATGAGTTGCAGATGAATATGCTCCTAACAGTCTTACAGCTTCTATCTTAACAAGGTCTTTTGCATCCCTAAGTCCTGTAAGTTCATCCTCTGTCTTTTTGATTCCGAGTGCAATGTGAAGAAGCGCTCTGCTTACTCTGGTATAAGTATACTGCTTAACCTTTACTCTTTGTATAAAATCCTTAAAGCCCTTAAACTCCGGAAACTCTGCGATTATTCTCCCTGCAATCCCCTCTGTTACTTCACTGAAGGTACATAGCTTTTCACTTATACTTTCTCCTTCATCTATTATGCTTTTAATAGCTATGTAAAGCGCTTCATCCAGAATTGATTCATCGACTTTTAGTATTCCTCTCTTCTCTAAAACATCTATCGGAAGATAATTCCGACAGTCAGAATTGCATATCATATCTCTTATATTGCTTGCACTCTCTATACTCTCTCCGCTAATTCTTTCTATGGGAACGCACTTTATGTCTGATTTTAGTTGATTCAAGGCTTCCTTATACAGAGTCGCCAATATATCGTTGGGAGCTAAGTAGGTTTTCTTATCTTTTTGATTTATATCTGTTATAGGATCATTTTCCAATATATCTTTATCTTCCACGCCAAAGCAAAGATAGTCGATGAATCCAAGTTTTTTAGTAATCAAGACTCCGGCATACGAAAAAAACGGGGCAGATGCCGATGCGTATCTAACCGGAATTTCTAAAACCATATCAGCTCCGTGTCTTAATGCCATCTCTGCCCTACTCCACTTATCTGTTATTGCAGGAGCACCTCTTTGGACGTAATCACCACTCATTATCACTACGAGGTGCTCTGCTCCTGTTATTTCTTTTGCTTTTCTTACTATATACTCATGTCCGTTATGAAAGGGATTAAACTCCGCAATCAAAGCTGCTACACTCATATTTTTCAACTTTTTCCCTTCTTTTTCAAGCCTTCTAATACCTTTTCAAATTCTTCTTTTGTTATAATCCTATCTGAAAAACCGGCTCTCTCTAATATCTTTATGTACTCTTCGAGTTCCTCAGAGCTTATATTTATGTATCCTTTGGCTGCCATGTAGCGAAGCTGAGTATTGTAATTAATATGCTCATATATACTGTCTTCCTTATTCGCAAAGCGTTCCCTTCTTTTTATGCCCTTCAAAAGAGAATTATACTTTATAACAAGCTTATCGCTATAATTAGCTTTTCTGTATATATATCCGGCTACTACGCTTCTTGCAACCGGACGAAGCAGGAAGAAAAGAACTATGAGACCTATAATACCCATAATCACATACAGTACATTCATAACTGTAGTCATCTTTACAGGAAGTCTAAAGTTAAAGCCTCCTCCGTCTCCATCATTTCCCTCACTGCTTCTGTTCTCTCTTGCCCTCTGAAGTGCGGTCCAGAAGTCATCCAAGGTCTGTTCGTCAGTAACCGAAGGAGTAACCTCAGCTATAGTCCAGCCCTTGCCTTCTAAGTAAACCTCAACCCATGCATGAGCATTGGCATCCGAAGCCGGCACCTTAACATAAGCGGTTTCTCCAAGTTCGGAGTATCCCTGATAATAATCAGAAAACTTCTTATTCTCCTCTATTTCACCTTCCATTACTACATCATCGTAAGGAATCGCATATCCCTCACAATACCTTGCAGGAATTCCGTAATACCTAAAAATCAGAGTTGCGGCTGATGCAAAATGAGCGCAATACCCTTTTTTATTGGTAGCTAAAAACCAGTTTACGAAATCATCTCTGTAA
Organism: Lachnospiraceae bacterium; assembly: GCA_016281605.1. Classification (GTDB taxonomy): domain Bacteria; phylum Bacillota; class Clostridia; order Lachnospirales; family Lachnospiraceae; genus JAEEJA01. The sequence goes on from JAEEJA010000095.1 coordinate 108,960, forward strand.
TTTATACCCGGTCTTGTGGTATACGGTATATTTTCCTGATAATAATTTATAAGGAGTTCAATGTTTTCTTCTGCTGTATTATCTCTCGAAAGTCCGGCCTGCTCTCCAAACTGGGCAACTATATCCTTATTATCATCCGGAACCTTAAGGTATCCCGAATCAGTCCTATAATCCTCTATAGTATACTCAGTATCCGCCTGCTTCGGGAAATAAGTGTACTCTCTTGGGTTTCTAAATGTAAGGCGTGTACTCTCGTCATAGGAGTAGTAAGGCAGATATCCACCGATATTTCCGGCCTTGTTGTTGATAGTCATCTTACCCTTTGCACTATACTCTCCACCGTTCTCATAAAGCTTTTCTAGAGCCTTAGCCTCGTGCTCATTTTGCTCGGAAGGCTTCTCGAAATCAGTGGTCTGAGTCCATCTGTTCTGGAAAGGAATATACTCCCTGCCTATAAAATTCTTTATGTAAAGGGTGTCATAGCTGTAAGGCGTAAATTCTACTTCTATATCAGTCTGATAATCAAAGGTAAGAGTACCCACGCCGCCGAGACGACCACTGCTTAATCCACCTGAATTTTCATAATAGTTAAATACACTGCCAACGCCGAGTAACAACACATTTCCCATTATTTCTACCGTCGCCTGTTTAAATGGGTTTTCTTCGTGTCTCTTTTGAAATGTATCTTTAGGGGATATAAGATTGGCAATTAATATAACAACTGTCGTAAATAAAAGCAGAACTCCTTGCATCTGCCCCAATGCCTTAAAATCATTACCATACTTTAATACTTTTATATTTTCATCTTCTTCTTTTTTGGTAAAAATCTTTTTTATCTTTAAGAACATCCTTCTGCGGAAGGAGGGTTTATCGTGATACTTATATATACTTTCACTTCTGTGAAGTATATGATGCTGTCCGGCTCTGATAACATAGGCCATTATAAGACCGGCAACAACCATTATCATGTAAAGGAGATCAGGCTCAAGACCGATATAAAACGGAACAACATTGAAGAAAAATACAATAATCGTAGAAACCATATATCTCATGGTTCTGGATATATAGTTATTAATAAATATATTGAAAACCACACATATAATGCATGCACAGACTGTAATTGCCGTATACCTGTCATCCATACTTTCGGCAAATCTCTGCATACCCTCTGAATCAAAGTAGTTAGACATTTCTTCGTAGGAATCATTTAATATTGAGTTAAATCCACTACTTATATATGTCCTTACGGAGTAAGTAATTACTGCAAATATAGCGAAGAAAATCAGATAACCCACATTTTCGGTAAGATAACTATGATAGAGAAGTGAACAGAGAATGGCAGTCACAAAAGCTACTACATTGACGGCAATTTCGTTAAAATCGCAACCGACGCAGGATAGATAAGTTCCTATGGATCCCATGGACAGCAAATATACCATAATGCCCTTTAAAAACATGGTAAGCAGACGGTTTTCCTTCAGGTCGTACATCGACTCATCTATGGCAATACCGTCACATATTTCTATTTCCTGTCTTCGGTTTCTGTATATTTCATAAAAGCCTCTTTTGGCTTTCTTTTTATCTTTATCTATAGCCATACTAATCTCCGGTTTAATTTTGTATTTATAACTTACATCAGCTCTCGAATCTCCACGCCTGCTTCACCCTCCATATATCCTACCTTTACAAATGCTCTTAACTCAGGGAATATACCCGGAAAGTGACGCAACACATCTTCAGAGTTTTCGTATATATGAACGTTATACATGTCGGCAAATGCTTCGTCAAGCTCTTCTAATTCAAGTAATCTTCTACACTCAAACTCTCCTAAGTCTTCGTTCCACCATATAAGTCTCACTACTACATTTTCACGTATAAGCCGCTTTACAAGTGCATAGGAAAGGCATACTACACTTTCAATGTTTTCTTTATAACCGTCCAGAGAAACAAAGAGAGCCATCTGCTCATTTGACATGCTTTCTCTCTCTTTTACCATAAGCACATCTCGCTTTGCAGAAAGCTTCCAATGGATATTCATAAGTTTATCCCCCGGAATATACTCTCTTACATCCGTAACATCTGAGAAATCATAGCCTCTCTTCTTAGTTTCCTCAACCTCGGTCATACCTTCGGATATATCACTCATGCTACCCTTATACTCTTCCTCCGAAGCCGGAAGCACCAGAGTTTCAGCCTTTATATCAATCTTTCTCCTGACCTCCACAAATCCCAGAAAGTCAAGTAATCTGACGATTTCCACCCTATATCTGATATTACCACTCATACTGAGTTTCATGGGAATGTCCAATTCATACCGTGAATGTAATCTTACAGGCATGGAAAGTATAATAGTATCTTTATTTTGATAAAATGTATTCTCGCAGATTAGTGCTTCCTTAAGGTCAAGTGATACCATGTAAGTAGGATTATTTACTATAACTTTTAGGTAACTGAGCTCATATTTTCTGGTGGACTGCATGACACACTTAAGAGAAAACTCGAGCCTCCTGCTTACATATATCGTACTAGCGATAGAAAGAGGTGGCGCTATAGTCATAATTATAAGGAAAGCTAAAAACGTATAACTGTGAAAAAATATAAAGAACACAAGATTGACAATATAAAGTATTATATACATTACCAATCTGCCCGGAAATATTTTTGTATATTTCAAATTGCCCTTACTCCTCTTTTTCCTTCATTTACTTTAAATGTTTTTAATTATTATAATTTACGTATTGTCAATATCCGTACCCACTCTTTAGCTTAGAGGTGGGGGATTTCTCCGACTGAGTTAAAACCTTATCACCTAGGCAATTTCACTTGTTTTAACAATTCCTGCATGGCATTTTCCATGTTCATGCCTTGTGTTCTGGCTCTCTGACTTATCTTTACTCTGTGCCCAAGAGCATCTTTTGTAACACTTTGAACATCCTCAGCAGTAACAAAATCTCTACCACCTATCACCGCCATCGCCTTTGCCATCTTGAGCATGGCTATGGTTCCACGAGGACTCGCTCCTGCGCTAAACATCTCATTGTTTCTGGTTTCTTCAACTATGGAAACTATATACTCATATATTTCATCTTTAACATACATATCGTTGGTATACTGTCTTATTTCCTTAAGTTCATCAAGTGTAATCACGCTTTGAACGTGCTCTACAGGGTTAGACGCATTGCCCTTAAGTATCTGTATGGCATCAAAATGTGACGGATATCCCATGGAAAGACAAATCATGAAACGGTCGAGCTGCGATTCCGGAAGCATCTGTGTTCCAGAAGAACCATAAGGATTTTCGGTAGCTATTACCACAAATGGATCGGGAAGAGGTCTGGTAACGCCGTCAACTGTGGCATGCGCTTCCTCCATAACCTCCAGAAGTGCCGACTGAGTCTTTGGTGAAGTACGATTTATCTCGTCAGCTAAGAACAGATTACAAAAAACCGTACCCGGTCTGTACTCAAACTCCTGAGTTGCATTGTTATACATGGAAAATCCAAGGATATCGCTAGGAAGAACATCGGGAGTGAACTGCACTCTCTTATAATCCAAGGAAAGAGTCTTTGCAAATGTGGTTGCAAGGGTAGTCTTTCCTACTCCCGGAATATCCTCCATAAGGATATGTCCACCTGCTATCATACCGGCAAGAACCTTCTCAACTACGTACTCCTTGCCCTTAATAACAGTATTTACATTATCGATAACTATTCGTAACTTGTCTGCATATGCCATATAAATTTCCCCGTTTCTTTATTTTATGATTTATAGTATTTAATTTTTCCCTTATATATGTATAATACTAATAAGATATGGTCTGTATTACATTGATTTAACTCAGTCGGGGTTCAAGCCCCGACTGAGTTAAAAAGCTCCGCGAGGATGCACACGGATTCGGATAGGTAAATGTCTGCTAAAGCAGACCCGAATCCGGCGCGCAAGACTCGCAAGCGAGTCTTGACATAAAAACGATTATAGATGATAAAATTGTATGATTAAAATATGTTTATTATGTGTATTTGTCTTATATATTTTTATAGTTTTCTATTATATGCTTGTACATGGTCTCCACGGCAGGTGCCATGAAATCCATATCCAGGGTTGCTATACCTATAGTTCTGTATGCATTACCCTCTATGGAGTATGTATCTACATCGTAAGGCATATCGTTCATAACAAGCTCCGGCATAATAGCTATACCAAATCCGTTAGCAACAAGGGCAATAGCAGACATGTCGTCAACTACATGGTATGCCGACTGGATATTTAGATTATTACTCTTAAAAAATCTTTGTATATCTGCATCGGTGGTCTCTCTCTGAGCTACAAACTTTTGCTTCTTAAGTGTCTCAATCTTTATAGGGAGAGTCTTATCATCAGGCCCCTTTCCCTTTGGGAATACGCATAAAAGCGGCTCCTTATAAAGGGACTCTATGGGTATATCACCTGCGCTGGAGGCAGATAAAAAGCCTATATCTACGATTCCGTTTTTAAGCCAATATGAAACATCATCATATGAACCTTGAAAAACTTCAATTATTATATCCGGATACTGCTTTTCAAAGGAATGTATGATATCAGGCAGCCAATTGGTACATATACTCGAAAAGCACCCTATCTTGACCTTGCCCTTTTTAAGTCCATTCATCTCGGCTATGACTTGCTTCAAGCTTTCATCGCTGTTTAAAACGGCATTAACATAGGGAAATATCTGTTCTCCGTAATTTGTTAATGTTACACCGTTTTTACTTCTATTTAAAACAGCCGAACCAAGTTCACTTTCCATAGCGGATATGGTATGACTTATGGCAGATGGGGTTAATCCCAGTATTTCTGCTGCCTTCCGAAAACTCCCCTGTTCTGTAACAGTCTTAAAAACCTGATATGATAAAAGTGTCATTATCAAAAACCTCCACTTTACTTATTTCATTGCCTTTTTCCTATACAAATAATCTAGATTTATTTTAACCGAATCATACAGATATTACAATAATTAATTATATTAGACTTAGTAAACCGGGTAAAAAAAGCACTCGATAAGAGCAGTAATAAGCCATTGGATATCACTGCCCCTACCAAGTGCAAATTATAAGTTTAACATATTATGATTACATTAATTTCTTAAACATCTCTCTGAATTCTTCAAGCGATGCAGGTCTTGGATTACCCGGTGCACATGCGTCTGCTGCTGCAGATTCGCAAAGGAAATCAAGATCCTCTTCCTTTAACTTTTCAAGCTTAGTTGGAATACCAACATCTACAGAAAGCTGACGAACAGCATCTATAGCAGCTTTGCGATATGTAGCCTGATCCATACCTGTAGTATCTACTCCAAATGCCTCAGCAATTTTCTTATACTTTTCGCCTGTTTGCTCAGCATTGAACTCCATAACTATAGGTAACATCATAGCACACGCAACACCATGAGGTGTATCGTAAACAGCACCTAAGGTATGAGCCATAGAATGTGCTATTCCAAGACCAACATTTGAGTAAGCCATAGCTGTAACGTACTGCGCAAGAGCCATTCCTTCTCTTCCATCAGGATCATTTTCAACTGCTTTTCTTAAGTTTTTAGCAATCAGCTGTATAGCTTCGAGATTCAAGCAATCTGAAAGCTCCCATGCTGCAGCTGTTGTATAACCTTCTATAGCGTGAGTTAAAGCATCCATACCTGTTGAAGCAGTAAGTCCCTTTGGCATGGTAGACATCATATCCGGATCAACTACAGCTACATCAGGAATATCGTTAGGATCCACACAAACAAATTTACGCTTCTTCTCAACATCGGTAATTACATAGTTAATGGTGGATTCTGCTCCTGTTCCACCTGTTGTAGGAACTGCTATAGTAAATACAGTACGCTTTTTGGTCGGTGCAACACCCTCTAAAGAACGAACATCTTCAAACTCAGGATTGTTTATAATGATACCTATACCCTTTCCTGTATCCATAGAAGAACCACCACCGATGGTAATCATGAAATCAGCTCCTGATGCCTTGTATGCTGCTACTCCGCTCTGTACATTTTCAATAGTTGGATTTGGTTTTATGTCTGAGTAAACCTCAAAATCAATTCCATTTTCTTTAAGTAAATCTGTCACCTTAGCTGTTAATCCAAACTTTACAAGATCCGGATCAGATGCAACAAAGGCTTTTTTGAACCCCTTAGCCTTTACTATTCCCGGAATCTCCTGGATTGCTCCATGACCATGGTAAGATACACCATTCAATACAAAACGATTTACACTCATTATAAAATCCTCCTTCTCATATTTGTTCATGTCGTGCACTTTACACGCTTTTTATATTATATCTGATTTTTCAAAATATAACAAGTATCGATATCGTAATGTCCGTGTCAATTTGTTGTTCAAAAGAAATAAGTTGTCTATCTTGGAAAGTTCGTATATAATTGGAAATGTATGCACTTCTATAAAGAAAGGAATAAGTAGTATGGCTATGAAGAAAAAGCCGGTTACCGGCATGAAGGATATATTGCCCAGAGAAATGGAAATCCGTGATTATGTTATAGGGCAAATAAAGGAGACTTACAGAACATTTGGTTTTTCATCTATGGAGACCCCATGTGTAGAGCACATTGAGAATCTTTCCTCAAATCAGGGTGGAGAAAACGAAAAGCTAATATTTAAGATTTTGAAGCGTGGAGATAAGCTTTCGTCAGCCGTTTCTCGAATTTCTGAAGCTACAGTTCCTGATGTAAGCACTCTGACTGACAGTGGTCTTCGTTACGACCTTACTTTACCTCTGTCTCGTTACTATGCAAACAATGCAAATGAACTGGGAAGTCCTTTTAAAGCGCTCCAGATGGGAAATGTATGGAGAGCTGACAGACCTCAAAGAGGCAGGTATCGTCAGTTTATGCAGTGTGATATAGATATTTTGGGTGAACCCACCATCCTGGCTGAGATAGAGCTTATCACTGCAACCACAACACTTCTTGGAAAGATAGGCTTTGAAAAATTTACCATACGTCTTAATAATCGAAAAATGCTTAAGGCTATGGCTGCCTACAGTGGTTTTGGTGAAGCAGACTATGACAGCGTATTTATAACCCTTGACAAAATGGATAAAATCGGCCTTGAGGGGGTAAATTCCGAGCTTATAGAGCAGGGTTACTCTGAGGAGTCCGTAGACAAGTACTTGGATCTTTTTGATAAAGTCACTCCTGATGCAGAAGGTGTCAGATACTTAAAGGATACCTTGGGGGAATACTTAGAACCGGGAATTGCCGAAGACCTGGAGACTATTATATCAAGTGTGGACAGTGTTAAGTCAGCTGACTTTAAGATTGCGTTTGATCCTACATTGGTTCGTGGTATGAGCTACTATACCGGACCTATATTTGAGATATCCATGGATGAGTACGGCGGATCTGTGGGTGGTGGCGGACGTTATGATGAGATGATTGGTAAATTCACCGGTCAGAGTACTCCGGCTTGCGGTTTTTCTATCGGTTTCGAGCGAATAGTTATGCTTCTCTTAGAGCGAGATTATCAGGTTCCTACAAGTAAAAATAAGGTTTGTTACTTAGTCGAGAAGAACATGCCTTCCGAAAAAATGCTTGAGATCCTTAAGAAAGCTAAAGAGGAAAGAGAACAAGGTACAATCGTAAATATTGCAATCATGAAGAAAAATAAGAAATTCCAGAAAGAACAGATGGAAAAAGAAGGTTATACCGAATTTGTAGATTTTTTTGTTAATAAATTGTAATAATTTTTCATTATGAATTTGAGGCTATATATGTTACAATTTTGTCAAATGGGTGGTTGTGAATAAGAATTAAAAATGTAAATTTTATTACCTTTTATACTAACGTATCTTTTATTCGTTAAAATTATTACATTTAATTAGTACATTGTGTGTACATATTACACATTGTAATACAATTAAACATTTTAAAAGGAGGTTTAACAATGAAAAAGTTAACAAAGAAAGCTTTAGCTCTCACTCTTTGTGCCAGCATGGTTTTCGGCAGCGCATTTACAGGTGCCAATGCTGATGCAAAGAAGAAAAGCAAAAAAGTCACAATCTCAAAGACAAAGCTTACTCTTTCTGTTGACCAGTCAAAGAAACTTACTCTTAAGAAAGGAAAAAAGACACTTAAGTGTAAAACCTGGTCATCCAGCGATTCTACAGTAGCTACTGTAGGAAAGAAGACAGGTAAGGTAACCGGTGTTTCAGAGGGAAGTGCAGTTATTAAGGCCAAGTTCAAAGGTAAGGTTTATAAGTGCAAGGTAACAGTTAAGTCTGATGCTACACCTTCACCATCAGCTACACCATCTACAAAGCCAGGTGTATCTGCTTCACCTACAGTAAGACCTTCAGGTTCACCCGGAACATCAACCAGACCAACTACTAGGCCTTCATCAAATCCTACTACAGATCCTTCAGATAATCCTACTCCAACTCCCGGTATAGAGGATAACGGATTTAATTATGAAGACGATGTAACTTATGTTGACAACGCTAAGAATGTTAGAGTTGAATTCCAGATCAATAAAGATGTTGTTTCCGAAGAAGAGCTTATTGAACTCGGCTACGATGTAACAGATGGCGTTGCTTCTAAGGATACTATCTGCGAAGTAAGAGAATACACCTTCCAGAAGCTTCCTAACACACTCAGAGGATTACAGACTATTCCTCTTACAGGAGAATATTCTTTCGAAGATCCTATCGATGGTTATGAGTATGAAGAAGATGGAATCGGATTCAATACTATGATGGCTTCTGCTTGTGTAGCGGCTACATTTAGAGGATACTCAAATCCTTCAGACCCAATGGGTGATAAGGATCCTATGGTTCAGGAGTGCAGAAAAATGTTCGAGTACTTAAATGGACCTCGCGAAGCTAACAATATCGCTAATGCCCGTTGGCAGACATGTGTACAGAGCATGAAGGATGCTACAACAGTTCATCCAAATGTATACTTAAGCTACTTCGGAGCTAAGTCAGATCTCTTCTATGAGGATCCGGGCGAAGGAAACTATAAGCTTACTGTTTATCGCGGACCTTACATGATTCCTGAAAAGGAAACTATTACCGGTAAGAGACCCGCGACATACATGATGTTCATCGGAAACGGTGATGAGCAAAACGATTGGGGAACTGACAGATATATCGATGTTTGGAAGTCTTCAGACGGAAATTGGTATTCATGGGATGATAATTATCTTCATGTAACAGCTAATAACTTCAGAACTCCTGAAGAGGGATTCTAAGATAGTAGCGTGAATTAAGAGCAATAGTTCATTAAGAACTACTGACTAAATAACAAAATCAAAGGGGCTGTCGCACTAAGTATAATGCAACAGCCCCTTTTTTATATAATTAATAATAGATTTTATATGCACCTACTGCAGATAATACTGATGTCTGTCCTGCATAAACTTCTCTTCATTATAGACAAGTAGGATATCATCAAATCTTTCTACGCTTTGCAAAGTGTCAAATATACTTGAGTTTGCATATCTTAGGTCTATCATGTAAATATAATCATAATCCTGACAAAGGTAAGGCACAAGCGCATTGGAGTAAGAATCCTTAACCATGATAAGGGTTGAACCGTCATCCTTAGGTGTATCAATTATTACCTGACTGTAATTACCTGAAAGAAAATACTCGTACTTATCAGCAGTTTTTAGCTTTTCTGGATAGTACATGGTCTTTCCCTTTGTTATTTCTCCGGAATCATTAATAGTTACGTCCGCCTTCTCTGCAGCCTCTATATCAGGCTTTTCTATAACATCAGCCTCTACCTTGAGGTGAATCTTATTGTATGTTGTACCATAAAAATCATCTGCTAACTTAACATACTTAAATCCGTCCGGCTTGGTTATCAGGTCGCTCTTACCTGATTTATCGGATTTTGAATCCTTCTTTTTCTCATTTTCAGAGCTTGAATCAGAATCAGATTTTTTATTCTTATCTGTATCAGAGTCCGAATTCATACCTTCTCTGGTGTCATCGGTTCCCTTGACTCCAAGGGAATTTTTGATCTCTTCGTATCCATATGCTGCTCCAAGCGCTGTCCAGTGGTGATCCGTCCGATAATATATATATTCATCATCATGCTTTTTAAGTGGTTCAAGTAAGTTGATAATTACTGAATCCGAATCATTTATCTTCTTAGCAAGCTTCTTCTCCATGTATTCCTGCATACTGCACTTGCTCGAAAACATCGGAAGCTTTGATTTTAATGCCCTCGCCTTACCCGGAACCAATACAACTTTCACATGCTTAGTTCCTATGCTTTCCGATGCCATGTTGACAAACTTAGATACATAGCGCGCATTTTCCTTTATAACATCTTTTTCAAAATCAGAATCCTCATACTTTTCTATGAGATAATCATCCTTCCCGATGTATATATCATTTATCAGCTTTTTTCCTGTGGTTATGTCTGCCTTGGTTTTTATGGTTACCCAGCCGTCACGAAAAGCAAAGTGATCACTTAGGTAATCCACAAATCCCTTCTGGAACTTACCGTTTAAAATCCTCGATAAGCTAACCTTTGGAAATGTAGCGAGTTTTCTTTTTTCTAACTCTGAATAACTCTTATTTCGATTCATAACAGTAAATACAATCATGGCTGATATGTATAGTACAGATAGAATAATCAAAGAATATTGTAATTTTCTTTTCATAAATATCACCAATTAATAACATTAGTTAAAATCTAAAATATAAGAATGGATTATAAGTACTTGAAACCATGTATGCACTGCAAAGAAAGAGACAAGTTATAACAAATAAAACTCTTCCAATCCATGCTGCACTTTCAGATTTACCAAACACCTTTATACAAAGCTTTTTGATAAGTGAAAATGATCCTATAAGGCCTATCAAGAGTAATATTATATTACTCATCACCATAAATGCTGCGTCTCTGCTTACAAGCCCCTTTCCGGCATTAAAGCAAAGGCTCTTTACAAAATCACTTCCGTACTTTACATCACTGAATGAGAAAATAGCCCAGCCAATAACTACGAGCACAAATGTGTATATCCATGATATAAGCTTTGGAAGTTTCTCTAATACCTTAAGGAATCCAAGCTTTTCTATCAGTAAGAGTATAGCGTAGTACACTCCCCAAAGCACAAAATTCCAGCTGGCTCCGTGCCAAAGTCCCGTAAGCAGCCATACAATCGCTATATTTAATATCTGTCGTCCTTTACCCTTCCTGTTTCCGCCAAGAGGTATGTAAACATACTCCTTAAACCATGTACTCAGGCTTATGTGCCACCTTCGCCAGAATTCCGTGATAGATCTGGATTCGTAAGGATGTTCAAAGTTTTCAGAAAAATTAAATCCAAAAAGCTTTCCGAGACCTATTGCCATATCGGAGTATCCTGAAAAATCAAAGTAAATCTGTAAAGTAAATGCAAATACACCGAGCCACGCGGTAAAGGTTGAAAGTTCAGATCTTTCCATAACCCTTATGCTATCCCAGAGAGCACCTACGTTATTTGCTATGAGAACCTTCTTTCCAAGTCCGATACTGAATCGGAATATGCCCTCGGAAGCCATATCAACTGTTTCCTTACGGCTCCTGATTTCCTTGTCGACAGTCTTGTACCTTACTATAGGACCTGCTATAAGCTGAGGAAACATAGATATATAAGTCGAAAAGCTTACAATGTTTTTATTTACATTTACATTCTTCCTGTAAACATCTATTACATAGCTCATAGCCTGAAATGTATAGAAACTGATGCCTATGGGAAGCGCAACCTTTAGAAGATCTATGTTTTTATCCGCTGTCCCTATAACAATCTTATCTATGTCTGTATGGAATAAATCATTAATTGTATTTACTATAAATCCGGTATACTTAAAAACTCCAAGATAAAAAAGGTTGAAAACCACTGATATAACCAGTATAACCCTGGTGGTATGCTTTTCTTTTGTTTTATCCGATATGCTTTTATTATAAGCTTCATCAAGCTTAGCCCTGTGTGATATCAAGAGACCGAACAGAAAATTAAATACTATGGATATAATCATAAGTATTGTGTAAGCCGGTCTGTCCCATGCGTAAAAAACCAGGCTAAACGCAGTAAGCACCGCATTCTTTAAGAAACGCGGTGCAATATAATAACACAATAATACAATTGGTAAAAATACAAATAAAAACTCTATATTACTGAAAACCATCGGTTTGCCTTTCAAGAACTAAATCAGTTTTATCGTAAGTAAAGAATTATGCATTCTTGTTAAATGCTTTGACAGCCTTTGAGTTTCCGCTTGTATCTAAGATAAAAAGATATACAAAATTTCCCTTTGAACCTATCTTTGCGTTTTTCATAAGCTTCTTACCTGTAGCACTGAAGTAATTCTCATTGCCACTGGTCTCATTCTTTACATATTTTTTAAGCTTTTTCTTAATTTTATTTACATTAGCTGAACCATCAGCCTCGCAAACAAAGCTTACGTACTCATACTTACTGTTTGACTTCTTAGCAGCTTTGTAAGAAGTAAAAAGCTTTGCAGAAACGCCTAAGATGTTGGAATACTTACCGAAAACATTGGTTCTGGCGGTATTAATCTCATTATCATCACTTAATGGATAAGACTTTCCGTATGCACCGGAAACCGCAGTATAAATGCTGCTTGGTGTAGCTGCTGCAGCTGCTTCCTCTGGCATCGCAACAGTAAATGATAAAGCAAACATGAGTACAATTGCTGATATATACTTTAATGCACTTCTTTTATTCATTTATTTTCTCTCCCTATTCTTTATTATCATCTATCCCTTTATATTTATTGAATTTTAATACTATTCATAATTCTAAAATCAATACAAATAATCATCTAACCATATCATAAGGTCTTTCATTACATTTATAGTTGCTGCAGATGTCCAGTGACAACCATCACCTGCATCTGACTCAGCACTTAAATATCCATCCTCACCTGTAATGATTTCGGAATAATCATAATAATATACATTATCCTTAGTTTCAGCAAATGCTTCGTACTCATGATTGAAGTTATCTCTCTGTACAGGTGTAGGGATATTAAGGCTTGATGTCTTACCTGTAGGCGACACAGCCATAATTACAACCTTGACATTCTCATTTATCTGCTGAAGTGAAGATATAATTTCATCGAAATTACTTATAGTATCGAGTGTATCCTGGTTAGTTGCTTCATTCATACCTACCAGCAAGCAAACTATATCCGGCTTGTAAACTGCTGTTCTCTCAAGAGCTGAAACATTTGATCCTTTATATGAGTAATCCGAATCATTTATAATCTTATATGTGGTAGTACCCTCTTTTCCAAGTATGAGAGTATTCTTTGGAAGCTCACCCTTAGCCCACTCTGAGATACCTTCTACGTAACACTCACCAACTATAGCCATCTTAGGCTTAGCAGGAAGAACATAAGCTTCAAGCGCTTCACTGGCATCACCCTGGGCAATTTTACCATCCTTACTCTTCTTCTCAGGTATAACCTGATAATAGTACTTAGTACGCTTTGTTACTGTAGTATCCGTATACTCATTAGTTTCAGTATTTCCGATAGCTTCAAATGTGCCCTCTGCCGTATCGGCACGAAGTACACTGTAGCTTGTTGCTGACTCAAAAGCTTCCCATGAAAGTGCGACCTTACCCTTAGTATCAGTAACCGTAGGCTCTACGCTACCCGAGAACTTCTCAACCTTAGTAGTATCACTCTTCTTTGATGTACTTGAAGAGTCAGAGCCCTTAGAGCACTTCACAACTATCAATATAACTATTATTAAAACGGCCACGACTGCTACAGCACCTATCACAAGCCTCTGACGGGCTTTTCTTGCAGCCTCGGCCCTTGCTAATCTCAATTCTTCCCTTCTTTTTCTACGGGAAATATCATCTCTCGAACTGGCCATCTTATTATCCAACCTTTTAATAATTTATGTGACAAATCTTACTTCTATAATTTAGCCTAAAAATAGGGTATTTGTCAACCCAAAATGGTCATTCTTTACTCTTTTCCGTCCCAACAATATGTACATAGTTTATCAGTATCTATTCCAACCGACTCTAACATGTCGTCAAGACGATTAAATCTAAGTGTTGTAAAATGTAATTCCTTGCGAATTTCCTCAACCATCTTCTCATATTCAGGCGTGTCAGGATTGGCATACTTACTGAGAATCTCTTCAGAAACATCGGTTGTTCCCTCAAGCTTAGCTATAACTCGCCTGGTTATAAGATCCATCTCTGAATTAGAACGTGAGAAATTCAGGTACTTACAAGCATATACAAGAGGTGGGCAGGCAGGTCTTATATGAACCTCCTTCGCTCCATTATCATAAAGAAACTCTGTGGTTTCTCTTAACTGAGTACCTCTAACTATGGAATCGTCAATAAGCAGCATACTCTTATCCTTGATAAGGTCGTTGACAGCTATAAGCTTCATCTTTGCTATCATATTACGCTTACTCTGTATGGTAGGCATAAAAGATCTTGACCATGTAGGAGTATACTTTATAAATGGTCTTGAAAATGGAATGCCTGACTCATTGGAATATCCTATAGCATGAGCTGTTCCTGAATCAGGAACTCCTGCGACTATATCAGGCTTTACATTATCGCGCTTAGCAAGACATGCGCCACAGTTGTAACGCATCTTCTCTACACTTATGCCCTCATATGAGCTTGACGGGTATCCATAATAAACCCAGAGAAATGTGCATATCTTCATCTTATCCCCTGGAGTAACTAGCGTTCTTACACCCTCCTGTGTGATAACATCTATCTCGCCGGGACCGAGTTCCTTGTATGTCTCGTATCCAAGCTTCTGAAATGCAAAATCCTCGAATGAAACACAGTAACTTTCGCTATCACCTGTTTCTTCGTCGGTATTAAGCTTCTTTCCTAAAACCACAGGTGTGCGTCCGTAGCTGTCACGAGCACAGAAAAGCCCCTTTGGAGTAAGGAGAAGCAACGAAAGAGAGCCATCTACGCTGTCAAGCGCGTACTTGATACCCTCTATAAGATTTTCTTTTTGATTTATAATAGCTGCAACGAGCTCAGTAGAATTGATATCTCCTCCACTCATCTCTAAGAAATGTGAATTTCCTGCGGAGAAGAGGTCCTCTATAAGCTGCTGCTTATTATTTATCTTGCTTACTGTTGTTATGGCAAATGTTCCATGATGAGAACGCACTATCAGAGGCTGTGGTTCATAATCGGAGATACATCCGATTCCCATGTAGCCGTCCATATCCTGTACGTCCTTGTCAAACTTGGTTCTAAAAGGTGAATTCTCGATATTATGTATGGCTCTGTCAAAGTCCTTACCATCATAAGTAACAAGTCCCGCCCTTCTGGTTCCAAGATGAGAATGATAATCTGTTCCGAAAAACAAATCAAATAAACAATTTTCTCTACCTACACATCCAAAAAAGCCGCCCATAACTATTCCTTTCCTATAACAAAACAAATATTTCTAAAAGCCAATACTCGCTTGCGAGTACACCCACCCATACTTTGGCTTAGAGATGGGGGATTTCTCCTCCCAAGTTAACCACTCCTTATTGTAGCAGTGTTTTGGATTTGCTTCAAGAGTTTTTTGTAATCTTATGGTGTTTTATAATGATTATCATATGATGATTATCTTATGATGATTATCTTTTATTGGGGACATATCTTGATTATTGATGTTTTTCTTTTTGATTTTTAAGCATTCTCATGGCGTTTAATATACAGATAACCGCAACTCCTACATCTGCAAACACAGCGGCCCACATATTTGCTATACCCAGAGCGCCAAGTATAAGCACCCCTACCTTTACAGCCAATGCAAATATGATATTCTGCTTTGCGATTCGGGTTGTTTTTCTCGCGATTCTCATTACACTTCCAAGATGCATAAGATTATCGTCCATAACCACAACATCCGCCGCTTCAATTGCAGCATCCGAACCTATGCCACCCATAGCTATACCAACATCTGCTCTGGTTAAAACCGGAGCATCGTTTATTCCATCACCTATGTAACCAATCTTTCCTTTTCCTGTGTTTGCATTTATCATCTCTTCCAGCTTTGCAACCTTTTCTTCAGGTAAAAGTTCAGATTCAACTATATCTATACCGAGCACCGATGCTGTATAGTCTCCGACTCTTTTGTCGTCGCCTGTAAGAAGCACTACACTCTTTACTCCCTCTTTACGAACACTCTCTAGCGCTTTCGCGGCTTCACCCTTTATGGTATCGGATATATATATGATTCCAAGAGCTTTATTTCCCTTAGCAACATAAACAACAGTGCTTCCTCCGGCTTCACTCGAAACATCAGAAAATCCCTTTACTGCCTTTTCAATCATGAGCTGACGTTTTCCGACATAGACAGTATGTTCACTCTGATCAGCATCGAGAATGGTAGCTTTAAGACCCTTTCCGGTTATATTTTGGATATCTTTTAGGGTATATATTAAGTTGTCGGATTTTAGTTTGAGGTTTGCTGTATTTCCAGGTATGGCGCTGTTTTCTTTGTTTTTGTTATCTACATCATCCGAGACGAGTTGAAGGTTCCAATAATTTCTGATAGATACAGCAATCGGATGTGTTGACATGCTTTCTGCAACGGCTGCTACTGAAATCACTTCATCTTCAGTATATCCAGGCATAACCTCCACCTTGTTAACCTCAAAAACACCCTTTGTAAGTGTTCCGGTCTTGTCTGTTACAAGTACTTCAATATCTGCGAGAAGCTCAAGATAGTTAGATCCTTTAACAAGCACACCGTTTCTCGAAGCTGCGCCTATTCCACCGAAGAAAGAAAGGGGTACACTTATAACCAGAGCACAAGGACATGAAATAACCAGAAATGTACAAGCTCTGTATATCCAACTAAGTGGATTACCGAGTACAGTTGATGGGACAACTGCAAGCAAAAGAGCACATATAACAACTATAGGAGTATAGTAAATTGCGAATCTGGTTATAAAATTCTCCGTAACTGCCTTTTTCTCCGATGCATTTTCCACAAGTTCAAGGATACGGGCCACAGTAGAGTCTTCATACTTCTTAGCTGCTTTAAGCCTTATAAGTCCCTCTCCGTTAACACAACCGGAGATAATATCACATCCAGGGTGTACACTTCTTGGGACAGATTCACCTGTGAGCGCTGCGGTATTGATCATGCTTTCTCCGCTAATTACAGTACCATCTACAGGAATCTTCTCGCCTGGCTTAACAACTATGATATCGTCAATCTCTACCTCGTCCGGAAATACTTCCTCAACACTTCCGTCTTTTCTTTCAACAAATGCACTTTCAGGTGCAATATCCATCAAATCCTTAATCGATTTTCTGGACTTTTTTACTGCGTATTGCTGGAAGAACTCACCCACCTGATAGAAAAGCATAACAGCGCATGCTTCCGCGTACTCTCCTGTAATATATGCTCCGACGGTAGCAATAACCATGAGAAATGACTCGTCTAAAAGCTGTTTGTTATATATCCCTTTTATAGATTTTTTGATAACATTTAATCCGACAATCAGATATGGAACTGTGAATAATCCCATACTTATCCACTTATTGTTGAAAACTTGTGGACAAATCGGGACAACTGTTAATATTTCGAGTACAATAAAAAGGACACCTGCAATTATTATAAGTCGAAGCTCCTTTTTCTGCTTTTTTGACATGATTCCTTCCATTCCGAGAACTGTTTGACTCTGTCGGAGATGCTCCAATAACCAAGGAAACTTGAAAATAAACTTCGGTCTGAATTATTTCTTCTCAATAATGATAATTATTGCTTCTCCGTCAGGTTCTCAATTATAGTTTTTATCTTACGATGGAGCAGTCAGGCTCAATCTTTTTTATTTCTTTCTCAACCTTATCCATTATTTCATAAAATGAATCATCATCGCAATCTATGGTAAGCTTCTGCTGCATAAAGTTAACAGTTGCACTGTTTACTCCGTCAAGTGCATTGATTGCCTTCTCCATCTTTGATGCACAGTGTGCACAATCTAATTCCTCTAATTTGAATCTCTTTTTCATACTAACCTCCATTTTTTCTCTTGTTATTCCTCTATGTGTTCAATTCCCAGTGCCAGAATACTCTTTACATGATCATCTGCCAGGGAGTATATGTTAGCCTTTCCACTTCTCTGTGAACTGACCAACTTTGATGACTTTAAAATCTTTAACTGATGCGATACCGCTGATTGATTCATATTTATATCCGCACAAATGTCAGAAACGTTTTTCTCTGACTCCATCAAAGAAAATAGAATCTTAATTCTGGTAGAATCGCCAAAATTCTTAAAGAGTTCTGACAGATCTATTAGCTTATCTTCTTCCATGACTTTCCTTTCTTTATATGATACGGTTTGAAGCGGCTTTTGTCCTGTGGATTATGGCGTGTGGATTGTAACTTCTGGATTTGCGGCCACTAATTTATCATATAAATATTTGTATTCTTATTTCATATGAACATATTATCATATGTTCAAGATGAAGTCAACTACCATTTAGATTTTTTTGCCTGGATTTTGCACGGACCAGATTTTTTGGCGGTTTTAGTCAAAAGTTCTGGCTGTGGGACGAAATTTAAAGCTTCTGAACCATCCCTTTTGAGAAAATCTGCGATTTAGGATGGTTCTCTCCCGCCTGAAACCACCTCGGAACCATCCTTTTTGAGAAAATCTGCGATTTAGGATGGTTCTCTCCCGCCTGAAACCACCTCGGAACCATCCTTTTTGAGATTTTCTGCAATTTAGGTAGGTCCACTCCCCCATAAAATCACTTATAATACTTACTAACTGATTTTAATATGGATTTTCTACTTCATTTTTATTATAATATAAGTACATAAACGTTAATAAAAACAACAGATTCATTCCAATAAACAAACACTTTGGAGATAATACATGACTAAATTTAAAACAAATAAAAAAAACTTCACTGTTAAAAACATTTTAACTGATATAGTGGTAGGTATAGTAATTGCGCTAATTTCAATTCCGATATCCATGGGATATGCTTTGGTTGCGGGACTTCCGGTAATATACGGGCTTTATGGCTCTCTTCTTCCCATACTTGCATATGCCTTTCTGACTTCTTCACCTAGATATATATTTGGTGTGGATGCTGCCCCGGCAGCACTTACCGGTGGTGTCTTGCTTACACTTTCCATAACAAACGAATCCGAAAGAGCTATAAAAATAGTTCCGGTAATTACCTTAATAACTGCTATCTGGCTAATTATATTTTATATTGTCAGAGCTGATAGAATAATCAAATATATATCAGAATCTGTTATGGGCGGATTTATAACAGGTATAGGTATGACCATAATACTCATGCAGGTGCCTAAACTTTTTGGCGGTGACAGCGGAATGGGTGAGCTTTCTGCCCTTATTGCTCACATCTATACAGAAGCCGGCGAAGGTTTTCATCTACTTTCTTTTGCTTTGGGTATATCAACGATAATAATTATACTTATATGTAAAAAACTTTTTCCCAAGGCACCTATGGCCGCAATCATGATGATTGGCGGAGCATGTCTTACCAAGTTTATGAATATCGATAAATACGGCGTTAAACTCCTTCCTGATGTAAAGTCCGGACTTCCTAAGTTTGTACTTCCGGATGTTACTCTTCTAATTGACAATACAGGCTATATGTTCTTATCTGCCCTTATTATCGCCCTTGTTATCTTTTCAGAAACTCTTCTTGCAACCAAGAACTTTGGTAATAAGCATGATGATAAGATTGACAACCGAAGAGAAATCCTTGCTTACAGCGTTGGAAATCTTATTGCTTCGCTTTCAGGATGCTGTCCGGTAAATGGTAGCGTATCCAGAACCGGTCTTGCGGAGCAGTACGGCATCAAGTCACAGCTAGCTTCCATCGTTGCTTCACTTTCTATGTTCTTTGTATTAATGTTTGGAACAGGCTTTATACCTTACCTTCCGGTACCCGTACTAACAGCCATAGTTATATCTGCCCTTATCGGAACATTTGAATTCAGTCTTGCTTCAAAACTTAGAAAAACCGACAAAACCGAATTTTGGATATTCATGACAGCATGCCTTACAGTCCTTGTTTTCGGAACTATTTATGGTGTTTTAATAGGAGTAGTACTGTCCTCCGTCACATTTATTATACGACAGGCAAGACCAACCACCGACTTCCTCGGCTGTATAGAAGGTGTACCGGGCTTCTACTCCTTAAAGCGAAACAGTAATGCTCATCCACTGAAACACACGGTTATTTATCGATTTAACGGTGCTGTTTTTTATGCAAATGTAGATATTTTCATCGATTCCCTTAAAGAAGAGGTTACGGATTCTGTTCGCTATATCGTTGTAGATATGTCGGGGGTCGGATCTGTGGACTATACAGCCTGTGAAAAGCTAAAGAATCTTTATAGAAAATATGCCGAAAAAGGCGTAAGTCTGGTATATGCGGGACACTCCGGCGACTTGAATGATCAATTCAGAAAATACGGAGCTTCCGAGCTTATAATGGAGGGTGCTGTAGCATCCACAATTCAAAGAGGCCTCAGAAATATAGGAATTGTAGAGCCTTACATACTGACAACATCCGATAGAGGTAAAACACTTTATCATCACTCAGCATCTTCCCATCATATAGCTGAGTTTGAGTGGGCCTTCGGTGAAGTGTCTTATGAGAAGCTCGAAGAACTTACAAAAGAAACCTTAGAATCCGATAATCCTATTGCTTATGAACTAATAAAAGAGGACTGGGAGTATTATCGAAAAACCATAAAAAACAGTAAACATGAGGAAAAGAATTGACAGAACTTTAGGAATTACGGGTCTTTTTTAATGTACCAAAACGAGACTTGCGATAAAATAAGCACTCCGAGCATCCATAAGGATATATAGTAGTTGATATGATAATAATCACTAAATAATGTGGTTTTTTGTAAGAAAATTTTAATGAAATATTTTAATTTTACTATTGCTATTTTGTAAAAATGCGTATATAATGTGTCTAAATATTAACATTTGATATTTACTAATTTTCGATAAATCACCTATCCCCAAAAGAAGAGGTACGGTTCACTGTGTGGTGTGACCGTACCTCTTTTCGTTGTATAGATTTTTATTCAAGACTCGCTTGTCACTATCCCTGCCTACACTTTAGCTTAAAGATCCCCGCCGACACTTTAGCTTAAAGGTGCAATATATCTCTGACAGAGTTAAAATTTAACCTTCACAGGACCATCGCCGATGCTTACTATGTAGAAGTCGGCATCATAGCCTATCTTCTCTCTATAGTCACGCTTAACTCGCTCGACAAAGAGCTCAACATCGTCCTCATTTACGATACTTACGGTACATCCGCCAAATCCTGCGCCGGTCATACGTGATCCTATTACACCACGCTGCTCCCATGATGACTCCACAAGTGTATCCAGCTCTCTGCCTGTTACCTCATAATCATCTCTGAGAGATATGTGCGACTCATTCATAAGCTTTCCAAAAGTCTCTATATCGTTATTTTTAAGGGCTTCTACAGCTTTTATAGTTCTCTGATTCTCATAGACTGCGTGTCTCGCCCTCTTCTGATTAGTGCTATCCTTTATAAGGCCGCTATGCTCTTCAAAGTCCTCTTCACTAAGCTCACCAAGACTCTTTATATCAAGCTTTGTCTGCAAATCTGCCAATGCTTCCTCGCACTGTGCTCTACGTTCGTTGTACTTCGAATCTCCCAAACCACGTTTCTTGTTTGAACTAGCTATAACAATCTTCATTCCATCCAGCTTAATAGGGGCATACTCGTACTCTAAATTCGATGTATCCAAAAATATAGCATTATTCTCTTTACCCATAGCAATGGCAAACTGATCCATAATTCCGCAATTGACACCATTGAAATTATTTTCAGAGTACTGACCTATAAGGGCCAGATCCTGATTAGAAAACTTAAATCCATAAATATCATTAGCTATAAATCCGGTCAGTACTTCGATGGACGCCGAAGAAGAAAGCCCTGAGCCATTTGGTATGGTTCCAAAAACCATAAGATCAAATCCATAATCTGCTTTTTTACCACGTTCTTCCATAGCCCATAGAACTCCAAGCGGATAGTTTACCCAGCCTAAACTTTTTTGATATTCAAGCTCATCCAAAGATGCTTCGATTATTCCAAGCTTATTAAAGTTTACGGAGTAGAACCTAAGCTTCCTATCATTTCTTTTTCTTGCTACTCCATAAGTTCCTATGGTAAGAGCACATGGAAATACATGTCCTCCGTTATAATCAGTATGTTCACCTATAAGATTTACTCTTCCCGGAGAAAAATAGCAACGTATGTCGCCTTCATCTCCAAACACACGACAGAAATTTTGTCTGACCAAACGTAACTTTTCCTTGTCCATATCTATATACTACCTCCATGTCGGTTCGAAATTTTTATTGCAATACATTTTAACATAGCAGATAAATAATGGTCAAGATGATACCTTAATAATTTCTATCACTTGACATCTTTTTAACATATCTATAGTATAGAATTTACTTTAATAAAAATAATTTATGGAGGTCGGATGTCATATGAGAGAAAGAATTTTACACTGCAGTGTTAGTTTTTTACTACTTGCAATTATAATAAATATCGTTAGTCCTGCCTCTGCTTATGCTATAAATGTCACAAGAACAGCTGTTAGTCCTGCCCTTGTTGAGAGTAGTTTTTATACTGCAAATAACAATTCTGAAAACAATAATCCTGTTAACAATAATTCTGCGAATTATGAGTCTTGTAATCACATTTACCATATACCGGAGGGAGAAGTTTTAGAGCATATCGATTCGTCCAAAAGAGAATCTAAAGCTTTAAGGAATTCATCTAAGGACGCTTTGGCAGAAATCACTTCTGACCTTTCATTACAGGCAGGTTCTGATGACCTCGATTTGCAGTACTTTTACGCCTGTTCAACTTCTTACGGATACAAACAGTTTGAAACATACGGAGCATCTGAAGATTATCAAAAATACTATCGCAATACCTTGTCAGCAGCTTTAGAGATATATCTGTCTGACGAAGATGTTACTTCATATGTAACCTACAATAATACCAAGAGATATCTTCTGAAAATGTTTCGATTTAAATCATATGTTAACGAAGATAAGATACGTATGATTTTCAAATCTTATTTAAGTATGCTGTACGATCACCCTTTGCTTTTCTTTGCAGATCCTTCCTTGATTTACAGTGGTAATAAGGTTTACCTCACTATTAGTGATGAATATATATCCGGCGAGGTGAGAGAAGAAATCTATCGGAAGTTTACGGAAAAGCTTTTACAAATCTCGGAAGAGTGTGAGAAATTTAACTCCAATTATAAGATACTACGTTATATCCATGATGAAATCTCAAGAATTGTTTCTTATGCTAACGATTCACAGGGAAATGCATTGCAAACCAGGGAAGCTCACTCTATCGCTGGTTTTGTAGAGTCAAGGAAAATAGTTTGCGAAGGTTATTCCGCCACATTTCTTGCAATAGCATCTTACTTAAATATCGAAACCCTATTTGTAGCAGGGTATACCGGATCTACCGGACACGCATGGAATATGGCGAAGTTTGATGATGGTAACTTCTATTTTATCGATACTACCTGGGATGATTCCGGTATAAGCCTTTCACATTACTATTTTGGAATCGGAAGTAAGCTACTTGAAAATCACTCTATCACAAACGGTGAGCTCTACAATATAGGTGATTCGGTAATATATACTTATAATCTTCCCGCTATTCCGGAAAGTAACTTTAAGTACGATACAGAAACTGCTACGAAAACCGCAGTAGAAAAGGACCAGATTGAAGCAGAACCATATATAGATGAAACTCCGGAGCCCACTTCTCCTGTAAATCCTGCACCGGGATCAGATTCAGAAAATGCTTCTATGACTCCTGCTACTCCTGCGACTGCCCAAGTAACCACTGTTACTCAGGCAACAACCTCAGCCATCTACGTTTCATTTAAAAAGACTTCTTTAAGTCTTATGCCTGGTAAGAAAAAATATATCGGTAGCATTAGCAGCGAAATCCCAAATGAAAAAATAATTACTTCTAATAATTATATAAAGCTTATACAAGACGATGGTTTACTATATGTAAAAGCCTCAAAAAATGCTGTTATGGGAAAGAAAGCCAAGATAGTTTTTAAAGATATGTATATCGGCACAAATGAAGTAAATATAAAAGTTAAAATCAAGAGAAAAATAAAAGTCCAAAAACAAGTAAAAACATGTTATAATCTGTACTTGCCGGGCAAGAAAAGGAGCACATCGCTTAACATAAAGACTGAAAACTTTTGTAAAGTTAATAAACAATCTTTATCCGGAAAAAGAATTCGATTTTCTGTAAAACTTTTAAAAAAGAAAAGATGTAATATTATATTCGAATATCAAGGAAAACGCGTTAAGATACGAGTCATGTAGGTATATGTCTACTAAATGCCGGAAATAAATGCAGAGCACCTCTTTGAATCAAGGTGCACAAGACTCGCAAACGAACCTTGACAATTCTATCAAAAAAATAAAGGAATACAAAATGAAAGAGTCAAAAAAAGGACAGGATAAAAATAAAGAAATTATAACCTCTCAAACAAAAAGAATACTACTGAGAGTCAGTTATGATGGCTCTGCCTACCATGGTTGGCAGGAGCAACCTAATGCAACAACAATCGAAGGTGAGCTTAACAAGGCCGTGTCGGACCTTTTAGGTGAAGAAATACATGTAATAGGTGCAAGCAGAACCGACGCAGGTGTTCATGCCTATGGCAATGTGGCGGTTTTTGACACTCCTCTTCGTATGCCGGCAGAGAAGTACATGCCTGCCCTTAACTCTCGTCTTCCCGGAGATATTGTTGTCCAAAATTCAGTACAGGTTAAACCTGATTTCCATCCAAGAAAAGTAAAATGCAAAAAAACTTATGAATATACGATACTGGCTCGAAAGATTCCATTACCAAAATACAGAAATACCGCCTGCTATTATTATCGTCCTTTGGATTTAAAGGCTATGCAGGAAGCTGCTCATTTTTTTAAGGGAAGACATGATTTCAATGCATTTTGCTCTGCAAAAACAAGCACACAGACCACTATACGCTCCATATACGATATAGGTCTTAATGAGCAAAAGCTCAAGGAGGGTGGAAGATTCATAACCCTTTCCATAACCGGAAACGGTTTCCTCTACAACATGGTTCGAATAATTGCAGGAACCCTGTTAGAAGTTGGTACTGGGGCTATAGCTCCAAGAAGTATCCCTGAAATTATTATGTCAAAAGACAGAGAAAAAGCAGGCCCCACGGCTGTACCGCAGGGCCTGTCATTAAAGGAGATTGTTTACTCCAAAGATATTTATGTAGAATAATTAAGACAAGCGAAGGTGTCCGTGTATTAATAATCGACGGACTAGAAGGAGTGGCCGCCGCCACCGCCGCCTCCTCCGCCGCCTCCGCCACCGCCTCCGCCTCCGCTACTACTGCTTGGCGGATCGTAGACTTTGGTCTGACGAACGAATACTTTATTAACATCTTTGATGTTATTTTTATAGAAAATGTTATTTAGAAGATCCTTTCTTTCAGGACTTCCTGCTTTATAAGCAGCCTTGATATAGAAGAAATTAAAGAGCATTGCCATCATTATAGCAAGAAGTGCATTGCTTATGTACTTCATAGGCTGTCTTATCTCTTTGCCTTCAATAAGGTCTTTTTCCTGCTCAAAAACGCTTTTTGCACATTCATAATAATTCCCATCTGATGCATACTTATATACATTATCTGTTATTGTATCAGCATAAGAATCATCTATGACATCATACATATCACCATCACTGAATATGTATATCTTTCTGGTGCACATATCAATCAGGAAGAGAGATGCACTACTATTATTAAAATACTCTCTATACTTGCTTCTGGCAAAGTCAGGTGCACTAGAGATACTGTTTGACTTTGGATTTGTAACAAATGCAACTCCACCAAACTCTGTCAATTCAAGCATGTAATCTAAAAGATCGTATCTCTGCTCATCTGTAAGTAACCCTGCAGCATCCTCTATATAAGCAGAATACTTAGTCTCTGCATTGGTTTTATATATATTACTTGAATCGCTTCCGATGAGACCACCATCGCCCACATCTTCATAAAGCTCACCATCTCCTTCTATCTCTCCATCAGCAGCTTCATCTGATTCGTATGTCTCAAGATCGTCGTTAGCTTCCTCACCCGACTTCAACTTAACACCTGTAATCTCTGCCTGTGAAGGGATAACCTCTAACATGAATGAAAGCATGATCAAACAAGGTATAATATACAACATCCGTCTAAACCTATGCACGGTCATCACCTCCCTCGTAAAGATCAAACTGTGGAAGTTTTCTGGTGGCAAGAATATTGTAATATCGAATAAGGCTTACTAATGAAAAAAATACGCCTATGATTGTTACAATTACTGCTCCGTAGTAGAAAATGTCCGAAACCGGATTTATAAAGAATATCACCATTCCTATAAATATGGAAATCAACGCCCATATGGTTCCGGGAACACTGCTTCTTATGGCTATATTTTTTAGCGAGTTTATACCAACTACAAATGTGATAACTCCGATAATAAATAATCCTAAAGAAACAAGGAAGAGTGTAAAATCACCCTCTTCTAAAAGAATTCTTGCTACCATAGGTACTATTACCGCTCCAAGTAAAACTATGAGAATTATGGCAACTATAGCGGTTCCGACAACTCCCATGCCTCCGCCACCACTAGCGGCTTCCTTTTCTTTAGCAGCCTTTAGCTTATTTATTTCCTTTGCCTTATCAGGTCTATCCTTTGCAGAAAGCAGACCTAGGTCATCCGACCCATTGTCCTTCGCAACTATCTGCGTAAGTTCCATGTTATAAAAAAACATAGTCATTAAGCCTGCTACCAAAACCGTCAGAAGCGAGCACTTAGGCTGAACTGTGAAGAACATATTTAACAAAAGAAATACCGGGATTGCAAATACAAATGAGCCGAGAATAAACTTACCAACCGAAACAGGCATATCTGCAAACACCTTTCCGGTTTGTCCGTTTACTGTTGCATAAGCCACACGACCGTTTTTTCTGTATGACATAAACCAAACAGGGAAGAGCGCTGCATCGACTTTCTCGATATTGGTATTAAGCTTTTTACCGTTAGCGCTTAAGGATTCACTATACTTATAAGTTGTTGTTTTAGTAGTATCCTTTATGTAATCCATGGTTTGATCTATAGCAATAGCCTTTGCGCTATCCTGGTAAACCTCACTTTTTACATCGGCCGTATCACCATAAAATCCCAACATGTATGAGGGTGTAAAAGGCTTTGCTTCATGAATATCGTAAGGAGCTATAGATTCGCTTATAGCATCACTGAAGGATGAGGATGCATCGTAAGATATACCCCTGTAGTACGAATCATTGTTCACCTTTAGATTATAATAGTCCGTATATATATAGTTTCCTTTTCTGTACTCGTTACTGATTGAGAATGTAGCATCACCCTCCTGTGTAATATAGTAGGACCAATAAGGCATGTATATTCCCCTGAATCCATCTATAAACTTTGCATCCTTAAACTCGGCAGGTGTAAACAGCGATCTTCCGGTAAACTTTTTGTAAGCTTCTTTACAATCTTCCTTGGTTTTGGAAAATGGAATGATGTAATCAGGACACTTTTGCTTATCAAGCTTGCTACTCATGATTACAGATGCGCCACAGAAATTACAAAAATCCGCCACTGTGTTATCTGTAGTCGTTATCTCTCCACCGCACTGAGGACACTTGTAAACCGTAACTTCATAAAAGTTATCTTCTTCAGCGTCATTGTCCTGCTTTACCTCGTAGGGATCAAATTCACTACTACAGCTTGCGCACTTGATGTTCTTTCCTGCGATGTTGTACTTTAATTCACCACCGCAATTTGGACATTGATACATGTGCTTCTCCTTTCTTTATTTTTTTACGTATAATAAATATTAATAAAATATATTTAATTATAGCATATTATTTGTTTATGTGAAGAATTATATAAATCTTATCTTGTACAAAAAAATGTACCGGTGCATTGCAAACCGGGTTGAACTACTCGCCGAATAACGGAGTTGAAAAATATCTCTCAGCTGTATCTGGAAGCACTGTAACAACCGTTTTTCCCAGTCCAAGCTTCTTGGCAAGCTTGAGTGCTGCCGCGACATTGGTTCCACTGGATATACCACACATAAGTCCCTCTTCTCTTGCGAGTCTTTTGGCTGTATCTATAGCTTCATCATCTGTCACAACATAGATGTCATCATATATATTCTGATTTAATATGTCGGGGATTATACCATCTCCTATTCCCATCTGCATGTGGGTTCCTATGGTTCCTCCGGCAAGAATCGCTGCATTTTCCGGCTCTACCGCCCATATTATCATGTTAGGATTCTGAGCCTTTAAAACTTCGCCGATTCCTGTTATGGTACCACCGGTTCCTATACCTGAGCAAAAGCCATCGATAGTGCACTCGGCCTGCTCCATAATTTCAAGCGCGGTGTGATTCTTGTGTGCAAGCACATTGTTCTTATTGGCAAACTGCTGAGGCACAAAAACATTCGGATTCTTTTTCTGCATGGAAAGTGCCATTTGTAAACATTCATCGATACATTTTCCGATATCACCTGCATCGTGGATAAGCTTAACCTCTGCTCCGTAGTGCCTTACAAGCTTTCTTCTCTCCTCGCTTACCGAGTCGGGCATGATAATAATGGTTCTGTAGCCTCTCACTGCTCCAACCAAAGCAAGACCGATACCCTGATTTCCGCTTGTAGGTTCAACAATAATAGTATCCTTGGTAATTATTCCCTCTTTTTCGGCCTTTTTTATCATGTTGAAGGCGGTTCTTGTCTTGATAGAGCCACCGACATTAATGCCCTCAAACTTTACCAAAACCTCAGCACTATCCTCTTCAACCATTCTGTTTAATCTGATAAGAGGGGTATGCCCTATGTAATCTAAAACATTGTTACAAATCATATTTTTCTCCATTTCTATAGTTTCAGAAAATAGTCACGACAAACTGCCCTTTAAAGTTAAGTTCTTCTATGAAACTAATCTTTAGAAGTTAATTCCGGTGAACTGCCAAAAATGGGTAGAATGCGCTCAATATCCTTATTATATCACAGACGAAATGTAAAATACAGGGTTTTATCATTGAAGTTTATTATATTCCCTATCGTACGGTTTTTATAGGATGACAGGGCGCTGCATGTCCGGGGGACATGCGCCTAGCGCCGACCGTAGCGAAGCGAAGACCGAACCTCTGGTTCGTGCTTCGCATCCACAAAAAAAGCCCCTTAAGGGGCTTTTTTTTGCGGATGACAGGAGTCGAACCTGCACGCTTTCGCACAAGAACCTAAATCTTGCATGTCTGCCAATTCCATCACATCCGCATATAATTCTCGCATCCTAAAACCACTTTAAGATACGAGAAGAATATTCATACTTTAATCAACTTACTAGTTGCTTTCACTTGTGGTAGTAGTTGTACTTCCACTTGACTCACTGATTGAGTTAAGCTCTGCACTTAAATCATCAGAACTAATATTATCTCCTGAGATAGCAGCAGCAAATCCTACCATACCGTACTTAAACTTTGGTCCGTATTTATAAAGGATAGGCGTCTTACTCTCATCCAGCGACGTCCGAATACTTGACCCAATTGATAAAAAGATAAGGATTGTAAGAATTCCGATTATCAAGCTTATAACACCTGTAATCTTTCCGCCCTTTCCTTTTCCATCAACCTTCTTAGCCTGTATGCCAAGTACAAGAGCGATAACACCAAGCAGTACACTTAATCCACCGGCAATCACGCCAAAACCTAAACCGCCTACAACACCAATTATAAGACCAAGTATACCAAGTCCGACTGCAACGCCTGCATGACTCTTCTTATTTGATTCTTCCACGACCAACCTCCATATTATTCTTTAAGATAATCTAATAAACATTTCTTCGTAGCAAAATCAAGATTACTGACTTTTCATAATCTCTAAACTGCTTGAAAATCTGTTTTCTGAATCAGTTGTCATTATACAATAACTTTGTTATTTTTGTCAAATTTTATTATTTTTTGGTCCGTGTCAAGTTGTTTTTGACCACGATTCCATGTCCTGTTTCTCGGGTTCCGTAAAACCATCCCTTTTGAGATTTTCTGTGATTTAGGTGGGTTCTCTCTCCTCTGTAGACCTGCACGGACCAGTATTTTCATGGTTTTTGTCAAAAGTTCTGGCTGTAGGACGGAAATCAAAATATAAAAAAACTTTCTCACTTTAAATAATCCGGATCGATTCTAATCATATCAGTTAACGCTTTATTTCTATAATTCAGATCCTCTCGAAGTGTAAATCCCTGTGATTCCCAGAAAGCATTTCCTATCTCGTTCTTTTTAAAAGCAAGAAGAAGTACTTTGTTGATACCCTCTTTTTTTAGAGCACTAAGGGCAAGGTCGACGAGTTGCTTTCCAACGCCCATCCTCCTGCAGTTCGGAGATACGCATGCATGCTGAATTATTCCTCTTCTTCCATCATGTCCGCAAAGGATAACTCCAACTATTTTTTCATCAAGTACTGCAACATAAGAAGTGCTAGGATTTCGCTTAAGATATTTCTCAATCCCTTCGTGTGAATCGTCCTTATTATTTAACCCATTCCCGCATTCAAGCCACAGCTTGTATGTTTCTTCATAATCTTCAATTTTCATTAGTCTGTAAACTATCATTATTATTTCCTCTACCAATTTGTCAATACCCCCACCTACGATCTAGCTTAGAGGTGGGGGATTTCTCCGACTGAGTTAATAAACCTGTGAAGGGTGCTTCTCTACTTCAAATGCTCATATAATCTATGCACCGGCAGACCGACAACATTGAAGTAGTCACCATCTATTTTTTCGACAAATCGGGCAAATGTGCCCTGAATTCCGTATGCACCGGCTTTGTCGTAAGGCTCATCTAAGCTGATATAGCTTTCTATTTCATCATCACTCATATCGCTCACATAGACTTTTGTTTTTTCGCAAAATGTGTCGCATCTATAAGTGTCTCCATTTTTTTTGCAAATCGTAACTGCTGTACAGACAGTATGACTTGTCCCTCTAATCATCCTTATCATACGTCTTGCATCATCTTTATCTTTCGGTTTGGTAAGTATCACATCCGTTCCACCTTCATCTGTAGCATAAACCACAGTATCAGATCCTATCACGCAAAAGTTCGACTCTCCTCTTTCTGCAAGAAGCTTATAAACTGCCTCAGCCTTTCCGTATGATAAAAGTTCTGTAAGTCGTATGGGATTATCGTAATCTAAATCTTCATCTATATCTGAAACCATTGTCTCAAATTCGATTCCAAGTAATCCAAGTAACTCCCGTCTTCTGGGAGATGCTGACGCCAAATAATACTTCATAATATCCT
The DNA here is from genome assembly GCA_016281605.1 of Lachnospiraceae bacterium. Taxonomy (GTDB): domain Bacteria; phylum Bacillota; class Clostridia; order Lachnospirales; family Lachnospiraceae; genus JAEEJA01. Next base: position 140,446 of record JAEEJA010000095.1, read on the forward strand.
CCATGTCGAGTGAGTATTGTGAAACATCGCACAAGATTTTTGAGTTCCCGTTTCGGATTTACACTCTATATTATTATTTATTAATCTTTTAATTTGTCAAGGATAGTTTTTTATATATTTGATTTCCGTCTCACAACTAGTACTTTTGACGAATAATTCTTAAAAATAAGCTTTCTGGTTTATCCCTTTCATTGATTTTACAAAAAAATTATATTATAATTATATCTACAGATTTTTCATCGTGAGCGAAACTATAACAGATTATAGGAGAATAAGCTATGAACATAAATATGAAAAACTATTTTTATTTGAAATTGTTTATTATTACTGCATTTGCATTTTTTGCAAACTACTGCTTTACAAATAACGATTTCTTAGACTCCGGAAGCTTTTTTTTATCAAATAATGCTTTTGCAACTTACGCTCATGCTTCGGATATTTCGCTAGAAACCACTCCACGACTTGCCACGCTCGCGGCAGTAGATAAACAAGGTGTGATATCTTATCAAGATGATTTATACTACAAAACCACACAGCTTCACGATTCGCAAAAATATCTAATCGGAGTGATTTCTCCTTTATCAGATTCAGATTTGGCAGATTCAGAATTATCAAAAACGGATTTATCAGAATCTGATTCGTCTGGCTCTGATTTATCAGGTGATTCTGAGAGCACATCAGTTGTCATCTTGGCAGATATACTAGATGAAATCAGCGCTTCCTGGATATTTACCCAGAGAGTAGGTATGGGTGACGCTAGCTCATATCTTTCCATGGGCGATTATACCTTGGTATGCTCTAACGGTGCCTTAACACAGGCAGAATCAAAAACTGTCATGAGCAAGGATCGACCTGAACCACCGAAGGAAGGGATGGCTCCACCTGAAGGCAATCCAGGTGATACTCCACCGGGTCCCCCATCGGAAAACACAGATAACCCGGACAATTCTCAGCAGAGTAACCCATCCTCCAACTCAATCGTTTCAACCGGAGACAGCGGCAATAATCGTAGTTCCCTGAATATTAACTATGACGGTAAATACCTCTCATTCGTTGCAAACAAATCTACTTATTATCTTACATATGATAATCTAAGGGGCTTTTCTATCACGGAAAATGTAGCGGATGCTTCGCTTGTTTCAATTTACTCCAGCGGAGAAAAGCTTGATAATTGTATAGAAGCACAACCAAACAGTGTAAGCTACTCACTGATTCCAAATGACTACACCACTCCCTTATTCCATGTGGGTATAAATGAAGATGTAGATGTAGATAATATTTCTTGGTATATTGATGATAAAATAACAGATTATGACTCTACTATAATGTACGCGACAGAGTTACTTAAATCAGGCGCAGGCGTTCATCCTGTATACTGTATCGTAAGCGGACACGATGATGATAATATCTATTATCGTGAAAAATCATATGTTATAAACTACATAGTCGCTAACGGAGTAATCGATAATTCCGTCTTCACATTTTCAGATGTTCATGAAGAATTTGAAAATATCAGCCTTGGAATCGAGCAGATAATGGCTGAAAATGATGGATGTATCCCTTCACTAATCGTATGTACCGGTGACTGGCACAATGGAAGTACTGCAAACTATGAAATCATGCTAAGCGAAGTTCTTCCTATCATCAAAAATCAGATTGGCGGCATAGATACTGTTTATGTTGCAGGAAATCATGAAGAATCACTGTGTGCTACCATTGAAACCGTAAAAGCTGATTTGGGCGCTAGCAATGCATATATAGATAATCAGGCCGGTTTAATATTCTCAAGCAAAACCGCCATGGAAAAGTATCATGCAAAAAGCTCAAAAGAAGCTTTGAATCTACTTGTTTACGGACTAAATTTTTACTCGATTACAGATGAAGAAAATAATCGAGATTATGAAAATGTTATTGATGATCTCAAAGCATTCTTAGATAATGCAGCTAAGGATTATCGGGGCGAAACTGTTATCATATCTTCACACAGTGGACTTCACATCCTAGGTATGCAACCTGAAAGTGTGGGCGCTGATAATAAAGAAATAGAAGCATGGGCAGGTAAGGAAAGCTACAATGTAAATAACTCTGAAAAAATCGTCAAATTGCTTAATTTCTATGCAGAAGAATATGATATGGATATAATGTTCCTATTCGGACATGATCACTCCAAGGGTGAAGCTGAATTTATCCTGACTCCCGGTGATGAAATCATAAGTACTGTAAATTATCAGAGCAGTACTTACGAAACTATCCCTCTTAAATTTACCTATGCACACGCAGGATATCTTTCGGGCGCAATAGGTTCTGCAAGTAATCGTTATTCACTGATTACCTGGAGTGAAAAACAAATAACTTACAAGCTCCGTTCACTTAACGAAGAATATACTAACGAAGTCGTAATACCTAAATATTATAAGCCACAGAGCGGAGATGAGCCCGGCGGTGATGAGCCCGGCGGTGATGAACCCGGCGGTGATGAGCCCGGCGGTGATGAACCCGGCGGAGATGAGCCCGGCGGTGATAAGCCCGGCGGTGATGAACCTGGGAACGATATCTCTGTAATATCTACTCCTGCTCCTGGCGATATCGTAATCCCACAAAAAGTCGGAACAGAGATTAAGATACTATATCAGGAAAGTGCTACAACTACTACACCGCAGGCTGTTGCTTCACAAAAAAAGAAGGTTGTATATAAAAAGTTGAATAAAACTTTTAAAGCATCCAGGCTTAAAAAATCAAAAAAGACATACAGTATCATAAGGGAATCCGGTGGAGGAGAGCTGATTTTCTTTGTTAAGAAAGGAGAAGCATCCTCTGTTAAGGTTAGTAAAGATGGAAAAGTTACTGTAAAAAAAGGTGCAAAAAAAGATATATATAAAATCAAAGTAATTGTGGCTGCAAAGGGTGAATACTATGAGAGCTCGGCTACTTTGACAATTAAAATCGTATAACAAATTTTAGAAGGAAGAATCAAATGAAAAATCAAATGATTAAACCTGAACTATCAGAAGGTCAAAAAAAAGTTTTGAAGGTACTGGGAATAATAGGGACCGTAATTTATTTTTTGAGCTTTATTCCTTATTTTTTTATGATACAAAGTGCAATTGAAGGAGTTAGTGCAGGGCTTTTCGGTGGTCCACACTTGTATGGCTGGGAGGCTGCGGTCAATACATTTGTATGGCTATGCATTATTCCAATCTACCCAATCTGCTTTTTATATGAGCTACTGTTCTTTATTTTCTACATACGTAAAAAAACTAAGATTTTAAGCTTTGTATCACTTGGGCTTGTATTAGCGTTAATCATAGGAATTTTCATACCTTGTATACTTTTCGGAGGAAAAAAGAGAAGCAGTATTGCTGCCCAAACCCCTAAAATAAAAGCTTATCTTTCGGAAAGATACGGTGAAGAAGTAAGCTCAAATATTAAAATCGAGCTTGTTGATTACGATGAGGGTGAGTATAAGATATACTCTAGCATTCTTCCTGATTCAATTTATTTCAGCTTATATCGCTCAGATAGTCTCGACAGTGAATATGAGTATGCGGATGACCTGGTCAATACGTACTTAGGACAAAACGATAATTTCCAAAAAGACTATAATGAATATTTAAAAAAGAGTCTTAATCTTCCAGAATACATAACCCCTTCGGCACAAATTCTCTCTATTGATTTTACAGGATATAAGTTCGGCGATGATTATGAAAAGCTTTTTTCAAGTGTTGATTATAATTTATATAGCTTTATAGTAGATAGAGAGGAGCTTGATGACAACACAGTTGTTAATATTACAAGAGATTTTTGGAAAAACACACTCTCTAAGATGACTGATAAGCTTAATAAATATGTTATGCTTCACATGAGTATTAATGGTTCATTTGCATATGATGTTCAAGTTGACCTTCCTGCTGATTATAATAATTACAATGCAACTATGAAAATATCATTATATAAACCTGCTATAGTTGAGAGCGAATTAGAAGGGCAAGTACTTTTTATAGAAGGATAAATATAAACATCATAAATAAGGAATAATGGAGTTAGTATGTTAAAAAGATACACATGGGGAAATCCGATTGATACAGGTGCACTAGTTAAAAAAAATCCTAAATTAGTCAGAACTTCTTTACCGGACAGGAATAGAAATTTATTTAGAAGTGACTTACCGGACAATTTCACGATTACAGAAAACACTATTAGAATTACCATCGATTCAAAAGCAAGAATATATGGACTTGGCGAAGCCCTGGGCGGAGTAAATAAACGCGGCAGAATTTACAGAAATTTTTGCACTGATGATCCAGATCACTATGAAGATAAAGTATCACTTTATGCTGCACATAATTTCCTGCTATTTAATTACAGGGGTACATACGGGATTTTCATAGATTACCCGGGTGCTATTACCTATGATCTTTGTTTTAGTAAACCTAATGAAATAATTATAGACTTTGAAAAAAGACTTGAAGAAGTTTCATTTGAGATGTTTTTGTTTTTCCGTACTGCACCTATGAATTATCTGCAAATATGTAAATCTCTAAGACGACTCACAGGAAGAAGCTACCTTCCCCCAAAGTGGGCATTTGGCTACGGCCAAAGCCGCTGGGGTTATAAAGATGCAGAGGACATAAGAGCCGTACTAAAAGGTTATAAAGATAATATGATTCCGTTGAGCATGATCTACCTTGATATTGATTACATGGAAGACTTTAAAGATTTTACAGTAAGCAAAGAACGATTTCCTGACTTTAAGAATTTTGTTGCTGAAATGCTATCTGAAGGTGTAAAACTAATCCCAATAATTGATGCTGCTGTCAAAGTGCAGAATGGATATGATGTCTACGAAGAGGGGAAGTGTCCAATTCAAAGGACTGATGATATTAAAGAAAAAGCTACTACGAACACTCTTGACAATCAACACATATCGGATAATCAAGGCGGATACTTCTGCAAGAATGCAGATGGAAATGATTTTTTAGCTGCTGTGTGGCCGGGAAAATCTGTTCTTCCTGACTTTTTGAACTCTAAAGTAAGAAAGTGGTTCGGAGATAAATATAAATACCTTATTGACATGGGAATTAGAGGTTTTTGGAATGACATGAATGAACCCGCTATATTTTACTCCGAGTCCAATCTTTCGGACACATTTGAAAAAATCGATTCTTATAAAGATAAAAATATCGGGATTTATGACTATTTTGATCTTATGGGAACACTGAGTAGTCTTTCAAACAGTGATGATGATTACAAATCCTTTTATCATATAACAGACTATGCATACTCAGAGGATATTAAAAATAATCGTTATAAAAAAGAAAAGCATATACCGGAAAGAAAAGTTCGTCACTATGATGTACATAATCTGTATGGCTACAATATGACGAAGGCTGCGGCAGAAAGCTTTGAAAGAAATTACCCTGATGAAGAATTTTTACTGTTTTCGAGAAGCTCATATATCGGAGCACATCGCTATGGTGGCATCTGGCAGGGGGATAATAAATCCATATGGTCTCACCTAAAGATGAATTTTCAGATGATGCCCGGACTAAATATGTGTGGATTCCTTTACACCGGCGCTGATATCGGTGGTTTTGGCGCAAATACCTGTGACGAACTCATGTTAAGATGGCTACATGTCGGCACATTTACACCACTATACAGAAATCATGCGGCACTCGGAACTAAAAATCAGGAGCTCTACAATCTTACCATGATTCCGGAATTCAGATTCTTTATAAATATGCGATACAGATTGATGCCTTATATATATAATCAATTTAAAAATGCCGTAGAAAACCACGACATGCTCTTTAAACCTATGGAATTTGTTTATCCTAAAGATACAAATACTTACGAAATTGAAGATCAGCTGATATTTGGTGAAAGTATCATGCTTGCTCCGGTTTTAGAGCCTAATAAGAGTGGCAGAATCATATACTTCCCATCTAAAATGAAGGAAATCAGATTCGCTCGGCAAACTAAAAAGAACCTCCAAAAAGCAAATGAAAACAACTTAAATATCGTGTATATCGGCGCTTTCTTTATGGATAATGACTTCAATCCGGTTGACAATGAAGATTATATAAAGGAAAACAACTTAGAAGAATTTGGTATAAATGAAGAAATGCTTTCCTTTATAAAATCTGAAAAGGTCATGATTTCAGTTGATGAACATGAACCTGGTTATCACTATATATCCATGCCTTTAGACGAATTAGTTGTTTTCATGTGAGTCAAATACTATCATAAACCTTGTCCCAATATCGGGACTGGATAATATTTCAAAATGTCCATTGTGCTTATCCACAATCCACTTTGCAATTGATAAACCAAGACCGGAGCCTTCCTTGTTTCTTGCTTCATCGGACCTGAAGAATCTGTCGAAAGCCTGGGAGGCCTCCGTTTCATTCATGCCGATTCCCGAATCCTGTACCATTATGTAAGGTTTTCCGTCTTTTCTGGCACACCCCAATATTATCTCCTGCTTGCTTTCTGTGTACTTCGCAGCATTGTCCACGAGTATTCTTATAACCTGCTTAATCATATCCGGGTCAACTTTTAGAACTATATCCTCACTACTGCTCTTTAGTCTGTAAATATGATTTTCATCAATCATAAGTGATTCTTCGTAAACTTCCGTAACTATAGCATTTAACGAAGTTTCCTCCATCTCAAGGGTTGTTCTTCCACTATCACCTCTTGCCAGGAATAATAACTGCTCAACCAGCTTATTCATGTGATTTGTTTCATGAGCTATGGCAGCAATCGACTCATTAAGCACCTTTTCATCTTCTTTTCCCCAGCGCTCAAGCATGTCTGTATATCCCTTTATAACTGCAATTGGGGTTCTGAGCTCGTGTGATGCATCATTTACAAATCTTGACTGTTGTTGATAATTCTTCTTCATCCTAATCAGGAGGTTGTTCATGGCAGCTTCAATTCCCGCCAGATCTTTATCTCCGAAGGATAGCTTTTGAGCATCGTCAGGTTTTATATTGCAGATTGCATCCTCTATTATCTGATATTTATCATCTGCATAGGAGAACTTGCTTAGCATGTCAGCCTTAAGGGCAAGATCATTGATGGGATTTAGTATATTGCTGATTTTTCTTCTTTCAGAAGTAATGCTAAATAAAATAGATATAATCTGAAAACAAAGAAAAACACCAATAATAATCAGAAATATGATTAACTCAGCGTAAACATTATCACTGTAGATAACTCTGTCATCGCTTTCTGATATTATCAATGTTATATCTTTTATTCCGCCTTTAAAGCTTATCTTTCTTACCCTGTCGAGAACAAACTCTTCACTTACGGCGAACTCTCTTTCAAGTATAAGTGAAACCCATAATACAATAAATGTCAGGATATCGAATAATATATATGCTCCAATCTTATTATATAATATGTGTGTATTAATCTTTTTTACAATTGATTTGACTTTTTTTTCGGATTTAATATCGGTGGAATTGTTGTTTTGCATAGTTTTATTCTACCTCTATAATATTTTTATTTTTAATTATTATCGCTTCTTATAACATAGCCTACTCCGCGAACTGTCTCAATCATCTTTACTCCATATTTATCATCGATTTTGGTTCTTAGGTATCTTACATAAACATCTATAACATTAGTTTCTCCAAAGTAGTCATATCCGCATACACTCTCTAGGAGTGTTTCCCTTGAAAGCACAATATCCTTATTCTTAAGAAATGTCTCGAGCATGATAAATTCGCGATTTGACAGGGTTATGGGGTCATGTCCATAGTAGACCTGTCTGCTTTTTTCGTTTAAACGCAGCTCTCCCCAGGTATACGTATCTTCCGAATCGTAAGCACTGCTTGCGTTTTTCAAAGAATTCTCATTATTTGAAGATGAGGCCGGTGCATGAAGCTTAAGCGCAACCCTTATTCTCGCAAGAAGTTCCTCAATTGCAAAGGGTTTCGTAATATAATCAACCGCTCCGGCATCAAGACCTGAAACCTTATCCATAACAGCGTCCCTTGCTGTAAGCAGGATAACAGGCGTCTGCTTTTTAGCTTGAAGTCTTCTTAAGACCTCAAGCCCATTGATTCCCGGAAGCATGATGTCAAGAAGTATCAAATCAAATTCCCCCTCTGTTGCCATGCTAAGCCCGGTATTGCCGTCAAACGCTTTATTTACGGTATATCCTTCATGATTCAATTCTAATTCCAGGTATCTTGATAGTTTCTCTTCATCTTCAACAATAAGAATTTTTTCGCTCATTTTTCAACCTTTTCTCCATCTGTGGATGTATACTCGGATAATATATTTTTATCTGTCGTTTCCTGATATACTCTTATAATAATTACAGAGGTATCACGTATGATTTTATTACTGATTATCGTTGTCACTACTAAACTCATCCACTACCTTTTCTGCAGCATTGGAAGCGTGATTCATAACATTATTAAATGCTGAGAATTTATCCTCTTCTTTTTCTGTATCCTTAAGCTCGTATCTCCAACTAAAGAAAAGCGATACAACCATAAGAATGATTGCTACATGCCATGCAAGTAAGAAAATAAGTATGCCTCCCCAAAGTGGAATATTAAACATTTCCTTTTCTTCTTTAGTAGCTATAATATGAATAGCATTGCTTCTCTTCCATGCTTTGTTAATGAGTTTACCCAGCTTACTAAAGAAGCCCTCTTCATTTTCTTTCTTGGTTTTTTCAATAGTTGCGGATACATCCTCATACTGAGCCTGTCCCTCATTCTCTGTGGAGTAGCTTGTGCTCTTCTTCTCATTTACCTTTCCCTGCTTCTCGAGGTAAACAAGTGCATCCAGGATGTCTCCATCACAAGCTCTTAAAGCCTCTCTTGCTTCATCATAGCTTACATCAGCCTTTTCTCTTAATTTTTCAACCTTTTCTAATTCATCCATAATTCTTATCCTCCTTGAATAGTTTGTCTTACGACTGATTTATTTGTTGTTAGTGATTTGTTTTTCACTATGGGCACAGTATACAGCCCCAAAATTAATTAATCTTTTAGGAAAGATTAAAAACAGATTAAAAAAAGTAAAAAGTTACATTAATTCGGCTGATAATTATTATGCGACATTGAATAGCTTATCATTTATATCTATCAGATGCAATATTATAATGCTTTTTTATGTTGACCATTATTTGTTACGCTTTTGTTACATATCATATGCTATTATGTTAGATGTACTTTGTAATTATATATAAGGTATCTTTAATAAAAAATTACAAGTTTGATACCAGAATAGAAATGGAGGTTAGTATGTCTAGAGATAGTGAACAGAAAAAATTTAAAAACAATATCAGATTCTATATTATGTATGGTCAGACCGAAGCAACGGCAAGGATGACATGTCTGCCGTATGAAAAGCTTTGGAATGGTGAAAAAACCGGAAGTGTAGGAATACCGATAAGCGGTGGTAAAGTACATATAGAAGATTTGAATACAGGGAAAAAGTGTCATGCTTATGAAAGAGGCGAGATAATCTATACAGGTGATAATGTATGTATGGGATATGCAGAATCGTACAAAGATTTAGAGTCGGGCTATAATAATGAAAATATTCTTAAAACAGGTGATATAGGATATGTGGATAAGGATGATTACCTGTATATAACAGGAAGGTTAAAGCATATAGTAAAGCTGCATGGTAAGAGGTACAATACTGATGAAATAGAGGATTTTTTGGAAAGTGTAGTATTAGAATCCAAAGAAGTGTGTGTAACAGGGGATGACAGAAGAGTATATATAGCAATAGAATGTGATGAAGTCATAGATCATCAGATGACAGCATATATATTAAAAGCGCTCATTAAAGAGTATAATTTGAAAAAATCTGAAATAATTATAAAAAACATAGGTGAAATACCAAGGTTGCATAATGAATATAAAAGTAAAGTGAAATACATGAAGACATATAAATAATGATGACAATATATAAGCAAAAAAAATGAATATTGGTTATTTAATTTTAAAAAAGGTGCAATTCGAGCCAAAAAAGGTGCAATTCGAGCCAACCGTATTGACAAACATGAATTGGGATGATATATATGTTAACAATAGAATTTATGCATAAGTAATATTAAGGAATTACAAATTTTAATGGGAGGAAAAATATGAAGATAAAATGGTTGAGTTCTTTTTGCATAACCTTGCTACTCCTTTATTTACTTGAACCGCCTCTATTGGTTCATGCAGGATGGCATAATAGTGTTGGGACATATGGATTTGAACAATCTGCCATGTCTAATTGGTGTTGGGCTGCATCTGCGAAAAATTGTGCCATAGCCAGATATTCTTATCCTAATGTAACGTTAAGTCAAAGCTATGTCGTAAATCAAGTAAAAGGAAGTCTTGTAAATGAAGGTGCATCTCTAGGTGAAGGTAAAATTGCATTATCCAAAGTTGCCGATCCTATTTCTAATAATCGAACATATTGCTACAGTACGGTACGTAATCAAGGCGAATTGAAATCTGATATCGATAATTATGGGCGTGGTACAATATTCTATCTAGGTGCTTTTAGCAATAATTTAGTTATTGCAAGACATGCAGTTTTATTTTATGCCTACAGAGTTAATTCTGATAGTATTATGCAAGTAAAAATATTTGAGCCAAGCACTGGCGATATAATAACTACAACATATAACAAATTAAAATTTGGTACTACTAACGATGCAATAATCGGGAGCTATCGTTACATAGAAACAATTGGTTTTTATAAATAGAAAGGAGGCTGTCATGAAATCAAACTTATTGTTATCACTTATAATTATTTCTATACTTTTATCTCAAGCTATTACTGTAAATGCTGAACAATCTTGGCTTACTACGTATGAAGAAACACATAATGAGATGCAGGAAAAAGTTATCCATAAAATCAAAAAAAATTGGATAGCTGATAAACCTGATGCGGATTCGGATATTTCAGAGTTTGATGTTAACGAAGCATATGAGGTTTACAATATAACATCTGACATGTTTATGATTCAAAATTACTATAAAGCAGATTCTGTTGATGGTATTATTAATGCCAAATCAATTTATGATGATGATAAAGAACAGCCTCATTACTGGGCTGTGCCTGCAGCTACTCCGTCAGGCAAATATAGTGAAATACTTCTAAATATTACTGATAAAGGCTATAGTGTAAGTGATTGTATTGTATACGGTGACGAAACAAATACTTATGAAATCTTGACTTATTCAATTATTAAAGAAAAAATTAATGAGTATTTTGAAGATAATAAGATAGTTAAGGTTTGTGTTTTAATATGTTCAAATTATAAAATGTCTCTTATATATTTAAAAACTTCTGATGATAAAGAATACTTCATACCATATGAGTCGCTTTTTAGCAATACTCTAAAAACCATGAAATATAAAGAAGGTGAATTATATGAGGCATCCGATTTTATCAATAAGATGGATTCTTGTTTTACCGAATATGATTCTGTATCTGAATATATTGACAGCATTTCCACTGACCCTGATTCTGTACTTGCTACGGGTTTGATGACCACCCGCGATCCATATGATCCAAATTCGGATAATACGCTAAAAGTATTATCTATAACCTGCATAATAATCCTTGTGTGTGCAATAGGATTATTCGTATTTAAAAAAATACGAAAAAATAAATAAATATTTTCCCAACAAAATAGTTGCATATTGCAAAAGGTGAGCACGGTACATATGTTCCGAACTCACCTTTTTACTTCACCTAATCTTAGATGTCCTTATTGATTATTTTTGTCGTTGACTATAATTATCAGACAGTATTACATCCCATGCTTTCTCTATATATTCTTTGCTTATATCTTTTTCCTTTTTCACATGCTTCTGAGAATTAACTATATTGTACTTAAAGCTTTCCATGTATTCCTGTACATCAGTATATCCTGTATCTTCTATCCACTCTTTTCTTGTATCGGAAAGCTCTTTAGTTTCATTTTGTGCAAAGTTGTTATAAAGTATTATAAAGTCATTGTTTGACTTCCATTGTGAACTATAAACAAACTCATTGTCATATTCTTTCAATTTATAATTAAAGTATGGTACAATTGAAAACTGGAAACTTCCTTCCATAAAGGTAGCATACCCCTCTTTATCATCGTTATACTTTGTATATTCATCAGGCAGTGCAGCTGTACTGTCTATAAGATATTTCTTACCTTCATCAGTATTATACGGTGCCCCATTCTCGTCTGTATCCCACATCAAACCTTTCGGTCCGTTGACCATCTCCATATATCCATCAGATGAGTACAGGTATTCAAGAAATTCAAGCACCTTAGTGATATTTTCTGAATCCTTATCTATATAGATATTTTCATTGTCATTAGAAATATCATAAGTTGAGTAAGCAAGGTTCGTAGCCTCTTCCGGAATAACCGGAAGGTATTTTTGACAGTTTTCACCTGCTTGTACCCCCTGATTAACTATATAATCGGCATTTCCTTCAAGCAATATACTTCCTGCCTGCAGTTTTTCAAGGATTTTATCGGCGCTTTTCTTTCCTTTATCATAATCAAGCAATCCTGATTTATATATTTTATTATACCACTTCAGAACTTTCAGGTATGGACTATCCTCTTCAAAAAGTCCAATACTTTTCCCAGTATCAGGAAAAATCACCTTATCATCTGCTATATCAACTCCATAGTATGCCTTCGTAATACCTGCTGCACCGGACAAAGTATATGAATTATCATCTTCCGTACCGGAAAGATATACAGCTTTTACTTTCTCATCAGATTTTTTTTGCATCGCAACAAAGGCTTTATAAAGATCATCTAATGTTTTTATCTGTGGTTTACCTGCTTCTTTATATAAGTCATACCTCATATTCCATGTATTTATAAATTCCGTATGAGATTTTTTATCTGTATTTATATGTGTTGGAATTGAAAATGTATCTTTTCTGTCCTCTACTATTTCATAAATACCTGGTGCAATTATCTTAAGATTTTCTTTTAATGTATCACTTTTCAAGTCCAAAGCATCTTTCTTGGGATTAAATAATTTTGCATCAAAATCATTTGAAATATTATTTTTCCATATATCTGCTTTGGTTTCTTTAGTAACTTGATTTGGTGAAATTATTTCCAATTCAATCCCACATCTCTCTGCAAGAAGCCATCCAAACCACCCTTGCTGCTTTCCGGCATAGTTTGCCATCTCATCAACCAAAACCAGCTTAACCAGCTTTTTAGTTTCATCATCCGGATTCTCCTTATTACTGCTTGATGGATTTAATGTACCCGATGGATTTGATTTATTTGACGAATTAGAACAACCCGAAATAAAACAAACAACCAGTGCACAAACAAGTATACATTTAAAAACACCATATATTTTTTTCATTATTTTTTCTCCTCGTATTATATAGTCATACCCATTCTTTACCTTCTCTATAGGTATAGGGTATGCTATTGAAGATGCTGTGGATTGGTTTTGTCCTCCTACCGCATAGACGGTTTCAAATAGGCTCCAACCACAGCCTCTTTGTCACA
>JAEEJA010000096.1 GCA_016281605.1 Lachnospiraceae bacterium
CCGACTGAGTTAAACTATAGGATCACCGATTTGCTATAGATAAAAGATTTATTATAAAGCAATATGCAAAAGAAAAAACTTCCCACACTAAAAAATGTGGGAAGCTAATATTTAAGAATTATCTATCTCAGATATAAAGCTACGATAAATCTCGATAACCTCTTTCATAGCCTCCACACCCGGAGCACCAATAGTATTTCTCTTCGAGACACAGGTTTCCATGCTTATAGCTTCATAGATATCCTCATCAAAAACTTCTGATATCTTTTTATATTCATCCAAAGGTAATTTATCGAGAGACTCTCCTCTTTCTATACACTTAAGAACAAGCGCTCCTATGATACCGTGAGCATCTCTAAAAGGAACACCCTTCTTAACCAGGTAATCAGCTGCATCGGTAGCATTTGTAAAACCACCTTCCGCACTAAGACGCATGTTATCGGTATTAAACTTCATAGTCTTAAGCATTCCGTCAAACAAAGCAAGACAGCCTTTCACCGTATCAACAGCGTCAAATACAGGTTCTTTATCCTCCTGCATATCTTTATTATATGCTAAAGGAAGACCCTTCATGGTTGTAAGAAGAGAAATCAGATGGCCATATACTCGACCGGTCTTTCCACGGATAAGCTCGGCAATATCCGGATTCTTCTTCTGTGGCATAATGCTCGAGCCTGTAGAATAAGAATCATCAATTTCCACAAAACGATACTCATTGGTATTCCATGTTATGATTTCCTCATTAAAACGACTCAGATGCATCATAATAAGAGAAAGAGCTGATAGATATTCGATAAGATAATCTCTGTCCGAAACTGAATCCATACTGTTTAAAGTAGGACCGTAAAAACCAAGCAACTCTGCAGTCATGCTTCTATCAAGAGGATATGTAGTTCCCGCAAGGGCACCCGATCCTAAAGGACAAAGATTTAAACGTTCTCTACAGTCCTTGAGACGGGATAAATCTCTCTTAAACATCTCAAAATATGCACCCATATGATGAGAAAGAGAAATAGGCTGGGCTTTTTGAAGATGTGTAAAGCCCGGCATAATAGTCCCTGTATGAACTTCCATAATACCAAATATGGTTTTTAAAAGCTCTTTAAGCAGCTCCTCTGTCTCTGCAATCTCGTTTCTGGTATATAGTTTCATATCCAGGGCAACCTGATCGTTTCGACTTCTGCCTGTATGAAGTTTCTTTCCTGCTTCTCCGATACGCTCCGTAAGTACACCTTCAACAAAGCTATGTATATCCTCATACTGAGGATCAAAATCAAGATTACCTGATGTAATATCAGCTTCTATGGAATCAAGCCCTTCAAGTATGGAATCTCTCTCTTCTTCAGTAAGTATACCACACTTAGAAAGCATCTTAACATGAGCTCTGCTACCCTGAATATCTTCTTTATAAAATTTGTTATCAAATGACAATGATTCATTAAAATTATGTACCAACTGATTGGTTTCTTTAGTGAATCTGCCACCCCAAAGTTTCATTTTAATTAATCCTCTTTCTTATCATCATTAAACTCAATAAAATCATCATCAATATCATCATCAAAGAAATCGAAATCATCATAATCATCCTCTGCAGAGCGGGAAGCAAACTTATAAACAGCAAATGCAATACCAGCTATAGCAGTAATAATTCCAATAATAGCAAAGATAGTAAGATACTTATTTCTCTTCTTTTCAACTTCTTCATTCTTTGATAAGAGCTCATTGAGCTTATCATTAATCTTTGATGTTGCAAAAAAATCTTCTACTTTTTTCATAATTAAAACCTCCGTTTTCTATAAATGTTATTAAAAGTATACCACAACATATAGTAACTTGTCAAAAAATAATCATTTACATTTTATAATTTGCCTAATATACGCGTATTTCAAGAGAAAAGATGTTATCAATCCCCATTTTTAGGCTATTTAATACCAAGAATATCTTCTACAGTATTCTTCATATCAGCTGTATCACAAACAGTATTATGAAGAACACTTAAATCCTTTAATCCCTCTACAGCCTTAGGAATAGGCATACCTGAAATTCTGTTTAGCTCATCTATAAGCTCAAAATCATCAGTACCAATAAGACTTTCATCTATAGCTCCCATAACTGATGTAGCAAACTTATAAGGACTTGCAGTAGATGCAATAACAGTAACGCTGTTGTCTTTTGTCTTCTCCTTATAATTATGATATACCTTAGATGCAACTGCTGTATGAGTATCCATGACATAATGTGCGCTATTATAGATATCTGAGATTTCCTTTGCAACCTCTGCTTCAGTTGCATATCCTCCGGTGAATAAATCCAATTTTGACTTCATCTCATTATCTATTGTATATTTTCCATCAGTTGTAAGGCTTTTCATAAGGGATGAGTTCTTCTCTGAGTCCTCTCCACCAATCATATATATCAATCTTTCAAGATTACTTGATATAAGTATATCCATGGATGGAGATGTTGTTAATATAAAATCTCTGTTTTTATCATATGTTCCGGTTTCAAAGAAATCATAAAGAACCTTGTTATCATTGGAAGCACAAATAAGCTTATTTACAGGAATGCCAAGATTATAAGCATAGTAAGCTGCTAAAATATTACCAAAATTACCGGTAGGCACAACAAAGTTAACCTTTTCACCATCTTTTACTTCGCCTGATTCTAAAAGCTTAATATATGAGTATACGTAATAAACAACCTGTGGAACCAAACGTCCGATATTTATGGAGTTTGCAGAAGAAAAGATAAATCCCTTTTTATCAAGCTTTTCTTTAAGTTCCTTATCATTAAACATCTTCTTGACGCCGGTCTGAGCATCATCAAAGTTACCTGTTATTCCTACTACATGAGTATTGTTGCCCTTTTGAGTAAGCATCTGCTTCTCCTGAACCTTTGATACTCCTCCCTTAGGATAAAATACTATAATACTGGTACCCTCTACATCTGCAAAACCAGCCATAGCAGCCTTTCCGGTATCTCCGGATGTTGCTGTAAGGATTACTATATGCTTATCCATATTGTTTTTCTTGGCTGAAGTTGTAAGCAAATGAGGAAGAATAGATAAAGCCATATCTTTAAATGCAATGGTTGCCCCATGAAAAAGCTCCAGATAATAAGCATCGTTTACTTTTTTAAGCTCACATATACTCTCTGTATCAAACTTATCATCATAAGCTTTATTAATACATTTTTTTAACTCTTCTTCTGTAAAATCATCTAAAAACAGCTTCATAACTTCATAAGCTGTTTCCTTATATGACAGACCTTTAAGCTCATCCAAACCTTTATCAAACTTAGGAAGCGCTTCAGGAACAAATAATCCTCCATCATCTGAAAGACCTTTAAGTATTGCCTGTGAGGCAGTCATCTTCAAATCATTATTTCTGGTACTTCTGTAAAACATATTATTTCTCTCCATTCATGTAACATTAAAGCTTATTATTCTTTTTATGATTAAAAGCACTTAACCGTAATACAAGATATACTTTAGTTAAGAACCTCTCTCATATCATATTTTCCGGGATTTTTACCTTTTATAAACTTAGCAGCGACAACTGCTCCCTTGCCAAAAATCGCTTTTGAGTATGCAGTATGCTTAAATGTGATAACCTCATCAACACCTGCAAAGATTATCTCATGTTCTCCTACTATAGAACCACCTCTTACAGCTGATATACCAAGCTCCTTCTTATCTCTTGCCTTAGAAACCTGTGATCGGTCATACACATATTCATACTTGTTATCACATGCCTCGTTTATGCTGTCAGCGAGAGCAAGAGCTGTACCTGAAGGTGCATCCTTTTTGAGATTATGATGCTTTTCAACTATCTCAATATCAAAGCCCTCCTCTGAAAGCTTTACTGCTGCATCCTTAATAAGATTAAGAAGAAGATTTATACCAACTGACATATTTGCAGACTTAACAATTGCAACCTTCTCTGAAGCATCATCAATCTGTTTAAGCTGTTCCGGACTAAAGCCTGTAGAGCACTCTACAACCGGAACACTGTTTTCTATCGCAAATGAAAGCACTGAATCAAGCGTAGCAGGTGCAGAGAAATCAATAATTGCATCTGCTTCCTCTTTCACCTCGGAAATACTCTTATACACAGGATAATCATTTTTTTGTTCGTTGTAAAGATCAACTCCTGCAACAATTTTTGCTCCACTGTCCTGTTCAACTATATTAGAAATTGTCTGTCCCATATGACCGTTACAGCCAACCATAATTATTTTTGTAATTTGATCACTCATTTGTAATTAATCTCCTATTCTGAATATATTATACAAGCTTTGTTATTCCCATAGTTTCAAGTTCTTTCTTAAGAACAGCCTGATTAGCTTCTTCCATAGTTGTAAGCGGAAGTCTCAGTCCACCCACGTTGAAACCACACATATTGAGAGCAGCTTTAACAGGTATAGGATTAACCTCAGAGAAAAGAGCTTTAATAAGTGGAATATACTTTATCTGAAGCTTAGCTGCTTCATCAACCTTTCCTTCCATGTAAAGCTGAACCATATCATGAGTATCCTTAGGTGCAACATGAGAAAGAACAGATATAACACCCTTTCCTCCTAGTGATGTGATAGGTATTATCTGATCATCATTTCCGGAATACACATCTACCTCTCCGTCACATCTGCTGATAATCTCAGCCACCTGTGATATATTGCCACTTGCCTCCTTAACTGCTACGATATTATCTACATCCTTTACAAGCGAAGCAATAGTAGCAGGCTGGATATTTACACCTGTACGCCCCTGAATATTGTAAAGCACCATAGGAAGGTCTACTTCTTTGGCAATAGTAGTAAAATGCTGCTTTAATCCATTCTGTGTTGCTTTGTTATAATAAGGTGAAACAACTAAAAGTCCGTCTGCCCCTGCCTTATAAGCTTCTTTTGATAGATAAACAGCTGTCTCAGTGCAGTTAGAGCCTGTTCCTGCTATGACAGGAATACGCTTATTTACAATTCTGACACACTCCTTTATAGTCTCAATATGCTCTTCATGAGTCATGGTAGAAGCTTCACCTGTAGTTCCGCAGATGATGATTGCATCGGTCTTATTAGCTATCTGAAATTCCAAAAGTCTCTCCATCTCAGTATAGTTCAAACTTCCATCTTCATTCATAGGAGTAATAAGAGCAACTCCTGCACCGGTAAATATTGCCATAATAAACACCTCTTTCTTAATAATAAATATATAAATACATATGATACATTAAACTGTAGTATCTTTTAGTAATTCGATCCTGGATATAATATCAGCATAATCCTTAAGCTCCTCAGGAAGCGTCTGTCCGGTAATAACAAGCTTTTTATATCCTTTTGTTTCAATGATTGATATAATGTCTTCTAAACTTATGATATCAAGATCTATAAGGCCCAAAACCTCATCAAGCACCAAAACATCGCACTCCATGGAATTAGCAACCTTTCGTGCAAAATTAAAGCCATTGATAATATTCTGTTTTTCTTCTTTCTGTTTGATTTCAGAAAGAGAATCAAAGCTATCGTTTTCTCTTTCAAACCTGAAAAGCTTTATAGTCGGCTCTAATTGAGATAAAAAACTGAATTCATCAGCATCCTTACCCTTTAAAAACTGTATTATTATGGCTGACTGCTTTTCACTGGCGGCTCTTATGCACTGTCCGACAGCTGCACTTGTCTTTCCTTTTCCATTGCCATAATATACTTGTACTATTGAATTTTCCATACTTCCCTCTTAAAAACTACATAAAATTTAGCATAAAAGCATTAATAGTTCACTTCATTTTCATCAAGTGTAAAGGTTATTATATAATCAGATTATAAAAATGTAAACAAAAATAAAGCTTAATCACCCTTATTTTGCTTAACTCCCGGTAACTTATGTGCTATTTCTCTGTAATACGAGGTTATAGCATCAATTAATAATTCACTTTTTAACTCCGATTCATGCCTAACCTTAAGTATTTCTTTATATAAATTACAGGTTTCTTCAAAAGTCTTTAATCCAATAAGCTCAATCTCACTTATCATTTCATCATGATACTTCTCTCTATCGGATAAATATAAGACACAAGCACTGTAAAACTCACTGTATGCACGATAAATATAAAAATTTTGAAGTAAATGTATGATTATTCTCTTTTCAGTATTTTTAAAATCTGAAATATCAATCTTCTTCTCTATGTCCTTACTCTTAAGTCTAAAACTATCGAGAATTTCACAATCACCTTTTTTTATTTCTCTATTATTCCCTTCAGAATCTTTTTTATAAAACCGAACATTCTCATTAATCAGGTAAGATGCCACAACAGGACAAGCCGCTGACATAGTACAAAAGGCACGGTTCTCTTCCTTGTCCTTATAAGTGTATATTCTTCTGGGATATTTTCTGCATGTAAATGAAACAAAGTCCTCACCATACTTTTTTTGTATGGCACAAAGTCCATCCTCAAGAAAAAATATACATTCTCCGTTCCTTTTAATCTTATTATGATATTTATTATCCCTTTTTTCTATACCGTCTAAAATATAGGTTTTAAAGATTCCATCAGGAAGTGACTCAAATCTTTTATAAGTATCTTTATCTACTTCTACACGCCATCCTGTACAGCAGTTATGTGTGCATTTATCAGCTATACACTTAAACCTTAGGTATAATCCCAAAAAAATCATCAGAATAATACTTTACTCCTATGGGCAAAGAGTCTGGCTCCGGATGTAAGAACCGATACTCCGATACCGATTCCCATAACAATTATTATTATTCCCATTACCAAATTAAGTGTAGCTACACTTGACATAGCCTTGTAAACTTTCTCCATTGAATCACCATGAGAAAAAACCGAATCTTTTGTTGCCTTTTCTTTAATCTTACTCATACTAACCTCCTTACCGAACACCATGTGTGAGGTACCACACGAGAGTCTAAAATTCTCGTGTAAAAAACATTAGCTATTTGGGTTCGTAACAAATAGATATGTAAAAATCATCGCATCAGCGTAATTTTCACACTAACCTCAATTAATTAATTGTTATAAGTATTATTGGGCTCCATACATTTCATAATATTCATTTATAGCTTTAAGGCAAGCATCATCTATAAGCACCTTGCCCTCAACCTCTCGATTATATAAGTATTCCTTTACCTCCTGCATATCGACTATAGCAGAAGCTCCGAATCCATAGGTTTCCTTTATTTCATCAAGGGCAGACTTTTCGGAAGTAAGACCCTTTTCCATTCTGTTAAGAGAAACTATAAGTCCGACTATAGTTACATCAGCCTGTGCTTTAAGTATAGGATAGGTCTCACTTATGGACTTTCCTGAAGTAGTAACATCCTCTATAATTACTACCCTGTCTCCATCCTTTAAAGAAGACCCGAGAAGTATACCTGTATCACCATGGTCCTTTACTTCTTTTCTGTTAGAGCAATACCTGATATCCTTCCCGTAAAGCTCTGAATAACTCATAGCCACTGCTACAGATAACGGAATCCCCTTATATGCAGGTCCGAAAAGAACATCAAAATCATCTCCGTAATTATCATGAATAGCCTTTGCATAATACTCTCCCAGCTTTCTAAGCTGACTTCCGGTAACATAAGCTCCGGCATTCATAAAAAATGGAGATTTACGACCACTCTTAAGTGTGAATTCACCAAACTTAAGTGCATGACAACCTACCATAAACTCTATAAATTCTTCTTTATATCTTTCCATAATAGTTTTTAACCTCCGTTTTTTCAAACAATACCGATAATATCTTTAATATCACTTATTCCCTGCTCTTCCATAAACCGTTTTATACCATCTATTATCTCAGATGTAACAATCGGATTATTGAAATTCGCAGTTCCTACAGCAACCATAGTAGCACCTGCCATCATCATCTCTATAGCATCCTCAGCTGTTCTTATGCCTCCCATACCAAGAACCGGAATACTAACGGCCGAAGACGCTTCATAAACCATACGCACTGCTACAGGCCTTATGGCAGGACCTGAAAGACCACCTGTTTTATTAGCAAGTGCAAAGCTTCTTTTATGAATATCTATCTTCATGCCTGTGATGGTATTGATTAGTGATATTGCATCAGCCCCGCCTGCCTCTGCAGCCTTTGCCATAACCTTAATATCTGTCACATTGGGAGATAGCTTCATGATTATAGGCTTTTTACTTCTTTGCTTTATTATATTCGTAATATGCTCAACCATCTTCGGATCGGTTCCAAAAGCAATTCCACCACTCTTAACATTGGGACATGAGATATTAATTTCAAATATATCTGCATCTGTATCATTCATTTTATCTATACAAGCTAGGTACTCTTCCTCGCTATGTCCACATATATTCACAATTATATTGGTATCAAACTGCTTTAAGAATTCTAAATCTCTCTTTATAAAAACATCCGCTCCGGGATTCTGAAGTCCGATAGCATTAAGCATTCCGGATGGAGTTTCACAAACTCTCGGAACACAATTCCCTTCCCACGGCTCTACAGCAACTCCCTTTGTTGTTACCGCTCCAAGCTTACTTATATCGGTATATTCATTAAACTCCATTCCTGAACCAAATGTACCTGAGGCAGTTGTAATGGGGTTTTTCATATTTACACCGAGAAAATCTACGGATAAATTCATATCATCTTTCTCCATTAAATATTATATTTCAATATCTTTAGCATTAAATACAGGTCCATCCTTACATATTCTTGCATTTTTAACATGACTGTGAGAATCAACTTCAACAGTTTTACATATACAACCAAGGCAGGCACCTATACCACAAGCCATATGCTCCTCTAATGAAACATATGCTTCTATGGATTCCTTTTCTGCATATACCTTAACCCCTCTAAGCATAGGCATAGGACCACACGCAAAAATCATATCGGCCTTTACACCTGAAGCGGTAATGGCATCTATAACCGTACCCTTTACACCTGCTTTACCATCATCTGTAGATATAAGAAGCTCTGCATAGGGCTTAAAATCTTCACTTAAGAAAAGATCGTCTGTCCTATACCCAAGAACAGCTGTTACATTGGCCTCTGCCTGAGAAAGAACTTTACTTAACAAAAGCATAGGTGGAATACCTATACCACCTCCTATTGCTAAACAATTCTTATCTTTAAGGTTTATTTTATCTAAAACCTCATATCCATTTCCTAAAGGAGCAATCATCTTAAGACTATCACCCGGCTTAAGATTTGAAAAAAGACCGGTTCCACCTCCAACCTTTCTGTACACAAATCTTATTAAGCCTTCATCCTTTGAAATATCACATATACTTATAGGCCTTGGCAACAGCATAGAACTATCATCTGTATAAAGAGAAGCAAACTGTCCCGGTTGTATGGTTTGAATCAAATCTGCATAACCTGAAATATCTAGAGTTAAATCATATATATCTTCGGATATCTCGCGTTGTGATACTACTTTTCCAAATAATATCGGTTTTCTATTCACATTTGTGCTCATGTAGAAAAAGCCCCCTTTCGCGATCAACCCTTATCAATATCCTCTATCATGTCTATAACAGCTTGTCTGGAAGCCTCTTCAAAGTGGTCTTCTCCATAGGAAGCATACTTTTCCTGTTTATAGGCAGCTATTATACCTCTTGAAGAGTTTACTACAGCACCGAGTCCATCTGAATTAAAGTAATTCTTCATGTCGGACCCCTTACCACCTTGAGCTCCATAACCCGGAACCAATATATAAATATTAGGCATAAGTTCTCTAAGCTTCTTGCCCATCTCAGGATATGTAGCACCTACAACACAGCCAACATTACTGTAATCTCCATCCATGCTCTCACTTCCCCACTCATTTACCTTTTCGGCAACTATCTCATAGAGAGGCTTACCATCTATAAGTCTATCCTGGAACTCCCCACTGGATGGATTGGACGTCTTAACAAGAACAAAAATTCCTTTATCACACTCATTACAAACATCTATAAAAGGCTTTATCCCGTCAGTACCAAGATAAGGATTTACTGTTGCGAAATCCTCATCAAATCCCGAGAATATATTCTCTTTTATCTTAATATTACCAAGATGCCCACAGGCGTATGCCTTAGATGTAGAGCCAATATCTCCTCTCTTTACATCTCCAATAACTATAAGACCTTTTTCATGAGCATAATCGACAGTCTTTTTAAATGCGCTTACACCACTAACTCCAAACTGCTCATACATCGCTATCTGTGGCTTTACAGCCGGAATAAGGTCATATGTGGCATCTATGATTTTCTTATTGAACTGCCAGATTGCCTCACTTGCCCCTTCCATGTTAGCACCGCACTTTTCAAATGCTTCACTAAGTATAAACTCAGGAACATAGTCAAGCATAGGATCAAGTCCTACTACTATAGGTGCATTTTTCTTAACTATTTTTTCGATAAGCTTGCTAATCATATTAACCTCCATGCCGAGCACTTGGTTTGAGGCACCGCACGAAAATCTCAAATTCCCGTGTCGGATTATAAGCTATTTGGGCTTGGCACAAACAGCCGTGTGAATGATCATCGCATCAGCGTGATTAATCACACTAACCTCCTTTAGTGTTCGTTATTTCTTAAATCACATAGGGTAAAGTATATCATATTATTAAGTTTTGTGCAAATTATCATAAATGGTTGTCATTCAAATCAAATGCACAAACTCTGCAGCAATTAAGCCCGTAACATGTATACCCTCAGCGGTATACTCTTCTGAGCTCAGAGCTCCCTTTTCTCTAAGAATTGCAATTTTAGATGCATCCTGATAAGAGTAAACCTTGTCTATCGTCACATATCTGTCTGAAAGAGCATCCTTTACTACTTCTAAAAGTTCTTCCACCCCTACTCCGGTTAGAGCTGATATCTTAACATACTTTTGGGCATTTAAATCCTTTAAGTACATAAAATCTTCAGGGTTTTCAATCTTATCAATCTTATTAAATGCAGTTATCTGAATCTCACTTTCTATCGATAACCCTTTAAGTGTATCATTGACAGTTATCATCTGTCTTTTTAAATCGGGGTTTGATGAATCTGCAACATGCAAAATAATATCAGCATATCCTGCTTCCTTAAGAGTAGAGCGAAATGCATTGATAAGATGATGGGGTAGCTTACTTACAAATCCTACCGTATCGGTAAAGAGAACCTCTTCTCCGTCTTCATAGGTATACTTTCTTGTAGTAGGATCAAGGGTTGCAAAAAGCTTATCCTCCGAAAGAACACTTGCATCGGTCAGACGATTTAATAGAGTGGATTTCCCTGCATTGGTATATCCAACGATTGCTATAACAGGAAGCTTATTCTCGCTTCTCTTCTTCCGCATCTCTTCTCGATTCTTCTCGATTTTTTCAAGTTCTCTTTTTATCTGTGTAATCCTGTTTCTGATTACACGTCTGTCAATCTCTATTTTTTGCTCTCCGGGTCCTCTGGTTCCTATTCCTCCTCCAAGTCTGGACATACGACTGTAACTGCCGATAAGATGGGAAGAATTGTAATTTAACTGAGCAAGTTCCACCTGCAGCTTACCTTCTGATGTCTGAGCATGTTGGGCAAATATATCGAGTATAAGAACAGTTCTGTCTATAACCTTTACACCCAAATACTCACTTAGATTTCTCATCTGTGCCGGGGAAAGCTCATCATCACATATACAAGAATCAGCTTGAGTATACTCTACAAGCGCTTTTAACTCCTCAAGCTTTCCTTTTCCAATGTAGGTAGCAGGGTGAAAACTCTCTCTGTTTTGTATGAGTTCACCCACCTTTACTCCACCTGCAGTTTTTAGAAGCTCATATAATTCATCCATTGAATAGCGGATTGCACTTTCATCTGACTCTGTGCATACCCCCACAAGTATAGATTTTTCCGGTTCTTCATAGGTTTCGTACATCTGTATCCCTTCTGAAATTATTTAAATGCTATCATCACTGAATCGAGTCTTTTTTACATACCCTCAGTCGTACTTTCACCTTCTGTTCCAATGCTCTCGGTAACATTTTCATCCTCTGTTTGGGTGTCCTCAGTAGTACTTTCGTCCTCTGTTATGCTTGAATCCTCAGATTCTTTATTCACCTTATTACTTTCAATTCTTGTTTCTATAAAGCTTACTTCTTTCTGCATATCTTCACTATTTGGATATACTTCCAGATAAGACGTTGCTGAATCAAGGGCACTTTCATAATCACCCATATACTCATAGATTATCACTTTATTTTTCAAAAGAGTCTCGTAGGAGGATGAATCAGCATTTTTGATACCCTCATCTATATATGTAATAGCTGAAGCATAGTCCTTTAACTGACAACACACATCGGAAAGTGAATAATATATAAGTCCCTTTGATATTTTAGTATCATTTTTACTCGCTTCTTTGAATTTTTCAAGCGCATCTTCATAATTACCATACTCTACATATAGCTTTCCAAGATAATATTGCGCATCGCTTACTCCTGCTTCTATCGCATTTACATATAGGCCTTCTGCTTTTTCATAATCACCTAAGGTATACTTAATACGACCCTTGACACATAGAAATTCATCAGAATCATTCTTTGAATTATAAAGCTTATCTAAAAGCTTCTCTCCCGCTTCTACATTTCCTTCTGCTTCATATAGAGAATAAAGCAGAAAATAAGCATCATAAAAATCTTTATCAGCTTGTATGCAGGATGTAAAATCAGCTATTGCTTCCTCACTGAAATTAGAAAGCATATATAGTATTCCTCTTTCATAGTACCCTTGTGGTTTTCCGGGATACTTTTCTATGATTCGAGCATATTCATCCAGAGCGCCGGCATTATCTCCCATCATATAAAAACAGCTTGCATTGGTTAGCATTATATCAAAATTCAATTCCGGAAGCTCTTTAATAGAAAGTGCATGAGTACAATTATCTACCGCAGAAGAATAATCACCTAAACCGTAATCAGCTATTGCTTTTCCATAGTATGCCTGCTTTGTATAGCTTCTGACCACAGAATTATCAGCATCTGCGCAGGCTTTATCAAATACTTCCTTTGCAGCTTCATAATCACCCATACTGTTGAGTGTTATACCATATGAAATATAATAATCTGCTCTGTCATCAACTTCCTTGATTGCTTTCTCGTAATACTTTAAGCTCTCATTATATTTACCCGATTTCGAAAGCTTCTGGGCTTTTTCATAAGCATCACTGTCGTTAGTGCAGGCAGTAAGTAGCATAAAAACAGCCATAATCGAAAATGTAACCATAAAGCGTCTAAAAATATTTACATTACGTAAATTCATCAAAGCCTCCCAAATAAATCCTTTTCTACCAAATCTTTCCTATCATCATACCAAAAACTCGTTTCAAATAAAAGCAAATCTTTTCTGTAATCTTCTAAACTAATATTTATACTATAGTGGATATAACGCCCATTTCTATAGGAGGATATAAATCCCTTGTCTACAAGTTTTTTAAGATAGGTGGAAATTGTCTGTTGTTTCCATTTTTTATTGTACTTTGTTATACATAGATGTAGTATAAATTCAAGCCTTGAACCTTCTCCTAAGTCCCATATTGCCTTCATAACAATTTGTTCAGCCTGTGTAAGAAATGGATAATTCATATTTATTTGACCTCTCTTAATATGATATTAATAATATAATTCCCACTTTACAAAATAAACCAACCTATTATTACTTTATTACTCAGTTTTTATATGATAATTATTAAATATTAAAACCATACGTATTATATAATATTATATATCGCCAAGATTTACAATGCTCATTATTGAATCATCTTCATTTTCAAGACTTGTAAGAAGTGCATCAGCTGTATCTAATGAAGTAAGGCAGGTTACACCTGTTTCAATGGCAGTACGTCTTATAAGAAATCCGTCCTTAAGCTTATCTCCATGTGTAGGAGTATCGATAACAAGATCAATCTTATGCTCAAGCAAAAGATCCATAAGCGTTGGAGCTTCTTCATTTATTCTGTTAATAGGTATAGCCAACACACCATGCTCATTAAGAACCCTGGCTGTATTTTTAGTGGCAAATATATCAAAACCAAGTTTCTTAAATCGTTTTGCAATTCCAACAGCTTCAAGCTTGTCAGCATCTTTCACAGATATTATCATTTTCTTATATTTCGGAATATCTATACCCGCTCCCTCAAAGGCTTTATAAAGTGCTTCATTAAAGGATTTGGATATTCCAAGACACTCACCTGTCGACTTCATCTCAGGTCCCAAGCTTATCTCAGCACCACGTAATTTTTCAAATGAAAATACAGGCTTTTTAATAGCAATATAATCTGATTTCTTATAAAGCCCCGGTTCATATCCCATATCCCTTATACTTTCTCCAAGTATAGCATAAGTAGCAAGATCAACTATCGGAAGACCTGTAACCTTGCTGATATAAGGAACTGTACGGCTCGAACGAGGATTAACCTCTATAACATATACCTCATTTTCAAATACTATAAACTGGATATTTATCAAACCTACAACATGAAGAGCTCTTGCAAGTCGAGCTGTATAATCCACTATAACCTTTTGTATATCTTCGCTTATCGACATAGCCGGGTATACTGAGATAGAATCACCTGAGTGAATTCCTGCTCTCTCAACATGTTCCATTATACCCGGTATAAGGATATCCTTTCCATCACACACAGCATCAACTTCAACCTCTTTACCCATAAGGTACTTGTCAATAAGTATAGGGTGATCCTGATGATAACGATTTATAACGCCCATAAATTCGCGAATATCATCATCAGAAATAGCAATCTGCATACCCTGACCTCCCAGTACATACGAAGGTCTGATAAGCACAGGATAACCAAGCATATTGGCAGTTTTAAGTGCCTCGTCAGTTGTATATACAGTATGTCCCTTAGGTCGTGGGATAGAGCACTCCTCTAAAATCTTATCAAAAAGCTCTCTGTCTTCTGCCGCATCTACATCTTCAGCGCGAGTTCCAAGAATCTTAACACCCATCTTCATGAGACTTTCAGTAAGCTTAATGGCAGTCTGTCCTCCAAACTGAACCACTGCTCCAACAGGCTTTTCAAGTCTAACTATATTTTCAACATCCTCCGGTGTCAAAGGCTCAAAGTAAAGCTTATCTGCTATATCAAAATCAGTTGATACAGTCTCTGGATTATTGTTTATAATAATTGTTTCGTAACCCTTGTTTTTAAATGCCCATACAGAATGCACCGAACAATAATCAAACTCTATACCCTGACCGATGCGTATGGGACCGGAACCAAGAACCAGTATCTTTTTCTTTTCCGACTCGCCTTTAGCTTCATTTAGTCCATCAAAGCAACTGTAATAATAAGGTGTCTCTGAAGCAAATTCGGCTGCACAGGTATCTACCATCTTAAAAGCCGCAGTAATGTTATGTTCATATCTAAGATTCTTTATACTTTCTTCAGACAGTCCGGTTAATTTGCTTATATATGTATCGGGAAATTCAATTCTCTTTGCTTCTCTTAAAAGATCTGCATCAAGCTTCTCTCCAGCTTCCTTAAGTGATTTTTCTATCGAAATAATGTTTTTAATCTTTGATATAAACCATATATCTATGGATGTGATATCGTGTATCTCATTCATGCTTATATCACGCCTAAGAGCCTCTGCTATAGCAAATATTCTTCTGTCATTAACCTTATGAAGTTCATCTCTTACTTCGTTATCCGTATGAGAACTAAACTCCTTAGTATCCAGTGAATCCACATGCTGCTCTAAAGATCTTAGGGCTTTCATTAGTCCACCTTCAAAGTTTGTACATATACTCATTACTTCTCCTGTAGCCTTCATCTGAGTTGTAAGAGTTCTCTTTGCATGTATGAATTTATCAAATGGAAGACGTGGGATCTTAACTACGCAATAATCAAGAGAAGGTTCAAAACTAGCATAAGTCTTTCCCGTAACCGCATTGGGTATCTCATCAAGATGATAACCAAGTGCAATCTTAGCAGAAACCTTAGCAATCGGATATCCTGTAGCTTTACTTGCAAGAGCGGATGAACGACTAACTCTGGGATTTACTTCTATAACTATATATTCAAAAGAATTAGGATTAAGAGCAAATTGAACATTGCACCCTCCTATAACACCCAGCTCATCTATAATCTTTAAAGCAGATGTTCTAAGCATCTGATATTCCTTATCTGTAAGAGTTTGAGAAGGAGCAACAACAATACTGTCACCTGTATGAACTCCAACAGGATCCAGATTTTCCATGTTACATATGGTTATACAATTTCCTAAGCTATCCCTCATAACCTCATACTCTATTTCTTTCCATCCGGCTATACAGCGCTCAACCAGCACCTGTCCAACTCTTGATAATCTAAGTCCGTTAGATAATATCGTCCTTAATTCTTCTTCATCATGAGCTATACCTCCACCAGAGCCACCTAGAGTATATGCAGGTCTTAGAACCACAGGATAACCGATAGATGAAGCAAACTGAGCACCTGTATCAACATCCTCTACCAGAAGTGAATCTGCGACAGGTTCTCCTATACGTTCCATAAGATCCTTAAATTCTTCTCTTCCTTCAGCATTTCTGATAGTTTCTGCAGATGTACCCAGAAGCTTCACTCCAACGCTGTCCAGAAAACCGGACTCAGATAACTCCATACCGAGATTAAGACCGGCCTGTCCACCCATATTAGGTAATATGCTGTCAGGCTTCTCTTTCTTTATTATTTCCTTCACAACCTGTATGGTAAGAGGTTCAATATAAACCTTATCTGCTATTTCTCTGTCAGTCATGATTGTTGCGGGATTTGAATTGATAAGTACAACCTCCATACCCTCTTCTTTTAAAGATCGGCAGGCCTGTGTTCCCGCATAATCAAATTCAGCAGCCTGACCTATGACTATAGGACCTGAACCTATAACAAGTACCTTCTTTATTCCTTCTAACTTTGGCATATGTATCCCTCCATAACACAGAAAAAAATATCTTTTATCTTTCCATCATTTTTTCAAATTCTTCAAACAAAAAGCCTGTATCAAGGGGTCCTGCGCAGGCTTCAGGATGAAATTGTACTGTTTTTATATTCTTTCCTTCGTATATAAGACCCTCTAAAGTCTTATCATTTACATTTATAAACCAAGGTTTTACAATACCTTCTTCAAAGCTTTTTTCATCTACTACATATCCATGATTTTGAGTTGATATATAAACCTTTCCGGTTATCATATCTTTTACAGGATGATTAGCTCCTCTATGTCCATACTTCATCTTATAGGTCTTTGCGTCATGAGAAAGTGCCATAAGCTGATGACCAAGGCATATGGCAAATATCGGTATATGTGCATCCTTTAACACCTTAATCTCATTTATAATATCAACACACTCAGAAGGGTCTCCGGGACCATTTGATATCATGATACCGTCAGGAGCATATTCAATAACTTCTTTTGCGTCAAATGTCGCTGGATAAACTCTCACATTATTACCTCTGCTTAAAAGGGATCTGATAATGTTTTTCTTAGTTCCAACATCTATTAATGCAATCTTACGCTTTACTTCACACTTTTTTGAACCTATATCTCCCGGAGTATAATCTTTGATTTCTTTCGATGATACCCTCTTTACTACACCCTGAACCTTATAATCCTTTATCTTTGGAAGAAGCTTATTTATGACATAATCATTTCCTGTTCCCTTTATGTGCGAATCCACTCCATCTATCACACTGACATTTTCATCGGTTGTTATCATACCATTCATGGTACCCTTTTCACGAAGTATAAGAGTTAAAGCTCTAACGTCTATTCCTGACACTCCCGGTATACCCTGCTCTGTAAGGAAACTGTTCAAATCTGTCTCACATCTAAAATTACTTGGAACATCTGCAATCTCTCTTACTATAAAAGCATCCGGCCATGCTTTATCTGATTCCATATCAGAATAATTCACACCATAATTTCCTATCAAAGGATATGTCATTGCTACTGCCTGACCAGCATAACTAGGATCTGTAAGAACTTCTACATATCCGGTCATAGATGTATTGAAGACAATCTCACTTACAACCTGTTTTTCGGCGCCAATATGATAACCCGAAAAAACAGTTCCGTCTTCAAGTATCAAGTACGCTTTTTTCTTATTATTTTCCATCAAGAGCCCCTCCTTTTAAGGTTATTATCATTTCGCAAACCTCTATAACATTAGTTCCCGATTCCATGCTAGTCTTTTGTATGTACTTATGCGCCTGAAGCTCTGACATGGAATCTATTTCTATTAGTAAATCTTTAGCTCTGTCAATTATCGCTCTCTCCTCAGGAGTACGTGTTTTACCCTTTTTCCTCTTCTTTTTCCATTGTCGATATCTATCTATGAGATTTTCAATCTCATCAGTATATTCCATAACTCTTATGGGCAAAGGATAAAAAGATACATTATCCTGAGTGATAAATTCTTCCCATTTTTGAGAAGCTGTAAGAAGCATGAAAAAACCTTCCGGCAGCTGTTCTGAAAGTGCAGAATAATGCATATCCTTAAGCTTTAATCCACTTATTATGATACCACCATCCATACGTGATATGTGCCCTAAAACATCTTTTCCCATATCACAAACAAAGCTTATATCATATCCTTGCGACTCTAACAGCTTCTCAATCTTTTTTCCGTCATCTAACTTCGGAAAAGCAATTATGATATCTGCCATATATTACCTCATATACTAACTTTGTCTAATATTCTTTTTCAAGACTCGCTTATTAATTAAGAACGAGTTTTTTCTTGAACTAAGTTAAATGTATGGCAAATATTTTTCCAATTCCCAATTTGAAACATGCTTATAATACTCTGACCACTCTTCATTCTTTGATTTAATAATATAATCAGAAACATTTTTACCAAGATACTTCTTTATAAACTCATCTTTATTAAAAGCCTCTATAGCCTCAAAAAGATGTCTTGGTAAAGCTTTAAGCGCAGATATCTCATCTTCATTCATCTCATCCATATTTTTATCTATTTCATAATTATTTTTTATTCCCTCGAGGCCACTTGCTATAATTAATGCTAGCAGAAGATATGGATTCGCTGCTCCATCCGGGTTTCTTAAAACAACCTTAGCTCCGCTTTGCCCAATGGCAGTCAGGCGGATAAGCGGACTTTCAGTAGCCAAAGACCATCCTATGTTCACAGGAGCAAGATAACCGGGAACCAGCCTTTTATAGGAATTCACTATAGGATTTGTGATAATAGACATACTGTCAATATGAGATAAAATTCCGGATGTAAATGAATAACATGTTTTACTTATTCCATGCATTCCCTCCTCATCGGAAAATACATTTTTACCATCTTTATTTGCAATCATCTTTATATGTGTTCCGGAACCCTTAAGACTATGGTCAGGCTTAGGCATGAAGCTTGCATGCATACCATGACGCTTAGCTACAGTTCTTACAGTAAATCTCATGGTCTGTATGTTATCAGCAAGCCTTAAAACATCAGAATAACTAAGCTCTAATACATGCTGGGATTCTTCATTGGAGTGATAAGACGAATCCGTCTGAATATCCATATCCTGTAAGTAAATTACCATATCTCTTCGAGCGTTTTCACCACCATCAAGAGGCCCTACATCAAAATAGCCGCCCCTATCACTGGAATGATTGGTCGGCCTTCCTTCATCATCCTCCTCGAAGAGAAAGAATTCATTCTTTGCTGCTGCTTCAAATATATATCCTTCATCAGATGCTTCTTTAAGAACACTCTTTAATATATAACGAGGGTCACTCTCAAATGGTGTTCCATCTGGTTTTTTTAGGTCACAAATAAAACGGGCAACTTTTCCGTGCTGTGGTCTCCAAGGAAAAATAACAAATGTATCTAAATCGGGCATAAGAAAAAGTTCATCGTATCCACAGCCTTTAAAACCGTCAACTGTAGAACACGAGAACTTGCATAAACCATCAAGGACACGCTCAATCTGCGACACTGTTGTTGCTATATTTTTCAAAGAACCTAAAAGATCTGTAAATTGAAGACGTATAAACTTAATATCTTCATCTTCAATCATTTCTATTATCTCTCTCCGCGTCATACTTACCTCCATACTTAAAGCTTTTTGTCAATACCCCCACCTACGGCTTTAGCTCAGAGGTGGAGCATTCTCCGACTTTGTTACAAAAGTGTTTTCATAAGGATAATTGAAATCAATTCATCTTTAACCTTACATATTATACACATACATATATAACATGTAAAGTATTTTTTAGAGAGTATGATTTTATATTATTTTATTTAAATGTAGCTCTGCATGAAGCTCCACAAGGCAGTATAAGTCCATTTTTAACCGGAAGTCCTATTTCATCTGCTTCTATATGAGCAGTATACTTATTCTTTAAAACTGTGCTTAACATATAAGTCAGAACAGAGCTTTGTAAACCGGTCGTATATGAATTAATAAGGAAAAACAAAGGGTTATCACTTAAAAGCTTTGAAGTAAGCATAATAAAATCATATATATTATCCTCTATCTTCCATATTTCTCCCTTAGGTCCTCTTCCATAAGAAGGAGGATCCATGATAATAGCATCATAAGTATTACCTCTTCTTATTTCTCTCTCCACAAACTTAGTACAATCATCCACAAGCCAGCGAACCGACCCACCTTCCAGGGATGATGAAACCGCATTTTCCTTAGCCCAGTTTACCATTCCTTTAGATGCATCCACATGTGTAACACTTGCACCTGCAAGAAGAGCTGACAAAGTAGCGCCACCTGTGTATGCAAATAAATTTAAAACTTTGATATCACTTCTTTTGCTTTCTTTTATTAGCCTGTAAAACCACTCCCAGTTTACAGCCTGCTCCGGAAATACACCTGTATGCTTAAATTTAAAAGGTTGTAAATTGAAAGTAAGACGCTTTCCTGCTTCAAATTCATAATCTATCTGCCAGGTTTGAGGAAGATTGAAAAATTCCCATTTACCACCACCCTTATTACTTCTGTGGTAATGACCGTTAAGCTCTTTCCAAAAATGATTTTTTCTTTTAGTCTTCCATATAACCTGTGGATCCGGACGAAGTAAGATATAATCCCCCCACCTTTCCAGCTTTTCTCCTGAAGATGTATCTATAACTTCATAATCCTTCCAATTGTCAGCAATCCACATATTAACCTCCATTTTTGAGTTCGTATTAAAGGACACTGCACGAGAACTTATAAGTTTCGTGTGTGCTTAGCAGCTATTTGGTCTTGGTTCAAATAGCTGTGATAAAATCTCTTTACAAGATATTTGAATAATAAATCATAATATCCGAAATAACATTTAATACCATAAGAATCATAAACATCATTATATGCTTTCTTTTTTCAGATACAAGTGTTGCTATATATTCTCTTATAAATGCATTTATCCAAAAATAACTTTTTGTTCTACTTCCAATACCATCTATATCTAGGTTTTGATTCCTGGCAATAAGACCTGATCTAAACACGTGATAATTTGTTGTTGAAAAAGCAATTTGAGGATCCTCTAAATCACATTTTTCAAATATTCTATCTACAGAAAATCTAAAATTTTCATATGTGTTTTTTGATTTATTTTCGAGTATTATTCTGTTTTCCCCATAGCCTCTCTCTATTAAATAGTTTCTAATTGCCTCACCCTCAGCAATTACTTCATCATCACCTTTGCCTCCGGATGGAACAAATATTAATTCTTTTCCCGTTTTATGTCTTTGTATCTCTGCAAACTCTATTGCTTTATCTGCTCTTCCTTTCAAGAGATTGGTAAGAGTGCCATCTTTTTTTATCTGACATCCTAGAATTATTATGTAGTCCTTATTATACTTTGGAGTATGTCTGGTAGCTCTAAAGCCGAAGATAACAGTTCCTATAAGCATACATTCCAAATAAGAAATAAAACAAGCAAATGTACTTTCTATAATCAATTTAAAAATCTGATAAAAACTAGTTTTAATATGAGTGTATGCACTTGAAAAAACAGGTTCGCTAAACTGAATATTTAAGATTAAAAATGTACCAAAGCATATTCCACCACCAAGAATAATGCCTAACATATTTCTCCAGCTTTTTCCCTCTTTAAATATCAATACCAGGTTTGAAATCGATACAATTATCGACATTATAATTACAATAGGCAACAAAAGTCCTGCGAAAAAAACAACTGTATTTTTCACAGAAAGAAATGTTTGAATAGGTCCCATATAGTAAATTATCTGGTAAATCTGATTTATGCATAATAATACCAAAAATACTATAACACCAAGATTTGTAATATTCTTATATTGATATAAAGAGAGCTTAATGTCATATATATACTTCTTAACCCTAACATACAATAACAGTATTAAATATATTAATAAACATATCGGAATTATCCTACTTCCTCTGCTATATCCAAAAAAAGTTGTATCGGTAATCACACCTGATTTATGAATAAAAAAAGTTCTGTTTATGTGCTGTTTTTCTTCTTTTGTCTTACGATTTGTGATTATAACATCAACCTTTGCTTTACCGGGTTTTATGGATTTAAACTCCAATTTTAAAACCCCGGATTTAATTATCTTTTTACTTAGCCTTATGTAATCACTGTTCTGATGAATAACAATGTTGTAGTCATATTCTTTTTCAGATGGAGCCTGATAATATGTCATTACATATTTTTTTCCTACAACCAACAAAAAAAATGTGCAGAAAAAGAATAACACAATACCAAATATTATAATAAATCTTTTCCTAACCAACTCTATCCTCCATTTTTTACATTTTGGAAATTTAAAAGCGAGTAGTGAAGATGAAATCGTCCCCCTAATCGTATGCGAGTCGACATACAGCTCTGCTGACATCTTACTTTCGAAGACTCTGCGATACAAAAACAATCGAGCAGGAGTTATTGTACCCTCCTACTCGAAATAAGTCAATTATAATTAAGAAATAAAGTATCAAATTTTTATCCGAAATACCTATCTAAAAGACCCTTCAAAGCCTTACCGTGTCTTGCTTCGTCGCGAGCCATCTCATGAACTGTATCATGAATAGCATCCAGATTATTCTTCTTGGCAAGAGCTGCTAGCTCAAACTTTCCGGCAGTAGCTCCAAATTCGCAATCAACTCTCCATGCAAGATTATCCTTGGTTGTAGCTTTCATATTCGGCTCTAAATCTTCACCCAAAAGCTCTGCAAACTTAGCTGCGTGCTCTGCTTCCTCAAAAGCAGCCTTTTCCCAATAAAGACCAATCTCAGGATATCCTTCTCTGTGAGCAATTCTTGCCATGCAAAGATACATACCAACCTCTGAACACTCTCCTATAAAGTTAGATTTTAACTGCTCGAATATAAATTTTTTATCATCATCTGATATATCAGGATTATCCTTAACAGTTTTAGCATATACACCATACTCATGCTCAGCAGCAAGCTTCATCTCGCCTTCCTGTTTTTTAAACTTATCTGCACCTGCGTGACATACAGGACACTCCTCAGGTGGTTCATCTCCTTCATGAACGTAACCACATACACTACATACATATTTTGCCATAGTTTTTGTCTCCTTCCAATTATTAAATTATATTAACTGATTTCTCAATAAGTATTATTATATTATTAAAACACTACTTTAGTCAACCAATTATTATAATATTATTTTATGATATTTCCATTACAACCGAAAGAT
This sequence comes from Lachnospiraceae bacterium, assembly GCA_016281605.1. Taxonomy (GTDB): domain Bacteria; phylum Bacillota; class Clostridia; order Lachnospirales; family Lachnospiraceae; genus JAEEJA01. The sequence continues at coordinate 23,666 of JAEEJA010000096.1, forward strand.
TCCCTCTCTTTGCCCCACTGGCTCTGTGAGAAAATAAAAATTCCGGATTACAACAAGTGCATAAATCAGGCTCTGCAATATGCTCTTCCAAAATACCGGTCTGCATAAGTGTATATTTACATGCTTTTGATAAATCCAACAAATAATGATCTTCTCTTGCAGATGGCTTAAACCACTCAAAAGCCGCACTTCCAAAGCTTTCTTTAAATGCTTTTAGCAAAGGTTCATCAACTTCATAACAATCCTGACATATGTTTGGTCCTATTGCTACATATGTATTTTCAGGCCTCGTGCCGTACTCTTCTGTCATTCTTTCTATACATATTTTTCCAATTTGCTCTACGGTTCCTCTCCATCCTGAGTGAGCCATGGCAATCACTTCATTTTCCTTATCATAAAACATAAGGGGAGTACAATCCGCATAAAATGTCATTAGAGGCAGTTTCTTTACATTCGTCATTAAGCCATCTACACCTCTTTTTATGACCATTCCACCGGCGTCCTCTTCATTTACCCTTAAAATAAAGGTTTCATGAATCTGATCAGACATTACAAGCCTTTCTCCGTGGTAACCTACAGCGTCTGCAAATAACTTATGATTATTTTGTACGCACAAAGGGTCATCCCCTCTGGATGTGCTCATATTCATTGTTCCGACATAACCCTTACTTACGCCACCCAGCCTTGTAGAAACTGCTGTCTTTATACTGAAATCCTTGAATATATTATATTCTAAATATGTGACTCCGTTTTTTTCAACCGTGTCTGTAGTTCTTTTATTTAATCTATACTTAATTTCCATTATGTATCCTTTTTTCTATAGCATCTATTATGATTTCAAGTGCTTTTATACGAGCATAATGCTTATCATTGGACTCTAGTACATACCATGGAGCAAATTCGGTACTTGTTTTTTCAATCATCTCATCGACAGCTGTTTCATACAAGTCCCATTTTTCCCTGTTTCGCCAATCTTCATCAGTTATCTTCCAACGCTTCTCGGGTGTATCCTGTCTTTCAGTAAATCTTCTAAGCTGAGTATCCTTATCAATCTGAACCCAGAATTTTATTATAATTGCACCCCAATCGTAAAGCTCATTTTCAAATTCATTAATCTCGTTGTAAGCTCTTTGCCAATCATTCTCACTACAAAATCCCTCAAGTCTTTCTACCATTACTCTTCCATACCATGTACGGTCAAATATGGCTATGTGACCATCCTTAGGTAATCTCGTCCAGAATCTCCACAGATGATGTCTGGCCTTTTCATGGGGCTCAGGACTTGCTATAGGATGTACTTCATACCCTCTTGGGTCCAAGGCTGCAGCCACTCTCTTTATATTTCCACCTTTTCCTGCTGCATCCCAGCCTTCATAGGCAATTATAACAGGTATTTTCTTGCTGTATATCTCATTATGCAGCTTTCTAAGTTTCTTCTGAAGTCTATCCAGTTTTTCGTCATACTCTTCATCTGATATGGTTTTGTTAAGATCTATATTCCTAAGCGCACCTACCTTCTTCATTGAAAATGTATTCTGTAATATCGGTACTGCTCTTTCAGAATTCTGAAGTGCTGTATCTATATTTTTAATCAGTATCTCAAGTACTTGTGCTTCAGCCCACTTTTTACTTTCAGAATCTATAAAGTACCATGGTGCTACAAACTGATTTGTAGCCTCTAAATAGTTATTATAGACCTTTAAGCACTTATCATAATGATCATTTTGCCATAAATCCTCTTTGTTGACTCTCCATGATGTGGTTTTATCATCTAAAAGACCTTTAATTCTCTTTTTCTGTGTCTTTTTATCGATCTGGAAGAAAAACTTTACAACAAGGTATCCATCGTCGTTAAGCTGTCTTTCAAATCTTTTAATCCCTGTTATACGTCTGTTATATTCTTTTTCTTTTATATTTCCTCTAAGATAATCAAGGGTTACATCATCCATCCAGCTACCATCAAAAAATACTATTTTTCCTGCTTCGGGAATCTTTGAAAAATATCTGTAAAGAAACGGACGTCTTGCTTCTTCCTCAGTTACTGCGGATAGTGTTTGGGTTTTAAAAAATCTGGGATCAAGGTTTTTTATAACTCTTCCTAATACAGAACCCTTTCCTGCTGCTCCCCATCCGTCAAATACAACCAAAACCGGAAGCTTTTTTTCTTTTATCAAAAGTTGTCTTTTTGCTAATTGTATTCTTAAAGTCTTTAATTTTTCACTTATTTTTTCATCCGTAGGTTTTTCAGGCTTAACCCATTCATTAATCATATTTGTACTCATTTTTAAAACCCCCTTTCTAATCAATCATTGCTTAGATCCGAGAATCCTTCCTACACAATGAAGATATTCACTCATTTTATTTGTTTTCTTAATACCCTTTAATTCTTTTTCAAATTGAGGAAATTCTTCTCCCATATAGCACCATAATTCCTTCATCTTCATGATACTGTTATGTTCACCTATTTCATCTAAATAAGTAAAAAATATCCTATCATGAAATCTTTTTAACCTGGCTATATCAAGATCGTTTATATCTTCAAATAATTTTATTCTTTCTGAGAGTTCAGGATTTTTAATAAGTCCTCTTCCCAGCATTATCGTATCTGCATCAGGGCAAATAATCTTAAAATCCTTATAATCGGATAATGAGTTTATATCCCCATTATAAACTACTTTCATTTTAGCTTTTTCAAATGCATTTATAAATGCGTTGTAGTCAGGCTTATTTCTATACATTTCCTTTTGCACTCTAGGATGTATGATAAGCTCATATATGGGATATTTATTATATATATCCATCATATGATCAAGTTCGGAGTGTTCATACCGTCCTGCTCTAACCTTAAGAGAAATCTTAACATCTGTATTGGCTGTTTCATCAAATACCTGATATAAAAACTCGTCAATTTTTTCCGGAAATGCTAAAAAACCTGAACCCTTTCCTTTACTTACAACAGTCCCGGCAGGACAGCCTAAATTAAAGTTTATTTCATCATATCCAAGAATCGATAACTGCTTCACAGCCCAAACAAATTCATCTGCTTTTTTAGTTAATATTTGAGGAATAACATTTATATTTTGATTATTATCCGGCGAAAAATCTTTCTTTTCTTTTGTCTGAAAATTCATAGTATGATTTGCAGATACAAATGGCATAAAATACTTATCTATTCCTCTGTAAAACTCATGATGATTATTCCGATAAATATATGTAGTTATACCCTCCATAGGCGCAAAATATATCTTTGGAACGTCCATAAAAACCTCCGTTTTTACTTTCATTTTTTAATGTATATTTGCTTGTCCTGCAATAATTAATTAACAGGTGCAATTAAGATTCTTCCGGTACCTCTGTATGTATTTACAAATCCCTCTCCTGACGCAGCAGAACCAACCAGACTCTTTGTGGTTTTTTCTACTGTAAACTTAAGAGAATCAGACCAGGCTATAGCCATATTGCCATCAATTTTAACTACATCATCAGTTATATCAACCACGATAAGCTCTTCCATAGGAACCGGACTTTCTAAAACTACAGTTCCTGTTCCGGATAAAGCTGTATTAAAGAAACCTTCTCCACCAAGTGCTGCTGATGAGAATGTACTTCTCGAAACCACGTTAAGATTTACCGTATCATCGCAAGCAAGGAAGAGTCCGTCCTCTATAACCATTTTCCCATTCCAGTCGGATAAGTCTTCCATAATAATATACTTATATGTCGGCTCGAGTATAAGCACACCGTTACCTATATACTTAGGTTTGATTGCTGACTCACCTGTAACCTTACTTCCTATAGCCTTTTTTAAGAGATCTCCTGCGCCCTTAATATTGGTAGCAGCATTTACATCTCCCATCATAATTTGCATAGCACCCGCCTGTACAACTACACCGTTCCCATTTAAGTTTGCGATAAGCTGTCTCTTATGAACATTCATCTGAGAAGCATAGAAAGAATCCATAGCAGTCTCTCTTGTAACCGATAAATCCTTATTATACTCTAAAACAGAGAAGCTTCCTTTCTCATAAGCAATTTTATGTGCATCTGTGTCCTGAAATAAATTTGTTTTAAACATATTCTCCACTCCTTTTTTTGTTTATTTCTCAAATTACTATTAATCATTATACACTTTTAAGCATAATTTTATCAATAGTAATCAATAAAAATAAGTATAATTTCAATAACTGCTGCTGAAATTGTTTTATCCCTGTAATTATAAATTCTTACAAAAATAAAGAGTGGTTACGTAATACTACGTAACCACTCTTTATTTATGAAGATATAATCTCTCCGTTATTAATTCTTGAAACCCACATACTCATTCCTGGACCGTGATTTCCAAATGGTCTGGTATGGAATCCAAATCTTGAATAAAAGCTTTCTCTTTCATATGCCGACATGAGACTCACCATAACAGTTTCGCCCTTATCTACATCTTTTTCGATAAATTTTAATATATCATCTATCATTTGAGTACCAATATGCTTACCCTGATACTCAGGATGAACTATCACATCCGTAATGAAATACGTATAACCACCGTCACTAACTATACGAGCCATACCAACAGGCCTTTCATCTTCATAGGCAATAACTTTATAAAAAGAATTGTCCAAGGCCTTTTTGGCACGCTTCTCAGTAACTATTATCCACTTAACACTACGTCTTAAATAATTATAATCCTCAACACTCAACTCATGCCTTAATTCAATCATACCAAAACCCAAATTCAACTAAAATAAATGAGAGAAAGAGATACTGCTATGAAAATCTTTGTTATACTAAAGATGCAGTCTCTCGAGAGATACTGCTATGAAAATTTTAATATAATGTTATACTAAAGATGCAGTCTCTCGAGAGATACTGCTATAAAAATTTTAATATAATGTTATACTAAAGATGCAGTCTCTCTTGCGATCATCAACTCCTCATCCGTAGGAACAACCCAAACCGGAACCTTACTATCGGCAGTAGAAAGTCTAATCTCTTCTTCCATTGTCTGATTTGCTTCTTCGTCAAGCTTAACGCCAATTGCAGCAAAGCTTTCCATAATCTTCTTACGAAGACGGATATTTCCTTCACCTGCACCACCACAAAGAGCAATAGCATCGCAACCGCCAAGAGCCATATAATAAGCTCCAACATACTTTGCTATACGATATACTAAAACGTCAATTGCATTTCCTGCATCTGTATTGCCCTGCTCTGAAGCATCAAGTAAGTCTCTGAAATCATTAGAAAGCTCTGAAAGGCCCTTAACACCGGAATCTGTATTAAGCATCATAGTTATTTCACTAACCGACTTACCTTCCTTCTTACATAAGAATTCGATAAGAGCAGGATCTATATCACCGGAACGTGTTCCCATAACAAGTCCCTCAACAGGTGTCATACCCATAGAGTTATCAATTGACTTACCATTCTTTACAGCTGTTATAGAAGCACCGCTTCCGATATGACAAATAATCATCTTAGAATTATTAAGATCGAGACCTGCAAGCTCTGCAAGTCTAGGAGTTACGAAACGGCAGCTGGTACCGTGGAATCCGTAACGACGTACACCATACTCTTTATAATACTTAAGTGGTATAGCATAAAGATAAGCCTTAGTAGGCATGGTCTGATGAAATGCCGTATCAAATACAGCAACGCTAGGAACATCAGGCATAACTTCTTTACATGCAAGTATACCACGTAAGTGGATAGGATTATGTATAGGTGCTAAATCTGCACAATCATCAATTGCTTTGATAACCTCATCATTAACAACAGCAGACTGGGTAAACTTCTCTCCACCATGTCCAACTCTGTGACCAATAGCATCTATCTCATCAAGTGACTTGATAACACCAAACTCAGAGTCGGTAAGCGCATCTAAAACCGCTCTAAATGCCTCTGTATGGTTTGCCATTGATAAATTCCATTCAGTTCTCTCACCCGGTGCCTTTCTGATAAAAATACCATCAAGTCCGATACGGTCAGCCTGACCTGCAGCAAGTACACTTTCGTTTTCCATATTGAAAAGCTTGTACTTAAGAGATGAACTACCACAATTGATAACTAAAACTTTCATAAAAACCTCCATTTGTAAATATAATTATAAGTTAAAAAATTATTTTGAAACTGACGACAGAGCTGCTGTAATAATAGCCATAGAGTAAACCTCTGACGCAGTACATCCTCTGGATAAGTCATTGATAGGAGAATTAAGTCCAAGTAAAATCGGGCCATAAGCCTCAAAGTTACCCATTCTCTGAGCTATCTTATAACCTATATTACCTGCGTTAATATCAGGGAATATGAATGTATTTGCATGTCCTGCTACTTCTGATCCGGGTGCCTTTTTAGTAGCAACACTTGGTGCAACCGCAGCATCAAACTGCAATTCTCCATCTATTGGAACTGATGGATTTCTAAGTTTTGTCTTCTGAGCAGCGTTACGCATCTTATCTACATCGTCTCCTGCACCTGATCCCTTGGTAGAATAACTAAGGAAAGCAACCTTAGGATCAATACCAAATATTCTTGCGCATCTGATTATTTCCTCAGCAATCTCAACAAGCTGCTCTTCATTTGGCTTAATGTTGATACTGCAATCTCCCATAGCTAAGACCTCATTCTCACCTGTAGCTCTTGGACGAACAAGTATAAAGCAAGATGAAACTATAGTATTTCCAGGCCTAGTCTTTATAAGCTGCAAAGCCGGTCGTACAGTATCAGCTGTTGAGTAGGTAGCTCCTCCTAAGAGAGAATCTGCATACCCCATCTTAACAAGCATAGTACCGAAATAATTCTTATGACTAAGATACTTTCTAGCCTGTTCTTCAGTCACGCCCTTATGCTTCCTTATTTCACAAAACTCAGTTACCATCTTATCAATATCAGAAAATGAATTTGGATCGATAATTTCCGAACCTCTGATATTAAAGCCACTCTCCTCAGCAGCTTCATAAATCTTGTCCGGAACACCTATAAGAATAGGTCTCAAGAAATTACTAGCCAATAATCTCGAAGATGCCTCAAGTATACGAGGATCGCTTCCTTCTGTAAAAACTATCTTTTTAGGATCTTTTCTTAATATGTCTATTAATTGTCCAAAACCAAACATAGTTTACCTCCCAATACATATATTTTCCCAAAAACCCGTACTTATTTATTATAATAGATTGAGAAAAATAAACAAGTCTTTTTTGTTATAAGTACATAAAATCTTTTATTCTTTTCTAATCAAAATCACTTAAAAGTAAATCCCCGCCATCAAAGGGTTGGGCGGCCTTCAATAACGGGGATTATGACGAGATATTATGTTGGAAATGTTGCTAGCGTGTTTTAGTTTGTGAATGGTGTGCCATCGGCATTATAAGCACCATCACAGAATTCAATCTTCACATAGGAAGCACCTGTATAGGTATTTGTTGTAACCCATATCCAAGGATACTTTGTTACAAGATCCTTGTCAAGCTTTATATACTTGCCTCCCCAGTGATTGTTAGTACCCGGATCATAGTCTACGTCAAACTTAACTCCGCTCTTGTTTGTCTCCATAAATCCGAGCTGTAAGTCAGCATTTATACTTGCTTCATTATCCATTGGATATACTTTAATACATGGCTCCTCGATAGTTGACCAGTCACATGTAAGATGTATATTCCACCACTCAGGATCAAACTCAGCTTCCATTCCGTCAGATATAGTTTCGGTCTTAGCAATACCTGCCTCACCATACTCATTTACAACTATATCATCAGGTCTGAGTGCAGCAAGCTCCTGTCCTGAAATCATATTGGTATGTCTCATGAACTCACCTGTCCATGTATAGCAAACCTTAGGATTAGGATTAGCTACTGTTGGAATTACAGGAACACCTGTAGTCTTTGTTTCAGCACCTTCAGGAAGTGTATACTCTGACGCAGTAAACTTAGAGATAAGATCTCCGACATCGATATACTGGAAGTATCCATCCTGTCTGTTATAATAATGTCCTTCATCCCAAAGAACAGGGGTTACACTAAACTCCTTACAAAGTTCAAAGTAATATCTTAAGTAATCGATGATGTTATCCTTATATCCCTTAACAACACCACATTCACCGGCTATTACACCATAACCCTGATCCGTGAATTTCTTAATCTTAGCTACATGATTTCTTAACCATTCTCTGTCTTCATCAGTTCCCCAGCTCTCTCTGTATCCATAGCTTTCGTTAGAAGTAGCGCTTAAGCCATATGGAGTGGGATCGTAGATATGTACATCTACACTAAGCTTAGAAACTCCGTTTTCTTCAATATCTACAGGCATCTTGAATCTATCATCGATAGCCTTATCAATACCTGTTGTATTACCTGGGATAAGTAAGTGTCTATAAGTATTGTTTCCGCCTGAAGCTCTTACAATATCTACAAACTTCTGACTTATCTCAAAAGCTGTTTCATATATTTCATCTTCTGTCAATGTTCCTTCGGGACCATTTTCATTATAGAAGCCATCTTCACCTACACGGGTATTTAAGCCTCTGTTTCCTGTTCCTTCAAAAGCTGAGCTAAGCTCTTCATTACCGGCTTCGAAAATAAGATGGTCTGAATACTCGCTGAATCTGTCAGCTATCTGAGTCCACATCTTCTCATACTTTGTCCAAGCGTTCTTTCTTACATTTTCATCAGGGCTACCAAACATACCCCACCATCCGCCATCCCAATGGTCATTAATGATGACGTACATCTCATTGTTAAGAGCGTAGTTTACGATATCTTCCACACGGTTCATAAGAGCAGGCTTTATCGTATAATCATCACTCATGAAGTTTGACCATGCTACCGGAATACGTACTGTATTAACACCGAACATCTTAAGACCATCAAACGTCTTCTGAGTAGCTCTTGGGTTTCCGGCTGAACTTTCAGCTTCGATTACTGTTGCCATGTTACCCTTATAATTAGACTGTTCCATCTGATTACCCATGTTCCAGCCTATACCAAAAGCATTATGGATAAGGTCAAGTGATGAAAGTTCTTTTCTCATAAGACCATTATCCTTAGTCATTCTTCCGCCTTTGGACTCATGCTCTTCACCTACATTTGTCTGAGTATATATTTCCTCTGTAGATGGAGCAAATATAGGGTCAACCGGAGTTGTAGGAGTAGGCTCTAGTGACGGTGCCACTGTTGGAGCCTGTGTAGGTACAGTTACAGGTGCCTTTGTAGCGCTTGTTGTAGCGGGAGCTGCTGTTGTAGCTGCAGGAGCCGCTGCATTTACCTTAACCTTTACAGTAAGATTTTTCTTTACATTCTTACCCTTTAACTTATATTTTAGAGTGCAGATTACTTTAGTATTTCCTGCTACTACAGCTGTTATTTTTCCCTTTTTATTAACAGTTGCAATCTTAGCATTCTTTGATTTCCATGTTGTCTTTGCTTTCTTAGGTGAATTTTTAACCTTTATTTTCTTACTCTGTCCTGCAGTAAGCGTAACACTCTTGGCACTAAGTGCCGGAGCTTTACTCTTTGCTTTAGCTGCGAATGCATCAACCCCAAACAATGTGGACTGTGATAATACACAAGCAAATACAAGTAATAAGCTCATAATCAGATTAAACTTAGATTTTCTTAAATTTACGTTCATGTAATTATCTCCTTCTTCAGGCTTAATTTTAAGTCTTTTTCAATGCCTGACTTAAAAAAGACTCTAGGCGCATAATCTTTAGTTTCCACTACATAATACCCTATACCTTATTGCAAGAACCTTTAAACTGTTGTTAATTGTACATCAAACAGTACATTTACGTCAACCTCTAAAAACGTAAAACATATTAAAAGTATTCTTACTGTGTCTATAATAATAAAAATTTAACAAAAATAATAATACTATAGTACATTGTATTTATACTATAGTATTAATTTTATAAATTTCTTGATTATATAATGTAAATTAGTATTTTTGATAAGTAATCAATATCTTAAATTTATATATTAGAAATAATGATATTTATGAAACCTTAGAACCGGATCTCTTACGATAATCACTGGGACTCTCGTTATATCGTTTTAAAAACATCTTGCTATAATAGCTGGTATAGTTATAACCGCATGAAAGTGCAATATTGGTTATGCTATAATTAGTATTTTTTAAAAGCTTTTTACTTATCTCGAGTCTGTAATTATTTAAATACTCAACCGGTGTCTGATTTACATACTTTTGAAAAATCTTACAACACTTACTTCTTCCTATGCATGCTGATTCTGCTATATCTTCAAGTGTTAATTGTTCTGAATAATTATCGAATATATATCTAAGCATCAATCTTTGAAGTTTAACATCAGAATAATTATTTATGTCATCTTCGTCTTCCACACCGTTTTCAGACATATATTTATTAACTGCCCTTTGGATAACATCCCATAATTCATATAATAGTCCGGTAATCTTATAGCTTTCATATATCTTTTTTTCCTGATTCTCAACACTTTTTTTATAAACTAAAATTCTATTTTTTACAGATACGATAGACTGTAAATATTCAATATATGAATCATCATCAGCAGATATATAAAGATATTCAAAATTTTTATTTGATAATATATTATCTACATACTCCTGATAAAGTCCTACATTACACCTAAAAAGCTCCGGACTTATAAGAATAACTATAAATTCACACTCACGCTTAAAATTAGAGTAACCAAAATGAACCTGTTTTGAATTAACAAATATAAAGTCCCCTTTATTTAAGAGTATCTTATTACCGTTAATATCATAGTTCATCTCACCTTCTGTAATATATATGCACTCTATATCATAGTGCCAATGAGCTATAGCTCTCATATCAGTATAATCTGATAATAGCCTTTCCTGAACTGCATATGAAATCATATCAGAATCATATTTGATGATTTCCGATGCATCCTTCATAATATCTATATCAATCATAATACCCTCACTCATATCTCGTCGTGTAAAATCAAAAGATTTGAAAGTATTATACCACATTTTACATATTAATGTAATAAAAATTATCTTTGAAGTCCGTGTCAAGTTGTTGTCGGACTTTTTTATCCTTTTATGGTTTTTTATAATACGTTCTGCAAGAGATATCAACGCTTTTTTCGACACGCTCTTGCAAAAGATGGTATTTACGTTAGTCAAGACTCGCTTGCGAGTCTTTTCGCGCCGGGGTCCGTCCCCATGGTCTTCCATGTTTTTTCTTGACATTTATTATATCATATGATATATTCAACACACATTATTAAAGAAAGCGAGGTACGAATGATGTTTGCGATTAATAGTATAACAGCAATTGAATATAGCATGAGGACCTCGGTTTTTGTTCGTTAATATGTCATTTGATAATTAATACGTATTATGACCGCGGCTTGTTTGTTGCGGTTTTTTCTTTACCTTTTTTAAGGCGCTTCCGGGTCTCTATGCTGTAATTTCCCTATAATATAACAACACAATTAAAACAGAATGGAGAGATAAAAAATGTCAAATAATATTTCTAATAACAATAAACACAATATCATTATACGTAAAGAAACCACACAAGATTACTATGCAACAGAACTGTGTACACTTCGCGCGTTTTGGAACATACATGGTCCGGGATGTAATGAACATTTGATGGTTCATAAACTTCGCAATTCGCCTGACTATCTTCCGGAAATCAGCAGAGTTGCAGAATTAGACGGACGAATCGTCGGCGTAGTCATGTATCATAAAGCCAAAATTGTAGATGGTGAAAATGAAACAGAAATCATCACCTTCGGCCCACTCGCAGTTGAACCTACATGCTTTAACATGGGGATAGGAAGCATGCTGATGAAGGATACCTTAGCACTTGCAAAAGAATCAGGGTATCTAGGTATTGCACTTTGCGGTGAACCTGATTATTATCCTAAACTCGGTTTCGTTCGCGGAAAAGGTTCAGGTCTTGAACACAACGCCTTCGGCACACCGGACCCTTTTATGATTTACAAACTAAACGACGGTTTTGAAAATCTTCGAGGTAAATTCTACGAATCCAAAGTTTTCGAAGAATGCGACGACGAGGAAGAAATAGCAGAATATACGCAGAAGTTTCCGTATTATAAGCCTTTAAAACTTTCCTGCCAGTGGCTTCACGCTGAAAAACTCGGCAGAATTTGCGAAGTTCAAAAGAACAGTTACACAATTAAATTCTGGGAAGAAGAAATTCCCGCTAAACTTAAAGGTTCATTTTTCGAGGCAGAATCAGATCAACTTCCACTTGTTGGAGACTATGTAACATTTGCCTACAATCCATATGGTGAATCTGTAATCCTTTCGGTATGTGAGCGTACCAGCCTGCTAAAACGCCCGGATCAGGCCAAGACCGGTGTTATGCAGTACATGGTTGCAAATGCAGATTACGCATTTATCGTAACCTCATTAAATGAAGATTACAGTTATAACCGAATCGCAAGATATGTGAGCGTTACATTGCAGGGAGATGTGAAGCCTGTTGTTATCCTGACTAAGTCGGATCTTTGTGATAATCCGGAGCATTATGTTGAAGAAGTGCAAGGAGTTTCCGATAAAGTTGCAGTGCATGCCATATCTGCGTTACACGAAACAGGCATGGAAGCTTTGCAAGAGTACTTTGTCCCCGGAACTACAATATGCTTGATGGGTTCTTCCGGAGCAGGCAAATCCACGCTTATCAATGCATTGAGCGGCGAAGAGGTTATGAAGACCGGAGAGATTCGTCAATCAGATTCTACAGGAAAGCACACGACAACCTATCGCAAGCTTTTCGAACTTGAAAATGGAGTCACGATTATAGATACTCCCGGCATGCGCGAAATTGGAATTGCCAGCAATGACGATGGTGTTAATGAAACATTTTCCGATATCGCAGAACTTGAGTGCATGTGCCGATTCAGCAACTGCAGGCATGAATCCGAGCCAGGTTGCGCTATAAAGGCTGCAATTGAAAGCGGAGAACTCTCTCAAGAACGCTATGATTTATACTTAAGTCTTAGCAACGAAAATGTGAAAAACTACGCCAAAAAGAAAGAGATTTCAAAGTGGATTAAGGCTGAGAAAAAAGCCAGAAGGCGCAAATAATTGAGTTATTTAACTCAGTCGGAGAAATCCCCCACCTCTAAGCTAGACTTTTTGATTTCTCTAGACCTGGGTCCAAGGTCTCCTCCGCATAAAAAAAAGGTTCCTTCCGGAACCTTTTTTATGCGGAAGATGGGGTGAATCGGGTCCAGAAAAAGGTCCAGTGGACCTTTTTCCCAATGAACCGACCGACGAGCAGCTTCGCTGCGAGGAGACCTTGAACCTGGGTTCAAGGTCTCCTCCGCATAAAAAAAAGGTTCCTTCCGGAACCTTTTTTATGCGGA
>JAEEJA010000097.1 GCA_016281605.1 Lachnospiraceae bacterium
ACCGATAAAAGTTCTGGTCCCGGCAGGTCTGCTGGAGGGGTGTGAACCATCCTAAATTGCAATTTCTCTCAAAAGGGATGGTTCTTATGTAACCACTGGCGGGGGTGGACCATCCTAAATTGTGGTTTTTCTCAAAAGGGATGGTTCCGAGGTAGTCTCTAACGGGGTGTGAACCATCCTAAATTGCAATTTCTCTCAAAAGGGATGGTTCGGAAACTTTGATTTCCGTCCCACAGCCAGAACTTTTGACTAAAACCGTTAAAAGTTCTGGTCCCGGCAGGTCTGCTGGAGGAGATGGACCATCCTAAATCGAGAAAATCACAAAAATGGAGGGTTCTGGATCCTAGAAACTGTAAAAAATCAAAAATGTTCAAATAGTCTAGATAGCTCGAAATAATAGCTCGAAATAATAGCTCGAAGTAATAGCTAGTAAAAAAGCTCGAAATAATAACTCAATAAAAGCTAGAAACATTATCCAGAAAAAAAAGTTTGACATTTTACCACATTTATAATATCGTATTTTCAACGATGTATATATATTACTTCATTACTTTCGAAACTTTCATAAAAATCAAAAAATATCTCCAAATCTCTCTACTCTTTTTAAGATTTTTGGAAACTTGGTTTAAAAATAAAAGTTGAGATAAATCCAAGTATTATATCTATAAAAAAAGGAATAACTATGACAATTTGGTTTAGATTTATAAAAAACTCCAAACTTTTAAAGGATGAAACAATTATAGATGAGTCGGATAAAACTCGTACTAAAAAGATATTTGCTGCTATAGATAAGCTTTGTTATAATCACGATTTAAGCCATCCTGCGTGGCTTGAGTCAAATATAAATGAATTTAAGAGAACTTCAAAAACCCGATTCAGGAAAGATAATTTCATAGATGAAATAGAGTTTGATTTTCTGGAAATGATAGTTCTCGAAGAGGACATACCGAATTAAAAAATTCTCAAGTATCTAATTGAGTTAAACCTCTATAATACTGATACTTGAGAATCTGATTTTTATGTAAACCTGATTTTTCATAATCCTGATTTTTCATAATCTTGATTTTTCATAATCCTGATTTTTGCTAAACTTGATTTTTATAGAAACTTGTTTTTTATGTAAATCAGATTCTATAGTTTCATAAACTTAGGTTTTCTACCTTCATAAACTGCTGTATACCTAAATCCTATACTCTTTAATATATCTTCTGCTTTATCAAAGCAGTGTCCTAAATACTCGGTAGAATGAGCATCAGACCCTATGGTTATAACTTCTCCACCTTTTTCTTTGTATAGCTTTAATATTCTCTCGTGCGGATTAGGATGATTAAGACCTGCCTTAAATCCGGCAGTATTAAGTTCTATCCCCTTACCATCTTCTATCACCATGGATAAAATTGCTTCGATAATATCGATATTATCGTCAATATAAGAATTAATCAGCTCTTCTTTAGATGCTTTGGATATAAAAGATGTTAAGTTTTTATCTCCTTCTCTTAAAGCAGGCACGTACCTTACCATATAATCTATATGACCAACCACATCATAATCCTTCCATATTTTGACATTATTTAATATAGTTTCATAATAATGCTTTAGTTGATCTTTTACGCTTTTTCCCTCCCAGTATTCTATATAATAAGGGTCTTTATTATCTACCAGATGTGTGGAAGCTATTACAAAATCGAATTTATGGCAGGATAATAGTTTTTTCCCTTTCTCAAGCATATCTTCTTTAATTCCGAGTTCTATGCCTGTTCGTAAGTTTATGCTTTCAGCATAGATGCTTTTAAGTCTCTCAATTTCACTCATATATGCCTTTACATCGAATTCAAATAGATATTCATCCTCTGGTACATCGCAAAAATCACCTGTATGAGGATAGTTATAATCCATGTGATCAGTAAAGCAGATAGAACCAAGGCCCAGCTCTATCCCTCTTTTCACCTGATTTTCCATGGGTTCATCACTATCTATAGAAAATATAGTATGTAAATGATTGTCTGCTGATATCATACTTTTAGCTCCTCAAGTGTAATTTTTTCATAAAGAGGCGATGCCTTTCTCTGCCTGGTCAGCTCTACAAGCCCTAATTTTGTCATATCTATAACACTGCACCTTATCGGATCCTGTGATACAGCATCTTCTAAACTCTTTAGAACTTCCTTTTTGTTCTCCTTATCCTTCATATCGATAAAATCAACTATAATGATACCAGAGATATTTCTAAGTCTCAATTGCCTTGCAACCTCTAAAGCGGCCTCTAAGTTAGTTTTAAGAACCAAAGCTTCTTTTCCCTTCTTGCTTCTGATATCCTTTCCTGTATTGACATCTATGGATGTAAGAGCATCGGTATGCTGTATGATTAAGTATCCTCCGCTCTTAAGCCAAACCCGCTCTTTCAAAGCCTCCTCTACATGCTTTTTAGTTGCAGTAATCATCTCCATAGGTCCCTTACTCTCATCCCAAAGCTCGATATCTAATTTGTCAGGACTATCTTTAAAATACTCTAGAAGACGCTCATAAACATCCTTATCATCTGTTCTTATCTTACCAATATCACTTACCTTAAGTTTATTTATAAGCTCTATAAAGTTTTCAGGAGCCTTGTATATACAACTAAAAACAGTCCTTGTTTGGGCTTTTTTTAATATGTCTGTATATTTTTCAATTAATCTACGTGCTTCTTTTTCAGTCTCATCTATATGATTCTCGCTTATGGTTCTGGCTAAGAGCTTTATATGAAAAAAAAAATGGTATAAGGCAGTGTCTGCATTATTAAGATTAGCAATCCTTTCCGAATCCCATTGACTTTTACAATCACTCAAACAACCATTAAGCCTCTCTTCAAGTAGCTTTCTCTTTTCTTTATCCCTAATCTTCTTAGATATGCTGACACCCTCTCCATCATTAGAGAGAATAACATACTTCCCTGAAAGTTCAACTTTCGTATCTGCTGTAGGTGGCTTATGCTTTTTGGCAGCTGTCTTTATGCGCACTAAAATTTCATCCCCAGCCACAGGATACTTAGAACCGGATTTACGTTCCTTTGTATATATAATATTATTAAAAAATTCCTCTTTATCTTCCATACGCAAGTAAGCCTCCTTAGAGTTTGCATACTCAATAAATAAGGAATTTATATTTTTCACAACATTTTTTACTTTTGCTATGTACATATCGCCGACTCTAACGCTGTCTTCTTCGTTATCTACGGTAATATCTACTGTTACGGAATTTTCAACATATTCTGCTATTGTTTTCTTTCCAATTCTTTTAATTACAATCATATCCGATCCTATATATAATTAATCTTTTTTATAATTAATCTTTTTTATAATTGATTTTTTTATAATTAATCTTTTTTATAATTGATCTTTTTTATAATTGATCTTTTTTATAATTGATCTTTTTTATAATTGATCTTTATCAAATTCTTCTTGATATTCATTTTTAATTTCATTAAATAAATTTATTAGTTCATCAAATAAATCATAATACTTTATAATTTTTATCACATTATTCATCTATTCCATTAACAGATCGAATATAATTCTTAAATTTTATATAAAATCTTGATTCCATGAGCAAATATCCTCTGCTTTAGGCTTTTATTATTAATAGTATTTATATTTACTATATCTAAATTATATATAATATTTAAATCACTTATTTCTTCCTCTATATCAAAATAAGTATATATATCCTGAGTGTATATTCCAATATCTAAATCACTATCAGCTCTGGATTTCCCCCATATTCTTGAACCAAACAAATATATTTCATTATTCGGATATTTATCAGAGATTATGTAATACTGTTAATGATAATATCCATATCTTTCATAGCAAACCTCTAAAATACAATCAAATATTCACTCTCACTCAAGCAAATCATTCAGCCTCTTCTCAATATTTGCAAATGCGCCTGCGTCTTGATCTTTTAATCTTTCCTTTAGTTCATCCAAGGTAGCCTGAATTATATCCTGTTGAGCTTTGAATCTCTCAAAAAGCTTAAGCTTTTCCTCATAATTCATAAGCTGTTTATCGACTCTTCTTATTATCTCATATACAGCCTGTCGACTTTTACCAAGATTTCTGGCAATCTCAGATATACCGTAATCCTCTAGTATGTATAGCTCATATACCTCTCTCTGATTATCCTTTATAAGAGGCCCGTAAAAATCATACAAATCTGAGCAGTATACCCTTTTCAGTATCTCATCTTCATCATTTTGATGACTGTTAGCTTTCATAATCATACTAATCCTGTAAATCTAATTAAATAGACAATTTACTTTTTCTTGTAGAAAAATGATGTAACATTTTCAAACCCATAATTCTGAGGTCTTATGATATTTTCAGTACTTCCGATAAAAAATATGCCATTCTCTTTTAATGATGCATTAAAACCGGCATACATCTTTTCTTTGGCAGGATTAGTCATGTAAATCATAACATTTCTGCAGAGGATAAGGTGCATATCGGCAGGATAAGGATCCTTAAGTAAATCGTGCTTATGAAATGAAACGCACTTCTTTATAGTATCGCTGATTTTATAGTACTTATCATCGTACCTTGAAAAATACAAATCAAAAAACTCAACCGGTAATCCTTTTAAGGAATTAACATCATAAAGCCCTCTCTGTGCATCTATAAGTACCCTTTTATCTATATCAGACGCATAGATATTTATTATAGGAGTGGGTATGTACTTGGCTAAAATCATAGCGACCGTATAAGGCTCCGAACCATTTGAACAAGCCGCACTCCATATATTTAATGATTTTCCAAAGGTGCGGATAAGGTATGGCACTATTCGGTTTTCAAATATTTCCCATTGATTTGGGTTTCTGTAAAACTCTGTGACATTTATAGTTAAAAATGAAACGAACTCGTCGAGAATTTCCTGATCTGAACGCAGTTTTTGAAGATACTCCTCATATGAATTACAAAAATTCTTCTTTACGATAGAATCGATTCTCCTCTTCATCTGCTGTTCTTTGTAGAAATTCAAATCAAGATCGATTATTTTTTTAACCTGTCCTTTAAAATAATCGTAATCAAACAAATCTTTTCCTCACCTTTAAGTTAAATATATCTTTACCTTATGTCAATACCCCCACCTACGATCTAGCTTAGAGGTAGAGGATTTCTCCGACTGAGTTAAAAAAATGTGTAACGACTTCCTGAAAAACATTCTGTACGTTACACATTTTAAATTATCTTGCAAAAATCAGCAAATATTACTCAGCAGGTGTTTCCTCTGTAGCTTCAGACTCTTCTACAGCTGTTTCCTCTGTAGCTTCAGACTCTTCTGCAGCTGCTTCCTCTGCAGGTGCTTCCTCAACTGCTTCCTCTGTAGGTACCGGAACCTCTACCTCTTCATCTTCTCCATTATCCTGATCCATGAGAAGCGCCTTTATACTAAGAGAAATCTTATGATCTGTCTCATTGAAATCAACAACCTTAGCTTCGATTTCCTGATTTATAGAAAGCACATCATCCGGCTTTTCAATATGATTCTTTGAAATCTGTGAGATATGAAGGAGTGCATCAATTCCATCTTCAAGCTCGATAAATGCACCAAACTCAGCCATACGAGCAACCTTACCCTTAACTACGGTACCCTTAGCGTACTTCTGAGCTGCATTGATCCAAGGATTTCTTTCAGGGAACTTAAGTGTAAGAGCGATCTTCTGTCCCTTAATATCCTTAATAAGTACTTCTAACTCCTGACCTACCTTGAATACCTTCTTAGGACTCTCAATACGTCCCCAACTCATCTCTGAGATGTGAAGAAGTCCATCAACTCCGCCAAGATCAACAAATGCACCGAACTCAGTAAGGTTCTTAACTGTACCGGTTACAACATCACCTACGTTTAACTTAGAAATCACTTCATCATGAATTCTCTTCTTCTCAGCAATTACAAGCTGCTTTCTGTCACCAATAATTCTTCTCTTCTTTGGCTGGAACTCGATAAGTACAAACTGAACTTCCTGTCCTGCGTACTTAGATAAATCTCTTTCAAATGTATCTGAAACAAGACTTGCAGGAATAAACACTCTGGTTTCCTCAACGATTACGCTCAATCCACCTGTAAGTACTTTATCAACTGTAGCTGTAAGTACTTCCTGATTATCAAAAGCTTCCTGAAGTCTTTCATAACTCTTTTCCATAGCAAGTCTCTTGTAGGTAAGTAAAACCTGTCCCTCGCTATCGTTTACTTTGAGTACCTTAGCCTTCATAGGATCTCCCACTTTAACCTTAGTAGTAAGATCAATACCATCCTGATTGCTGTACTCTTTACGTGTGATGATTCCGTCACTCTTGTAACCGATGTTTAAGATGATTTCATCCGGCTTAACCTCAATTACTTTTCCATCTACAACCTGTCCATTGTGGATTGTTACTAATGATTCTTCAAGCATTTGTTCAAATTCATTGTTCTGTTCTGACATATGATTGAACCTCCTTAATTATTTTGTTTGGGGTTGAAGCCCCTGCTGTAATACCCACGCTACGAAAAGATTCTAGATCGACTAAATCCAGGTCATCAAGTGTCTGTATAAAAAATGTATTCGGACATTCAGATTTGCAAATATCATAGAGTTTCTGAGTGTTCGAACTATGTTTTCCACCGATTACCAACATAGCTTCAGAACCCTTTGCAATTAACCTTGCTTCGCTCTGTCGTTCTTCGGTAGCGTTGCAAATTGTATTCATAACTTCCACATTGTAACAAATTTCTTTCAAAATATCAACTATATATTTAAATTTTCTATGATTAAATGTGGTTTGAGCTACTATTACTATCTTTTTATCCCCTAAATCAGGAAAATTACGTGCTTCATCCTCGTTTTCAACGATAATTGCGGTATCTTTACACCATCCGTTTATACCATCAACCTCAGGATGATTCCTGCTTCCTATGATAACTATCTGCGCGCCTTCTCTATACTTATCATAAGCAATTTTATGAATCTTACTTACAAATGGACAAGTAGCACTTACTATACCTACTCCCATACTCTCAAGCTCATCCATAACATCCTTCCTGACACCATGTGAACGTATAATTACCACGGTATTTGAAGGGTCTGTAATATCAGATGGTGATTCGATTACATCTATTCCTTTTTTTCTCAAGTCATCAACCACAAGTTCATTATGAATTATGGGGCCAAGAGTATAAATCTTTTTCCCATTTGATTTTTTACTCTCATCCAGACACATGTTTACCGCTCTCTCAACACCAAAGCAGAAACCTGCGCTCTTAGCAAGCATTATCTTTCTTTCCATGTTTTTCTCCGTTTTAAAGGCTTTAAATATATATTATACAACTGTAGTTAAACCTTAGAATTATAGATATCCATCAGTGTTTTCACAACCTCGTCAATCCCCATATCAGAGGAGTCAACAAGGATTGCATCATCAGCCTGCTTAAGAGGCGCTATGGTTCTGTTCATATCCTGTCTGTCTCGCTCCTCTATATCTTTCTTAATCTCGTCGAAACTGCACTCTTCTCCTTTTTCTATGAGTTCCTTATATCTTCTCTCTGCTCTTGCGTCTGAGCTGGCAGTAAGATAAATCTTTAAAAATGCATCGGGAAGTACATTGGTTCCTATATCCCTTCCGTCCATGATTACCTTTTTTTCTACGCTTAAGTTTCTCTGAAGAGAAAGGAGCTTTTCTCTGGTGGCAGTATAAGTTGCTATCTTAGATGTTACACGACTTACTTCAGGAGTCCTTATAAAGGCATTTACATCCTCTCCGTTAAGGTAAACCACCTGTACACCGTCCTTGTAATCAATAGTCACCTCAATATCCTTTATGATCTCGGATACCTTTTCTTCATCTTCATAGTCTGCTTCACTTCTAATCACAAAAAGTGCTATAGCTCTGTACATGGCACCGGTGTCAACATAAATATAACCTGCTTCCTTGGCAAAAAGCTTTGCTATAGTGCTCTTTCCCGCTCCTGCAGGTCCGTCAATTGCAATACTCATATTCTTTTTCATTTTTCTACCATTCCTCCATGCTTTTCTTAATTCTTTTTCAATCAAAGTGTATTATGTAAGTTTTTAAACATTTTTTATACATCCTAATCCAAACTACCGGCGCTTATACCGGCCAGATAACCCGTACTCCATGCTATCTGCAGATTAAAACCTCCTGTAAGTGCATCCACATCCAAAACTTCTCCTGCAAAATACATATTTGAAACAAGCTTTGACTCCATAGTCCTGGGGTTAATCTGTTTTATGTCTATTCCGCCGTTTGTTATTATAGCCTCTGTAAATCCTCTGGTATTTTTGATATTAAAGCGCATATTTTTAAGAACCTTTAATAATCTCTGTCTTTCCTCACGGCTTATGCTATTAACCTTTTTATCGGGTTCTATATCAGCCATTTTTATCACAATCGGTATCATACCGGATGGAAGAAGTTTATGTATGCTGTTTTTAAATTCAGCATTCTTTTTTTCTTCAAAATCCCTTAGTATTCTTGCATCTAATTTTTCTTCGCTTAGGGCCGGCTTTAAATCTATTAAAACATAAGCTTCTTCGACTTCTTTTCCCTTTTTTTCCAGATTTCTTACTGCTTTGTTATAGTACTCTGAAGCAGATAAAACCAGAGGTCCGCTTACTCCAAAGTGAGTAAAAAGCATCTCCCCCTGCTCTGTATATATTTTTTTATTATTTATAAATAGTGTTAATGCGACGTTCTTAAGTGATAATCCCGACATTGAGGAAGCTTCTTCCTCCTCATAAACCTCAAATGGCACTAGTCCCGGTTTTGCCTTATATATGTTATGACCAAAATTCTTTGCAAATCTGTAACCATCACCTGTAGAACCGGTGCTCTGATATGAAAAACCACCTGTGCATATTATAAGTCTGTCACACTCGTACTTATTTCTATCGGTTTTAACTAAAAATCTGTTATTGTTCAATTCATCATTTTCATGAGAGGATATATCACTTGACGTTTTTTTGCTTTCTTTATCTACAATTTCTATCTCTTTTACTGTAGAATTATACTGAAATTTTACCCCTCTTTTTTCACATGCATTTGTAAGAGTTTTTATAACATCTGATGAATGATTGGAAAGAGGAAACACCCTGTCTCCCCTCTCTATCTTTAATTTCAGTCCTTCATTTTTCAAAAAATTCTGCATAGATTCAGAGCTCCATGCATTAAATGCACTGAATAAAAACCTTGGATTTGTAATGACATTTTTAATCAAATTATCATTATCGGAATCATTGGTTATATTACATCTGCCTTTTCCGGTTATATATATTTTTTTACCTGCTTTTTCATTCTTTTCAAGAACTGTTACTTTTGTATCCTTACACTCCGAAGCTGCAATTGCTGCCATAAGTCCGGCTGCTCCGGCACCGATTATAATTATATTTATCAACTTTTACTCCGATTACTGGTATTATAAATATTATAAATAATTATTATTATAAATTAGTTTTTGATTATAAATATATCAAGCCTAAGTAGGCTCGAAAAAAATTGAATGAATTAGAAATCCTTACCCATAACTTCCCAGTTTTTATATAGATAATCAATAAGTGATATCACTGTAAGTGCAGTGGCAGCTATTATAAGCACAAACTCAATAGTATTTACTACCGGATGATTAATATTTAGGATTAATACTATAGACATAATCATCTGAACAACAGTCTTAACCTTACCCCACCAACCGGCAGCTATAACAACGCCCGCGTCAGAAGCTACAAGTCTGAAACCACTGATGATAAACTCTCTTGCTATTATTATGATAACAGCCCACGCCGGCATAGGACAGCCGGGCACTACTAAAAAGCAAATCAATGCAGATGAAACCAAAAGCTTATCTGCCAAAGGATCCATAAACTTACCGAAATTGGTAACTAATCCTCTGCTTCTTGCAAGATGACCGTCTAAAGCATCTGTCGCTGAAGCTATGCAAAATATGGCTTCGGCTATGTAATTATTGTAAGGTATGCTGTCTACCAACATAAATACCACAAAGAATGGTATCATAAAAACTCTTAAAACCGTAAGTTTATTTGGTAAATTCATTATTTCATCTCCTTAAGCCTTAGTATAATCATGTTTATATCATATAACTTCACCTATCAAATCATAACCCTTTGCTTCTATTATTTCAACCCTAACAAAATCTCCGGACTCGAGACGACCGTCGAAATTAACGAAAACAAGGCCATCAACATCAGGTGAATCCATATAACTTCTTGCTACATAGACATCATCCCTTGGTATATACCCTTCTATAATTACGGGCATTACATCCCCTATATGCTCTTCATTTGCCTGAAATACTATATTTTGTTGAAGTTCCATGATTTCATCACGTCTCTCTTCTTTAAGCTCCTGTGAAATCTGATCTTCATATAAAGCAGCCGGCGTATTTTCTTCCTGTGAATAAGTAAAAACTCCGAGTCTGTCGAATTTCATCTCTTCTACAAACTCTCTTAAAATCAAGAAATCTTCTTCTGTTTCACCCGGAAATCCTGTAATAAGTGTAGTTCTTATTACAATATCAGAAATATTATCCCTCAAAAGCTTTATCTTTTGCCTTATCTCACTGTTAGTGGTTCTTCTTCCCATCCGTTTTAAAACATTATCGGATGCGTGCTGTATAGGCATATCTATATAGTGACATACCTTTGGATTGTTTTTCATCTCATAGATAAGTTCATCATAAATTTCTTCCGGATAGCAGTATAACACTCTTATCCATTGAACTCCCTGAAGCTTTGAAAGCATGGAAATCAGTGTATGAAGGCTTTTCTTGCCATACAAATCAGTTCCGTATATAGTGGTCTCCTGAGCAACTAAGATAAGCTCCTTAGCTCCTTGATTCACCAGGTGATTTGCCTGCTCCATGATTTTTTCAATTGGCACACTTCTGTAATTACCTCTAATCTTTGGAATAACACAGTAAGTGCAGTGCTTATTGCAACCTTCAGCAATCTTTATGTATGCGCTGTATCCGCCCGAGTGCATCTCATCGTAAACAGGCGCTTCAACAGTTAAATTAATATCATTAATATACTCTAGTACACTGTATGTATCTTCTCCATTCAAAGATTCCGACACACTTCTCTTTTTCAGTTCTTCCAGAGCATTTACAAGATCAGGCGCTGCAGTGGTTCCAATTATTGCATCCACTTCAGGTATCTCCTGCTTTATTTCTACATGGTACCTCTGAGCCATACATCCGCATACAATAAGATACTTACATGTATTTTCCTTATATGTTGCCATATCCAGTATAGTTTCTATGCTTTCTTCCTTAGCACTGTCTATAAAGCAACATGTATTAACAACTATCGTTTCAGCTTCTTCGATATCATCGATTATGGAATAATCGTTGTTTTTTAAATGCTTTATCATTATTTCACTGTCAACAAGATTCTTGTCGCAGCCTAGTGAAACAAAGAAAATTTTCATAGGTACCTCCAAAACTAAAAGCGTTTTTTAATTCTTAAATGTATTTACAGATAGTAACTTACACAATTATAAAGTAGCATTGCAATTGTCATAGGACCAACTCCGCCCGGAACCGGAGTTATAGCTCCTGCAACACTTTCAACAGAATCAAAGTCTACATCTCCGCACAGATGACCATCTTCCATTCTGTGAATACCAACATCAATAACAGTTGCACCTTCTTTAACATAAGAAGCATCTATCATCTTAGGCTTTCCTACTGCTGCTATAAGAATATCAGCTCTCTTACAGATTTCCTGTAAGTTTTTAGTATGTGAATGGCATACAGTTACCGTTGCATTTTCCCTAAGCATAAGAAGTGCCATAGGCTTTCCTACTATATTGCTTCTTCCTACTATAACACACTCTTTTCCATCTGTTTCAACATTACTTCTCTTAAGAAGCTGAACTATACCGGCCGGAGTACAGGATACATAGCCCTTAGTACCGATACTTAAACGTCCTACGCTTTCAGGATGGAAGCCATCTACATCCTTATCCGGAGATATAGCCTTTATTACCCTGTCTTCATCTATGTGCTTAGGAAGAGGGAGCTGAACAAGTATTCCATTAACCTCATCATTAGCATTTAACCGGGCTATTAATTCAAGGAGTTTCTCTTCTGTTGTATCCTCCGGAAGCTCGTAAGATAAGGATTTTATACCTACATACTCACATCCCTTTTTCTTATTATTTACATATACACAGGATGCAGGATCACTCCCTACCAGAACAACCGCAAGACAAGGATACTTTCCCTCAGCATTGAGAGCCTTTACCTGTTCCTTAAGTTCATCCTTTATAATACCTGATATTTCTTTTCCGTTTATGATTTTAGCCATGTTTTCCTCCATATTTCATTACATTTTAATCATTAAAGAACACTGAACCACCCACAAACTCCCTTAAAAGCGAATTCTTAGGGATATTGTCGCAATTAACTCCCACAAAATAATCTAAGAATTTTAACAGTCTTTTTGCTTCTTCATACTCCGGAGCGCTTTTCGGAATACCAAAGAGTATCGCCTCTGCGTAAGGCTTAAGTACAGCAAGTTCATAGATAAGAGATGAGTTAAACATCACATCAGCATCTTCCTGGAATGGGAAGATGAACTTATCTTCTCCTCTTCTGACAGAACCCCATCTTCTGATAGTTTCTATAGCTGATATACCTCTGGTCCTGTTATCACGAACCATACGACGTATAAGTCTACCGTCTGTTGTGGATATTCTGTTGTGTTCATCAACATTTATCTGTGTTAATGCGCTTATATAAATCTTAAATTTGCTTTCCTTTGGTAGGGTATATGAAATCTTTTCATTCAGACAATGTATACCCTCTATAACAAGTATATCATTCTCGTCAAGCTGGAGGAAATTACCATGATACTCTTTTCTTCCTACAAGGAAGTTAAATTCCGGCATTTCAACCTTTTCACCTGACAAAAGTCTCTGCATATCTGAATTGAATTTCTCTATGTCGAGAGCCTCTAAGCACTCAAAATCAAAATTTCCGTTCTCATCCCTTGGAGTCTCACTTCTCTCCTTGAAATAATTATCAACAGCTATAGGATGAGGTTTAAAGCCTAAAGCTCTTAGCTGAACTGATAATCGATGTGAGAATGAAGTCTTTCCGGAGGATGATGGTCCTGCTATCATGACAAACTTTACGTTGCCCTTCTTTGCTATTTCAGAAGCAATATCTGCAATCTTTTTCTCTTGAAGTGCCTCCTGCACAAGCATAAGGTCATTTATCTTACCCTGGGATACTATTTCATTTAATATGCCTACAGTATCAACATTCATAAGGGAACTCCACTTAGTTGACTCTTTTAGGGTATTAAATAGCTTCTTTCTCTCTTTATAGTTTTGAACCACCTCAGGTGCGCGCTTATTGGGCATATTAATAAGGAATCCATCCTCATACCTTTGAAGTTCGAAGTACTTAAGCACACTTGTGGATGATGGCATGTAGCCATAGAAGTAATCCTCAAAACCTGCCAAAGAGTAAATATTTACCTTTGAAACTCTTCTGAATTCGAAGAGTCTGCTTTTTCTGTCCATCTTATAATTCTTAAAAAGCTTAATAGCAGCATCATTGGCAATTGCTCTCTTATCGAATTTCATATCAAGTCTTACAAGCTTTCTCATGCCAACTTCAACATCCTTTATTATCTCATCAGTAAGTTCTAAGCCCTCTACCTCACAGAAAAGACTGTCTCCGAGAGAATATCTTACATAGATATTCTTAATTTTATCTTTATAGTTGTCATAAAAACTCTTTAACATGAGAAGTATCATGCCTCTGACATATGTTCTGTGCCCGCTGGATGTTTCGGTTGTTACAAAGGAAATATCGATATCGGGTTCAATGTACTTATTTAACTCAATAAGCTTAGCGCCCCTTCTGGCGAGTATTATATCATGATCGTATTTATCCTGATAATCCTTCGCAATGTCTGCATATGTTGTTTCTGAATCGTATGTTTTTTCTTCTCCATCAACTTTTAAACTTATGCTGTAGCTCATATATAGCCCCCTTTTCTTCTTCTAAAGATTTTAATCTTAGTTTTTGCCCCTCTGTATCCTGATTCTTTAAGAATTCTGATACCTGTTCTATTCTTTTTAGCTCACTTTCAAGATATGATTTTAGATAATCGTCTTTATTATCTATGAGATACTTTCCATATACGTATTCATACTCATGCTCAAAACCAAGCTTTTCCCCATTTTTATCAGGCACAGCATGTATTATTACATAATACTTACCTGCCTCGTAAAGCATAATCTCCTTGTCTATAAAAAAACCAAGCTCATGAAGATAGTGCCTTACTTCTGACTGATCTGACTGTGGCGAAAGTATAAGCTCCTTTACACCTGCAAGCTTTTCCTTACCATCATTTAGAATCCTTTTTATTAGCATACCGCCCATACCGGATATGATTATTCCATCTGCTTCACCGGGATTAAGTGCTTTAAGTCCATCAGAGAGCCTAAGCTCTATGCTGTCTGAAAGGGAGTACTCCTTTACATGTTCCTCTGCTAACTTTAATGGTCCCTCTTTCACATCCATAGCTATAGCTTTTTTTATCTTTTCAGACTCCAAAAGATAAATATCTGTAAATGCATGGTCACAGCCAACATCAGCTATGACAGCAGAGGTGGTAACACACTCTGCTATCTGCTTTAATCTATTTGATATATTAATCATTAATCCAAATAATCCTTAAGTATACGTCTTCTGCTAGGATGACGAAGCTTTCTGAGTGCCTTAGCTTCTATCTGTCTGATTCTCTCTCTTGTTACATTGAACTCCTTACCAACCTCTTCAAGAGTTCTCTGTCTGCCGTCTTCAAGTCCGAATCTAAGTGTAAGGACCTTTCTCTCTCTGTCTGTAAGTGTAAGGAGAACCTCTGAAAGCTGCTCTCTTAAGAGTGAGTAAGCAGCAGCCTCTGCGGGTACAGGCACATTTTCATCCTGTATAAAGTCGCCAAGATGACTGTCTTCCTCTTCTCCGATTGGTGTTTCAAGTGATACCGGCTCAAGAGATATCTTTTGTATCTCGCGAACTCTCTCAACAGAAAGTCCCATCTGCTTTGCAATCTCTTCAGGATAAGGCTCTCTACCAAGTTCCTGTAAGAGCTGCCTCTGTATACGAACAAACTTGTTTATGGTTTCAACCATATGTACCGGTATACGTATGGTTCTGGCCTGATCTGCTATTGCTCTTGTTATAGCCTGTCTTATCCACCATGTTGCGTAGGTAGAAAACTTATAACCCTTTGTATAATCAAACTTCTCAACAGCCTTTATAAGACCTAAGTTTCCTTCCTGTATAAGATCTAAGAAAAGCATACCTCTTCCTACGTACCTCTTAGCAATACTTACAACAAGTCTAAGGTTAGCCTCTGCCAGCTTTTTCTTAGCCGTATGATCACCTGATTCCATACGCTTTGCTAGTTCAACCTCTTCCTCGGCTGTAAGGAGAGGAACTCTACCGATTTCCTTTAAGTACATACGTACAGGATCT
Organism: Lachnospiraceae bacterium; assembly: GCA_016281605.1. Taxonomy (GTDB): domain Bacteria; phylum Bacillota; class Clostridia; order Lachnospirales; family Lachnospiraceae; genus JAEEJA01. The sequence continues at coordinate 15,550 of JAEEJA010000097.1, forward strand.
TCGATACTTACTCCATCAGGTATGGAAAGATCGATATTTTCGAGATCTTCTTCTAGGTTTTCATCATCAATCTCAAGAAGAATATCTTCTTCACTTATGTCAGAATCAACCATTCTGATTATGTCTATTTCATTTCTCTCAAGTTCATCAGTGATTTTATCCATGATTTCTTTTGTGATATTTACATTTTTGTAATACACCTCTATCTCACTGTACTCAAGCACATTTTTCTTGGATTTTGCATACTTAATTAAAGTATGTAATGATTCGATAAACTTTTGAGGATTGCCCAGGCAATCAGCAGCTGCACAATCTATAGGAAGTCTTACGCTGTCTTTAAGCTTCTTTTCCTCTGCTATTGCATCTGCAAGTGCAGCAGCTTCAGCAGCCTTATCTGTCTCGGCTTCCTCTATAAACTTATCGTTATTTATCTTCTTAAGCTCTTCCTTAACATCATTTTCTATGAGACTGTCCACATCTAAATCGTCTGACTTTTTGCTCTTTGAGGCGGAAGAAGATTTCTTAGTTGTTGTCTTCTTTGTCGTAGCGGTTTTTGGTTTTGTTTCCTTTTCTTCTGCTTCTGCTACCTTTGACTTAGTTGTCTTCTTTGTAGCGGTCTTTGGCTTTGTCTCTTCCTTTTCCTCTGCCTGTGCTGCCTTTGACTTAGTTGTCTTCTTTGCAGTGGTCTTTGGCTTTGTCTCTTTCTTTTCTTCTGTTTCTTCTGCCTTTGACTTAGTTGTCTTTTTTGCAGTGGTCTTTGGCTTTGTTTCCTTTTCCTCTGCTTGTGCTGCCTTTGACTTGGTTGTCTTCTTTGCAGTTGTCTTTGGCTTTGTCTCTTTCTTTTCCTCTGCTTCTACTGTCTTTGACTTAGTTGTCTTTTTTGTAGTAGTTTTTGCCTTGGTCTCTTTCTTTTCCTCAGACTTTTCTGCCGACTTAGTCTTAGTTGTTGCTTTACCGGCAGTCTTTGTTTTTGTTGTTTTCTTAGTATCAGCCGATTCTTTAGAAGCAGCTTTAGCTGATGCTTTAGTAGTTTTTTTAGTCTCTTTTTCCTCAGTCTTACTCTTAGTTGTCTTCTTAGCCGCTGTAGTCTTTGAGGCTGCTGTCTTAGAGGCAGCAGTTTTTGCCTTAGTAGCTTTTGCTGTTGTTTTGGTTTCTTTCTCTTCTGTGTTCTTTTTAGTAGCCATTTCATACCTCACTTTTCTGAAAGAATCAAACTTTCTAATCAATCACTACATATCCCGGTTTTTCAAGCTTTCTTTTAAGATCTGCCAGCTTAACAACCTGGGACATGTCCCCTTTTCGGGACACCTCTTCCATCTTTACCTTTACATAATGCTTTAAAATCAGAGTTATCATTTCTGCCAATGATTTGTCTTTATCTTCTTTCGGAAGTTCAAAATCAAAGTCGGTTGTAAGCATAGCTGAAACTCTTTTTTGTTCCTCAGCATTTTCATACGAACTGATGATAAATGATGGATTCAATTTCCCTTCATCTAGTTGAGCATAGATTTTCAGTGCAACCTCATGATACTCTTTGTCAATGAATGCTTCGGGCTCTATCCATTTTTTAATCTTTTCATAATATCCCGGATCATTTAACAACCATGATAGTACCAAAGCATACGCCTGGTTCAAGCCGCTCTCTTTCTCATACTTTTTCCCATAATGCACATCCTGTATGAGATCATCTTTTTTAATCATTCCGGCTGACTTTTGGCGAAGATTTCGTACATCATTTTTGAGTACACCTTCATCTATATGATATTTTGAACAAGCAAATTGGATATAGGATTCTCCTATAACTTCATCATTGATATCTGCTATCAAAGCTGCAATCCTTTTGATGAAGGAAGCTCTGGAATCGGGATCATCCATATTGATTCCTCTCTTTAAGTATTCACACTCAAAAGCAAAGCCGTTTTGCGCATTATCAATTCTCATTTGAAACTCTTCTTTTCCCTTCGCCTTTATAAGTTCATCAGGATCCTTATACGGGCTTAAATCGAGTATTCTGGGGGTTACATTTCCACGTCTCAGCATGGGAATAGCCCTCATAGCTGCAGTCTTACCTGCTTCATCGCTATCATAAGTAAGATAGATATCATCTGCGTATCTCTTTATCTCTCTTACCTGATCAGGTGTAAGGGCGGTTCCAAGTGAAGCAACAGCACTGTCAAAACCTGCCTGATGAAGTGCTATCACATCCATATAACCCTCACATAATATAATAAACTTTGACCTCGATTTTCTTGCAAAATTCAAGGCATATAAGTTTTTACCTTTGCTAAATATTTCATTTTCAATGGAATTAAGATACTTTGGCTTAACGTCTGACATTACTCTTCCACCAAATCCTATTACATGATTACTTTTATCAAGAATAGGGAACATGACTCTGTTCCAAAATATCTCATACATCTTGCTTCCATCTTTTTTAAAAAGCTTTGACTCTGTTATAAGCGCATCATCATAGCCCTTATCCTTAAGCATTCTATACAGTCTGTTTCCACCCTTCCCAGAAAAACCAAGTCCAAAGTGAATGATGGTTTCATCACTAAGCCCCCTGTTTTTTAAGTAGGAGTAACCCACCGATCCTTCTTGTGATTTCAACATGTTAAAATAATGACCGGCTGCAATTTTATTTATCTCAAATAAAGCGTTTTTTCTGTCAATTTTCTCTTTATCTGTTTTAGAAGGAGTTGCACTAACTATGGTGATACCGGCCTTTTCTGCCAGATACTCCAAAGCCTCCACATAGGACATATTTTCATATTCCATGAGAAATGTAACTACATTTCCTGTATTATTACATCCGAAACACTTATATATCTGAAGGTTCGGATTCACGCTGAAAGAAGGTGTTTTTTCATTATGAAACGGACACAACCCCTTATAGGTACTACCGGCTCTTTTCAGACTCACATAATTTCCTATAATATCAACTATATCCGAGCGTGAAAGAATCTCACTTCGCTGTTCAGGAGATATCCACGTCACAAAAACCCCCTCCTTTCTATAGTTTGCGGTCAGGTTGATTCAACAAACTAAATACCATATCTTAATCACAGTGGTGACAATTCGCATAGCGAATTGCTAAAGGTGGAAAGGTTGATTCAACAAACTAAATACCACCTTTTGACCTATATAGTTACTGTAGTGACAATTCGCATAGCGAATTGCTAAAGGTGGAAAGGTTGATTCAACAAACTAAATACCACCTTTTGACCAAGGTTTTGGGATCATCAAATCCTTATACAAATTTATAACATAATTATCACTCATACAAGCAATATAATCACAAACAACTCTTTCAAGCCCTTCGATATCTACATTTTTCAAAAATTCATCACTCATCTCTTCAGGTCTTTCATAAAAGTATTTATACAAATGCTCTATAAGTGTATAAACCTTATCCTCTTCGCTCTTTGCCATGGGATTTGTATAAACATTCGTAAAGAGAAACTTTCTGAGAGAGAGGAATGCATCCATAATTTCAGGCGATAAACTGATATCATCTATACTTTCGCTGTAAGTAATCATATCATGCACAAGCGTATTTAACCTCTTATTCATGCTATTACCCAATAGCGAAGTTATATCTTCGGGTAAATCAGTTTCCTTAAGTATGCCTGCTCTTATGGAATCATCTATATCAGAGTTTACATAGGAAATCTTATCAGATAGTCTTACTATCTTTCCTTCCAGAGTCTGTGGTGTCAGATTCATCTCATGATTAAGTATCCCATCCCTTACTTCAAAGGTCAGATTCAATCCTCTTCCGTCCTTTTCAAGCTTTTCCACAACTCTTACACTCTGCTCATTATGTCTGAATCCGGAAAAACCATGCTCCTTCATAATCTTGTCCAAAGCTCTCTCTCCGGCGTGACCAAATGGTGCATGGCCTAAGTCATGCCCAAGGGCTATGGCTTCTGTTAAATCTTCATTTAATCTGAGAGCTCTGGCTATAGTTCTCGCATTTTGCGCAACCTCTAAGGTATGTGTCATACGTGTTCTGTAATGATCACCCTCAGGGAAAAGATAAACCTGAGTTTTCTGCTTAAGCCTTCTAAAGGCTTTTGAGTGAAGTATCCTGTCTCTATCTCTCTGATAATCGGTTCGGATATCACACTTTGCTTCCTCTCTTTCTCTACCCTTGGATTTATCAGCAAATGCAGCTAACTCTGAAAGAATCTCATATTCTCTTTTTTCTTGTCTTTCCCTAATACTTAGTTTCAATCAAAGGCCCCCTTTCCAATATAGTAAAAGCCTTTGCTTTCGGTAAGCTCAACAGGAACAATCTTTCCGATAAGATCTTTACTACCCTTAAAGTGAACCAGATAATTCTTTTCGGTTCTTCCTGTGAGTAATGTCTCATCATGATCGTCTATACCCTCTACAAGTACATCGAAAACCTTTCCTACATCCTCTAAGCTTTTCTCTTCACTAATCTGGCCTATGAGTTTAAGCATCCTGTTAAATCGCTCTGTAACCACACTCTCATCAACCTGATTAGGCATATCCGCTGCAGGGGTTCCGGTTCTCTTACTGTACTGGAAGGTAAATATGGAGTTATACTTAACTTCCTTTATGAGATCAAGAGTTTCCTCAAAATCCTCATCTGTTTCTCCCGGAAAGCCTACGATTATATCAGTTGAAAGAGCGATATCAGGAATTGCTTCTCTTATTTTCTTGACTAAGTTTAAGTAACCCTCCTTAGTGTACCTTCTGTTCATCTTTTCAAGAAGCTTAGTTGAACCTGATTGAACAGGTAAATGCAGATAATTACATACCTTATCACAATCCTTCATAGCTTCTATAAGTTCATCCGACAAGTCCTTCGGATGAGATGTCATAAATCTGACTCTTTCTATACCATCAACCTCACAGACCATACGTAAAAGCTGTGCAAATGATATAGGTTTTTCTAAATTCTTACCGTAGGAATTAACATTTTGCCCCAGCAGCATAATCTCCTTAACATTATCCTTAGCAAGAGCCCTAATTTCCTCTATTATATCCTCAGGTTCCCTGCTAATCTCACGTCCTCTAACATAAGGAACTATACAGAATGTACAGAAATTGTTGCAGCCAAACATAATATTAACACCGCTTTTAAAGCTATACTTTCTGTCCTTAGGCAATTCTTCCACAATATTATCATAACTATCCAGAAGAGATACCTTCATCTTTGTCTTACTCTCTACTGCTTTGATCTTATTTTCAAGTATAACATCCAGCTTTTCAGACAGCAATTCAGCAAATAAATATATATTATATGTTCCAAATATAATATCTACATTTCTGTAGCTTTTCTTTAATTTTTCAACTACCTCAGGCTCCTGCATCATACATCCGCAAAGTATGGTAAGAAGATTCTTCCCGCTTTCCTTATATCTCTTTAATCTTCCAAGTCTTCCGTAAACCTTTAGATTTGCATTTTCTCTTACAGTACAGGTATTATACACAACTATATCCGCCTCTTCACTGTCAGTCAAAATTACACCTGCACTCTTAAGTATACCTGATATCTTTTCAGAATCTCTTGCATTCATTTGACATCCAAAAGTCACAACACATGCAGTTAATTCCCTGTCCAATATTTTGTACAGCTTATCAACAGTTTCTTTTATTTTTTTTATAAAATAATACTGTCTGAATGGCTCATTTTCCGGAATACTTTCCGAAAGATTAATCTTCTCTATTTCTTTTTCTATTTCAATTAAATCGTACATTTTAAAATCCTTTTTAGAGATTATTTCAATTCTATCAGAACTTCTTCCATACTTTAGGTATAAACAGCATAAGTATAGGGAAGAGCTCTAATCTTCCAGCCAGCATATCCAGTATTAAAACTGACTTTGAAAGAATCGAGTAATGTGCAAAATTACCGGAAGGACCTACTTCAGCAAGACCGGGACCGATATTATTTATGGCTGCCACTACTGCAGTAAAGTTACTTGTAAATGAGTATCCATCGATTGAAATAATCAAAAATGAAAATATAAATACGACAATGTATGTCATGATGAAAACATTTATGGAGCGGAGTACATTGTGCTCTATAACCTTCTCTTCAAATCTGATTTTTTCAATATTGTTTGGATACAGATAGGAGTGCACCTCCTTAGCAACGGTTTTAAGCATTATAACACATCTTGAAACCTTTATACCACCACCTGTACTACCTGCACATGCACCCACAAACATAATGGTAACAAGTACAGCCTTCGAAAATTCGGGCCATTTATCAAAGTCTGCCGTAGAAAATCCTGTGGTGGTTATCACCGAAGCAACGGTGAAAAAAGCATCCTTAAATGCTGTAAATGCATGATTATAAGCATTCCATAGGTTAAAAAATATTACCAGCACAGCACTGAATATAATTATAAGATACGCTCTAAGCTCTTCCGAAAGAAGGGCAGGCTTAACCTTTCTAAGCCATATTAGATAATAAACATTAAAGTTTACTCCAAAGGCAATCATAAAAACAGCTATAATCATCTGCTGTGGCACTGTGTAAGAATTACAACTGTCCCTAAGTATACCAAAGCCACCTGTTCCTGCGGTACCAAAGGACATGCATATGGAAGAAAATACATCCATATCAGCTATAAGAAGTAAAACTATCTCTAATAATGTCATGCAAATATACATGGCGTAAAGCCTTTTGGCTGTAGACTGAACCTTCGGAACAAGTTTTCCAACCTTTGGACCCGGGCTTTCTGCCTTCATAATACTCATATTGCCTCCACCTGTCATAGGGACAATAGCAAGAACGAATACAAGTATTCCCATGCCACCTATCCAGTGAGTAAAGCTCCTCCAGAAAAGCATGGATTTCGGTAAAGCTTCCACATCAGTTAAGATTGAAGCTCCTGTGGTTGTAAGACCTGAAACTGTCTCAAAAAGTGCATCTATCGGTTTTTCTATAGAGCCACTAAGCATAAAAGGAAATGATGCGAAAACACTGATAAATATCCAGCCAAGTGCAACTATTATTAAGCCTTCCTTAGCTTTCATGTTTCTGTTTTCAGGCTGCTTCATCCTCATAAAGAAACCTATACAAACTGCCAATATCATGGAAATAACAAAGGCTAATATTACATTTTCATCATACACGAAAGCAACTATTATTGGCAGAAACATAAGTATACCAACGATTATCAAAAGCCATCCAAGTACATATCTGATAAATGAATAATTCATATCTAATCCTCTAAAATTTAGTATTAATGTGATACTATAATATCATCAATCTGATCAAGACCCTTTTGTGTGGTAATAACTATTACGCTGTCACCAACCTCTATAGTGCTGTCACCAAACGGTATAAAGCTTTCTCCCTGTCTTGCAATAAAGCAAACAAGAAGAGAATCCTTGATTTTTAACTCTCTAATAGGTATGCCAACTATCTTTGAGCTCTCCTTAACTACAAACTCAACCGCTTCAACTCTTCCGTCTATAATTCGATAAAGTGTCTCCACATTGGAATTGAGAGATTCATTCATAGCCCTAACATGCTGAATAATATAGTTTGCGGCTGTGTTACTCGGAGATATAATACTTCCGGCCTCTAAGTCATCAGCCATATTTCCAATAGTCATGCGGTTAACCTTTGATATAATTTTAGCATGAGAGTGCTTTTTTGCAAGAAGTGCTAAAAATACATTCTCTTCATCGATATTAGTAAGTGCTGCAAAACCGTCAGCATCCTCTAAGCCCTCTCCCAAAAGCATATCAAAGTCAGATGCATCTCCATTTACAACTATAGCCTGAGGAAGATAAGCACTTAAAAACTCACATCTATCCTTGTCTTTTTCCATAATGTGAACATTTAAGCCTGAATCAATAAGCATTTTGGATAAATAAAAGGATATGGTACCCCCACCGGCAAGCAGTACATTTTTAATAGCTTTATTCTTAATTCCAATCTTTTTAAAGAATTTCTGACTTTCCTTAGATGAAGCAAAGAAATAAACTATATCCCCACGTCTTATGTAAGTTGTACCTCTTGCTATGATAAGTTCATCATTTCTTTCAATGGCACAAATCATAACGTTACACTTAAGTATGCTGTGGATGTCCATAATTTGCATATTGCTTATTACGTGTTCCTCCTGAACTTTGAAGTTCAAAAGCTCTATACGACCTTTAGAAAATGTGTCGACCTTAATTGCATTAGGAAACTTAAGTATCCTTGACATCTCAAGTGCAGAAGCATGTTCAGGGTTAATAATCATGGAAATACCAAGTCTCTCTTTGAAAAGCTCACTCTGTCTGCTGTAAAGAGGATCTCTTACTCTGGCAATGGTATTGCAGCTTTCATTCTGCATAGCAAGCACGCAGCAAAGAAGATTTAATTCATCCTGACCTGTTACGGCAATCATCAAATCAGCCTCTTCTATGCCTGCTTCCTCTAACACACTGTACTCAGTTCCGTTACCTACAACGCCCATAATATCATAACTTCCGGTAACTTCTTCAATCTTATCCTGAGATTTATCTACAACAACTATATCATGATTTTCTTCACGAAGCTGTTTGGCTATGGAAACACCGATTTTTCCACAACCAACTATGATTATATTCATTTTTAATCTTTTCCTCCAACACTATCATTAGATTCGTACAATATCTCGTCCCAGGAAGGCTTTGCGCCCTTCCCTTTTTCTTTTTCTACTTCATTTATCTCGCTATCATCATGTGTTTCATCATTTTCAGTTCTTAAATTCTCGTCATCTACATTCATTTTAGCATAGGATGAAACATCTTTTTTCCCGAAAAACTCATCTATTTCTTCATCCTTCATATCGTTCAACTCTTTTAACATACGTCTTGAAAAAAGATGCATGATAAAGTAAGCAACCCACGAAAGGATAAGCACTATAAGCACGCCTGTTCCGGCCTTTCCGGATATAGCAAGATAAGCATATATAACTGTGATTATCATTACTTCTATGCTTAATATCAGTCTTAATATAAATACTTTTTTCAATTATAACCTCCAAAAAAACGAAAAAATATACATGTTTTTACAGCACGAAAAGGGCAGACCAAAAATCTACCCTTTAATACAGAATTACGGACATGTACCAAATTCATTAAGCGGCCAAATCCTCAAAAGTGCAACACCACCTATATTTTTTCTTTTTACAGGTCCGGGTCCACCTACATCTTCACCGTACCTGCTGTCCATACTGATTTTTCTGTTGTCACCCAAGACAAAGAACTCATCATCCCCAAGAGTAATCTCCTCTTCGGCGATACCTGCATAAGTCATCGGATCCTTACCGTAATGCTCTTCAAGTAACTTTCCGTTAATATAAATATTATCACCCTCTATACGTACCTTTTCACCCGGAAGTCCTATAACTCTTTTGATGTAATACTCATCATTCTCCTCCGGATGTGGATAAAAAACTATTACCGAAAATCTCTTCGGATCTGTAAAATGCTTAGAAATCTTCTCTACAAGCAAATGATCTTTATGCATGTACTTTTCTTCGGTTTCATCGTCACCTGAGCTTTCAACACCATGATAATTAGGTTCCATGGAAGTTCCGTCAACTACAGTTCTTTGTATCACATAAGCCGGTATAACCTTTATACATACTATGAGAATTACTATATATATAGCAATCTCTAAAAAGATCTTCTTGGGACTTTCTTTTTCTTCGTCCTTTTCGTCCTTTTCAATTCCCTCTAAATCCTCAGAATCTGTAATAATTTCTTCTTCCTGATTAGTTTTGTCTTTAGTCTTCATTACCTTTACTCCACATCATTTTCTTCAGGATTTTCTTCTGAGTCTTCATATAAGACCTCATCAGATTCTTCAATATCGATGATTTCCTCTACTTCATCGATTTCCTCTTCCTTCTTCTCTGTGGCAGAATCAGTAGCTTCTTCACCGTTAAACTTAGCTTCTAACTTAGCCATAGCTTCGAGTTCATCACGTCTTGTAAGTTCTTCTTCAAGCGCTTCATACTCTTCATCATTGAGAATTCTGATTTTGGATTCATTTAACTCATTAACTGCAATAGATAATGGCTTAGAGCAGTCATACTTAGTGAGAACATCTGCACCGTCTATAATCTGTCTGGCACGCTTTGCTGTAGCAATAACTATAGAATATCTACTGTTAACTACAGGAGCTTCGCCCTCCTCAACCTCACTGTTTACTTTTTTCATTAAGTCTGAATAAGATGGATGTAACATATTTAACCTCTTTCATTTTTATTTATTAAAGTCAGATTTTATCTTATCGATAACATCTGACGAATTTTCCTTTTTCAAGCTGATTGCACGAATAATGGAAACTATATCTGAAACACAAACCTCTAACTCGTTGTTTTCAACTATATAGTCGTACTTATCCATAAACACGCACTCTTCTGAGGCTCTTTTGAGACGATTCTGTATAACTTCTTCAGTTTCAGTACCTCTTTTTCTAAGCCTTCTCTCTAACTCGCCAAATGTGGCGGGAGTAATAAATATAGTAACTGCATCAGGGAACTTTTCTTTAACCTTTAGAGCGCCCTGCATCTCTATCTCAAGTATTACATTCTTTCCTTCATTTAACTTATCTAATACATACTCCTTAGGAGTTCCGTAATAATTACCAACATAAGAAGCATACTCAATTAAAGCATCCTCCTCTATCATCTTTTCAAATTCCGGTACAGTCTTGAAAAAATAATCAACTCCATCTACATCGGTACTCCTGGGAGCTCTGGTAGTCGCAGATATGGATAAACAAAAACTATCCTTCTTTATAAGCTCCTTAACTACAGTTCCCTTTCCAGCACCTGAGAAACCGGAAATGATGATTAGTATACCACTCTTAGACATGATTTACAATCCTTTAATAAAATATTAATAATATAAAATACATAAAAATGTATGTTATAAGACGCATGAACGCCCCCGACTATTAAAAGTCGAGGGCCATACGCTTATAAATATTTGAAATCTTCAAAAGATATAATATAAGATTTCAAAACAAATTCAAGTAATACAGCTTTATTCAGCAGCGTTTTTTATAGCCTGTGTAAGCTTTGGAAGAACTACATTAAGATCTCCTACTACACCATAAGTAGCTACATCAAAGATAGGAGCTGTCTCATCTTTATTGATTGCGATGATTATATCAGAATCCTCCATACCTGCTACGTGCTGAATAGCACCTGAAATACCGATTGCGAAGTAAACATTTGGTCTTACAGTCTTTCCTGTCTGACCAACCTGATAATCCTTCTCAAGCCAACCGTTATCTACCACTGCACGTGAACATGAAACCTGTCCACCAACAGCCTCAGCTAAATCCTCTAAAAGCTTGAAGTTTTCTTTGCTTCCAACTCCACGTCCACCTGAAACTAATATCTTAGCTTCCTGGATATTAACTGTATTCTTAACTTCCTTAACAACATCCATGATTTCTACATAGCAGTTGTTTTCAACAAGCTCAGGATTGAACTCAACAATCTCAGCAACCTTAGAAGTATCTTCAGCTATCTTCTGCATAACACCCGGACGTACTGTAGCCATCTGAGGACGATTATCAGGACATGCGATAGTAGCTATTGTGTTACCACCAAATGCCGGACGAGTCATAAGAAGCTGATTATGCTTCTGCTCCTGATTTGGAACAGGGTTAATAGGGAAATCATTGATTTCAAGACTTGTACAGTCAGCAGTAAGTCCGGTTGCAACTCTTGCTGAAACTCTAGGTCCCAAATCACGACCGATTGCAGTTGCACCAACAAGCATAATATCAGGCTTGTATTCGTTGATAACTGCAGCGAGGGCCTGTGTATAAGGCTCTGTACGGTATACATCAAGCTTAGGGTCATCTACTACTATTACTCTGTCAGCTCCGTAGTGTCCAAGTGAAGGAGCAAGGTCCTTCACATTGTTTCCGAGGAGAACAGCGGTTACTGTAGTATCAAGATCCTTAGCAAGTCTGGTAGCTTCTCCAAGAAGCTCATATGCGATATTATCAATTTTATTATCTACCTGCTGTGCATATATAAATACACCCTTGTAATCTTCTAATGCCATTTTATTCACCACTTTTCCTTTTATATTAGATTATATTGTTTTCTGAAAGCTTATCAAAGATATAAGTTGCAGCTTCATCAGCACTTAAATCACTCTTAAGCTCACCTTCGCTCTTACGAACCTTATCTGAAGCTCTTGCGATCTTTGTAGGTGACCCGCTCAGACCGAGATTTGAATCATCTACATCCTTAAGATCTGCTCTTCCCCAGACAGTTATATCCTTCTCAAGAGCATCAAAGATTCCACCCGGTGTCATGTAACGAGGCTCATTAAGTTCTGAAAGAGCTGTTACAAGACAAGGCATCTTAGCCTTAAGAACATGATATCTATCATCAAACTGACGCTCTACAACTACGCTGTCACCATCAATTTTGATAGCCTGTGCATAGCTGATAGCAGGGATTCCAAGATGCTCTGCGATCTGTGGACCAACCTGAGCTGTATCACCGTCAATAGCCTGACGTCCAGTGATGATTAAGTCATAATCGATATTTCTAAGTGCTCCTGCAATAGTGGTAGATGTAGCCCATGTATCAGCTCCACCAAGCACTCTGTCAGTTACAAGGATTCCTTCATCTGCACCCATAGCCATAGCCTCACGAAGAACCTCCTCAGCTTTAGGAAGACCCATGGTAAGAACTGTAACGTGTGCACCGTACTCATCCTTTAATCTAAGTGCCGCCTCAAGTCCTGCTTTATCATCCGGATTCATGATTGCAAGCATGGCAGCTCTGTTAAGTGTACCGTCGGCATTAAATACAACGCCGCCCTTAGTATCCGGTACCTGCTTTATACAAACTACGATATTCATTTGCTTACACTCCTTTATATTAATTTAAGATATTTGCAGAAATAACCATTCTCTGTACTTCACTGGTACCTTCGTAGATTTCTGTAATCTTTGCATCACGCATCATACGCTCAACGTCGTACTCTCTTGTATATCCGTAACCACCATGAAGCTGAACAGCCTTGGTAGTAACATCCATAGCAACCTCTGCTGCTGCAAGCTTAGCCATAGCAGCTTCTACAGAGTATGACTTCTGTGTAGCCTTTGCCTGTGCAGCCTTGTAAACAAGGAGCTTAGCAGCCTCAACCTTAGTAGCCATATTAGCAAGCTGGAACTGTGTATTCTGGAATGCAGATATAGATCTTCCAAACTGCTTTCTTTCGTTAGTAAATTCTATAGTTCTCTGAAGTGCACCCTCAGCGATTCTGAGTGCCTGAGCAGCGATACCGATACGTCCTCCGTCAAGAGTATGCATCGCAATACCAAATCCCTTACCCGGAGCACCAAGTAAGTTCTCCTTAGGTATACGGCAATCCTCGAATATAAGCTCATAAGTAGATGAACCTCTGATACCCATCTTCTTTTCCTTTGTACCAAATGAGAATCCAGGAGTTCCCTTCTCAACTATAAATGCTGAGAATCTCTTCTTCTTTCTTCCTCTGGCATCTGTCTGAACCTCAGTAACAGCAATAACGATATAAATATCAGCCTCTTTACCGTTTGTGATAAAGCACTTTGAGCCGTTAAGTACGTACTCGTCTCCATCTAAAATTGCCTTTGTCTGAGCTCCCTGAGCATCTGTACCTGCGCCCGGCTCAGTAAGTGCGAAAGCACCTAACTTCTCACCCTTTGCAAGAGGTACAAGATACTTCTGCTTCTGTTCTTCTGTACCATATGTAAGTATAGGATCGCAGCAAAGTGAAGAATGTGCAGATACGATAACACCTGTAGTTCCACACTCCTTAGAAAGCTCCTCTACACACATAACATATGTAAGAGGATCGCAACCCTGTCCACCGTACTCCTTTGGTACAGCAATTCCCATAAATCCGTACTTCTGCATCTTTTCAACAGTTGCACGTGGGAAAACTTCTGTTTCGTCTGTTTCCTGTGCTAATGGCCTTGCTTCATTTACAGCAAAATCTCTAAAGAGATTCTGGGCCATTTCATGTTTTTTATCTAATGTAAAATCCATGATAATTATTACCGCCTTTCAAAAATTGTTGTTTTATATATTATTTATTGTAATCATAGAAGCCGGCACCTGACTTACGTCCAAGCTTGCCTGCACGAACCATCTTACGAAGAAGTGGACATGCACGATACTTTGAATCTTCGAATTCCTTATAAAGTACATCCATGATTGCAAGGCAGATATCAAGACCAATGAAATCACCAAGCTCAAGTGGTCCCATAGGATGATTACATCCAAGCTTCATAGAAGTATCGATATCCTCTACGCTTGCTACACCTTCCATAACTTCGTAAGCAGCTTCATTTATCATAGTGATAAGAAGTCTGTTTACAGCAAATCCTGCAGCTTCGTTGATCTGTACAGGAGTCTTGCCAATTTCCTTAGAAATAGCGATAATCTTATCATTCATTTCATCAGTTGTATTACCACCCTTGATTACTTCGATAAGCTTCATTCTGTCAGCAGGATTGAAGAAATGCATACCAATTACAGGTCTGTCAAGTCCCTTACCAATCTCTGTTACTGAAAGTGAAGATGTGTTTGTTGCAAATATACAATCAGCCTTAACAATTTCCTGAAGCTCTTTGAATGTCTGCTGCTTAATCTCCATAACCTCTAAAGCAGCCTCAACTATTAAGTCACAATCTGTACAAATTTCCTTTGTACCTGTCTTAATCTTTGCTGCGATTTCATCAGCCTTAGCCTGATCAATCTTTTCCTTCTTTACGAGAAATGCAAGATTTTTCTCAATCTTAGCCTTTCCGTTTGCAGCAAACTCTTCATTGATATCGCAAAGACAAACCTCATATCCGTCTGTCATAGCGAATGCCTGAGCAATACCTGAACCCATGGTACCTGCGCCAATTACACCTACTACCATTTTATAAATCCTCCTTAATTGTTTGTGATTAAACACTGTCTCTATATATCAAAAGAGACAGGTCATAAATTCTTATCGTTATTAGCAGTTCTTGAATGGTTCCTTAACCTTCTCCTTGTTCTTGTCAAGGAAGAATTCCATACCATATCTCTGATCTGCTGTCTCAAAACAGTCACCAAAAAGCTTTTCTTCAATTTCAACAGCCTTTTCGATGTCAACCTGCATACCTTCGTTAATAGCTTTCTTACAGTTACGAACAGCTATAGGAGCATTCTTTGCGATTCCTGCAGCAATCTTTTCTACTGTAGGCATAAGCTCCTCTAAAGCTACTACCTGATTTACAAGTCCGATTCTAAGTGCTTCGTCAGACTTAATATTTCTGGCACCATAAATCATCTGCTTAGCCATACCTGTACCAACCGCACGAGCAAGTCTCTGTGTACCACCAAATCCAGGTGTAATACCAAGACCAACCTCCGGCTGACCAAAGATTGAATTCTCAGAAGCAATTCTAAAATCACAAGCAAGTGAGATTTCACAACCACCACCAAGAGCAAAACCGTTAACTGCAGCGATTACAGGAATCGGGAAGCTTTCTATCTTTAAGAAAAGATCATTTCCCTTCTTACCAAAAGCTTCACCCTCTGCCTTAGAAAGTGTGCTCATCTCTCCTATATCAGCGCCTGCAACGAATGACTTCTCGCCTGCACCTGTAAGGATGAGACACCTTACTTCATTGATATCAACAGCGTCAAATGCTTCATTGAGCTCATCAAGAACCTGACTGTTAAGAGCATTTAAAGCCTTTGGACGGTTAATGGTAACTATACCAACCTGACCCTTTACTTCATATGTTACGAATTCCATAACGCACCTCTCATATATTTATATATTTTGTAAAAATTAGTACTTCTCAACTGCTGTGGCACAACCCATACCACCACCGATACAAAGAGTAGCAAGACCCTTCTTAGCATCGTCTCTCTTCTGCATCTCATGAAGAAGTGTAACAAGGATACGGCAACCTGAAGCTCCTACAGGATGTCCGAGAGCGATTGCTCCACCGTTTACATTTACCTTATCCATGTTGAAATTAAGATCCTTAGCAACTGCAACTGACTGAGCAGCAAATGCTTCGTTTGCTTCGATAAGATCGAAATCATCAACCTTAAGACCAGTCTTTTCACAAAGCTTATTAACTGCAGCTACAGGACCGATACCCATAACTTCAGGTCTAACTCCACCGAGAGCTCCGCCTACCCATGTAGCCATAGGCTTAACACCAAGCTCCTGAGCCTTCTCTTCGCTCATAACTACGATTGCAGCAGCACCGTCATTGATACCTGAAGCATTACCTGCTGTTACAAGTCCGCCTTCCTTACCTGAACAACATTTAAGCTTTCCAAGACTCTCAGCTGTAGTACCTGCTCTAGGTCCTTCATCTGTATCAAATGCAACTGTATCTCTCTTAACTCTAACTTCTACAGGAACGATCTCATCCTTGAACTTTCCTTCAGCGATAGCCTTTTCACACTTCTGCTGTGAAGCTGCTGAGAAAGCATCAAGCTCTTCTCTTGTAAGACCGTATTCTTCACAAATATTCTCTGCTGTAATCATCATGTGATAATGATTAAATGCATCTGTAAGTGCATCGTTAACCATAGTATCAACTACTTTTCCGTCATTCATACGATAACCAAAACGAGCGCTTGGGAGTGCATATGGAGCCATAGACATGTTCTCGCAACCACCTGCAACAACAATATCAGCCTCTCCTGATGCAACAAGACGAGCAGCAGTATTAACTGCCTCAAGACCTGATCCGCATACAACATTAAGAGTAACAGCAGGTGTCTCTATAGGAAGTCCTGCATTAATTGAAACCTGACGAGCAACATTCTGTCCCTGTCCAGCCTGAATTACACATCCGAAATAAAGCATATCTACCTTATCTGCAGGTACTCCGGCACGTGAAAGTGCTTCCTTTACAACGATTTCTCCAAGCTTAGATGCAGGTGTGTTACTAAGTGCTCCACCCATCTTTCCTATAGCAGTACGACATGCACCAGCTAAAACTACTTTTTTTGACATTTTAAATATCCTCCTTAGATTATGTGTTGACATCCAAAATTGTGTGGGATGCGAATGTAAGTATACCCAAGCACACATTTTTAGACATGCGCTTCTACTATCATATATCAAAATCTGTTTTTTTTCAAGTAATACTTAATAAATCCGTAACAATTTGTTATTATCTGCTGACCCGAAT
>JAEEJA010000098.1 GCA_016281605.1 Lachnospiraceae bacterium
CCTCGACGGAACCGTACTTTTTCGGATTTTTGTTAAAAGTACCGGCTATGGGACGGAAGTTTTAGCTTCGGGACCATCCCTTTTAAGGTTTTCTACAATTTTGGCGGTTCCTCTCCCGACCGAGACAGCCTCAGAACCATCCCTTTTTTGTGTTTCTGCGATTTTGGTGGGTTCGTTCCCCGGGATTCACCTCGCGGGAACCGTATTTTTCATAATTTTAGATAAAAGTACCGTCTGTGGAACGGAAATATTAGCTTCCGGCTAACGCAAGTCTTATTTTTCTCTCTTGCGTTAGCCACCTTCCACAAGAGCGATCATTATGAAAAGATTTTTTAAATCACCACACCTTACAAATCCAATATTTATCAGCTTTTTCGCGATCTGTATGAAAAAAAACAAAAAAAAATTGAATTTTTTTTAAAAAAAGCTTGCATTTTTTCAAAAACGTGTTATACTTATCAAGTCGCTTGCGAAAAGCGAAAAAAATCTGATAAAGATATGCACCTCTAGCTCAGTTGGCAGAGCACCTGACTCTTAATCAGGGTGTCCAGGGTTCGAACCCCTGGAGGTGCACTTGGAAGTCTCTGTTTGGCATTGAAGATCGCCGGGTAGGGGCTTTTTTCTTGTATAAAAATAACATCGATTTGAAAAATTAAGATGACTGAATCATGAAAATAGGGGCTTTTTTCTTATATAAATTACATCGATTTGAAAAAGAAGGACGACTGAATCATGAAAATAGGGGCTTTTTTCTTATATAAATTACATCGATTTGAAAAAGAAGGATGACTGAATCATGAAAGTAGTTTTTTTCTTGCTTGAACTACTCGGCAATTGTATAATTGATGATTCTCGCTCAGTTATTATAAAAAAAGTGCAGACATCGGTCCACACTCTTTTACCTTAACTATATCTCTTACTTTACAACCTAATCTTCCGTATTACACCCCGTCTTACTCTACAGCCTAATCTTCCAACTTACTCTTCGCTTACTCTACAGCCTAATCTTCCAACTTACTCTTCGCTTACTCTACAGCCTAATCTCCCAACTTACTCTTCGCTTCCTCTACAACCTAATCTTCCGTATTACACCCCGGCTTACTCTACAACCTAATCTTCCGATTCACTCTCCGCCTTACTTCCGGATCCTACCATTTCTTTTATTATAAACTGAGGAGCGTTGTTCATGCATATATATATTCTTCCGATGTACTCTCCGATTATTCCAAGCATGAATAGTATAAGTCCACCTATAACGAGAATTGCGGACATATTGGAGCTCCAGCCCAGAAGAATATTTTCAGGGTAAATTAGTTTTCTGATAACAAGAAAGATTGCATAAGCAAATCCAATGAAAGCCATCAGTACACCGAAAAATGTTGCCATTCTGAGTGGCTTTACGGAAAATGCAGTAAATCCGTTCATCCAAAGTCCTATAAGCTTCTTTAATGAATAACCGGAATTTCCCTCTAATCTTGCTCTATGCTCTACATCCACATTCGCAATATTCTTTGTGCTTCTAAGCACAAGTCCTATAACATAAGGAAATGCGTGATTGTACTTTATCATATTATCTACGAGATACCTCCTCACACCGAAAAAGCTTGATATGAAAAGATCCTTTGGCTTATCCAAAAGTATCTCCGACATAATACTGTTTACCTTACTTCCAAAATTTCTGAAGGCAGAGTGCTGCTTATTGCCATACCTGGCATAGACTACATCATATCCCTCTTTCATCTTATCAAGAATCTTATAAACTTCGGTTCCCGGAGTTTGACCATCATCGTCAAGGCAAAGTACAATATCTCCGGAAACATTGTTAAAACCCGCCATAAGGGCAGAGTGCTGTCCAAAATTTCGGCTTAAATCTATACCTGTGATATTATCACTCTTTTCACAAAGTCCTTTGATAACTTCATACGTATTATCAGGTGAGCTGTCATTAATAAGCACAAATTCCCATTCATATTTTCCATATTTTTTCATGGTTTCATTAACTTCAGCCACCACTCCCTCTATGGTATGAGCGGATGCATAACAAGGTATGACAAATGAAACTTTATCTTTCTTATCCATTTTTAGATTTTCTCCAATCTTCCAATCCATATACAAACATCTGACACTTGATTTTTAATTCCCAGCATCAATTATCAGACTCTCAAATTACAATCTCGCCATCAATTATCGGACTCTTGGTTTATAATTCCCATAAGAACGAGATCAGTATATTCTCCGTCCAGAAGCACCTCGTCCTTTAGATAACCTTCTTCGCTAAAGCCTGCTTTTTTATAGCTTTGTATGGCTCTTTTGTTGGAGGCGATAACTCTTAGCATAATCTTATGAAGCTTTAATTGAGAAAAGCCATAATCTATCATTAGACGCGCGCATTCACTTCCATAACCCTTTCCTAAAGCGTTTTCTTCGCCGATAAATATACCATACTCAGCTTTTTTATTTTCATAATCCAAATTCTTTAAAAATACAGAGCCAATCCTGCCATGCTCCTTTGTCTCTATAACAAATTGCTTGGCCTTTCCCTTCTCTACTACATTTTGAAGCCAGTTATTATGACTTTCTTCAGTAAAAAGAGCCCTTTGCAAAAAGTAATTTCTGATATTATTTCTCCATCTGACTATATCAGGAGTATCATCAATTGTAATGCTTTTAAGCGTTACATTTTCTCCTTTAATTATCATGTATTTTCATCCTCTCTTTATATGTCACCATCTCAATTGTTTCCATATCCATTTTACTACTCTAATCGAGAGTGAAACTCACGCATGGCTTAATCCCTACCCGAGTCACAACCTGCACATGACTTAATCCTTACCCGAGTTACAACTCACGCATAGTCCAATCCCTGTCCGAGTCAAAAATCGAATTTCTTCACAGCTTCGATTACCTTCTCCAAATCGCTCTCTTCCATGTTATAGTACATAGGAAGTCTTAAAAGTCGCTCACTTTCCTTCGTTGTAAACTTATCCTCTCCGCTGAATCTACCGTACTTTATACCCGCAGGCGCAGAGTGAAGAGGTACGTAATGAAATACGGAAAGTATGTCCTCACTCTTTAGATAATCAATCATTCTTGTTCGTGTTTCCAAATCTTTAAGCTTTATATAAAACATGTGGGCATTATGCACGCATCCTTTTGGAATTGTAGGTAATTCAAGCTTTTCTTGATCTCTTAATTCAGAAAATGCGCCGTAGTAAGCATTCCATACGGATAAACGCTTTTCATTTATCTGCTCCGCCACCTCAAGCTGAGCCCAAAGGTATGCAGCATTCATATCACTTGGCAGATAAGAACTGCCTGCGTCCTTCCATGTATACTTATCCACTTGACCTCTGAAAAACTTGGATCTGTCAGTACCTTTTTCTCTTATAATCTCCGCATACTCATTGTACTTATCATCTTTAACAAGTAGCGCACCGCCCTCGCCCATTGTATAATTTTTAGTCTCATGAAAGCTGTAGCATCCGAAATCTCCTATGGTTCCAAGTGCCTTGCCCTTATAGGTTGACATCATTCCTTGAGCAGCATCTTCTATAACCATGAGCTTGTGCTGTTTAGCTATATCCATGATGGTGTCCATTTCACAGGACACCCCTGCGTAGTGAACAGGAACTATAGCCTTGGTTTTTTCTGTTATGGCATCCTCTATAAGAGTTTCATCTATATTCATGGTATCGGGTCTGATATCGACAAATACAGCTTTTGCGCCACGCAGGACAAATGCATCGGCAGTTGAAACAAATGTATACGAAGGCATGATAACCTCGTCACCCTCTTTGATTTCCGAGAGCATTGCTGCCATTTCGGTAGCATGAGTGCAGGATGTAGTAAGAAAGACTTTTTGTGTACCCATCTTCTCTTCTATCCAGGCACTGCACTTCTTTGTGTATTCACCGTCTCCGCATATTTTTTCATTTTTAATGGCCTGCTCCATATATTTCAATTCATTTCCAACATACGGAGGAATATTAAATCTAATCATTTTTTGATTCCTTATCATTATTTTCAATCATTATTATCAAACTTTTTTCATTTTTTTTAATCTTAATTTTCAGTCTTTTTTTCAAGATTTTTCTTGCTAAAAATCATTTTTATCTTAGCAAAGTAAAGAATGCCTATTATCATGATTAAACCAAGCACAGAGCATATAATACCGGCTCCAAGCATTGGTATATGATATCTAAGCTCTATATCATACTCGCCCTCGCTTAATGATACTCCCAAAAATCCATAATCACAATTAAAAGTTTCACATTTTTTGCCATTTACATATACATCCCAACCAAGCTGATCAGGAATGGCTATCTGAAGTATACCTTTTCCGGTACTCTTTACGTGTCCCTTAAGCAAGGTAGGCTTTACCATCAGAAGGTCGCTGACAGTGGCTGTCGCTTCGCTTCCGGTTTCATCTCCGCCGTCTTCCGGATTAGCACTTACCTTTTCATCTCCGCCTGTTTTAGAAAGGACACTTCCATCCTCGGTTACAACAGTATCTGCCAGAATAGTTGCTCTTACTTCGGTATCGAGAGTTTCAAAGTTTTCCTTTGATATTTCCTTCGAGTACCACTTTAGAGCCGACTCTGTCTCTGTATTTTGGTAGATAATAACCGAGCCTATCTGTTTTATCTGTTTCCATCCGGCAAAGTCAACGCTCTCCTTCGCCAAAAGATACTTGGCATTTACCAGATTTAGCGCTCTTTGATCAAGACTTGAACCCAGACTGAAAAGTCTTATAGCGGACGATGGGGCAATGGCAACCGAATTAAGATATATATTTTGATAAAAATCCTCAATTTTATAATTAACGGTAGAATTGTACCATGCAACACTGGAATGCCTTTCTAGCATTGAATCGGTATGAGCGCACCATTCAAAATACATTTTTTCCAATCTGAAAAGCGATTTATCCTGAGATTTAATCCACTCAACTGCCGCAACGGTGTCCGAATCCGGCTTTGAATCCTTAAATCCAAATGTAAAATTATCCTTAGTTACAACCGTTCTGTTGTTGGTAGCTATAGCGCCATCCAGTATGGTAGTTATTATGGTTAAAATCACAAATGAATAGAAAAATACGCTTTTATATTTATCAAAAAACTTCAAAAGTAACAAAACTATAAGGCCGATTAGCAAAAATATACCAACCACATAGTCATAGGTTTTTACCTCAGGTGTACTTTTATGATAAGAATAGTACCATGTGGCACCACTTAAAATCGCACCCAATATAACACCAATTAAATCTACTTTTTTTTGAATAATTATTTGCTCTAAACTTATACCTATACACAGTCCCAAAATCGGAACAACGAGGAATGTGTATCTGTATACCGGCGCTACAAAAACGTAGAAAACAAGGGCTGAAAACGAATTAAATATCAAAAAATACAATAGTAAAAGCTTAACTATAAACGAAAAATATTTTCGTGTTTTCATTGTTTTTTTTGCTTCATAGACAAACCACAATCCTATGAAAAAAAACATAAAAATACTGCAAAAAAGCTGCGGTTCTTCATAATAATTATAGAAGTAGGCATTACTTGTATCATTTATATAAAGAAGGGATGACGACATGAGTCTGCTTGAGCGATGTCCGATGTCATCTATTGCAAATGATCCTGAAAAAGCTTTCCACATTTTATGAAAAACACTTTCACTTTCACCTGTTATTCGTGAGGAATTGGTAAGAACATAGTAACCCGAGCTTACACTTACAACTCCTGATAAAAGTATACCGGAAACCACGGCAAGCACGCATCTTAGGATGTCTGCGACCGCATTCTTACGATTTTCTTTTTTGATTTTTTCAAGAATTTTTTCTTTTTTATCAGCCTTTAATTTATGAAATTTTTCATCAGGCGTAACTGCATTTTTGCTTGTGAAGTATCTGTAGAAAAAGTAAACCGCCCCAAAAAGTAATACCATGAATCCGATATAGTAGCTGTAAACCATTGTAAATGCAACGGTTAAGGCGAGAGGAACCATTCCTTTCTTACATTCTTTTTTAAGAAAATTTTCTATACCGCATAAAACCATCATAATAAATACAACTGCGGTTCCAAGGAAGAAGTGCTGTCCCCAAAGAATCAGATATCCGTTTACAGCGATAATTGCCGCCGTTATACAAATCGCGAATTTGTCCTTTAGGTGATAACCTAGGTACTTTACCGTCAAAAGATAAATGGTTATTATCTTCGCAAGCTGCATCCAAACCAGAAGATAAGCAACACTTCCTGCTCCAAATATAAGCCCTGCGATAATTATTAAAACTGCATATGGATCTCCTGTCCATGATGCCATATTTAAAAGACTTGTTCCAAGACCGAAGTCCCAGTTCCATGTGGAAAATGTAGAGTCTTTTATGTTCATTACCAAATTCACGAAATATGTATAATACTGGCTATATGTATCCGAACCAATGTCAGTATACATAAAATACTTTTTGCCTATAAAAAAGTCAAAATAAATACCAAGGGCAGATAATAGAACTATTCCCAAACCATAAAAAAAAGCCCTTTCTCTATCCTTGATTCCAAGTCTTACAAGCTCTATGATTCCGACAAATACGGCTATCATAACACTATAAAAAAGGACACCATTTTTAAAAAATGTACCCAAATTTGAGATGATAGTTCCTATGGACATGTCCTTCCCAAAATTAAGGAAAAACATTGTGTCCACAATTCCTAGTATGATAACAGCTCCCACTGCCTCTATCAAAATTCTAACAATTGATTTTATCTTTGGATTCATGATTTATGTGTCCTTATTTATTTCTTTATTTTTATAATTATGCAAATGGGTTTTTATCTCGACCAACCCAGAGCTCTGACTTAGATATTTCTGTCAATTATTTTCATCAATACCTGGGCTTTTATCTCGACCAACCCAGAGCTCTGACTTAGATATTTCTGTCAATTATTTTCATCAATACCTGGGCTTTAATCTCGACCAACCCAGAGCTCTGACTAAGTTCCATTACCCAAAAAGTCCACTAAAGAAATCGCTTATAGCCTCGAAAATACTTGAGAAAAATCCGCCGGCTTTTTCCTTGACCTTTTCCGTATCAATATCCGTAAAATCCAGACCTGCGTCCTTAAGCTCATCAAATATATTTTTAGCCTGCTCTTTAAGGGCGTGTACGTCTATATCCTGATCTTTTATCTTCATCATAAGGTCTGTAACCTTATCTCTCTGCTCATCCGTAATATCAATATCAAGAGCATCTGCTGAGTACTCTACAGCATGCTGTATATCTTCTCTTGTAGCAAGATTCTCTTCAAATATCTTCTGCTTTGCAGCTGCGATAAGCTGAGTTGCCTTCTCGTCTCCAAGCTGCTCTGCTATCTCTGCTGTAGTTATAAGCTCATCAGTTGCTGTATCCATGGTATCTGCGGATATATCTTCTCCGGTCATGGCACTGTAGGACTTCATGGCACCTACAAGGGCTGCAGTTCCTGAAAGTGAAAATGGACCGGCTACAGTTACGTCTGCATCCGATATACCTGCTGTTATCAAAGCATTTTGATACATGGCTGCAGTACAGTAATTTATGTTATAAGTTACAACCTTTATACCTGAACCAGCTGTAGTTTTTACAACCTTAACACTTGAAAGTGCTCTGGTTCCTATCTGACTTGCAGATATATAGCTACCAAGGAAATCGTACTCCTCCTTGTTGGTAACACTTATGGTCTTATAATCGCCTAAAGTGTCGCTTGTAACTCCCAGATACTTATAAACTGTATTTTTTTCGGATGAACTAAGGTCCGCTCCAAATGAAATATATGGAGTATAAGATTCATCCGGCTCATTTTCCTCAGTTGATGTATAGTCATCCGGCTCAGGAAGTATAAGACCTTCATCTGAACCACCTTCGTCTTCTGCAGCCTCACTGGCAGCTTCACTGCTTCCTCCCACTATCAGGCCCTCATCAGTTTGGGTTGCACCTGCATACATGGGATTTATAAGAAATGCTGACATAATGCATGTACTGAATATCTTATATATATTTTTTTTCGAAATTATTCTCATAATACGTGACTCCTTTCGACAAATAGCTTATTGACCGATGTTTGTGCTGCTTTATGTAAAAACTCGGTTTTTTTAAAGCATTATATTATCATACATTTGTGAACAATAAGTGTCAAGCAATATATCGATGGTTTTTCTTGATGGCAAATACCATCATATTCTTTTAATGTCTAAAATAATGAGTTGATACCAATGTATAATTTATAACTTAAAGAAATGATAGATAATTATTATATAAAGAAATGATAGATAATTATTATTCCTTGAATTTTCACAAATCTATGTTATAATCCTTTTTACATACATGAAAAACATTATAGGAGGTTGAAAGAATGGCAAATTCATTTATGGGCGTTGATAAAAGTCAACGTATGTCAGTTACCAGCGACATGTCTTTTGTTTCCGAAAGAGCATATAACCTGGCTATAGGAGGGCTGGTGCTTTACGGTCTTGTTGCCAATGCTATCACATGCCGTATCTTCCCTAAGGAAATGTTAACCGGAAAAACTTATATAGTAGTCATCATCGCATATATAATATGTGCTATTATAGGCTCTATTATGGTTAACAGGAGTGCACAGCCGATTATCAGATTCTTAGGATATAATTTAGTAGTAGTTCCCATGGGATTCATGCTTGCGATAGTTGTTGCTTTTTAT
Organism: Lachnospiraceae bacterium; assembly: GCA_016281605.1. Taxonomy (GTDB): domain Bacteria; phylum Bacillota; class Clostridia; order Lachnospirales; family Lachnospiraceae; genus JAEEJA01. Next base: position 8,712 of record JAEEJA010000098.1, read on the forward strand.
CAGCCACAGGTTGTTATCCTAGCACTTGGTGTAACAGCTTCTGTAACAGTGATTATGGTTTGCTTGGCTGCACTGTTTCCATCATTTTTCTTAGGACTTGGCAGAGTTTTATTTGTATCACTTTTGTTATCACTTTTAGCAAATGTTATATTTGCATTCTTCCTGCCACAGAGCCTAGGATTTATGGATTATGTAATTGCAACTATTTTCTCACTTTATATCGCATTTGACTGGGCAAGAGCTAATAAGTACCCTAAGACAGTTAATAATGCAATCGCAAGTGCTTTTGATATCTATTATGATATTGTAAACCTTTTCTTAAGAGTTCTTAGCATAATGGGTAAGAGAGACTGATTATAATCAAAAAAATCTCAAAATAAGAGAGTCGGGATTTACTTATCCCGACTCTTTTTTACTTCAACTTTACATGTATAACCGGACGTATACCGCCTTTCTTGCTTGACTCGTCAAACACCTTATGGCCGGCCTTATTTATAATACCATAATCACCGATATTAGCTGCATCTATAGCTTCGAATCCCGGAGATCTAAGCCACCACCATACTATGGTCCCGTCCTTTAAGGTCGTAATCCTCTCTCCATTTTCCATATAATAATCAAATGCTTCATCCAGTGAAAGCAGATAAACATTATCCTTAGTATCATTACCGCCCTTTGTATCAAAGCTGCTGTTTTTCTTATTAACTACCTTGGTTTCCTGTATAAGCTTCTTATCTTCATCTGAAAATGCTTCGTTGTAGAAGTCATCATTTAACCACTTTCTTATATCTGATTTCTCCCAGGTTATATCTTTAACCTCGTTGTGGTATGGCATCTGTGCAACAAAGTAAGTGCTTATAAGCATGAGAGACTTAGAATCCTTATCAAGTACATTCCACGCTATCTCTTCACCTTCGTACTCTCCAAGCGAAACTTTATCTCCTATATCAGCTTCACCTATATCCTTAAAATCAATTTTAGCCGGCTTGCTACTTTCATCTTTTTCTATAAAGAATCCTGGCTTATTTGTAATCTTTTTGTTGTTGTTTTTTCTGTAAATAACAAATATTACAACAATGGCAATTGCTATTAATGCTACTACAATAGCCAATATTACAGATATTTTTTTGTTCTTCATTTACATCCCCTATTATATATCTCAAAAAAAGCATCTCTCGACTCATAAACTGCATTGCTTTTATCGTGATTCCGGCAAAATATAAATCTTAAGCTGCATCGCAGCATATACGATTCCTGCCGCTCTTCTTTGCTGTATAAAGCATCTTGTCGGCTGTACTTAGTACCGGCGTAATATCATCATAATCCTTACATGCGACCAAGCCACCACTAAGCGTTATGGAAAGCTCTGCATCCTCTTCCCACTTTATACTCTCTATCTTTTTTCTAAAATCTTCAATTCTCTTATAGGCACCTTCTTCAGAATCAGACTTGAAAACCAAAACAAATTCTTCACCACCATAGCGCGCTGCATACTCTCCTTCATCGCAAAATTCCCTCATTTCTTTTGCAATTTTTCGAAGAACATCATCCCCAAACAGATGTCCGTACTTATCATTTATTTTCTTGAAAAAGTCTATATCAAGCATGGCCACATGATACTTAGATTCTTCGTAAAACTCGATATTATCAAACTTTCTGAAAAGCACTCTACGGTTGTAAAGTCCTGTAAGCTCATCTCTTCTTGACAGTTCATTTACCTTTTCATAAAGAATATTACTTTTTTCTCTTTCTCTTTTGTAAGCATTTAATATCAAAAGTGTAGTAACACATAAGAAAAGAGCTACAAGAGTCAGAGATGCTACCATATCCACGATTCTGTCCTCTAAGGTAAGCTTAGCAAGTATTTCTTTTGGAAACTGTGTCTTAGCTTTATTTCCGTCCATCATGTTGTAGGAAAAACCTACCATAGCAATATCCGTGATAAGTGAAATCAATAAACACACCACTCTGGCAATTCCTTCGAGAGATGGAATTATGATAAAAAGCCCTGCAAGTAAGTAAAGCGGCATACCTGAATCTATGCCACCGCAAGAAAAGAATGTTATGGGCATAACTATACAATTGATAGTATAGCATAGCAAAATCCTTGCTAGCTTGTCCTTATGAAGCTTATGCTTCACAAATGAAATCATAATAAAGATAAGAAGAGCGATAAGTGTTCCGATGGTGGCAAATAGGCTTAAATCCTCTAAAAAAGTAACTATACTCGAGAATACAACTATAATAGTACCGATAACAAGAATAACACCAAATATCTTTTCTTCTAAATCTACATTATCATCTGTCAGTCTTTTAAACCACTTCTTCATTAACAATTCCCCTAAATACACAATCTAAAAATATAATATAAAAATATTTTTTTCACGTTTTCCTAATCCTTATGACTATTATATGTTAGAAATGGGGAAAAATCAAGGAAATTTGTCAATCAATGGCCTTTGTTTTAAAGCAAGCATAATCGGGATATCTGAGCTTTAAGGTCTCTGAAGCCCTTGCAGCTTTTGATTCATCTTCAAATATTCCGAAAACCGAAGGTCCGCTTCCACTCATAAGACTTCCGAGAGCTCCGAGCTTAATCATCTCCGCTTTAAGAGTGTCAATTATTGGATTCTCAGGTATGGTAACATACTCCAGCACATTTGAAAGGTTTTCTGCTATTGATTTAAGGGCCGCTCCTCTTTGTGTCTTGTCTTCATAAACTCTGATAGCACTAAGCATAGAAGCTGTGTCTGGATGTGTAACTTTCTCTATGGAATCATACTTTTGATATATTCCTTGAGTCGGAACTGCCACTGTCGGAGTTATGAGTACGATGTCAAGGCCTGCAAGAGAAGGAAGTGAGGTCATCTTCTCTCCTATACCCTCACAAAGCTTTGTTCCCTTAGATACACAGAAAGGCACATCCGCTCCCAGCTTTACCGCAAACTCACAAAGCTCTTCTTCAGAAAGCTTTAAATCAAGGAGACTGTTGATACCAATAAGAGTTGCAGCGCAATCTGTGCTGCCGCCTGCAAGACCTGCAGCAGCCGGTATACACTTTTCCAGATATATGCTTAATCCTGTCCTAAGATTAAGTGTATCCTTAAGTAGATTATAAGCCTTAACAACTATATTTTTTTCAGGTGGAAGATTGTCAGGCAGAGTCTTATTCATGCTGAATTCCACACCTTTTCCCTCAGTTTTCTTTATAATCAGCTTATCCTTTACATCCACAGTCTGCATGACCATGGCAAGCTCGTGATAACCGTTGGGAAGTACTCCTGTCACATCCAATGTAAGATTTATCTTTGCAGGAGCATAGATTGTTATTTCTTCGTTTTTTATAATATTCATAATCTATTCCTCTGTAAATCGATGTGATTTTTCTACTGATTAAAGCTTGTCAATACCCCCACTTCCGCTACAGCTTAAAGCTTGGGAATTTTTCCGGTGTAAGTCACAGCACCCTTACCTTCATCTCATAGGGCTTTAGGTGGCGCTTCTTTCCCTTATATTCAAACACCTGAGTAACTTCAGTATAATTAAACAAAAATTCAAATGTAGCGGTTTCATTGGCTCTGTAGCAAACCTCCACACCCTTTGGAAGCAATTCGTGAGTTATACCTGATTTGTCTGCAACAAGAGAAAGAAGTGCTGTGAGCACGTCACTTTCTAAGTATGTTCCGACATAGATTACACTTCCCTGACCTATAATATTCTCGGTAATTGCTGCATAGGATCCATATGGATGAGAAGCGTATCTTGCCAGAGCCTTTGCACCTTTCTCTGCAAGCAGATCTGCCCACTGCAATGCATTTTCTATATAAGATCTTTTAGATTTATGTCCATTATCTCTTTTTTCATCGGATTCATTAAAGTGTACTCCGGTCTTATTTCTACGGAAGTACTCCTCCTTGTACTGCGTGAAGTAATCATCCCACCTTCTTAAAAGTCCGATTCTCTCTTCTAAATCACTGTTACATATATCAATCTTTTCGATATCCTTTCCAAGGGAATCGTAGTACTCAACCTTTGCACCGCAAAGCGCTGAGAGTAGTCCCGGGTAAGCATTTGATACACAATTATTGTTTATATCCTTCACACCGCTTCTAGCTGTGATTATAAGATGTCCGCCTGTCTTTACATACTCAGAAAGTACATTAACAGTTTCTTCCTTTGCCACAAAAAGATTTGGTACTATAACTATGCTGTAATTATAAAGATCATCCACACTTAAGGCCGATGTATTTTCCCTGATATCTACACCTATTCCAAGTCTTAAAAGAGAATTGGCGTAAGCCTCAAGGGCCTTTAAGTAGGTCATACCCTCTGATTGCAGCTGCATACGCATGGCTTCATCGCTTTCTCTGTCATAAAGTATACAAACAGGGGCTATGTAAGATGAGCCCTGTAAATCATATCTTTCAAGGTTTTTAAGTTCCGAAGCAAAGCTCTTAAATTCTTTATACTTCATACCCTTATAATCATCCTGATCCAGTATACCGTGCCAAAACATCTCTGCGCCTGTTCTGGCTGTTCTAAATCTGAAGAAGAGAACATCATCCGCACCATGTGCAACTGTCTGCATGGCGTATCCGCTCATCATCCCAGGCTTTGTGGCTCTGTGCATAGGCATCCAGCTTCCCACAGTACCGGAAAGCTCTTCCATGATGCAGAAGGGCTGCATCTTAACAGATCTCATCATGTCCAATCTATAGGACTTAGAGGTTATATTTTTGCTATCTGTAAATGGATAATTATCATAAGAAACCAAATCCAAATTCTCATATGTTGCACTTCTGTCAATAGTATGTGCGCAAAACCAAGTATTGGTCGTAATCTTCGCATCCGGTATCACATCTCGTATGATATCTGCCTGCCTTTTTGCAAAGTCTGCAGTCACCTTAACTGCAAACCTGTCATAGTCCATCATAAGAGCCGGATTAAGCCAGTTATCAGGGTAATCCGAAGGAGGCACAATATCTGCTCTATCAAAGTATTCGCCGCTCCAGACATGATTTCCATAGGCTTTATTTATATTCTCAAGTGTTTCCTTTTCAGAAAGCTGATTTTCATCAGAATTACCATATTTTTCCATAAGAAAATCCCGAAATGCTTCTCTGCACTCAGGACAATTACAGTAATTAGCTTCGAGTTCATTATCTATCTGCCAGAGAATAACATTTTCAAATTCCTTCATTTCCTCTGCCATTTTGCGGGTTATCTTATCCGCATAAAGATTGAACTTAGAGGACTTTAGGCATCTGTGACCTCTTACTCCTATGGGTATCTGCTTATTATCCCTTCCCACACGTATGGTCTCAGGGTACTTCCTGTATAACCAGAGAGGTGGCGTAGCAGTCGGAGTGCCGAGTATTACTTTAATACCCGCAGCTAAAAATGCTTTAACCGCATTTTTTAAAAGCGAAAAATCATACATTCCCTCTTCTTTTTCATATATACTCCACATAAATTCGCCCATGCGAACTATGGTAACTCCCATATCCTTCATGATTTCAATATCATTTTCAATGCTTTCTGCACCCCACGCTTCAGGGTAATAACATACGCCCACATTTAAGCCTTTTTTATATGCCATTTGTAGCCCTTTTCCTTTCGACATATTTATATTATAGTCTTTTCTTGTGATCATTTTATTTTCTTTTTTTTCGATGATTCGACAAAAAAAACCGTACATTCCGAGTTCGAATCGATCAATCCAAACGTTACCTTTGCAGTTAACTCAGCCCAGGCACCCTCGCGGCACACGAAAAATCCACCTTAGTGCTGCTAGGTTCCCCTCCTGACACGGTTCGATGGCATTCATTGCGCAAGACCCAGACGTCAACGTCACTTACAAAGGGCTGCTTTGAACATCTCAGCCCTCACCCGGAACATCACCCCCGCTATAGCGGATTTGCAGGTACAGGGAGCCGCTAATTCCCCGGCTAGTACGGCAATATTTTGAACAGACAAGTAAGTCTGTTAACACCAATATTTATTACTAAAAATTCACTACTCTTCAACCTTTGTTCCACTCTTTGGAGCTGTGGAGGATATAGGATGATAGTAAACCATAACAGGTACACATATAGGCACTTCATCGTACAAGGCTTTTGCAAATGAAGCAGGAAGATTTATACATCCATGTGAACCACTGTAGGTATAGATAGTTCCACCAAATCTTGATCTCCATGTTGCATCATGAAGTCCTATACCTGAGTTTGTAAGTCTCATCCATCTGTCAACCCATGTCTTATAGTCGTCGCCGATAAGATACTCTCCAGGAACCTTCTCTGACATGAAGTAAACTCCTGTAGGTGTATCGTGTGAACCTCTTGTTCCTGTTACAACATCGGTTTCCATAAGAAGCTTACCCTTCTTATAATACCATAGGTGCTGTTCAGCTATGTTAACCTCTATGTAAGTATCACCGAGATCATTTACACCATCACCATAAACGGACTTTTCAGAACACTCAGGAATTCTCTCTGTCTTTGTCTTACCCTTTCTGACAGCTGCCTTTAAGTAAGCCTTTTCTTTGCCGGAATCCATGACATTACCGTAGGTTCCACCCGTAATCTCTATAGTCTCACCTGTGTGAATCTTTAATGAACGTGTGCTTCCTATGGATGTATACTTAACATTTAACTTATTTACAAACTCGTCGATAACACTGTCATCGAAAACTACGGTTTTTCTCTTAACCAAGAGATGATCCTTAAGCGTCTTCCAATCAAACTTCATACCGTTAGTATACTCGATATCACAGTTATATACGTTATTTGCCTTAGTTAACGGCTTTTCCAAGTCGTCAGCAACTATACGAGGCATGGGGTAAACATTGAACTTTTTTCTAACTTCCTTATCAGCTATGTCAGCAAAAAGCACTCCCTTAGACACGCTGTCCTTCATAAGATCAGCTAAAATCGGACCTCTAATCTTATTACCGTAAACTTCCTTCTGTATACTAAATCCATCCTTACCAAGCACAATAGCAGCACTGGTAGAAGGTATACGCTTATCATTTATCGGTCTCAGATTAGTCCGGAGATTTTTTAAGGATTTATTTAACTCCCACGTATAAACTTCCTTCTCCGCAAGAAGATTCTTGTAATAATCAATGATATTATCATCATTAATATCTTCTACAAGTTTGTCATCAAAGTTTGGATGAAGTGCTGTGCTAATGCTTATCTGCATCACAGACTTTCCTTCCTCCAAAACATCAAATGTACTTTTCTTGCTGGTTGCGTACATTTGCTTTAAGGTTTCTGTCGCATCTGAAAGTCGAACAATCTTACTTTCACCATACATACTGACTTTTACAGGCTTTACAAGCCATACGATAACTGCAGCCAATATAAGCGCAGCTAACACAGACCCACAAAGAATCAGTATCTTAACAGATTTTTTCATTATTTACCACCATTCTTTAAAATCTCTAAAATCACCCAATCCACAAAATACTGTGGTTTATTACCTGAGATACTCATCTCAATTTCATGAGTATATCACTTTAAAGCTGAAATGTCTACAAATAAATTGCTTACATTTTTAATTTCTTCTTCAGAACCGATTACGCATATACTATAATCCTTGCAGATGTCTTCAATGTAGTCAGCAACACTCTTTACATCCTCTACTGTAGCACCCAGTACATGGTCTTTTTCGTCCTGTATGGTCTCATACTTTATATGAGAAAGATAGGCATTTAAGTTTCTTGAACCTACCATGGCAGGTGTGAGAGGAGTGCTAATACCACTTATGGTTCCGATTATGGTTTTTACATGATCTCTTTCTGTGGGATTGTACTCTCTTAAAAATGTAACGCAGTCCTTATAAACATCTATAGTTTCTTTAAGCTTTGGATCCCTGTAGGATGTAAATGCACAGATACCGTTTTTACCAAACTTACATGCTGCACCGTATGCTCCGCCCTTTACTCTTACATTGTTCCAGAGATAATCGAAGCTTAAGAGATTCTTTGCTACAAGAAGAGTTCCATAATTCGGAGTTTTTTTACTGCGGCCTGATATAGCTACATAATTTACCTTTGCAGGAGTTGTATAGGCCTCGGTCTTTTCTTCTTTTAAGGCTTTACAATTATTTTCATCATGAAGTATGTAGTCCGTTTTTTCGGACTCATCTCCCGGAAGCTTTAATTCCTTAAGTGCATCTAAGGTCTTCTGATATCCATCTTCATCGGAAGTTATGGCAATCAGCATATCCTCCTTCTTGAAAATCATTTTGTTAACAGCCTTTAAGTCTGAGATGTAATTATCCTTTCTGTCTGCAAAACTCTCATCTAACTGTGCAAGATAGTTATAATAACCAAGTCCACTGTTCTTATCCATGAGCCAGTCGTACTCTGCAAACTTGGACTGGGCTCTTGAAGCTGCCATTACATGACCTGCGTAAAGCAGGGAGTTTTTGTGTCTTGAACGAAATTCTTTTATTACATCAGCAAGTCGCTTCTCATCTTCAAAGCTTGTTTCGTTAATCATCTCATTGATTAACTCTATAGCTTTGCCAATATTCTTTTTAAGTACCTTTGTAGATACTTCAAACCTTAAACTTGTAGCATCTTCTTTATCATAGTCTAAATTCACATTCAGACTAGCGATAAGACCGCCTGTGTACTCATTTACAAGCGTATCGAACTCCTGATAGCTGTGTTTACTCGTATCCATATATCCGAGAAGACTTGTATATACGCTTAAAAACGAAATGAAGTCCTTCTTGTCTGATGCTTCAAATAAAAGTGAAAGATAAACTATATCGTTGGTATGCTCATCTGTAAATACAGTGGTGGTGCCCTCAAAATTCCTAATCTGATAAGTATATTTTCTAGCTTCTTTATCTATCTCCGAAAGCTTAAGAAGCGGAATCTTTTCTAAGTCCTCCTTCGGACTTGGTTCTGACTGATACTTTTTAAGGGCTATAGTGTCCTCTATAAGCTTATCTATCTCTTCGTCTGTGAGTGAAGCCTTGTAGGCAGCGAGCTGCTCAGCTGTTTTCTTATCCTTTTCCTGTGTAAGACCCTTCTTAGGTGCAAGCTCAATCATAAGTTTATGATTATTGTTTAAGAAATATTTTTCTATAAGATCTTCAAAAAGTGAATTATCAATTTCGTTTCTTATAAACTGAAATGCATCTTCATACCTAAGACCTGAGAACTCTGCATCCTCGTCATAAAGCCATGTTCTTAATGCCCAGAGGTAGAAAAACAATCCCTTTGGACTTGAACCGAAGTCTCCCTCTCTTGCTCTGAATTCAAGCATATTTACACTTGCTTCAAGTATCTTTTTGCTGATTCCCTCTTTTACAAGTTTCTCTAAGGTTTCTTTTATTACCTGCTTTATCTCTTCACCTTTACCTGCCGGTGCACCTTTAATATAAATTGCAAAGTAACTTTGCTTTACCAAATCACATACATCTGAGTCTACATCTGTTGCAAGTCCCTTTTCTACAAGGGCTTCCTTAAGGTATGCTCCCGGCATGTCGATTAACAGATAAGAAAGTATATCCATGGCTCTGCAAAGCTTTCTGTCCTGTGTTATATCTGTAAGAAAACCGTAGGAGTAAAGGGTTATATTCTCTCTGTCGTCATCCTCACTTACTGCATACTCAAGTCTTATGTCTCTTTCTTTTTCAAATGGAGTTTGTGTTGCGATCTCTGAATCAAGCTCTATCCTTTCAAACTTTGAAAGGTAGTTTTCATCCATCCAGTTAAGTCTCTCTTCCATATCCATATCTCCGTAAAGATAGATATATGAGTTAACCGGATGATAATATTTCTTATGATAATCTAAGTAGGCTTCTCTGGTAAGCTGTGGAATCACCTCAGGATCTCCGCCTGAGTTACATGCATACTGAGTATCCGGATACATGTTCTTTATAAGATAGTCTTCTAAAAGGCTGTCTTCGGATGAGTAGGCGCCCTTCATCTCGTTGTAGACAACTCCGTTATAGGTTATATCTCCATCCTTATCTTCAAGCTCATAATGCCACCCCTCCTGCTTGAAAATCTCAGGATACCGGTAAATATTAGGAAAAAATACTGCATCCATATAAACATGCATAAGATTTTTAAAATCCTTTAAGTTAGTGCTTGCTATAGGATATACAGTCTTATCAGGGTAGGTAGATGCATTGAGATAAGTATTTAAAGATCCCTTAACAAGCTCTACAAATGGATCCTTGGCAGGAAATGCGTCAGATCCGCAAAGAACAGTATGCTCTATAATATGCTGTGTTCCCGTATCGTCGAGAGGTGGTGTCCTAAAGCCCACTCCAAATACCTTATTATCATCATCATTTGATAAAAGCATAACTCTTGCTCCACTCTTGTTATGCTTTAAAACAATACAAAAGCTGTTAACCTCTTTTATGTATTCGTATTTTTTTACTGTGTAAGTTTTTGGACAGCTAAATTCCTCGTACCTTTGAATGTTCTTTGCCATTTATTTGCCTTCCTCCTTGATAATTTCAGTGTTTTATATATTATATATTTTTATGTGATTTTGATAAATCAGTACATGCTCTAATCCTTACGATTTTTAATTGCGATTAATGTATCTCTGATTTCTGCGGCTGTTTCAAAGTCAAGCTCTGCAGCTGCCATACGCATCTTTTTCTCGAGCTTTGATACAAGTCTCTCTACTTCCTTCTTACTCATGGATTCGATATCCTTCTGTATGTCATTAACAGGCTCCTCAGCCTTTTTGGATATGCTTATCAACTCTCTTACAGCCTTTTTGATAGTTTCCGGAGTGATACCATTTTTATCGTTATACTCCTGCTGTATACCTCGTCTTCTGTTGGTCTCATCCATAGCCCGCTTCATGGAGTCCGTCATGTTATCAGCGTACATGATAACTCTTCCCTCAGCATTTCTTGCGGCTCTTCCTATAATCTGTATAAGCGATGTTTCGGATCTTAAAAAGCCTTCCTTATCAGCGTCTAAAATTGCTATAAGTTCGATCTCAGGGATATCCAGACCCTCTCTTAGAAGATTGATACCAACCAAAACATCAAACTTATCCAGTCTCATATCCCTTATTATCTCGGCTCTCTCAAGGGTATCTATATCGGAGTGAAGATACTTGACTCTTATTCCCACATCTCTCAGATAATTGGTAAGATCCTCGGATTGCTTCTTTGTAAGGGTATTGACCATAATTTTGTTTTTATTGTTTATAACCTTATGAATCTCTGTGATAAGGTCATCTATCTGCCCTTCAACCTCTCTTACCGTAACTGTGGGGTCCAGGAGGCCTGTAGGTCTTATAATCTGCTCAACCCTGGATATCTCATGAGTTTCCTCATAATTACCCGGTGTTGCGGATACGAAGAGGCACTGATTTATGTGAGCTTCAAACTCCTCAAAGTTTAGTGGTCTGTTGTCCAGGGCTGACGGGAGTCTGAAACCATAATCTATGAGTGTGTTTTTACGCGAAAGATTTCCGTTATACATACCGCCAATCTGCGGAATCGTCATATGAGACTCATCTATCATTATGATAAAGTCTTCAGGAAAATAATCTATAAGAGTGTAGGGTGGTTCGCCCTCACCTAAGCCGGATAGGTATCTGGTATAGTTTTCTATACCTGAGCAAAAGCCGGTTTCTCGCATCATCTCTAAGTCGAACTCGGTTCTTTCCCGAATTCTCTGAGCTTCTATAAGCTTATCTTCGCTTTCAAAGTACTTAACTCTGTCTTCCATCTCCTGCTCTATATCCTTAACAGTCCTTTCAAATGCGTCTTTATTAACAGCATAGTGAGAAGCAGCGAAAACTATAGCATGCTCTAGAGTTGATATCACTTTTCCCGTAAGAGCTTCGATCTCACAGACTCTGTCAATCTCATCTCCGAAAAACTCGATTCTTATGGCTCTTTCCATCTGGTTTGCAGGAAATATCTCAAGAGTATCGCCCCTGACTCTGAAGGTTCCTCTCTTAAAGTCCATATCACTTCTTATGTACTGCATCTCCACCAGTCTGTGAATGATATCATCTCTGTCAGCTTCTTGCCCCGGACGAACTGAAACTGTCATATTTTGATAATCTATGGGGCTTCCAAGGCCGTATATACAAGAAACAGATGCAACTATTATTACATCTCTTCTCTCGGAGAGTGACGCTGTCGCAGAGTGTCTGAGTTTATCTATCTCATCATTTATGGATGAGTCCTTGGCTATATAAGAATCTGTGGAAGGTACGTAAGCTTCGGGCTGATAATAATCATAGTAGCTTACAAAGTACTCCACTGCATTTTCCGGAAAGAATTCCTTAAATTCGCTGTAAAGCTGGGCGGCGAGAGTTTTGTTGTGTGCTATTATCAGTGTAGGTCTCTGCAAGCGCTCTATAACATTTGCCATGGTAAATGTTTTGCCGGAGCCTGTAACTCCGAGAAGAGTTTGAAACTGATCACCCTCATTAAACCCCTTAACCAGGCTTTCTATAGCCTCCGGCTGATCTCCGGTAGGTTTAAAATCAGAATGTATTTTAAATGGTTTTTCAAAATTACTCATAGAATATTCTCCTACCTGGATAAAGCGTAGTTGACGCACCAGTCATTTATGAGGGCTCTCTTGTTAAGCAAAAGATCTGATATGTTACATGTGTCTGCGTTCTCTATAACCTTATCCGGTTCTATACCGGTACCATCTATGCACCTTCCCTTTGGTGTGTAGTACTTTGCGGTTGTAAGCTTTATTGCTGTATGGTCACTTAGAGTAAAGGTAGTCTGTACAACTCCCTTTCCGTAAGTCTTTGTACCTACGATGACAGCATTCTTTATGTCTGCAAGAGCTCCGGTAAAGAGTTCTGAAGCACTTGCGGTATGAGAATTAACGAGTACAAAAATCGGGACACTTAATTCTTCATCATCTTTGGTTTTATAATCAATTCTCGTATTACTTTTATCAAGAGTATAAGCGACTGTCTCTCCCTTGGCTATGAGCATGTCTGCCATGGCTACCGCCACATCTACCACGCCCCCACCATTATCTCTTAAGTCTATGATAAGCTTCTGTGGATTCTTGGTTTTGATAAGCTCTAAGGCTTCTCTAAATTGCTCTTCAGTAACCTTACTAAAGGCTTTAACTCTTATGTATCCTGTCTTTTTAGGAAGCATCATACGTGTAACTTCCTCTTCCTTTATGACAGCTCTTTTGCATGTTATGGGGATATTTCTTCTTCTGCGCCTTACTATCAGTTCTACTGAAGTACCTTCTTCTCCCTTTATGTATCCGGATATTTCATCTAAGGTAAGCCCCTCTACGCTGTGACCTGCCACGCTTATAAGGGTGTCTCCCTTCTTTAGACCTGCTTCCTTTGCGGGGTAGCCCTCATGAACTTCGCTTATTATAACAGCGCCTGTAGTGGCGCTCTTACTTACGGTTACTCCTATACCGGTAAATGAGCCGTTTATGGTTTGATACAAATTATCGACATTGTTTCCGTTGTAGTAACCTGCGTACTTATCGTTTGTTCCTGCCAGAATCCCGGCACTTATTCCATCTGCTATTTTTTCATCTGAAACATCTTCTATGTAGTACTGATCTACCAGTGCTGTGATTTCTCTTGCTTTATTATCAACCTTTTTGGTGTAAAGCTTAGAGCCAAAGGAGCTGGGAAGAATATAATCCAGATTAATAACACCATTTATCGAAAGAATATATGCACTTGCTGCAATTAATATAATTGCAGTACATATACCCAGAAAAAACATTTTAAGCTTTTCCATTCAAATCTCCATTTTCATCAAGATTGAGTAAATTTTATCAATATCTTCACTTACACTTCGGCTTAGAGGAAAATGATTTTTCCGACTGAGTAATCTAGGGTTTCACCAGATAAAGCATAGGATCAACATACTCTCCGTTTACATGAAGCGCAAAGTGCAGATGCGGTCCGGTGGATATTCCGGTAGATCCTACCCTGCCTATAACCTCTCCTGCCATAACTTTTTGGCCGGTCTTTACAAGAAGCGCTGAGCAATGCATGTAATAAGAGTAAACATTGTTTCCATGATATATACCTATGTAGTTTCCTGCAGATGAAGAATACATGGATATAACAACTTTTCCATCCTTAGCTGCGAGTATATCAGACCCACTTGGGACGCTTATATCCACACCATGATGGAATGTTGAGGCTCCCGCAGTAGGTGCAACTCTCGGTCCAAAGCCTGAAGATATACTTCCCGACAACCTGAGTGGCCATATGAAGCCTGTAGCACTTGCATTAACATCCGATACCGGAACTCCGGAGGATGAACCGCCCATGGCTGCAGCATCTGCTACTTGCTTTGCTCTCTGGGCACTGAGAAGCTCTTCTATCTGCGCTTCTGCTTCCTCTATCTTTTTAGCAGCTTCCTCTATATTTTCCTCAGCCTGCTCTATATCGCTATTGTAAGCATCAAGCTTTCTTCTCTTCTTTTCTATAACTTTGCGAACATCCTCTCTGTCATCTTTAAGTAGGTCCCTTATATAAATGATGTCAGCATACTTTTCATCTTTCTCTTTCTGCTTTTCTTTGACATATTCTACCGATCTGTCGTATTCATCTAAGAGATTTTTATCAAAATTAGTAATCTGCTCTACATACTCCATGTTATTTAACAAATCCACAAGTCCGGATGAAGAAAGAAGTAAGCTAATATACTCGGTGTCCGAATTTTCGTACATATAAGTAATTCTTTTGATGCAGGTATTATATATTTCACTCCTTCTTGTCTCCAGATCCGCCAGAGTTTCATCAAGGGTCTGCAGATCACCCTCTAATCGGGTTATCTTATAATTCTTATCATCTATCTGCTTCTGTAATTCTGTCAGTACGTCATCACTTTTATTGATAAACCTGATTACATCCTGCTTTTCTTTTTCAATAGATTTTATCTGTCGCTTCAGTCGTTCTTTCTTTTTTTCCATATTTATACGATCCTGACTTACATCGTATATCTTTTCTTCGATATTTTCTACCACGTGGGTTCTTCTTTCTGTCTTGGCCTGTGCAGAAATATCAAAGTTATAGCGTGCAGTACCAATAAGCATGCCAACTGTAAGCCACATGAGAAGAATTTTTAATCCTATCTTTCGCAAATCTAACCTATCCTTTCGATTCATCAAGACTCACTTGTGAGTCTTATGCGCATCCTCTATCACACTTTCAAATGTCTTCTGACTGAGTGAGCGCTTCCAAGTAATCCTATACCGATTCCAAGAAGTGCACTGGCGGGAATTACTACGCTAAATACACTTACCGAATCAACCATATCAAACCACTTTGATATACTCGGAAACTGCTTTGCTATGTAATCCGAAGCACTTCCGTAGAAGATATATAATAATCCCACAGGAATCGCTGCTCCTATGATTCCTATTAGTACACCCTCTACTATGAAAGGGAATCTGACAAATCTGTCGGTAGCGCCGATTAGCTTCATAATGGCTATCTCTTCTTTTCTCACTGAAATACCCATTGCAACAGTAGAACTTATCAGAAAAACTGAAACCAATATGAGAAGTACTATAAGTGTTATAGATACGTATGCTACCAAAAGATTAAAGTTATTTATACTTCCTGCTACCGCCTCTATGGAATTAACCTTTCTTACGCCTTCTAAAGCCTCTATATCCTTAGAAATTGTCGGCTCTTGCTTCATATCGGAAATCTTAACGACGTAGGATGCTGAATCCTTTAATGGATTTTCATCTCCAAATGTTTCGATAAGATCTTCGTCATTTTCAAACTTGTCTTTCTTGAAGTTTTCCCATGCTTCCTCGGGGGATACGTACTTAACCGAATCCACGCCTTTCATTTGCTTTATGAGAACACCTATGTGCTCTATATCAGCCTGCGCCAGGTTCTCCTCAAAGAAAACAGTAATTCCGACCTGAGATTCAGCTTTGTAAACTATAGCTCTGAAGTTAAGGATTACTGAGAAAAAGACACCAAAAATAAAAAGGCAGGCTGTTACAGTTCCTATGGCAGCAAATGAAAACATTTTATTTTGGAACATTCCTTTTATGCCCTGCCCTATTCCGTAGAAAAAATTACTCATTGAATGTATCCTCCCAACTTATCTCCGATGATTTCTCCTGTCTGCAGAGTTATAACTCTTTTTTGCATACTATTCACCAGATTATCATTATGGGTAACTACTACAACTGTAGTCCCCATCTCATTGAGATTCTGTAAAAGTCCCATGATTTCCCATGAATTGTTGGGATCTAAGTTTCCGGTAGGCTCATCTGCAAGAAGTATGGAAGGCTTATTTACCATGGCTCTTGCTATGGCAACTCTCTGTTGCTCTCCTCCGGAAAGCTCTCTAACCTTCTTTTTTGATTGGTCAGAAAGACCGACCAGCTTGATCATTTCATTGCAATTTTCTATTCTTTTATCCTTTTTTACACCGATTACCCTCTGTGCTATCTCAACATTTTCATAGACATTTCTGTCTTCTAAGAGCTTAAACTCCTGAAATACCACACCTAATCTTCTGCGATAGTAAGGCATCTCCTTGCGTCCAATATTCTTTAAGTTAGCACCCTCCACTATTATATCGCCTTCAGTAGGCTTGAGCTCGCCTAAAAGGGTTCTTATAAGGGTTGATTTTCCTGACCCGCTTTCTCCTACTATAAAGACAAATTCACCCTGATTTATGGATAGCGAAATACCCTTAAGTGCTGTAGTTTTGCTGGAATATGTGTAAGATAAATTTTGAAATCTGATTATTTCTTTGTCTGATTTTTCTGATTTTTCTTTTTCCTCTTCTTCATACGAATTATCTTCGTAATCCGGAGTTTGAATTATCATTTCTTCTTCCGATGTCATTGCTCTTCTTCCTCAAATATACTCATAATATCCTTGGCAAGCATATTTTCAAGTTCTTTATCAACTACGTAGTCGTCATCCTCTACTGTATCATATACTGTTTCTGCCGCCAAATCTTTCCCTGTTTCCTCAGCATCAATTTTTTCAATAAGCTCTTCTATCTCTTCAAGCTCAGTTTTAGGTTTTACACCACCCGGATAAGCAGTCTTTGTATCCTCCGGAAAGCTCTCCGGATCTGCCTCATATCCCTTAGTACTTAAATCAGGATCTCCCTCTCCAAGTATTACTCTTCTAAAGAATCCTCTCTTAACAGGCTTTTCACTGAGTTTTTTCTCAACTTCCTTGAAGATTTCCGGACGATCATCTTTTTCTTCCTTCTTTTGTGCTTTTTTACTGTCAATCTCTTTAAGTATCTCTTCTATATCGTCATCGTCTTCCGAGTTATCTTCTTTATCTTCTTCATCTTCATGGTCATCTTCTGATTCCTCTTCTTCGTCATCCTCAGAATCCTTATCCTCGGACAATTCATTTTCCTCCACAGACTCATCCGGTGCATCTTTGTCTTTATCATCTTCATGGTCATCTTCTGATTCCTCTTCTTCGTCATCCTCAGAATCCTTATCCTCGGACAATTCATTTTCCTCCACAGACTCATCCGGCGCATCTTTGTCTTTATCATCTTCATCGTCAGAAGCATCGAGATCTATGGTCTTTCCGAGTCCATTCTCTAAGTCTTTTTCAAGCTTTGCTACATCAAATCCCTTCTCAGCAGCTACCTCACTTAGCGAAATATCATTCCTTATTTCTTCCATTCCATTTAAAAAAATAGGCCCTGTCTCGTCCGAAAAAACTCCCTGAGTTCCCTTAGGCTCGCCCTCAATTATCTTTGGTTCTGCCTGGGTAAGTTCCATAACCCTTGATAAGTCATTTAATAAATTCTGGGTTGTACCAAGATCCTTCTCATAGACCTCCTGATACTGAGAATCCTTCTTTTCGCTATTTTCCTGCGTTTCTTGATTCTCATCGATCATTTCATCATCATTTTTAATAACAATTTTTTCACCAAATTCCCTGGTGATATCAAGGTCGTCTACTGTAGGATTGTGATCTTTATCAGCTTCTGTTTTATCATCATTTGAGGATGCAGGAATATATAAAATATCTTCCTCTACAACCTTCTCTATCTCTTCGTAATCTTTTTCCTCTGAAAGAGTTTCAACAGCGTCATAATTAGGGATATCTATCTCTTTGAAAAGACTGTGATTTACATAATAGTCTTCATCTACATAGATAAGTTCGCCATTCTCATCAAATACCGGAAGACCTCTATCATCAAACAATATACGAGTATGGTCGTCATCAGGATTATATGTATTTGCCATCTGAGACTTTCTGTAATCTAATAGGTCATCTTCAACGTCATTATCATCGCTTTTTGGTCCCGCTCCGTGCTGCTTTGAAACAGAGGCAGAAATCATCTCAAATAGAGCATCTTCATCCTCATTACTTCCGAAAACGCCCTGCTCATCATCTTCTTCTTCAAGATTCTTGAATTTTTTTAATTCTTCAATAAGTTTCTTATCTTCTTCCTTTTCATTCTCAGGAGAATAATCATCATCATAAATGTTCATTAATATTAACCCTTTTCACCTATTACTTTTATTTTCAAAATTTTACGTAACGTACAAGCAAAAAAATGGCAAAACGTGAACCGTAATAATACAAAAAATTGCCCCCGGTTCACGTTTTATATTTTTAAGCACTACATATCAGAGTTAGTAGTCCATAGTTTCCATATAATTCATGTATTTTACAACCATGAGTGCAATCTTAAATGTGATTGCATCATCAAATACTCTTAGATCCAATCCGGTACTTTTTTGCAACTTATCAAGCCTGTATACAAGCGTATTTCTGTGTATAAACAGTTCCTTTGAAGTTGCAGAAACATTTAAACTATTATCAAAAAACTTATTAATGGTCTCGACTGTTTCCTCATCAAACTCAGATGGATCCGTATTTAAAAATATTTCATTGATAAACATCTTACAAAGAGGCATGGGTAACTGATATATGAGACGACCTATACCAAGACTTGAATAATCTACGATATTTTTCTCTGAGTAGAATATTTTTCCAACATCCAGAGACATCTTAGCTTCCTTGTATGATCTCGATACATCTTTTATTTCATTTATGATTGTTCCGTATGCTACATGTACCTTTGACATAGCCTCGGAATTAAGCATATCCAGTATTACCTTTGCAATTTTGCTTATGGATTCATAATCTTCATCAGGAGCAAGCTCCTTGACCAGAATTATATTTTTTTCATCAACCTGAGTTATAAAATCCTTTGTCTTGTTGGCAAAAAGACCCTTTACAGTCTCTAAAGCTCCCAAATCTTTCTCGTCTTTGGTCTCTATTATGAATACTACTCTTCTGACATTGGTCTCTATGTGCAGCTTTTTAGCTCTGTTGTAAATATCTACCAAAAGAAGGTTATCTAAAAGCAGATTCTTGATAAAATTATCTTTATCATACCTTTCCTTGTAAGCTACTAAAAGACTCTGCAGTTGAAATGTAGCCATCTTGCCAACCATGTAAACTTCTTCGGAATCACCCTTGGCTAAAACTATATACTCTAATTGAGTCTCGTCGTAAACCTTGAAAAATTGATACCCCTGTATAGCCTGACTGTCCGCCTGGCTTTCAACAAACATTGCAACTGCTTCCTTGTTTTCTTCAATATTGTTTAGAGTGGCAACTATCTCATTACCCTCTGTATCCATAACGCACAGATCAACTCGTGTTATGTTTTTTAAACCATCAATAGTTGTTTGCAAAACCTGATTTGAAATCATGAGACACCCCCTGTTCTTCTCCCCGAACATTTTAACACTAACACCATAAAATGTAAAGGGTTCTAGTTTGGAAATAACAACTACCTGGCAATGACAAGACAACTTCATATGTTGATTATTCCTTGACTATCTGATATAATTATTTGAATGAAATACTGCCGTGTCTTACAGATTTTTAGTTAACCGGAGGGTATATACATGAAAACTATTTTTTCAATTATATATATCCTGCTTATATTATTGCTTTTATTATGTGCTTTATCTTCTAAGAAATCAAATAAGAAGATTAGTAAGCAGGTCCGTAGATTTAATTTGAGTCTGGTTATCCCTATATTAGGTAACCTTATTATATTGTGCTCTAAAAACGAAATAACTGCATTAATAGGCAATTTCATATACTTTTTAGGTATGAACGTTGTAATGATAGCACTTATACTTTTTACTGTTGAGTATTGTAAGGATGCAAGAAGCAAACACAAGGTACCTAAAATTCTTTTTATTCTTCTTACTATTGATAATGTGCAGCTGCTGCTATCTTTTATATTTCATCATGCCTACGAGGTTAAGCCTGCACTTTCAGGAAAGGTGCATTACTATGAACTGATTCCAAAATTTGGTCTGTATTATCATAGATTTGTAGATTACATGATTTTCTTCATGGTTTTACTTATTTTTATTATTATGATTATACGTATGCCTAGTGTTTATAAGGAGAAATATGTTGTAATTCTGGTTGCCATACTAATTAGTGGTATATGGCAAAGCTTTGATGTATTTACCGGAATTTATATTGATAGCTCCATGATGGGTTTTACACTCCTGGGTTTACTTGTTTATTATTTTTCTCTAATCTATCAACCCGTTGCTTTGCTTAATAAAACCCTTAAAAATATAGTGTCTCAGATGCAGGATTCGCTTTTTTTCTTTGATCCGCGCGGATACTGCATATGGTTAAATGAACAGGGTAGTAAGCTCTTAGGTGTTAGCCAGGAAAGTGCTTCAGAGGCTTCCGCTTCTCTTTACTTTATGTTTAAAAACTATCGTATAATACCCGAGAATGAGAATGTTGAGCAGATAATAAAAACAGAGGATAAGACTTTTTACTACACTCTTACAAGGAACTCCATTAAGGATAAAAAAGGTAGGTCTATGGGTACTTACCTTCGTATAATCGATAATACAGAAGAAAAGAATCGTATAAAAAGGGACTTATACGATTCAACTCACGACTCACTGACAGGGCTTTATACAAAAGAGTATCTTTTCACAAGAATTAAAGAAGTTTTTTCAAATAGCCAGGATAAAACCTATTACATAGGTTACATAGATATAAATAATTTTAAACTTGTTAATGAAATATTTGGAACCGATTTTGGTGATTATGCTTTACAGAGAGTTGCTGAAGAGCTTATTAGAACAGTCCCGCCACACTGTCTGTACGGACGTTTGATAGGTGATACCTTTGGTCTTTGTTTTCCAAATGATGAGCTGGATTTACCTACCTTTGAAAGTAACTTGAAAAACTTTACAGTAAACGACGGTACTGCGGAAAGACGGCTTGTGGTTCACATGGGGCTCTACGAAACAAGCTCGAATGAAAACGATATTACTCTTATGTTTGACAGAGCTCACTTTGCACTCACTGAAATAAAAGATAATTATAAGCAGCATGTAGCATTTTATGATAAAAACATGCGCGAGAAGGTGCTTCTTAACCAAGAGATGTCCGCAGCCCTTCCCCGTGCAATCGCTAATAACGACCTTCGTCCTTATCTTCAGCCCATAGCTGATTCAAAAGGTAATATAATAGGAGCTGAGGCTCTGGCAAGGTGGTTCCACCCGGAGAAAGGATTTTTGTCACCCGCTGCATTTATACCACTTTTTGAAAATAACGGTATGATAGCTGATGTGGACAGACATATATGGAGATCTGCATGTAAGATACTGTCCGATTGGAAGGACACCCACCCTGAGCTTTTCATCTCGGTAAATATATCTCCAAAGGACTTTTACTTTATAAATGTTTTCGATGAAATCGATATGATTGTTAAGGAATACGGTATTGAGCCTGCAAAACTCCGGATTGAAATCACAGAAAGTGTAATGATGACAAATATTGATGAAAAACTAGATGTCTTAAAGAAGTTCCACGAGGCAGGCTATATCGTGGAACTTGATGATTTCGGAAGCGGATACTCTTCCTTTAATTTGTTAAAGGATATGCCGGTTGACCTTTTAAAGATTGATATGTCATTCATCAGAAATTCAAGTGATAATTTAAAAGCAAAGACAATAGTTAAAAATATCATACAGCTTTCAGCTGATTTAGGTATTACCTCTTTAACAGAGGGAGTAGAAACTGAAGCTCAATTTAAGGCACTTGTGGATATGGGATGTATACTTTTCCAAGGATACTATTTTTCAAAGCCTGTATCTATCGATGAATTTGAAGAGTTTTTATAATGTCAAACCTCAAGCAATTTGCTAAGATTTAAGCCGTGACTTTAAGACTTTTACAATTTAAGATATGTATATCAAAAAAAGATTGAGCGAGAATTATCTCTACTCAATCTTTTTATTTGGATTATATTTCACTACCGGTACTTACTTCCCGGATGTTGCCTTGATCATAGCCTGTGCACATTCATTACACTTTGCATATATTTCTTCAGGCTCTACACCTACATTAAATGTGCCGTGATCGTAAAGTATGCGGCCATTAACCATGGTCATCACTACATTTTGCTTACTTCCGGAGTAAACTAAATTCTTTGAAATGTTGTGGATAGGCTGCATATTGGGCTGATTTAAGTCTATCATTATAAGATCTGCGCACTTTCCTACTGCAATGTCGCTTGCACAATCCAATTCCATGGCAAAGGCACCGTTCTTTATAGCCATTAAAAGTACATCATCTGCATTACAAGCTGAAGCATCCTCTAATATGTACTTCTGTAAACCAGTTACCAAAAACATCTCTCTAAACATATCAAGACAGTTATTGGAAGCCGGACCATCGGTTCCGATAGCAACCTTTATGCCTCTGTCAAGAAGCTTCTGGGTTTGTGCTATACCACTTGCAAGCTTTAGGTTAGAGGATGGATTGGTTACTACGTAGACACCTTTTTCTTTATAGATATCTATATCCTCATCCGTAAGATATACGCCGTGATATGCGCCTCCGCCGAAATCATAAAGACCAAGCTTATTCATGATTCCTGTTGGAGTAAGACCGTAACGCTCTTTACACTCCTCCACTTCTTTTTTGGTTTCGGAATTATGTACATAAACCTTTGCTTTGTACTTATGAGCCAGAGCGGATAACTCTTCCATAAGTTCACGCTTTGTCGTATACTCAGCATGAAATCCAATCTTATAGGATACAAGGTCACTTTGTTCCGGATTTGTAGCCTTATTGAAACGAAGATAATCATTCTCAACCTGTTCTACAGTTCCTCCAAAATCATTTATACTGTCACATAAAACTGTTCTAAATCCCGAATCTATAGATGCCTTTAAATTCGCATCATTCTGCATATACATATCAAAATTAGCTGTTATTCCTGATGTAAGATACTCTAGTATAGCAAGTCTGGAACCCCAGTAAACATAGTCTGCTGTAAGATTTGCTTCCATGGGAAATATCTTATTATAGAGCCACTGCTGTAAAGGAAGGTCATCCGCATAGGAACGCATAAGTGTCATGGCTGAGTGGGTGTGAGCATTCTTAAATCCCGGCATGATGAGATTGTTTTGAGCGTCAATTTCCTTGTCCCAAATTATGGACTCGTTATCAACAGTAATTCCGGTAGATTTATTTTCATTACCTACGTAAACAATGATACCATCCTTTATACATACTTCGCCCTGAATAATACTAATCTTATCGTTTTCTGTTTGAAGTATCCGTGCATTATAAATTCTTGTATTCATATCTTGATGTATCCCTTCTTTTAAGTTAAGACTCGCTTGCTGATTAAGTCTGATTTTTTATATCTTGTATAACTTCACTTATAAGCTTGCAAAACTTTTCACTTATAAGCTGTCCGGTTTCCTCTACTTCCTCCTGTGAAAGAGGCTTCTTACTGATTCCGCTCGCCATGTTGGATATACAGGATATACCAAGTATCCTCATCCCTGCATGATTAGCAGCTATAGCCTCGACAGCAGTGCTCATGCCTACCACATCTGCTCCTAAGGTCTTGCACATGCGAATTTCGGCAGGCGTTTCATAATTCGGTCCGGATAACTGGATATATACACCTTCCTTTAATTCTATATCTAAGCGCTCTGCTGTAGATTTAAGAATATTTATAAGCACTTCATCATAGATTTTTGACATATCAGGGAATCTTACTCCGAACTCATCTACATTGGGACCAATAAGTGGTGAAGGTACAAAATTTGAAATCTGATCCCTTATAATCATGAAATCTCCAACAGAAAAATCAGTATTTATTCCTCCGGAAGCATTGGTTATAATCAGTGTTTTCGCTCCCATCATACTCATTAGACGTATAGGAAGCACTACATCACTCATGGGATAACCCTCATAATAGTGAACTCTGCCCTTCATACAAACAACAGGAACCGCACCTATATAACCAAATATATATCTGCCGACATGACCTGGGGCTGTGGATACGGGGAATCCCTCTATATCGTGATAGTCCAGCTCTGCAACTATCTTCATCTTTTCTGCAAAGAAGTTGAGTCCCGAACCTAATACAAGGGCAATCTCGGGAGTAAACTTAATCTTCTCTTTATATGTTTCAAAGCAACGCTCTAGTTTTTTATAGTTTTCTGTGTTTTTCAAAATAAACTCCGTTCCAATGTAGTTCCAATGTGGTTCTAATCTACATAACATTTTTCATTATATAAAAAAACCAACGCATGCAACTTAAGGGAAACCGGTAGAATCAAACCCCGGTTACCCGAAAGCACAGGCGTTGGTATAATAATCACATAAGTAGCCCAAAGCCTTACAAGAAGAGAATATCTTCTTAGAAGAGCTTCTTCTTCATGAGCTCAGGCTCCTGAGCAAATTCTATAGCAACATCCGGTGATATACGAAGATTCTGATATAATTCAAATATTGCATCATCCATAGTCTGCATACCTAACTTCTTACTTGTCTGGATAGTAGACTGAATCTGGTGAGACTTCTCATCACGGATAAGAGCTGCAATAGCCGGTGTAGTATGCATAACTTCGTAAGCAGCAGCACGTCCTGAACCATCAGTTGTAGGCAGAAGCTGCTGTGAAATAACTGATATAAGAACGCTGGCAAGCTGAACACGAATCTGAGGCTGCTGATGAGGTGGGAAAACGTCGATGATACGGTCTACGGTAGCAGCAGCTCCGATAGTATGGAGTGTTGAGAATACCAAGTGACCGGTCTCGGCAGCGGTTATAGCTGCACCGATTGTCTCGTTATCACGCATCTCACCAACGAGGATAACATCAGGATCTTCACGGAGGGAAGCTCTAAGTCCGTTAGCGAATGAGAGTGTATCGAAACCGATCTCACGCTGGTTAACGATTGACTCTTTATGCTGATGCAAGTACTCGATAGGGTCCTCAAGAGTTATAACGTGCTCTTTACGAGTTTCATTGATAAGGTTAATAAGAGCTGCGAGAGATGTTGACTTACCTGAACCTGTAGGTCCTGTTACAAGGATAAGTCCTCTCTTTCTCTTTGCTAAGTCAAGAACAGACCAAGGTATACCCAACTGCTCCGGCTTAGGAATTGTTGTATTGATAAGACGGAGAACTGCTGCAAATGAGCCTTTCTGCCTGAAAGCGTTAACACGGAAACGTCCAAGTCCCTGTATAGTATGGGAAAAGTCGACTTCACCGTCTCGCTTAAGTATTGCCACCTGTCTGTCATTGATAAGAGGCATGATCAACGCCTGAGTTTCAGGAGCTGTAAGTACATGAGGGATAACATCCTCAAGAGTACCGTTAACTCTGATCTTAGGTGGAAGACCTACAGTTACATGAAGGTCGGATGCACCTCTTTCACGTGCAATTTTCAATAAACTACCCATCGTAATTTCCATAGTCTACATTCTCCATTTCTCATTTTTTTAGTTTATCTCTTGAAATTCCCAAAGAATTTCACAAAACCCACAATAAATATAAGGTGACGGAAAGGTTGATTCAATCTTAGTAATCTGGTGACAAAATCAAGCTTCGCTTGATTTTGCTAAAGACGGAAATCATGATTCAAAAACCTATATACCGTCTTTTTTAGCCTTCATACGCTACTCTATAAACTTCTTCCATAGTAGTAACGCCCTTTCTTACAAGGTTTCCGGCTGACATGATAAGAGTTGACATACCCTCTTCTATAGCCTGCTTTTCAATATCCTCAGCAGTACCGTTAGTACTGATAATATGCTTAAGCTTAGGTGAGATAGGAAGTATCTCATAAACACCGATACGGCCTTTATAACCTACGCCACCGCACTTTGAACACTGGCCCGGATTAAATGTTGCCTTCGGAATCATGAGCTTCTCTTCTAATTTATCCTCAGGAACTCCAAGCTCCTTCTTTTCAAGCTCATCTGCCTCAACAAGTGTTGAGCATGCAGTACATACACGACGACAAAGTCTCTGTGCGATAATACCAACTACAGCGTCTGCGATAAGATATGCTTCAATACCCATATCTACGAGACGGGTGATAGTACTTGCTGCAGAGTTAGTATGGAGTGTACTAACAACTAAGTGGCCGGTGATAGCGGACTCTACTGCGATTCCTGCTGTCTCACCGTCACGAATTTCTCCGATCATTATGATATCCGGATCCTGACGGAGGATAGATCTAAGAGCTGCTGCGAAGGTCATACCTGCTTTAGCATTAACCTGCACCTGATTGATACCGTTAATATTTGCTTCGACAGGGTCCTCAACAGTGATAATATTAACTTCTTCGGTATTTAATTCTGAAAGAGCTGTGTAAAGTGTTGTAGACTTACCGGAACCTGTAGGTCCTGTAACCAACATGATACCATGCGGATGTCTAAGAATATTCTCGAACTTCTCTAACTCTTCAGGTGTAAAACCGAGATTCTTTTTATCTCTGGAAAGAGCCTGCTTCTGAGTAAGACGCATAACTATCTTTTCTCCGTAAACTGTAGGAAGGATAGATACACGGATATCGTACTCGACACGGTCAACTATGTTTGTCATACGACCGTCCTGAGGTCTTCTCTTCTCAGATATGTCCATACCTCCAACGATTTTAATACGGGCAACCATAGCAGGGAGAAGTGAGATATCATGTCTCATAATCTCCTGCAAAACACCGTCGATACGACATCTGATACGAAGTCTGTCCTCAAGTGGCTCAAAATGAATATCGGAAGCTCTCTTATGAGCGGCCGATGTGATGATCTGATCAACGAGCTTAACGATAGGAGCATCCTTTACGCTGTCATCTTCAACATTCTTCTGAGACTCGAATTTACCATACTTTTCCTGATGCTCCTTGGTAAACTGCTCAGCAACCTTCATAGCCTCGGCATTACCGAAGTACTTATCTATAGCAGCAGATATATCGGATGCTGTAGTTACGAAAATTTCTATATCCATGTTGGTTATGATACGCAAGTCGTCAATAGCGTTCATATCCATAGGATCCGACATAGCAACCTGAAGGACATTAGGATTGTCCGGTGCAAATGCAAATGGAATAAGCATGTACTGCTTTAATATCTTATCATTTACAATTCTTAAAACATCATCCTCAATCTGAAGTCCGCCTAAGTGAACACGCTCTAAACTGAACTGATGGCAAAGGGCTTCTGCTATGATTTCATCACTTGTATAACCCTTTTCAATAAGCACATCACCGAGCTTTTTACCCTTATTTACGTCCTTCTGTGATGCAAGCGCATCGTCCAACTGTTCCTGTGTGATAACCTGAACGTTAACCAGGAGGTCGCCAAGTCTAATCTTTTCACGCATCTTCATAATACTGCTTCTCCTTACCCATAAACAATAATATTTATCAATTATCCCCGAAAAGTGTCTGACACTTTCTCATAAATAATATTATAATAAGTATACCAAAAAAATACAATAGTTTATTTATCTTTTTTTATAGCTTACAGCTATATTATCTTCCAACAAAAACAACTATGGATCTTGGCGGAACCATGGTTCTTCTGCTGTTTTCCAATGTATAGGTCTTACGCTTTTTCTTCTTTTTAGGCTTCGGAACCTCGGAAAACTCGCCTGTATAGGTTTCAATCGCAGTGTACCACTCCTTATCGTCCGGAAGCTGAGGGAGATCGAAGTACTTTGGTTCCCAGTACATATTGTAAATAATATATACAGAATCTTCGTTTTTCTCAACATAATCCCCGTAAAGGAGTATGCCCAGCATACGATTATAGTTGGTATAATCCGCCTTCCATGCACTTGTTGAGTGAATCGATATATCCGGCATTCCTATACCCTTACTGTCCATAAACATAAGCTCAGACTTCTGATGTAAAACCTTCATCTGCTTTCTAAATGCTATGAGCTGTTTTACGTAATCATGAATCTCTTTATAAGTCTTTAACTTACTCCAGTCCAACCATGTAATCTTATTATCATGGCAATATGCGTTGTTATTGCCATACTGAGTATTTAAAAACTCATCTCCGGCCAGTATCATAGGAGTTCCCTGAGCTGTAAGAAGCATAAGAAATGCATTTCTTATCTGCTTCATACGTCTTCTTACGATAGCTTTCTTTCTCGAAAATCCTTCAGCACCGCAGTTCCAACTGTAGTTAAAATCAGTTCCGTCGGTATTGTTTTCACCGTTATTTTCGTTGTGCTTAATATCGTAGGATACAAGGTCATTTAATGTAAAACCATTAACATGTGTCGCAAAATTAATTACAGAGTATTCCTTCGGATTTCTGTAAAATCTTGAGACAAATGTACCTGTCATGCCCTCGTCACTCTTTAAAAATCTGCGCATGTCATTCATGAAGCCTTCGTTGTACTCCGCAAATGCATTGATATCCTTTACAACATGGGCTTTACGCATATCTTCTACATTCCAGTGGGAAACCAAAAGCTTTACACCTGAAAGCAGCGGGTCTGAAGCAATCATTATAGACGGAAGCACATCGTCGTTCACTCTGAATCCATCTACATGATACGTTAAAACCCAGTGTCTTAGGCAGTCTGTCATAAGAGCAAGATTGGTACCCGGAGCAAAGTAAATATCCATGATAACCTCTATACCTCTCTTATGAAGCTCTTTAACCATGCACTTAAACTCACCCGCAACGCAAGACTTGTCTGAAGCGTAGCCTGCCTTAGGCGAGAAGTAATAGGTATTTCTTGCACCGTACCCCCAATAATTAAGCTTTATTTCCGGCTTCTCATTCTTAGGAGCAAGTCTCCTGCCAAGCTCAGCATTGGATGGCACTTTAGTTGCTGCAGTTTCATCTGCAAGTGCAGCTATATCTGTATTTGAGCTTTCAGTAATTGAACTTTCGGTATTTTGATTATTTGCCTGTTTATTCTCAGACTCTATCTTACTGTTAAGCAGCGCCTGATCACTCTTTGTCACACCGGAAAACTCATAAAAATCAGATGGTTCTCCATATGCCTTCTGACAAAGCACCTCGTCAAACTCATAGCATGGAAGCAGCATAACAGCGTTAATCCCGAGCTCAGACAGGTAATCTGCTTTCTCAGTAAGGCCTGCATAAGTTCCCTTATGCTTAACTTTAGAAGAAGAATGCTTCGTAAATCCTCTCACGTGAAGCTGGTACATGATAACATCGGACAAATCATTTCTTGGGAATTTATCACCTTCCCAGTTAAAATCTCTTAACTCTATGCAGCCTCTTACTTTCTTATCTTTTCTGCTTCCCCAATTCTCCCAGCCGCTTATAAGCGCAGCGTACTCATCTACATACTCACCGGAATCCGTTTCGTAGGTATACTCATAATCCTCTGTAAGTATATCAGCAACATCTCTTTTATCCTTATTTTCAGGGTGCTTGTCGAGAGTTACCAGATATACGCATCCCCATTTGTATTCATCTGTAAGCTCTATAATTACCTGTGGCTTCTTCTCACCCTTTTTGTAGAGCTTTAGCTTACAGCTTAAAGCATCATGAAAATATACCGAAAATTGAACACCATTAACAACCTTTGTTACTCCAAAGGTTAAGGTGGTTCCGGGTTGAATTGTAAATATTTTATTAGTTTGCATATTAAATCCCCATGTTTTATAACTTGAAAATCTTTTTTCAGCTTTATTAAGTATATACTTTTGTCTTCCCCCTGATTCCCGGCAGATAGCCAAAAAAAACCATGGAAGATTCTATTAATTGTCGTCCTCTACGGATACAGAGAGCTTCTGACGCTTTCTGGCCATGTCGTCACTCTCAAGGTACTCATCGTAGGTTGTCATCTTATCGATAAGTCCACCAGGTGTGATTTCCATAATTCTGTTTGCAATTGTCTGGATAAACTGATGATCCTGTGAAGTAAAGAGAACCACTCCCGGGAACTTGATTACTCCGTTATTTAAGGCGGTTATTGACTCCATGTCAAGGTGAGGTGTAGGCTCGTCCATGATAAGAACGTTAGAGCCAAGTATCATCATCTTAGAGAGCATAACTCTTACTCTCTCACCACCCGACAGTACATTTACCTTCTTAACTCCGTCTTCACCCGGGAAAAGCATACGTCCAAGGAAACCTCTTACGTAGGTTGGATCCTTCTCAGGAGAAAACGGCATGAGCCACTCAACTATGGTTTCTTCAGAATCGAAAAGCTCTGTGTTATCCTTAGGGAAGTAAGAAAAACTTGTTGTTACGCCCCACTTGTAGCTTCCTTCATCAGGCTCTAACTCACCTGCAAGAATCTGAAAGAGTGTTGTGGCAGCGATTGTGTTGCCACCTACGAAAGCAATCTTATCTTCTCTTCCTACGATAAATGAAATGTCATCTAAAACCTTTACTCCGTCGATTGTCTTCGATAAATGCTCAACTGTAAGCACCTCATTACCTATCTCGCGATTCGGTCTGAAATCGATGTAAGGATACTTTCTCGAAGATGGTCTGATGTCATCAAGTTCAATCTTTTCAAGGGCTCTCTTACGTGAAGTTGCCTGCTTGTGCTTAGAAGCATTAGCCGAGAATCTCTGGATGAACTCTTTAAGTTCCTTGATTTTCTCTTCTTTCTTCTTATTTGCTTCCTTCATCTGCTTAATCATCAACTGGCTTGACTCATACCAGAAGTCGTAGTTTCCAGCGTAGAGCTGAATCTTAGCATAATCGATATCAGCTATCTGTGTGCAGACTTTATTTAAGAAGTATCTGTCGTGAGATACGACAATTACAGTGTTATTAAAGTTAATGAGGAATTCCTCAAGCCACATGATAGCATCTAAATCAAGGTGGTTTGTAGGTTCGTCGAGAAGGAGTATATCCGGATTTCCGAAGAGCGCCTGTGCTAAGAGTACCTTTACCTTGTCACTTGCAGGAAGTTCCTTCATAAGCTTATCATGAAGCTCGGTTTCTATACCAAGACCATTGAGAAGAGTGGCTGCATCTGCCTCTGCTTCCCATCCGTTAAGCTCTGCGAACTCTGTCTCAAGCTCACTGGCTCTTATTCCGTCTTCTTCTGTGAAGTCAGCCTTTGCGTAAAGCTCTTCCTTCTCTTTTGAGATTTCATACAATCTCTCATTTCCCATGATAACAGTATCAAGAACCTTGAATTCATCGTACTGGAAGTGATCCTGCTTCAAGAATGATATTCTCTGGCCGGGAGTTACTATAACCTCTCCCTTAGATGCCTCTAGTTCTCCTGTGAGAATCTTTAGAAATGTAGACTTTCCGGCACCATTAGCACCTATAAGTCCGTAACAGTTGCCCTCTGTGAATTTTATGTTTACATCCTCAAAAAGTGCTTTCTTACCTAGTCTGAGGGTGATATTTGCTGCTTGAATCATCGTTTTACTATTCCTTTCCTGTTTTCCTGTTTATCATCTTCTGTCTCTTCATATGGGTCAAAAGCCTGCTTTACTCTCTGTTTTTTGTTATATATAAAGCCTTCTATGATGAATCTCGGTCTTTCCTTTACTTCCATGTAGATCTTTCCGACATACTCTCCGATAACGCCCAAGCCCAGTAAGACAAGACCTCCTATGCCCCAGAGCGAAACAACAACCGTAGTCCATCCGGCCACTGTCCTGCCCATGATGTAGATTATCAAAAAGTAAATCAAAAAAGCAATGCTTATAAAAAACAGGAAAAAACCTAATCCTGTAATAAGTCTGATGGGCTTCACACTACAAGAAGTGATGCCATCAATTGCAAATGAAAGCATTTTCTTAAGAGGATATTTACTCTCTCCTGCAAATCTCTCATGTCTCTCATAGTAAACTATATCTGTCTCAAAGCCAATCATAGGAACTATGCCTCTTAAAAAGAGATTGACTTCCTTGTACTCAGAGAGTCCTTCGAGTGCACGCTTACTCATAAGTCTGTAATCTGCATGATCTTCGAGTGTTTCAGCACCAAGCTTATTCATAAGTTTGTAAAAGATGTGAGCTGTATGCTTTTTAAAACCTGTGTCCGTATCCCTCGCGGAGCGAACTCCGTAGACAATATCCTTTCCTTCGTAGAATCTGTCTATGAACTGTTCAATGACCGATACATCGTCCTGAAGATCAGCATCCAGCGAAATAGCTGCATCTGCGTAATCCTTAGCTGTCATAAGTCCCGCCAGAAGTGCATTTTGATGACCTTTGTTGTGAGCCAGGTTGATGCCCGTAAAGAGCTTACTTTGTTCGCAAAGACCCTTGATTATAGGCCATGTGTTATCCGAAGAACCATCATTTACAAAACATATCCTGCTTTTTTTGGATATTTTCTTTCGTTCTATGAGATCTTCCATTATAAGCTTAAGTCGGTTCTGCGTGACAGGAAGCACTTCTTCTTCCTTGTAGCAGGGCACGACAAGCCATATAATACCCTCCATAAAAAACCTCCAAGTAATTATTGCCTTTCCTTTAAAGTTGTAAAAATTCATAATAGAGCAAATACAATCTAAAAAAAGACATACACATACAGAATATATGATAACATAAAACATAAGTGTTATTCAAGAAAAAAATAAGTGCTGCCCTGATTCCAATAAAAAAACCTGCCCTAATTACTTAGGACAGGTTAAGATTTTTACATTTATATGATTTGTATTAACCGATTTTTATCAGCTCTTTAACTTAACTGCAAACTGAGCGCTGTCATTATCACTGTACTTGCTGATTGTAAGATAATAAGTTCCCTTCTTCATCTTACCCTTTGACTTAGCTCCGCCGCCTCTTTCTGCATAGATAGTACCGGAATTACCGAAGATGATTCCGCCACCCTTTCTCTCAACATTCCAACGAAGTGAGCCTGCGTTTCCACCGAGGATAGAAGCTACAAACTTGATTGATTTCTTCTTCTTAAGAACGATCTTAAATACCTGCTTAGCATTCTTTGCATCAGATGTTGAGAATGAACCGTAAGCAGCTTTGTTTTTCTTAAGAGTCTTAGCTTTCTTCTTGGTTGTAGGAGCCTTACCAACCGGCTTTGCCTGATAAGCAAGCTGAGCGAAACCAACAGAGTTCTTTGTTACGATGTAGTATGTACCAGGATTAAGTACATAAGATCTCATGTACTGATTTGTCTCTGAAAGTGAGTTGTATGAATCAATGTCAACCTTGCTTTCATCTGTAAGACTGAATGAAAGTGAGTACATAGCTGAAAGAGATGAGTTGTATGAGTTACCTGCTACAGTAACGAGAGATCTCTTATTTACAACAATCTTATGATATGAAGCTGTAAGTCTTGATGTGTCATGGAAAAGTGTTGGTGTTCCTGTAAGATCAAGCTCATTCTTGATCATCATAACATTAACTCCGAGAGGAATTGTGTTAGTAGTTGTTGTATAGTTACTTGTGTATGTGTACTTAAGATAGTATGTACCAGGTGCATTGATATCAACAGTCTTGCTTCCAACGAGTGATGAAGCACCAAGATAAATAGATGTTCCGACCTTAAGTGTGCAAGTCTGATCTGAATAAAGCTGTGCTTCAAGGCTGGTTGTAAGTCCTGTACCACCTGTAGCAATCTGAAGTGAGCAAGCTTCAGGAACATTGATTGAAGCTATAACTGAGCTCTCTACACCACTTGCCTTAGCAGGCATAATAACCTTTGTTGTAGATGAAGCTACGTTGGTTGTAAGTGAAAGAAGCTCATCATAAGTGCTGATTGCTATAGGATTGATAGTCATCTGCTGAACATTTGGTGTAGGTGCTATGGTTGGTGAAGCACTTGTTGTTGGACTAGGTGATGTGGATGGAGTAGGTGTAGCAGCAACTGCGCTGTTTCCTCCAAAAACTCCGATTGCGCCTGTGAAGAGGAGTGCCATACCAAGTGCAGCTCCTGCAACTTTTGCATACTTTTCTTTAAACATTTTATACCTCCATTTCGGGTGTTCTTTTTTATCGACTGTATACAGACGATATGATTAAACTGTCCTCCCCCGATTAAAGACAGCAAATAATGATTGTCAAAGCTAATTTAGTAGCATCAAAAAATCTGTCTCATATGCTAGCACACCAAGAGTCTTTATGTCAATTGTTTTATATTAATATTTTATTACATTTATTCATCAATTATATTTCCCTGTCTATAACATTCGGTCAGTTAATCATAATCTCCTATGGTAACAATGTACATCACAAATAGTTTATTCTTAGTAGATTATGTTTTTTTTATATTTATTTATACAATCATACATCGCTGTACATAGTTGCTGCACTTTTGTATAGGACCTTATTTAGGAGAGCTACGGATGAGTTTTTCTCGTATACGAGGGCTCCGTCGGAATCTAAAACTCTAACCTTCATACCTACGCTTTTTACTATGTAATCATCAGTAGAGCTTGTAGAAGCGTAGTCTTCCGGCTTTACTGTAAATGAAAGTTCAATCTTAAAATTCCCGTATAATGCTGAGGAGATTCGCTCTTCAGCGTCTCTGGCAAGCTTTTTATCAGATGGTATTGATACTGCATTAGCTAATTTTGTGCCATCGACACATTTATCTATATAACAATTCTTATAATTATCATTATCTTCCTGAATATCTTTTCTATAATACCTAAATGTGAGATAACCTGCATCCAGACCCTGCAACAGTTGGTCTTTTCCTGCTATGATGCTGTGATTCTTAAGCAGATAACCTTTGCTTCCGTCACTTCCTACGAACCCCTTGGCATCTATCTGCTCTGCGCAATCGTTGTCATCAGAACCGCTCATAACAAACTCTATGGTATCGCCTGTTAATGTATCACCCGCTGAAAGACAAGGAACTGTAGCTCCACTACCATCTCTTAACTTTACATAGCCTATACCGGAGGTATCCTTTTCATCAGAAGGATTGACACTCCACTGCATGGTTCTTATATCTTCTTTAACCATGGATAAAACTGAGTCTGCCACTTCAAATGCAGACATAAGCTCGCGTTCCTCATAGTACTGCATCATGGATGTGGATATGGCCATGGTAGTTGCAACGAGAAAAATTCCCATGAGAGCGAAGGACACTATGAGCTCAACCATAGTAAAGCCCGCTTTGGAAAGAGTATTTTGTTTTTTAAGTCTATTAAAAAGCTTCATAGTGGTCCTCCTTTTTTTCTGATTTATTATCTTATATTTAGTATCTTATATTTTGAAAAATATATGTAAAAGGATGTTAACTATAGATATACAGGCCTTGTGATAGCAGACTATACTGTTCCTTCGAACAAAATCTTATCACCTATTTGAACCCTCTGAACTCCCGTTTCTTTCTTTTTATTGAAGTTAAAGCTCAGCATATATCCGCTAGTCAATCCAAAGTAGTCCAGATATTCACTGATCTGCTTTTCACCTTCGGTATTATAACGCTCACCTCGCCATATTTTCAACTCTATTATATATCTTTGACCAAGATAATCTATAATCACATCAGTGCGCCTCTGGTCTCTTGTTTGGGCTTCTATGTAATAATTACCTGTGCCATTGATAATCGGCTTCAGATAAAGCAGGAACTGCTCTCTTCCATCCTTCTCTTTAAACTTTTCTTCAAGAGGACCGCATACCTCATGATAAGTATCTATAAATCTTGATAGTATCAGTCTGACGTTCAGCTTTCCATCTTCTATGAAGATATTTTTTGCCAGCTCGCCTTCCCTTGAAAAGACATTTTGCTTTAGTTCCTCATCAGAAAGAAACAGATTGTAAAGTCTTGTTTCAAAAATTCTGTTTGCAATCCTTACAATATTATGATCGTTTCTAATCAGACCGTACATCTGCATTTGAACTATATCATTCTGATCCGGATTCCATGTAAGCTTTACTCCCTCCATAAGTATGCTGCGGATAGATGTCTTTAATTTGGGATGATAATCCAGATTCTTTGTAAGGGATTGGAAAAGTGTATTATTTTCAGAAAGTATCATCTTAACAGCCTCATCTATCCCTCTTTCAGACCATGCAGCCTTTTGGTCCATCGCCTTGCTTACATCTTCATCTATCAGCTGACAGATACGACTGACCAGAAACGGATAGCCGTTCGTATATTCACGAATAGCCTTTGCCATAGCTGCTGTATCCATACCGGTATGATGATCAGTCTCGTATTCATCAAGCATACCTTTTATTCCTTCTTCCGAAAGACTCATATCGATATCAAAGTCAGCTGCGATGTTCCACGGACTGTTAACCTTATGGTTATCTTCCGGGCGAATCTTTGAGCGTAGATGCTTGACATCTGTAACTCCGGCGAGAATGACGGATTGAAAGGTCGCAATTCCATCTGTATCTCTACTGATATATCCATAACGAAGTTGTGCAAGAAAATCAAGAAACACCTGATTATTAGTGGCACTGTCTACTTCATCAATAATCATTACAACAGGTTTTTCATTAGCAATTAACCATCTTTTAATAATTCTGAATAATTCATCCATCTTTACTCTCTTTGAATCTGAATCATTCAATTCTTCCAGCATTGCAATTATTCTATCATCTATCTTAACACCTTCAAAATCATGTAAATCAATCAGAAGTCTGGCAAACGCTTGTGAAAATGTAGCGCCGTTTTCAAACACATTGTTATCAATTCCTTGGAAATCAAGTGCCAATACAATATAGTCTTTTGACAACTCTTTTTTTAACGCAGTAAGTGTGGTCGTCTTCCCATACTGCCTGGCCCTGTTTATAGTAAAATACTTGCCTGCATCTACAAGCTTCTTAATCTCTGCCACCCTTTCGGAGAGATCGACCATATAGTGCTTTGAAGGTATACACACAGCTGTTGTATTAAATTCTTTCACGGTGCTCTCCTTTCAAGGGGTTTATGTAATGTATAATAGTCATTTATATGGTTTCAAAAAAATTTTTACTGCTTAATTAACTTGCCACTTTCAAGACTGTAGTTGTTACCATTGTAGTCGGTGAATGTGGTGTCTTGAGAAGCAGTGGTATCCAAAGAATCATTGTTACCTTTAAATGAATTATTATTTAAATCCCATGTTGCCATAATTTCACTTAGATGATCAGCTGTTAATTTAGTACATCCATTAAACATATGGCTATGATCATTGCCAAATGTACTATTACCAGGATCATTACACTTTCCAAAATTAAGATACTTTGCAAATGACGCATCTGTTAGATTAACACATCCTTTAAACATATTAACAAATCTATCCGGCTTAATCAATGGTTTACGGTTACCGTTACTATCAATACTATAATTTGCAGAACAGTTATTTGTTGCGGAAATGAGTTCTTTGCATCCCATAAACACATCTTTAAATTGACCAAAATTTGAATTGCTGAAATCCACGTTAACAGCTGCAGTTTTTAGTGCAGTACATTCTTTAAACATAAAGTTTCCATTTGTTATTTTGGATTTTGGAATATTCAACTCTACTGTTTCAAGTTTTTTACAATTTTGAAATATTCCAAAAACAGATTCCAAATTAGGAGCGTTCCAGTTTAATATAACATTTTTCAAAGAAACATGCCCTTGGAACAGCCCAATTTCATTTCCCCTTTTGGATTCTTTCACTCCCGGCATGGATCCATCTTCACTCCAATCAACTTCAAGTGTTTCAAGATTGGTCATACCACTAAATATATTAGTTACATTTGTTATTGCACTATTAAACTTCCATCCATCCAGATCACCGTCAATAACCTCAATTGATGTACAGCCATTGAAAATATTAGAATACTTAGTAACACTGGATGTGTTCCAATTCTTTAAAGGCTCTAGTTCTGAAAGAGAACTGCAACCATTAAAACATGCTTCTAAGCTGGTAACAGCTGATGTATCCCAATCCTTCACTGCACTGATATCAGAAAGAGCTGTTAATCCAGAGAAGAGTGACGCCAGTGACGTAATCTTTGAAATATCTAAATGCTTAAACATATCAATCGACTTTAGGGCAATACATCCTGTCAGCAAACCGGATATATTGGTTAATTTCCCGGCATTTCTCGATGAATAATTATAATCATTCTCTAATTTTGTTATTTTGGAATCTCCATTAAACATATTTTGTATTGTTGTCACCTGACTAAGATCCCAATTTAAATTAACTACACCTTTTAATGATGTACAATTTTGGAAACA
>JAEEJA010000099.1 GCA_016281605.1 Lachnospiraceae bacterium
ACCGTCCGCACCCCCATCGTCTATAAAACTGGAATATTATGACATCATCTGCCCCATAATGTTCCAACGATCATCGTGCGGCACAAGAAAGATGGGAAACAATGCCCATAACTCTTCTAATGTCATTTTAGATAAATCTTTTCCCATGCCAAAGGCCTCCACAAATTCAGCTTTATCATCATACCAAAATACCAGTTTACGTGTTTCCCCGGTAAACTCAGTATTAAGTTTATCTATTATTTGTTTAAGGTTTAGTTCTGCCATATGCAGACTCCTAACAATTACTTTTTCCTTTTCTATTTCAGTGCTTTTTCTGGAAGTTCCCGATAACATTGTTTACTCTTCGTTTTCGTCAAGCAGCCTCTTCAAATCTTCAATATTAGGCAATGCCCTCCGCAGCTCCTCTGACATATCCTTTGATGTCTTGTAGGTAGCTACTCCCATTGGTTTTGTATAGTCCTGAATCACATAATCCACAAAAGTTGACATTATGGATGATGGCGTTCTCCACAACCTTTTCATCAATATCGGCTGTATCCCTGACATCCAGTTCTTCCACATTAATATAATCAAGCAAATATTCGTCTTTGAAAGTACCGATGGCTTTCAACGCTTGTTGCGAGGCAGAAAGAGTCCGTGCAAAATTGTTCAGTAAATTTTCCTGATGATGATAATCATCCGCGGCAATACTACTTTTTAACGCCTCTACAGTAAAATGTTCATTAGCACAACGTCGGATATAAAACATCCGCTCATCTAAACTTTTTACTTTCCCGAGTATTACTCTGTGATGCGTAAATCCTATATGCAAAAATGCATCCATCGGGAAATCGTTATAATTTGGAACTTGCAAGTTCCAAATTGAAAGATCCGGAATGTTTTCTGTTTTGGAATTCACGAGTTCCAAACTACCAGATGTCTTTTCAGGAATCTGCCCGGCTTGTTTGGTAGAATCCAATATTTCCCATTCTTCATAAAAAGTCCGCATGTAGCGCAGATTGCGGGATGTAAAGCCGCGCAGTCCCGGCAGTTCCTTGTCTAACTGCTCACTGATAGCGTCAATCGCTCCCTTTCCCCAGAATCCGTTTCTGGAGTTTAATGATATGTACTTACCGATGCCATATTAGAGCATGAGTTGCTTTTCGTTGACGGCTTTTGCGGCATCATACTGGCTCTGCAAAATCGCTGATTTTATTATCTGAACAGCTTCGCTGTAGTTTTGTATTTCACTCATGTCTTTTCTCCTTTAAGAGGATGTAACTGCTGTTGATTGTCAAGTAGTTTTGACCCACTTTTACGTTTAAACTTGACCCACCCCTAATCATTTTCGGGATGGGTCAGTTTTGTTTGCAAACCTTCTTAATCAGGCTTTTTCTAAAATCCAAGCAAAAGCTTTACCTATCCTAATACCTGGATCTTTGAAATGATTACCCTGGTTCCATTCAAGAATAGTATCAACTCCAGAAGCTTTTAAAATGTTATGCGCCGCAGTAATCTTATCAGCTACTGTAGCCATAATAGGATTCCTTGTTTTGCTTTCCTTATCACCAAGACTCAAATAAACCTTATTGCACTTTATATGAGTATCTCTCATATACTCTATAAAACCTGGAAACCATACTGATGGTGATGCAGCCGCCACACCTTCAAAGATGTCAGTTTGATATACTGCCCACAAGGCAAATAATCCTGCAAGTGAATATCCACCGATATAATAGTGCTTTGACTTATCTGAGCATAATTCCAAAATCTCCTGCAATGTCTCAGAAGCTCCTCCTGTAAAGTCATCATTCCCAAATACAGCATCAGCCTTCCACGGTGACAGATCATGGTTCCAATTATTTACTTTGACTGTAATCAAGCAATAATCTGTAGAGACTGATTCTATCGTTGCTATTTCACTTTCGATTGCTTCAAGGTCATGATCATCAACCATTTGGATTAGGATGTTTGTTGAGTTTTTATTCCCATAGTAATTTATAATCATTTTTCAGGATTTTCCTTTAACCATGCTACAATGTCATCACTCTCATACATAGGCACACCATCAATGAAAAGACAAGGCACTTGCTGCTTGCCTCCAACTTTGATTAACTCGAGCCTATCTTCTTCAGACTGACGAATATTGTAGAATTCTATGTCTGTACGTCCGCTTGATTCGATTTCTCTTATAACCTTCTAGCAGAACGGACAGGTTTCAAACATGTATAGTTTTAGTGTTGGGTTCATAGGGTACCTCCTTTGTAGGATATATTCTTCAATTCAAAAATAATCCATCTTAATCCATAAGTTTCTTACCAGCATCCCACGCTTGACCAGCTTTCTCTCCCATCTGATAATATCCACTTTGGAAATTATCAAATGCAATAGCATTTAGCTTAGCTGGATCAACTTTACCATTTTCATCAAGAACTTCCTCATCTGCAGCAACATTTACAATCTTGCCAACTACTGCATGTAAGTTCTCTGTCTCAACAATTTCAGCAAGTTCGCACTCCATAACTAATGGGAACTCATCTATTATGGGAGCATTAACCTTTTCACTCTTAATGGCAGTATAGCCAGTTCTCTTAAACTTATCCTCCATAGTATTGCCAGATGCAATGCCAAAGAAATAAAATCGTAGGAAATTGGGATATTCACCATTCTACAAAAACATTGTCATGTATATCGGTATATATAACACGCCATCATCAAACGCCAAATCCTTCGTATAGATAATATACCTGTCATTCATTTTTACTTGATACTTATCTTTAAAGTAATCAAAAGATTTATGGCTTTTATATCCAGACGATTTTACTTCTATTGGAGACAGTCTCTTTCCTCTTACTGTGAGAAAATCAACCTCATACGACTTGCTAACGCTGTTCCCTTCTGGGCAATATTCAAATTCATGAAAATACAATTCATGTCCATTAGCCCGAAGCATTTGAGCAACAATGTTTTCGAATATCATCCCCTGATTAATGCCTAGATTATCAATAATCAGGGAACGATACATTTTATCAGTATCTCCACCGTTATTTAAAATATGTGTTACAAGAAGCCCGGTATCTCCCATAAACATCTTGAATTTCGTCAGATCAGCGTACATTTCCAACGTAACTTCAGGCTTAGTAACATTAATACAGTTGTTTACGATCATTGACTCATTCAAAAAACTTATTGCATTACCACAGTTTCTTGTACGAGCATTTTCATCCACTACTGATAATCTAAACACTGAATTATGATTCGACAGTTGTTCCGGTATGGACTTAAACACAGCTTCTGCCCGCTCACCATCCTCCGAATCATGTTTTTTAAGATCATTTGTATATAGTCTTAGGATACCTTTTTTTACCCTGTCTATCTGCTTATAAGTCTTTCCTTCAACATTCTGCAATCTCATTATTTATTTCATCCAGTGACATTTCTGAAATTCCATTCTCCTGATTTAATCTTGATATACAAATCCGTAGATAAGAAAAGATTATTTCGAAACTTTAATCACAGGATAATTTGTCTTATGAGAAGTTCGGTAAGAATGAGCCGATTTGTATAGCAGGTGAAGTATCATTTGACATACCTGATAATTGGGAGTAAATAAGGTTTAATGATTTAGTACATTATATTTTTTTATCATTCTCCCATAATCTTAAGTCCGACTATCCCAACTATAATCATACCTATACACAAAACTTGTGGAATCGATATATTCTCTTTAAACATCACTACACCTAAAACTGTCGTTCCAACAATCCCCATACCTGTCCACATGGCATATGCCGTTCCAAGACTAAGTTTCTTTAATGCAAGTGCTAAAAACACTGCACTGAGTAGATACCCAATTACAGTGATTACACTAGGAATAAGCTTTGTAAATCCATCTGATAATTTCATTGTATACGCCCATGTAATCTCAAATATACCTGCAAGCAATAACATTGTCCATTTCATTTTTTATGACTCCTTTTTTTATTCCGTAAATCTTTCACCCTAAAAACAAAAAAAAGTCACACATCATATCTTCTAAGGCCTAACGATATGATATCTGACTTAAACTTCTACCCGGCGGCAGATTTACCATATATATAGATAATTATAAAGATAATTAAACTATTGTCAATATCTGAAGCAGAGAGCCCTATCAGCCTTGAGTCTGCTGTCAACTACGTTAGTCTCATCCGGAAGAAGGTGTTACTGATGATGAGTATAAGAAATTATAACGCCATAAGGAGTTTATGATTCTCCCCATCATACAGTGATTTGACAAGAATACATATTAACAATAATTACTGTTTTAAGGTTAACTATAGTGGTCTTTTTAAAGTTGCAACCCAGATATCAAGGATTGGAAATATCTAGGACGCATTATTTTGAGTGCAATCCACGATATGCCTTTTTCAATAAGCACTATCATACCTCACTAAACTTATTACAGGATTTTCTTAATGCTGCGGGAACCTTCTTCTCACCTATAACCACTACTCTTTTCCCCTGCATTCGAAGCTTTTCAACCACATCTACGTAACCACCATCAGAGGAAACCAACACTTTTTCTTTTATATTTTATTCTTTACACCGTATTGTTGCTTGTATGTAAATCCAAAGTCTTTATATTTATGAATAATAATGTTTTTTTAGTTTATATATGCCGTTATAATCTGGCTCTCCTCTAAATTCAGGTTTCCAATTGCATTTGACAATAACTTTTTTCTTGTAAATTTTAAATATTATCTTACTCTTATTCTTTTTCCATTGGTACTTATTGTTACCTATTTTTTTTATAGCTCCCTTAATTTTATAGTATGTATGAATATCTGGTTTTAAGATAAAAGTTCCACATTCCTCACCTTTTTTATACTTGCTTTTTTCAGTGTATGCACTCATACTTAAGGACATACCATACTTTGAGTGTCTATACTTTCCAGCAAAATATATACTTTTGGCACTCGCTTCACCTTTTGCTACCAATCCACCTGCAATAACCCCTAATGCGATTACAAACGCTAATAAAGTTCCGCTTATTCTTATCATTAGTTTCTTCATAGATTTCATAAAAAGTCCTCCTTTCTCAGCTCATTAAAAGCCGCTACTTCTTAATTTCTTAATAACTTCATTAATTGTTTTGTTTATCGTTTTCAAAAAAATCTTATTATCTTAATTCCACTTCAATCTCCGTAGTCTTTTAAATCACGATAAACTGTTTTCCGATTTATCGACATGATACATAATGCTCAACCTCTGAGCTTCATTAGCAGCAAAACCAAATTTTTCATAAAATGGTATCTTGTCTGGCATAGCACATAGTTCAACAAATATATGTGTATCCTGAACTCCATGTTCATTAATATACTTTAGCAGTTCATCAATCAGCATCCGACCGATACCCTTTCCCTGATATTCAGGCAACACTATAACATCTTTGATATAGTAACAAAGTCCCATATCCCCAATAACTCTTGCCATAGCTACTATCTTATTCCCGTCAAATATCGAGACTCTAAACAATGTGTTATTCATAGCAAGATTTGTCTGTTCTAAAGACGGTCCATTTCCCCATACAGATTCCCACATATAAATAAACTCTTCTGCTGTCAATTCATCATGTTTTATTACCAAATCACTCATATTTATTCCTTCCAAAAGATATACTTTGATTTACTTAACCGTTTATTTAAAAGATAATTTTCATTACCACTCTAATATATCATAATATTATTATAATAGTTACCATTTTATAAATCCATTCTGAAAGTCCAGTTTCCAACAGATTTTTCCTTACATTCAAGGGTTTCTTCTTTAACAAGTGAGAATCCGTTTTT
This sequence comes from Lachnospiraceae bacterium, assembly GCA_016281605.1. GTDB lineage: Bacteria > Bacillota > Clostridia > Lachnospirales > Lachnospiraceae > JAEEJA01. The sequence continues at coordinate 5,811 of JAEEJA010000099.1, forward strand.
AGTATAAAATTCCACATTTTTCTTAGCATTGGTAGTTACGGTAATTAAGTTTCCACCCTTTTCTTTTACCATAGGTATAAGAAAATCCTGTATCGCACTAGATCCGATACCCTGATTCTGGTATTTAGGGGCAACTGACAGGAAATACAAATGCCAGCGGGGATCCGAAATTTTTTTTACAACTATTTCAGTTTTATCTGACATATCCATAAATTCAAGGGTATCCTTAATACCAACTCGCGCTATAATACCTGCCATTCCGCTTACGGCATAATCCCAAAAGCCAACGGGTTTATCTGATGGCTTCGTGAACGAACAATTCAGCTCTATTGCAACGATGTGGGATATTTCCTGCGTTGCACAAATAAGCAAATCTCTGAACTTTCCCTTGAGGAGGCAGACGCCTTCCTTACCAGGAAACGTCTGGAGGGCATATCCCCTG
>JAEEJA010000100.1 GCA_016281605.1 Lachnospiraceae bacterium
AAGAATCAACAGGAGATAAAAAAATGAAGCCTAAGGCTGTAATATGGGATATGGACGGAACTATACTCAATACATTGGATGACTTATATATATCCACCAATGCATCGCTAAAGTATTTTAATATCCCTGAAATTTCATATGATGAAACCAGAAGATTTTTGGGAAATGGCTTAAAAGTACTTATGAAGAATGCTGTTAAGGGGAAAGTAAATACTGATTCGAATGAGTTTGAGAGACTGTTAGAGTACTTTAAGGGTTACTATAATGCACATTCAGATGATAATACCCGTCCCTATGATGGTGTAATTACTGTTATGAAGAAACTAAAGGAAGCAGGTATAAAGCAGGCTGTAGTTTCTAATAAGATTGATGAAGCGGTTAAAAGTTTAAGTGAAAAGTATTTTCCAAATCTCATAGATATAGCTATAGGTGAAAGCGAAGGTATTAATAGAAAACCCGCTCCCGACAGTGTTTATGAAGCTTGTAGAAATCTAGGAGTATCTGTAAAAGAGGCAGTTTACATAGGTGATTCCGATGTAGATTATAAAACCGCAAAAAATTCAGGGATGGATCTTATATCTGTTCTATGGGGATTCAGAACAAAAGAGGAGCTTGCTGATTGCGATATAGTGCACTTTGCAGAAAAGCCGGAAGATATAATTACATTATTAGACATATAGAAAAAGTAAAAAACCGATGCTGTCCGTTATATGGGACTACATCGGTTTTTATATCTCCAAGTCGCCGAAAGTAAGATGTCAGCAGATCTGACCGACGACTCACTAATCACATATGTTTTAGTTATCGGAGAAAAATGTAGGTTTCTTCTCGATTTCAAATGAAATGGTGATATCCTCAGTTCTATCGGAAGAAACAGTAAGTGTACCACTTCCGGCATTTCCCTTGGTTCTTATATAGGTTCCACCCATTCCTCCTCTCAAAGAGGTTACAGCAGGTCCTATAAGTTCTATATCGCCTTCTGTTTTAAATGAAACCGGTTCATTGAAGAAAGGAAGTACATTGTTGTTCTCATCTACAGAACAGATACGAACCAATGAAACATCATAGGATTTTCCATCTACAAGATTCTCATGACTTACATCAAGTGAAAGTTTAATATCATTAACAGCACTCTTTATAAGAGTTTTTACAACCTTACCATTCTTTATAGCCTCAAACTTAAATACAGTTGAAGCTTTACCCCACTCACAGATGTACTCGTCTATAAGGATAGGAGCGAGCTTCATATGTGAGAAGAGTGCAGGGTCTCTTGTATACTCTTTTTCAAATACGAAATCAGGTGCACCGGATTCCTTTTTGTACATACGAACACTGTCAGCGTTTGTAAATATATATATATCGCCTACATAACTTGCAGGATGTTCTCCTATATCAAAGGAAGAGCTTACCGCAAGTACAGGGTGTGAAGTCTGCTGGCTTTCATAAACATATGCTGCAAGCTTATGATTTCTAAACATATCAAGGACACCATGATAGCAGATTCTATCGCCCGAACCGAAGTCCTTATGAGTATTGTAATCAAACATACACCATGCAAATGAACCGCAAATATCCTTGTAAGAAGAAACACTGTCAAGAACTCTTACATGTCTGAGTGCTTGCTCTAAACGATGTTCTTCTGAGTCATAAGCCTTGGTAGGGTACATATGACCACAGTACTCAGAGATGAGATAAGGCTTTTCGGTATCAGATGTTACATCTGACTTTGGGGAGCATCCGGCTTCTTTTCCATCATGAAGGAAATCATTATAAGTATAAACATCTTCAAACAGATTTGAATGCTTTATGCATCTGACACCGCCGGTAGGGCGAGATACATCTAAATCGTGAGCAACCTGATTTGTTTTTATATATAGTTCATCATCATCAGGAGATTCATTTATTCTTACACCCCAAAGTATGATGGAAGGATGGTTTCTATACTGATAAACCATATCCGATACATTTTTTATAGCTGTTTTCTTCCAATTCTCGTCGCCTATATGCTGCCAACCGGGGATTTCTGTAAATACCAAAAGTCCGATTTCATCGCAGCGATCAATAAATCCGGGATCCTGAGGATAGTGAGAGGTTCTGACTGCATTAGCGCCCAACTCATACTTAAGGATGTCTGCATCAAGTCTTTGCTGTGATTCAGGCATGGCATAGCCTACGTATGGGTAAGACTGATGGCGGTTTAAGCCTCTTATCTTAAGCTTTCTTCCGTTAAGATAATATCCGTCTTCTTTAAACTCAGACTTTCTAAATCCTGCAGTGTCTATACGTCTGTCAATAACAGCTTCGTCCTTTAAAAGTTCGGTAACAACCACATAAAGCTTAGGTGTACACACATCCCAAAGGAGAACCTTGTCCAATTCAGTAGTAAAAGCAAATACAAATGTATCACTGTCCTTCGGTGAGATGGTAGTACGTGAGTAAGCTACTTCATTAAGATCATCAATATCTTCGATATCCTCGATGTTCTCACTTTCAGCCAGTCTTTGACGATATTCCGGTGTGTTAAAGCCAGGCTCAAAGGCCAGAACTCTCTGACGTACTTCATATTCGCAACCGTCATCATCCAGATTTGCAAGGGTAATGGTGTTTTCCAGAGTTCCCTCGTAGATAAGTTCAGGAAGCTTTTCTCTCATCTTTCTTGAATCGTGAATAAGACCCGGAAGAACTGCATCCTTAGCAATCTCAGCTCTCTGATATATATCTTCGATATACTCAGAATCCTTTACTACAATGCTTACATCGCGATATATACCGCCATAGGTCATGTAATCAATAACATATCCAAAAGGAGGTTGATTTAAGCTTTCACGACTGTCAACCTTTATACAAAGAATATTATCTTCATTTTTTTTAAGGTGAGAAGTTAACTCAACTTTATAAGAAGTATAACCACAATCATGATTCATAATCATTTTTCCGTTTATGTATACCTCAGAGTAGTGAGCGGCAGCGCCTATATTTAAGAAAACATGTTTACCTTCCCACTCATCCATGAATCTGACTTTGCGTCTGTAGCCTGAAACCATCTGATAGACGTTTTCGTCAAAATAATTAAACGGTGTTTCGCATACTGTGTGAGGAAGACGAATCTTTTCACCTTTATAATCATAATCTGCTTTAAGCATATCTTCGGTAAAAGTGGATTCAAATTCCCAATCATCATTTAACCAATAAGTTTTATTCATCTTGTCTGATAACCCCCTTATTAACGTTATTATATATTCTCCGGATTGGTATGATTTTGCTTTACGATTCCTCTTGGAAGAGCATCCTTACTGTTTTTCCAAGGAGCATCTTCATTACGATAATCAAACTTATCTATAAACCAGGATATATCTTCGTTTACACGATCCATGTTAGAAAAGTAAACTTCGTTCAATGTGTCGGCAAAGTCTGTGTAAGCCTTACCGCCAAGCCTTTTACGACCTTCTTCGTACAAAAGTCCGTAATGGCAAGTACAAAAACCCTTGCAATTCTTGAATTTATTAACAAATTCGCCATCCTTTTTCCACATGTAAAATATGGTATCGATGTACCTGTCAAACATATCCTTTATACGATTGCATACATAACAAGAGCGCTCTAATTCATCTATGTAGGCAGCTACAGGAGATTTATCGGTTTTTGAACCGAAAAGCTTCTTTCCTGTAGTTCCTTCCTTCGCAAGAGCCTTTAAATCTCTTATAACTCTATCGTTATGAGTGTTCATCATAAGTGCAAGTCCAAGACGATTTTTGGCATGATACATGCTTGTAATGTGTTTTGCGCAAAAACCTGTTTTATCGGTTTCCATGCGTATATCATCTTCCATGTAGGAAGGTCCCATAACGAACTCTAAAGCATTTTTTTCAAGTTCAGAGTACATCTGACAGACCGGGCACTCGCTGTCCTTGTCAAATGCGTCATTAACCGGAATTGTATATATCTGTTCTTTCATAAATAAAACCTTTCTATGATTCTTTTTTTGAACGATTTTTCTTCATGAATTTTTTTATACCTTCAAAGGTTTCTTTATGAAGAATATGCTCGATCCTACAGGCATCTTCCTCAGCTATCTGTGTGTCTACATCCGCAACTGTCATAAGAAATTCGGTAAGAGTAGTGTGACGCTCATAGACGCTGTTTGCCTTTTCAAGACCTGCTTCAGTTAGCACAAGTTCTCCATCATCTTCTTTTCTTAAGTAACCACCTGTTTGCAATATGGATATGGCCCTGCTGACAGAAGGTCTGGAAAATCCAAGTTCTCTGGCAACATCGATAGAGCGGACATAACCCTTTTTGTTTTTTATCATGAGTATAGTTTCAAGATAATCTTCCCCGGATTCGTGCATATAAACCTCCAAAAAATAATATATTCAGTTAAGTATTTCATTACTTGCAATACCTGAATTCTACGAATAATCAATAGTAAAACATCAGCGATTAGTATAGCATATACATTATAAGATGTCACGAAAAAAATGATGTAATAATTAGTGATTTTCGGCTATTTTGGTTAGGTTGACAATAGGAGATTATAATAGTAAAATAAAAAAGCTCTTCGAGGCAGGGTGTGATTCCCGACCGGCGGTAAAGCCCGCAAGCCGACACATATCTGAAGTAAACAGATGTGGAGGTTGATAACGGTGAGATATATTCGATTCCGTAGCCGACAGTATAGTCTGGATGAAAGAAGACATTTTTATTTAATTACTATGTTTATTTATATTATGAGTAGTATAATCTGATTAATAGAAATGTTTTAAAGCCCGGAGAATTTCGGGCTTTTTTTTCGCAGAGTCGTCGAAAGGAAGACCCTACTCGATTTTTACTGATTATACCAAGAGATTAAGAGATAATGAAAGGAGAGTCATGTTTACCGGAATCATAGAAGAGGTTGGAAGTATACTCCGCATGGATAGGAGCGGGTTAAATACCAATCTTTGCATAAAGGCGTCGAAGGTATTAGAAGGAACAAAGATTGGTGACAGTATAGCTGTAAATGGGGTTTGTCTCACTGTAACAGCTATGACAGATAATAGTTTCAATGCATTTGCAATGGCAGAAACCATGAGAAGAACTGCGTTTTCATCCTTTAAGATTGGTTTCAAAGTAAATCTCGAAAGAGCCATGGCTATGAATGATAGATTTGGAGGGCATATAGTATCCGGCCATATAGATGGCACGGGAGTTATAAAGGAGTACAGAAAAGAAGGGAACTCCACCTGGGTGGAAATAACCGCCGAAGCACCGATTATGAGATACGTAGTAGAAAAAGGCTCTATAGCAATTGACGGCATAAGTCTTACAGTTGCGCGTGTTACAAAAGATAGCTTTAGCGTATCTGTTATACCCCATACCGGTACAGAAACAACATTGCTCCAAAAAAGACCGGGAGATAAGGTGAATTTGGAGAATGATATAATTGCCAAATACATTGAAAAGCTTGTAGTGCCCTATAAAAATGGGGAAGCAATAGAGTCCAATAATAAAGAAGAGGGACTTACGCTTAAAAAACTAATGGAAAATGGGTTTTAGCTATAAAATATAAAATAATTAATCATCAAGAATCTTTTGTTTTACAGAAGGATTGTAAAGAACGGAGGCTACCATGTCAGATTTTAAATTTAACACAATAGAAGAGGTTGTAGAAGACTTGAAGGCAGGAAAGATAGTTGTTATGGTCGATGATGAGGACCGTGAAAACGAAGGTGATGTAATATGTGCAGCAGAGTTTGCCACAACAGAAAATGTAAACTTTATGGCAAGCTACGCTAAAGGACTTATATGTATGCCTATGTCAGAGGAGTATACTAAAAAACTGGGGCTAAGGCAGATGTGTGAGGTGAATACAGATAATCACAGCACTGCATTTACCATATCTATCGATCACGTTGATACTACAACAGGAATCTCTGCTAAGGAGCGCTCATACACTGCACTTAAGTGTGTTGAGGAAGGTGTATGTCAGAGTGACTTCAGGATGCCGGGCCACATGTTCCCTCTTCAGGCAAAGAAGGAAGGAGTTTTCGTACGAAGAGGTCATACTGAGGCCACGGTAGATCTTTTAAATATTGCAGGTTTAAAAAGTGTTGGTCTTTGCTGTGAAATCATGAAAGATGATGGGGAAATGGCAAGACTACCTGAACTAATAGAATTTGCAAAAAAGCATGATTTGAAGTTTGGTTGTATAAAGGACTTGGTTGAATACAGAAAAAGACATGAGATACTTGTTTCTTGTGTTGCAAAGGCCAAGATGCCGACTAGGTACGGAGAGTTTACTATTCATGGTTATGTTAACAAGTTAAACGGAGAACACCATATAGCTCTAACTATGGGAGATGTAGCTGATGGAGAACCTGTTTTAGGAAGAGTTCACTCAGAGTGTCTTACAGGAGATGTACTGGGATCCCTTCGTTGTGACTGTGGACAGCAGTTTGATGCTGCTATGAAGATGATAGCGGCCGAGGGAAGAGGAGTAATGCTTTACATGAGACAGGAGGGCAGAGGTATAGGACTTATCAATAAGATTCGTGCCTATGAGCTTCAGGATCAGGGATATGACACAGTGGATGCTAACCTTAAGCTTGGATTCCCGGAGGACCTAAGAGATTATACAACAGGAACCCAGATACTTGTTGACCTTGGTATACATAAGCTAAGACTTATGACCAATAACCCGGCCAAGATATATGGTCTTAACGGCTTTAATCTTGAAATAGTTGAGAGAGTACCAATAGAGATGGCACCGGGTGAGTATGACGAATTTTATCTTAAGACAAAAAAGGAGAGAATGGGACATATATTTAACAATACATTGTTTACAAATAAGTGATTTTATCGTATTCTATATATTGTTGTATTTTTATGTTCCTGAAGAATATAATATAATAAATCAAATAAAGATATATTAAGAAAAGAGGTATTTGATATGGCAAATCCAATCGTTACATTTGAAACAAACAGAGGAGTTATAAAGGCAGAGCTTTACCCTGATATCGCTCCTAATACAGTTAATAATTTTGTATCTCTTATAAATAAGGGTTTCTATGACGGTGTTATCTTCCATAGAGTTATACAGGGTTTCATGATTCAGGGAGGAGATCCTGACGGAGTAGGAACAGGTGGACCTGGATATCATATTAAGGGGGAATTTAGCTCAAATGGTTTTAAGAATGATCTAAAGCATACAGCAGGTGTCCTTTCTATGGCACGTGCCATGGCTCCTGATTCAGCAGGATCACAGTTTTTTATCATGCATCAGGATTCACCTCATTTGGATGGACAGTATGCTTCCTTTGGTAAGGTTACAGAGGGAATGGAAGTAGTAAATGATATTGCCGGAGTTCAAACAGATTTTAGAGATGCTCCGCTTAATCCGGTTGTTATGGATAAAGTTACGGTTGATACTTTCGGTGTTGATTATCCGGAGCCTGAGAAGGTTTGATTTAACTCAGTCGGAGAAATCCCCCACCTCTAAGCGTAGCATAGGTGGGGGTTATAACAAGCTTCACTCAGTCGGGGTTCAAGCTCCGACTGCAAGACTCGCAAGCGAGTCTTGACCACAAAGCTTTTTTAAGAATTGTGAGGAAAATGCCCATGGAAATCGATGAAAAGATAAGATTATTTAAAGAGTGGGTAGGTGAGTCTTCAAATATTGTATTTTTTGGTGGAGCGGGAGTTTCCACCGAAAGCGGTATACCTGATTTTAGAAGCGTAGATGGCTTGTACAATCAGAAGTATGATTATCCGCCGGAAACCATTCTGTCACATACATTCTTTATGAGAAATACAGAAGAATTCTATAAGTTTTACAGAGATAAGCTTATAATACATGATGTAAAACCAAACATTACTCATGAGAAACTTGCTATGCTAGAGAAGTGTGGTAAGCTGCAGGCTGTAGTTACACAGAATATTGACGGACTTCATCAGGATGCAGGAAGTGAAAAGGTTTACGAGCTTCATGGCACCATAAGAAGAAATTATTGTATGAATTGTGGAAAAGAGTATGGTATAGATGTTATTGAGAATTCCAAAGGAGTGCCAAGGTGTACTTGTAAAGGCATCATAAAGCCTGATGTTGTGCTCTATGAAGAAGGACTGGATGCGGATGTTATGGATGGTGCTATAAGGAGTATCTCATCGGCTGACATGCTAATAGTCGGAGGAACAAGCCTTGCGGTTTACCCTGCTGCAGGTCTTTTACGATACTATAAAGGAAACAGACTGGTACTTATCAATAAATCACAAACTGCCATGGATAGCATGGCTAATCTCGTGCTTAATTGCGGACTCGGCGAAGTCTTTTCTCAGCTCAACTGAGATTTAAACTGCTAAAATACAGTTTTTTGCTTAATTAAATTATTTGAACTTGTAGAATAATAATCGAAAAAGTTGGAGGATTATCAATGAAGGTTACATTTTTAGGTGCAGGAAGCTGGGGAACAGCCCTTGCCATCATGCTTGCTAAAGAGAAACATGATGTTATTATGTGGTCTGCGGTACAGTCTGAAATTGATATGCTTAATACTTATCGTGAGCATAAGGATAGATTGCCGGGAGCTCATCTTCCGGACTCTATAGAGATAACAGGTGATATAGAGTACGCTTTGAGTGAGCCTGATCTCGTAGTATTTGCTGTTGCATCTCCTTTTGTCAGAAGCACTGCTTCTAAGGCTTCACCGTACATAAAGGATGGTCAGATTATAGTAAATGTAGCGAAAGGTATAGAGGATGACACACTTCTTACTCTTGTAGATATTATAAAAGAGGAAATCAACCAGGCAAAGGTTGCGGTGCTTTCCGGACCAAGCCACGCTGAAGAAGTTTCAATCGGTATGCCTACTACAGTTGTAGTCGGAGCTCATGAGAAGGAAACGGCTGAGTTCATACAGGATATATTTATGAATGAATCCTTCAGAGTATATACAAGTCCTGATGTGACCGGCATAGAGCTGGGTGGAGCTATAAAGAATGTTATTGCTCTTGCCGCAGGTATGATAGACGGACTTGGATATCAGGATAATACAAAGGCTGCCCTTATAACCCGAGGTATGAGTGAGATAAGCAGACTTGGAATTGCCATGGGTGGAAAGCTTGAAACATTCTGTGGTCTTTCGGGAATAGGCGATTTAATCGTTACATGTACAAGTACACACAGCAGAAATCATAATGCAGGCTACCTGATTGGAAAGGGTAAGACTTTAAAGGAAACCATGGAAGAGATTAATCAGGTTGTTGAAGGTGTAAATACAGCTAAAGCAGCTAAGGCTCTGGCTGATAAGCACAACGTTAATATGCCTATAGTAGAGGAAATATGCGAAGTTCTTTTTGCTGATAAGAATGCTAAAGAAGCCTTAAACGATGTATTTACCCGTGATAGAAAGGAAGAATATCCGGATCTTTTGTGGGAAGACTAATGATGATGAATGTTCATAAAGTTTTATTTTTATAGTTTTTAAATCTGAAGTTTTCCTTAAACATGGTAATTATAGGTATTTAACCTATTTACAATTGTAAATAATAAGTTTATAATTAACTAATAACTATTTACTTATATTTTACAAATAAATAATAAGGAGGCAATTATATGAAGAAAGGAAAATTTAACAGGAAAAGCGCATTAAAGCGCGTTGCCTGTATGGCACTTTCACTTTGTATGGTCGTCACCGGAGTTAGTATTCCGGTAGATGGGGATAGTGAGATGGCCAGCGCAAAAACAGTTGAAAAGAAAACTGTTGTTAATGATGCGTACTCATATGGTGGTGACAGTTATACTTATTCATCCTCACCTATAACACAGGATTCGCAGGGAAAGGATGTTTATGTTCGTTTCAGAAGCAGGTACAATGTTTACATTGGAAAGCCTGTTACACTTAGCACAGCACTTGTAGACAGTGAAGATTTCTATGGTCAGAATATAGTGAATGTTGAAGGACTTACATATTCATGGGCGTACTTAGACTCAGATTATAATGAGGTTGATCTTAACAGTGACGCAGCAAGCCTTCAGCTTACTCCAACCAATGAAATGTTTACGAATGATGATGAAATCGATGTTGTTTGTACAGTTGACAACGGAACAGATCAATTTAAGGCTTATATGACATTGGGATTAAATAGTCCTATAAATGTTGATACACGTTATGTTACGTCAACAATCAGACTTAACGCAGGTGAGACCGGTATACTCTATGCACCAACAAAGGTTGATGCAGGTTTCACACTTTCTTATGAGTGGAAGAATTCCAAGGGTGATGTAGTAGGTAATGGAGCTACACTTAATGTTGCTGCACCGGCTGCAAACGTACAGTCAGAAACATATGATCTTACTGTTAAGGCTACATACGCAGGATCACAGGAAAGCTATGAAGCTCATTACTTTTATAATGTTAACCTCAATGTATATCAGATTGAGTACGCTAAGGACAATGCAGGAGCAAAGAGAGGAGAGAATGTTACATTTAATCCTTTCAAGTTAACATATGATGCTAATGCATACGATCTTACAGGTAAGTGGTACTTTGATGATGAAGAATTAGTTTCAGGCGCTGAGTATACAATTGATGGCTCTAATAATCTCACTATTAACAATATTACAGGTGAGAGATTTGGTTTATATACATACAGAGTTGAGCTTAAATCAAAGACCGCTTCAGCAGATGACTCATCTTATTTCCCAACTGTTCGTATATCTGATTCCTATATGCTCAATGAGTTTACAGGTTTCCAGTCATATACAAGCAAAAAGAATGTAGAGGTTCCTGTTGGTGGAACAGCAAATCTTCAGATATTTGCAAAGAACTCAGATTCTGCCAAGTATCCTATTTCTTATGAGTGGGAAACTCCTGTAGCTTCAGGATCAGCTATCGTGTATGTTCCTGTTCAGCCAAACTATACAGATGAGAATGGTAACAATGTTGTTACAGTTGCTCAGGATCAGACAGGTTCTTCACTTAATTTGACTTATGCATCAGCTGATGGCTTCGATGTGCTTAAAGAAGTAAGATGTACTGTATATGAGAAGTACGGTGAGGAAGTTGTTCGTTCTATAGAGTATGAATTTAACATTTCAGAAGATAAGAGCAATACTCAGATCTATACAGCATCTGACAACTTAGTTTATGCTAAGATTGGTGATACCAAGGCACTTGCAGTTAATGTTTCAGGAGCGGCTAAGGTTAAGTATGTATGGGATAAGTTAATGCTTGGTTCAGGCAGAAGTGATGATTATGAAATTATCGACGGTGCTGAAACCAATACATACAATGCAGTGGTTTCAACTGCTAATGATCTTACAACCTATAGATGTCATGTTTTCATAGGTGAAAATGAATATGAAACCATAAGATTCTATCTTAGAAATAATGATATTTATCAGGAAGCTGTTTCGGCTACAGAAGCATATGCTAAGCTCGGAGATCAGGTGATCTTTAAGATTAGAGGTGTATCTGCCAATGCACAGGATCAGTTCACATATCAGTGGTATGGTCCAAATGGAAGAATTCCGGGTGCTACAACTGATACTTTAACAGTAGCAGGTATAGCTAAGAAGGATTTCGGTTCATATTTCTGTTACGTTAGAGATGTTACAGCAGGCGAGTTTGCAAGCGCATTAAACTATTCCGGATTAGTTCAGTATGATATTTATCAATATACAGGTGTTACTGTAGATGATAAGTATAACGAGTTTGAGAAGAAGGAGGGCGAGAGTGTTACATTTAGCCCAACAGTAAATAATCCTGACAATCTTCCTCTTACTTATGTATGGTCATTTGAACCTGATAATAGTGGTGAATTTGACGGTGAATTGTTAGAGAATACAGGTATATTATCACAGTATGGTTTTGGTGTATCTGATTACTACTATGCTTCATCTACAACAGATCCTAAGTTGACAATTTCTAATATTAAGAAAGCATTGTATGGTGATTACACATTATATGTAATCTATGATAATGCAATAGTTGCAAAGAAGTATTATTATCTTAATGAAGATACAACAGAGGATGAGATTAAGATAAAGAGATTATATGATTATAATCTCGAGTTTAAGCTCGGCGCTACAGCTACCATGGGAATTAAGGCAACACACTCTGCTAACAAGCCGTTAAGATATCAGTGGTACTTTGGAGGACTTGCTATTTACGGCGCAAATTCTGATACTTTGGTTCTTCAGAATCTTAAGGCAGCTGATTTTGGTAGATATTATGTTGAAGTAACAGATGGTAAGATTACAGAAGATGTAGATTTCTATATTGAGAGAATTACAGATCTTAAGGTTAACAATCTTGCAGAAGAAGATGGTTATGCTATAAGCATCTGTGGTAATTATGAGAAATCACTTACTCTTACAGCTGATGTTAAGTCAGAGGATGCAAACTATGATACCGATTATCAGTGGTACTTCAAGAATTCACTTAACACAGATAAATCTTATGATTATGCAAATATTACAAACTCTAACTATTTAATCTACGGTGCAAAGACAAAAGAGTTTAAGATTGATAAGCTTAACGGAGCATCGGTTGGTTACTATACTTGTCAGGTTTCAAATACATACAGAAAATACAATGTTACATACTTTGTTTATGTAAATACAGGTCTTTTGATTAAGGTTACCAAGAAGAATCCTACAGCTACTATTGGAAAAGCATTTACATTTAAGACAACAGTAACAACCAATAAGAAGTTTAAGAAGGATCTTAAGATTCAGTGGTCAAAGTACAACAAGAAGACTGACAGATTTGAAGATATAGCAGGTGCCAATGCTGCAACCTATAAGCTTCCAACTGTTACAGAAGAGTCATTTGGAACATATAAGATTACAGCAAATAACGGAGTTCAGGAAAGAAGCACTACCATATTCCTTTCAGAGAAAATGGTATTTGGTGTAGATAGAGTTAGATCATCAACCCAAGCGACTCTTGAAGGATCTCTTATAAAGCTTTCTGCTGATGTTGTACCTGCAACAGACTCAGCTATAAAGACTACATATGAGTGGTATATCGCTGATCAGGTAACAGGAAACTTCCGTAAGGTTGATCAGGCTTATAAGTATAAGGTAACCAAGAAGAAGGTTAAGAAGAAGGTTAAGGTTAAAGTTAAAGGTAAGACAAAGACTAAGACCAAGACAGTAATTAAGAAGACAAAGAAGCTTGTTAAGTTCAACGGAAATGCTAAGACAATTTATGTTTATGCTCCTAAGCTTGAGACAGCTGACGGTGATTCTTATGCAGATCATAAGTATATTACTTATAAAGTTAGCATGACAGGAAAGTATGCTGATGGTTCTATAGCTTACATCAACGGTAACAAGTGTGAGTCTTCCGGAAGCACAGGTTTCTACCTTGTTAGTCCTGAGTGGACATCTAACGTTAAGAAGCTTCAGACAGCTCATAAGTATGAAGTTGGTGATGAAGTAGTTCTTGGTTATAAGGTAGTTAAAGCTAAGAAGCTTAAAGTTAAGTTCAACAAGAAGACTGCAGTAGATGCTAATACATACGATTATATTTACGTCATCAATTCTAAGGGTCAGTCAACTCTTTATACAGGTAAGCAGCTTGCTAAGAAGACTCTTACAGTTAAGGGTAATAAGTTTGCAATACTCATGATTAGCCATGGAGATCCTGATTTTGATAAGGGTCAGTTCGGTATCAAGATTGATAGCGTTAAGGGTGCAAATAAGGGTCTTGTAACAGAAAAGAGCAAGATTACTCTTAATGTTAAAGAAACTTACAAAATTGTTTACTCAGATAAACTTGTAATCGGAGCTAAGGGCGTTAAATTCTCATCTTCTAAGAAGGCTGTTGCTGCTGTTTCTAATAAGGGTGTTATTACAGCTAAGAAGGCAGGTAAGGCAGTTATTACTCTTAAGAAGGGTAAGAAGAAGGCTAAGATTAACGTTACAGTAAAGAAGGTTAAGAAGGCTAAAACAACAAAGACCGATGAAAAGAAGACTGAAGAGAAGAAGTAAAATATTTTTTAAGTGAGTCTTTACTCAGTCAAAATTCAAGTGATTTTACTTTGCAGGAAGTGTAATTATTACACTTCCTGCTTTTTTTTTTATTGAATTTCATTTATAATAGTATGTTGAAAAGAAGAGATTGTATTGCTCAAAAGATATGATATGAAGGTGAAGTAAATGAAAAAACTAGATTTTAAAAAACTGATTAGCGAGAAAAAGCTTATACTGGATGGTGCTACCGGAAGTAATCTTTTTAAAGCAGGTATGCCTAAGGGAGTATGTCCTGAAAAATGGATTTTAGAAAATCCCGAGGTCATGAGCGCATTACAGCTAGATTATATAGAAGCAGGAACCGATATACTCTACGCTCCTACGTTTTCCGGTAATAGGATAAAGCTTTCGGAGTATGGACTTGAAGATGACCTGATTAGCATAAACAAGGGTCTTGTAGAGCTAACCCGAAAATCCATAGAAAAGTCCGGAACCGATAAAAAAATATATATTGCCGGTGATCTAACCATGACCGGAAAGCAGGTTTATCCTCTTGGAGACCTAATGTTTGAGGAACTTGTGGATATATATAAGGAGCAGATACGAGTCTTACATGAAGCAGGTGTTGATATGCTTGTGGTTGAGACTATGATGAGTCTTCAGGAGTGCAGAGCTGCTCTGATAGCGGCAGGAGAGTGTTGTGATCTCCCGGTTATGATTACAATGACATTTAATGAAGATGGAAGAGCATTATTCGGAACTTCTCCGGAAGCTTTTGCTCTTTGTTTAAGCCGGATGGGAGCAGACGCAATAGGTATTAACTGCTCTACAGGACCTGAAAAGATGGTGCCTCTGATAGAAAAGATGAAGGCTTATACCTCACTTCCAATTATAATCAAGCCAAATGCAGGAATGCCTGTTTTGGCAGATGGAGAGACAGTATACCCCATGACTCCAAAAGAATTTGCAAGTGAGATGGAAAAGATTGTAGAAGCGGGTGCAGATATCTTAGGAGGGTGCTGCGGTACCACACCTGAGCATATAAGGGTTCTTTGCGAAACTTTGGGAGATAAGATATATGATGTTGCATATAAGGAACGCTCAAACGTAAAGAGAAGGGTATTATCAACAGAGCGAAATGTACTTGATATAGAGCTTAATGGTAGATTTATGGTCATAGGAGAGAGGATAAATCCTACGGGTAAGAAGAATCTCCAGGAAGAGCTTAGAAATGGTTCTTTGGATTTGGTCGGTCAGATGGCCGAGTCTGAAGTTATGAATGGAGCGGATATACTCGATGTCAACATGGGAACCAACGGTATAGATGAAACTGAGATGATGATAAAGGCAATCTATGAGCTTACAACTCTGACAGATGCACCTTTATCCATAGACTCAAGTAATCCTGATGTAATAGAAGCAGCCCTTAGGATTTACCCGGGACGAGCTCTTATAAACTCTATATCACTTGAGGATGGTAAGTGTGAAAGGCTTCTTCCTTTAGCAAAGAAGTACGGCGCAATGTTTATATTATTGCCTCTTAACTCTGCGGGTCTTCCAAAGGACTTAGATGAAAAAAAGGACAATATAAGAGTACTTTTAGAGAGAGCCGAAGCAGCCGGACTTTCAAGGGAAGATATGATAATAGACGGACTTGTGGCAACTATAGGAGCCAATAAGTTTGCTGCTCTTGAAACACTTGAAACCATTAAGTATGCTAAGGATGAGCTTCATATAGCTACAGCCTGTGGTCTATCCAACATATCTTTCGGTCTGCCGGACAGAATGTTTGTAAACAGTAACTTTTTAGCGATGGCTGTATTATCGGGACTTACCATGGCTATAGTTAATCCTTCACAGGAACTTCTTATGCATGCTGTTATGGCTGCTGACTTACTTGCGGCAAAGGAGGGAAGCGACATTAGATATATAGAAAGGGCAGAAAGTCACAAGATATCAGTTATAGACGGTACATTAAGTGATTATGCGGGAGCAGACGGTAAGATTGAAGCTAAAGGGAAAGTAGAAAAGAAAGGGGCTGTCAGTGTTCCGAAAGAATTTGAGGATGATGAACTTTTTCTTTCTGTTATCAAGGGTAAAAAAGACAGAAGTGTGGCTCTTGTTAATGAAATACTATCCAAAGAAGGAAAGGACCCTAAGGAGATACTCGATTCTACATTGATTCCGGCCATCACACATGTGGGAGAGCTCTATGAAGCCAAAATATATTACCTGCCTCAGCTTATAGCGGCTGCTGAAGCTATGAGCAGTGCAGTTGAGGTGATTGAGCCTTTGCTTGCATCCGGAGAAGAAAAAGCTTCTTACGGCACAGTAATAATCGCTACGGTAGAGCATGACATACATGATATAGGTAAAAATCTGGTTGCACTTATGCTTAAAAACTATGGCTTTAATGTTTATGATTTAGGGAAAGATGTGCCTGCTGAAGAAATAGTTGAGAGAGCAAAAGAAGAAGATGCTGATATAATAGCACTTTCGGCGCTTATGACTACAACCATGATGGAGATGAAAAAGGTTGTGAGTCTAAGAAATGAGATGAATATAAGAGCGAAGGTTATGATAGGTGGAGCATGTATAACAGAAAGCTTTGCTAAGGAAATAGGAGCTGATGGTTATTCTGAGGATGCTCAGGAGGCAGTAGGCCTTGCTAAGAAACTATGTGAAGGTTGAAGCTTAGATATATAAAAAATCAAAAACGCACAAAAGCGAAAGGATAAGAGTTATGGGAAGTGTAGATGTTATTATTCCGGTATATAAGCCGGGCGAAGAGTTTAATGAACTTATAAGAAGACTATTAAAGCAGACTAAGAAACCGGAAAGAATTATAATTATTCAGACTGTTCCGGATGATTATATAGGTGAACTTTTGCAGATTAAGGTGGAATCATCTGCAGGAGATAATGATGTAGAGTTTATAGTAAGAGCAGTAGAGCAGTCAGATTTTGATCATGGAGCAAGCAGAAATTTCGGAGCATTTCACTCAAAAGCTGATTATATGCTCTTTATGACACAGGATGCTATTCCTGCCGATAAAGTAATGATTGAGAATCTCTTGAAATCATTTGAAATCAGCGAATCTGTAGCAATAAGCTATGCCAGACAGCTTCCAAAGAAGGATGCAGATATAGTAGAGAGACTATCCAGAAAGCATAATTATCCGGAAAAATCAAGGTTAAAAACATCTAAAGATGTAGAAGAATTAGGGATTCATACCTATTTTTGTTCTGATGTATGTGCGATGTACAAAAGGAAACTTTTTTATGAGATGGGAGAATTTGTAAATCCAACCACATTTAATGAAGATATGCTTATGGCCTACAAAATGATAGAAGAAGGCTATAGTGTTATGTACTGCGCAGATGCAAGAGTTTTACATTCTCACAACTACAATGCTGTGGAACAGTTTAGAAGGTATTTTGACAACGGAGTTTCTCATAATATGCACAGAGAAGTATTTGAGAGTGTTTCTGCAGAGAAAGCAGGTGCGTCTTATGCAAAAGATGTAGCAAAGACACTTGTAAAAAATGGGCAGTTTCTTGAACTCGCTTCCTTTACAACACACTGCGCTGCTAAGTATGCAGGACTTAAGCTTGGAGAAAACTACACAGTACTTCCAAAGGCTGTAGTTGATAAACTGACGTTAAACAAAGCATATTGGAATAAGAATTATAATTCAAATCGGAGCTAAACTTACGCCTGGATTATATGATTATAAAATTAATTACACACTCTTCTTCAAATTCTTCTGCAAGTCTGTTTCTCATGCTTGTTACAGTGTTTTTTATGTACTCGTAATTTTTATCATTTGAGAAGCCTACTTCGATGTCGATGTTAACAGTAGAGGCGGTTTTACGGCTTTTGATTTCGCCGATTGTATCGTATTGCTCAAAGTACTCTGTGAGGATTTTAAGAATCAGTATTTGTGATTCTTCATCAAGAGTAATATCTATAAGATCAATAAAAGCCTCTCTAATGTGCTTTATAAGCACCAAAGACATAGGTATGGCAACAACTATACAAACCAAAGGAGAGATGTAATCTACCGTTTGTTTTGTTGATATCAGAAGTGTAACAGTAATTGTAATTATAGATATAACGTCATAGATAAGCTCTTTGGTTGCGCTTATGAAAGCCGTATGAAGTAATCGGCTTTCTTTTTTTTCGAGCATATGCTTTTCTCTGTAAAGGATTATCACATCAAGTATAAAGCCTATGCTTTTCATGATAATAGCGAATGCTAGGTGGTGGGTTTCATTTTCGGTTCCATTGGTGAGTTTGATTACAGATAATGTAAATATACATCCGAGTCCCATAAGGTCGAAAATTTCACATCCATAGGCAGCTACAGCTTCGATTTTTTCGACACCGTAATTATACTTAAATTTAAGCTCTCCACGAAGGTCTTTCGATGACGCAGACATTATAATTGCCGGAATTATGACACTTAAAGTCTCTACAAAGTCCATCCAAAGTACAAGAGAGCTTGTTGTAACTGCAGTTATCAGATTTATTATCAATGTAGGTATCTTAATCAATAGGAGTATGAGAGCAAGGTATTGCTGCTCTTTATATATTAATTTATGATTTATGTTTTTCTTATTCAAGGTAAAACCTCCCGATTGTTGTAATGCTTAAGTAACATTGTAGAAGACTCAAATAGTCAAGACTCGTTTGCGAGTCTTGTGCGCTAAAAATGTTATCATAACCAATGTTTAAAATCAAGACGGATTGAATTAATAGATAAGGGTGTTTGGTATTTTTTCATCTTGAAAAATTAAAGAATGAAAAAAAGTAACCACAAAATATTGTGTTAAATATTGACACTTCAAACTAGATGTGGTATTATTCAAAAAGTCAGCGATTATGGTACCTGAGCGATTTATACTTGAAAGAGAAGGTTTATATATGCTTAATTTTAGAGATTTTTACGGTATCATATCATGTGACTCTGGTAATAAAAATCTATATTAGGGGAAGCGAATTGCCTATTATGGGGTTCTTACAGATTTTAAGAATTAAAGGTATGACTGCTTCAGAATGGAGAGAAAAATGAAAATTATTAAGAGAAGTGGTAGTGAAATGATTTTTGATATCTCAAAGATTACAGCTGCCATAACGAAGGCTAACAGGGAGGTACCCGAGCCTGAGCGCCTTACAAGAGAACAGGTATTAAAGATATCTGCCAATGTTGAGGATATGTGCGAGAGGCTTGGAAGATCGGCTAACGTTGAGGAAATACAGGATATGGTGGAAGATGAGATTATGGCCACAAAGCACTTTAGTGTTGCGCGTAAGTATATTACTTACCGTTACACCCGTCAGCTTGTACGTAAATCCAATTCCACAGATAAGCAGATTTTAAGCTTATTAGAGTGTAACAATGAAGAAGTAAAGCAGGAGAATTCAAATAAGAATCCTACAGTAAACAGTGTACAGCGTGATTATATGGCAGGTGAAGTAAGTAAGGATATTACAAAGCGTTTCTTACTCCCTGAGGATGTAGTAAAGGCTCATGAGGATGGTATTATACATTTTCATGATTCAGACTACTTTGCACAGCATATGCATAACTGCTGCCTTGTAAACCTTGAGGACATGCTTCAGAACGGTACAGTTATCAGTGAGACTATGATTGAAAAGCCAAAGAGCTTTTCTACTGCCTGTAATATCGCAACACAGATTATTGCACAGATTGCAAGCTCACAGTACGGCGGACAGAGTATATCATTAGCACATCTCGCTCCTTTTGTAGAGGTGAGCAGAAAGAAGTTCAGGAGAGTTGTTAAGGCTGAGTACGAAGAGGCCGGTATAGAAGCTACAGAGGCTCAGATTAATACTGTAGCTGAGAAGAGAGTAAGAGAAGAGATAAACCGTGGTGTTCAGATGATTCAATATCAGGTTATCACTCTTATGACAACCAACGGACAGGCTCCTTTCGTTACTGTATTTATGTATCTTGACGAAGTACCTGAAGGTCGTACAAGAGACGATCTTGCCATGGTTATAGAGGAGATGCTTCACCAGAGAATTAAGGGTGTAAAGAACGAAAAAGGTGTATTTATCACACCTGCCTTCCCTAAGCTTATATATGTTCTCGAGGAGGATAATATCACAGAAGGAAGCAAGTATTATGAGATTACTAAGCTTGCTGCTAAGTGTACAGCTAAGAGAATGGTACCGGATTATATATCTGAAAAGGTTATGAAAAACTTAAAGAAGGGCGATGTTTATACCTGCATGGGATGCAGATCCTTCCTTACACCTGACAGAACCCAGGCTAATTATGCCAATGCTCTTAATTATCAGGAGGGCAAGCGTAAGTACTATGGTAGATTTAATCAAGGCGTGGTAACTGTCAATCTTGTGGATATCGCATGCTCATCAGACGGTGATTTTGACAGATTCTGGGAGATTTTTGATGAGCGTATGAAGCTTTGTAAGAAGGCTCTCATGTGTCGTCATAATCGTCTTAAAGGAACGGTTTCAGATGTTGCACCAATCCTTTGGCAGTACGGCGCATTGGCTCGTCTTAAGAAGGGCGAGACTATAGATAAGCTTCTCTATGACGGTTATTCTACTATCTCACTTGGTTATGCAGGTCTTTGTGAATGTACCAGATATATGACAGGATCATCACATACCGATCCTGCATCTACACCATTTGCACTTGAGATAATGAAGAAGCTTAATGCTTATTGTAATGAGTGGAAGCAGGAAACAAATATTGATTTCTCAATATACGGAACCCCTCTTGAATCAACTACTTATAAGTTTGCAAAGTGCCTTCAGAAGCGCTTTGGAATCATTGAGGGTGTTACAGACAGAAACTATATTACAAACAGTTATCATGTTCACGTTACTGAGGAAATCGATGCATTTGAAAAGCTTAAGTTCGAATCCATGTTCCAGGAGCTTTCACCGGGTGGTGCAATCAGCTATGTAGAGGTTCCTGAGATGACAAATAATATTGATGCTGTCATAAGTGTTATGCAGTTCATATATGATAATATTATGTATGCTGAGCTTAATACAAAGAGCGATTATTGTCAGGTTTGCGGTTATGACGGACAAATACAAATAGTAACTGATTCTAACGGTAAGCTTATCTGGGAATGTCCAAACTGCGGTAATATAGATCAGGATAAGATGAATGTAGCGAGACGTACCTGCGGATACATAGGAACTCAGTTCTGGAATCAAGGACGTACTCAGGAGATAAAAGAAAGAGTTCTTCATCTTTCTACAGGAGAACTTACACATAGTGAAGGCTAAAAGTTGAAAAAACTACTTTTAGTATGGAGAAAAAAATGTATGTAGGAATGATAAGAAAGAATGATGTTGCTAATGGTGTTGGTATAAGGATTAGCATGTTTGTATCAGGATGCAGAGTTCATTGTAAAGGTTGTTTTCAGCCGGAGACGTGGAATTTTCATTATGGAGAGCCCTTTACAAGGGAGCTTGAAGACAACCTGATAGATGAGCTCAAGAAACCATACTATAAGGGAATATCAATTCTTGGAGGCGAACCCTTTGAGCCTGAAAATCAAGCTGATTTAATAAAGCTTATCAGACGTATAAAAAAAGAATTGCCTGAGAAAAGTATATGGATGTATACAGGTTATACTTATGATCAGGATCTGATTGAAGGCGGGAAAAAGCATACTGATGTAACCGATGAAATACTCGATTCTATCGATGTTTTAATAGATGGACAGTTCAACGAAAAACTAAAAAATCTCATGCTTCACTATAGAGGAAGCGAGAACCAAAGAGTTATAGATATAAAGAAAACAAGAGAAAATCGAGAAGTAATTCAGATGAAATTTGATGATTAATAATGACCGGGAAAACTGTATGGTTTTTCCGGTTTTTTAGCTGCAGAGCCGCTATGAGAAAAATGACAAAGCATTTGTCTTCTGCTCATTGCTAAATCATAACGAATGTGATAACATAATTAGCAATGATTTATTTTATCTTATAGAAAGTTGAGAAAGAGATTATGAGAAAAAACAGAATATTAATTATTGCATTTTTATCCGCTGTACTTTTTTTTACAGCTTGTGGAAACACTACTTCTGATACAGTAGAAAACTCTGATAATAATGACGTAAAGGTTTCGAGTAATGATACATCTTCTGATACGTCTTCAGAAGACACATCTTTAGAGGACACATCTTCAGAGGATGATTCTTCAGTAGAAAATGATGAAGAAGCAGACATGTGGGGAGAAGATGGTGTAGAGCAGGTAAAGTACACCTTAGTAAGACATACTATAAGTGAGTACAGTGATGATTTAAAAGGAAATCTTGCTCAATCGGATTTTGATGAGATTTATCTTAGCGATGAAATGGCAAATGAAAAGCTAGCTGAGACTCTTTCTGAGTTTAATTCAAAAAAAGTAAAAAAATCAAGAAAGCTTTATAAGAAAAATATAAAGTGGGCCTCAAAACAGTATAAAGATGGAGATTATTACGGAGAGTATAAGGATTGCAGTGATTATCATATTCGCCGTTCCGATACATCGGTGCTTAGTTTCATAGAAAGCGGATTTTCATACTCCGGTGGAGTTCATGGTTATTATTATCATAATGGTTTTAATTATGATGCAACGGAAGGGAAAAGAATTTACTTAGATGATGTAATTAAAGATATAAGAGATCTTCCGGAAATAGTAGAAAACAAAATGGATGATAAATATTCCGATATAATGTATGTAAAGAGTCCCGGTGAATTTATAAAGGAAAAAATCAAATCAGGTAAAGTAGATAAGATTAACTTTATTATAAATCCAAACGGAATTGAAATTATTTTTAATCCTTACAGTATTGCATCCTATGCCGATGGGCTTCTATCCGTAGGTATCCTTTTTGATGAAGAGCCAGACCTTTTCAATGAAAAATATATCGAAAGACCTGATGAATATGGAGTATCAATAGATTCTAATATGGAATATGCGGATGATTTCGATGACGATGGTAACCCTGATTCTTTATTTGTGGCAGCAGATATGTCAGAAGACGATAATATAGAAAAAGTAATCATAAATCTCAACGGAAATATTATAAAAAAGAATGTTTATTGCTATAGTTTTAGTGCGAATGTTATTCATGCCTATGAAGGGTTCTCTTGTCTTGTACTGGACTGCTTAAGTGATAATGATTATCACAGCACTTATGTGTATAAGATTAAAGGTAACAAGGTATCTCAAATGCAGAAAAATATGAATTGCAAGACACATATTGATATTTCGGACTATGAAGGAGATTTAAACGAAAAATTGAAAGATGAGTATATACACGCCTTTACACCTATGACAAATCCTGATGAGATAGTATTAGATTCAAAGCTTGATATACTTAGTACTGCTACAGGATACCGCACTTACAGCTTAAATGGTGCAGGAAGGCTAGAACCTGAAGAAGATTGGTACATGATAAGATATTATGATGAAGAGAGTGGTATAGTTCTTACTGCAAATAAAGATCTTAAGGGAACAGTTACCTCCGATGATTTGGATAAAGATGGAGAGAGTGTTACCCTAAAGAAGGGTACTAAAGTAAAGTTATATGCTACTGATGCTGAATCGAAGGTTGTTGTATATGAGGAAAGTAACGAAGAAAATAAGTATATGCTCGACATAGAGTGTGAGGTAAATGCGTATGCATCAAAGGTTGCAGGCGAAAAGACTGAGGATGCATTTGATGGAGTTATGTTTGCAGGTTAAAAGCTTTGCAAGCGAGTCTTGATAATAGAGGGAAAAATGAAAAATAAGATTGATAATAATATTAAACTATATGAGGATTATCCTTATCTTAAAGAACATATAACACGAGTGGAGGAAGCAGTCGTAAATGATGGTAAGTATTATGTCAGATTGACAGAAACCATTTTCTTTCCGGAAGGCGGTGGTCAGTACGCTGATACCGGATGTATAAAGGTTTTGGATAAAGATAATAATGAAACAGAGACAGAATATAAAGTAATAAATTCTATTATAATTGATGGAAAAATATATGAGGAATTATCTATAAATCATATTAATGAGGATTCTTTTAAGAAGGAAGATAGTTTTAAAGAAATCTTTAATAATCAGACTACTGTTAAGTGTATACTTGACTGGGATAAGAGATTTTCTCGTATGCAAAATCACAGTGGAGAGCACATCTTAACGGGAGTAATCCATAATAAGTACGGCTTTGACAATGTAGGTTTTCATCTAAGCGACGATAGTCCTGTTACCATGGATCTGAATGGTTTTTTAAATGACGATGAACTCAAAGAGATGGAGAGACAGGCAAATGAAGCGATATATGCCAATCTGAAAATACATGCAGTATATCCTGAAGAAGATGAAGCAGAAAGTATAGATTTCAGAAGTAAAATTGAAATCAGTGATCAAATCAGACTTATACAAATCGGAGAAGATGATAATATACTTGATATGTGTGCCTGCTGTGCACCACATGTAAGTAATACGGGAGAGATAGGTATAATAAAGATTATAACTGCTGATAAGTATAAGAGTGGAATAAGAATAGGTATTCTTTGTGGAAAAAGAGCAATCGAGTATATCCAAAAGCAATCGGAAATTATAAATGATATTACAGTTCTTTTATCAGCAAAACAGGAGAAAATATCCGAAGGTATTAAAGCCTTACAAAAAGAGATTTCAAATTATAAAGAAAAAAATATAAAACTAATTACAGAAATAATTGATGCACAAATCGAAAAATCCGATAATGAAAAATGTATATTTATTCACTTCGATATTGATGCTATCGCAATGAAAAATACCTATAACAAAATGAGCATGAAGCACGATGGGTATGTAGGCGTATTTGTAGGAGATGATGAAAACGGATACAGATTCAATGCAGGAAATCAATCAGGTGGCTCTAAAATTCTGGCTGAAAAAATGAGATGTGATTTAGATGCAAAGGGTGGAGGAAGTGATGAAATGATCCAAGGAAAAATAAATCAAAAAGAAGAAGAGATACGTTCATTTTTTTTGAATGTAGAATGATATTTATTAAACGAATATAGGGAAAGAAAAACATGAATATATGCAGGTTTACGACTATTTGGAAGATATTCTTATTTGGGCATAGATGGGGATTTTATCATACGTTCAAAGATAGAGGATTCATATGCAGTAAGGTACATCGAGCAAGACAAATTTGTTCATATCATTATCAAGATATTTCAAACAGTCCTCCTGAGTGATTATAGTATTTTGAAGCTTGATAGATGCAGGTATTATCTTGGTAATTCGATTGAATATTCTGTCTTTATCCTCTGGATATTGTTTGTTAATACATTAAAT
>JAEEJA010000101.1 GCA_016281605.1 Lachnospiraceae bacterium
ATCCACCACCCATTCTCCATTTTTAAAGATGTAATCTTCATATATTTCTTCATTGTGCTCTCTTTTTGCAAGTATTCTTTCTCTAATAAGATAATAAATAATGTTTTTCTCTTTCATAGTTTTATCCTCCTTACATTATTTATCTTACACAAGAAACCAGCATATAACCATCGAGTCAAGATTGAAGTTTCATCAATTTATTCAAGTTATACTTGAGTAAATATTTTCTCATTTGCATGCGCATATAATACTCTCTTTGGATTATAGTGTTGTCTTAGTAGCGTCTTGGTAGTCTCTTGGTAGTCTCTTGCAGTAGTTTTGAGGTAGTTTTGCAGTAGTTTTGGGGTAGTCCATCATCTATCTCATCGACAAATTCTTTGCCAAAAAGATATTTACCTTATTTTCAAATTTGTGTTATAATTATTTTGCTACCATGTTTCCTCCAATTCTTTTTAGTTCCTCGTTAACAATAGGATTTAAAAACCAATAATAAACATATCTATTATTAGGGCATCCATCCACCATAATTGCATTTGGAGCCAAAGAACTCCTTTCATAAATTGGTGTATATATATATACATTTCCAACTGAACCTATATTTGATAAAATTATTTTCCCCCCATGCAAATTAGAATTACTCAGAAACTCATAAGCATCTTTATTAATATAAACTCGTTTGTCTTTCGTCCCAGATAAATCTGCCGTTCTTACAAGCATTGCATAATCTGGTTCATCCAAATATGCAACATTTTTATTCAAATCCGCAAAACTACCACTTGCAACATAATCAGTTATTTTAGATGCTACATTATTTAATTTAGCGATATACCAATCTTTTGGTATATCGCTAATCCATTCAATACCGCTATCTTTCATCTCTCTCATTTTATATTTCGCTTCCTTTTCTTGACTTCTTTTTCTACACCCTTAATACTCTTAAGGTATTCTTCTTCTACAGGAGAAAATGTAATCTCCTGATATTTTCGATACTCTGTCTTTGCCTTTTTAATAGCCTGATCATGACTAACCTTTCCTGGACCTTCTAAAAGTTTTCGATTTCCCGATGTAAGGATAGAATCCAATTGTTCTACATAATCACTCATATACATCGGCTTATGCTCGATAGCATTGATTTCAGCTAGATCAAAGTAACCTGATACAAGGTTATTGAGAATCTTTAATTCATCTTCTTTTAAATAATTCTTAGCAACTCCTATGTCTTTCAACGCAGGCAATTCTCCTGCAAATGAAGTCAACCCCATAAAAGGTTTCTCAGCATCTGCTCTTTCATAGATTACTTCTGCCGCAGTATGACCATGTGCAGCATAATGTAACTTATTCTGCACAATCTTAAAAAACTGAATAGACTCCTCACTTCTAGGATTATAGTCAACGCTGGTTGAATACAAATCCAAAACCTGTCTGTATAAAACCTTCTCCGAAGAACGGATATCTCGAATTCTATCTAATAGCTCTTTCCAATAGTTTCCGCCACCATTTCCTTTTAAGCGTTCATCATCCATTGCAAATCCCTTGATGATATATTCCTTCAAAACCGAGTTTGCCCATATACGAAACTGCGTGCCTCTCTGAGATTTCACGCGGTATCCAACAGAAATAATGACATCTAAATCAAAGTATTCTACGTTATATGTTTTTCCATCTGAAGCAGTTGTTGCAAAATTTGCAACAACTGACTCTCTTTCTAACTCACCCTCTAAAAATACATTTTTTATGTGTCTAGAAATGGTAGACTTATCCCTTTGAAACAATTCCGCCATTTGATCAAGAGAAAGCCAAACTGTTTCGTTTTGAAGATTTACCTCCAACTTACTTAAACCATCCTCGGTCTGATAAATAACAACTTCACCCTTATTTTCCATTAGCGAAACACCTCCTCAAGACTTCCAGACAATTCTTTTTCAAGTTTCCTGATTTCAGCCATTATAATATCTCCTTATCTTTGTTTCTCTTCGCCCTCGCCAGCGTTGCCTTACTTATCCCAGTCAACTTTGTCACCTGAGTATAACTATGATCCTTTAACAACTCTAGCGCATGCTCTATCTGTTCCTTACTATACTTCTTAGGTCTTCCTTCATGGAATCCCTCATGTTGTCTCGCCATTGCTCTACCTTCCTGAGTTCTCTCTACTATCATATCCCTTTCAAACTCAGCGAATGCAAACATCACTTGAAAGATAAGCTTACCTGTCGGTGTATTGTCCATCTTACCCATATTAAGGACATACACACTAACACCTCGCTCTAACATTTCACGCACAAGTTTAGAGCCTTCAGTGGCACTTCTGGCTATTCTATCTAGCTTAGTAACAACCAAAGTGTCTCCCTTTGAAAGCTTACCCATCAATTTATCAAACTCAGGTCTGCTTGCCACAGTTCCGGTAAATGTATCTTTATAAACCTCTGTAGCTCCAGCCTCTCTTATGGCCTTTTCTTGACCTTCTAAGCTATTGCCATCCTTGGCTTGTGTTTTCGTACTAACTCTCGCATATCCATAGATCATTTATCATTTCCTCCATATAAACGGTCATACAATGCACTAATTATATGATACCATATTATGAAACCATTGAAAACCTTTATTATCAACAATTTTCTACCAGTCTCATAACTTAAAAGTTTTGAGACTAAAATCACCTAACACCCACATTTTTTCTCCCATTGGTCCATTGGACCAATCCACTTATTATACCCACACACTATTCCAATCAATTTACTTGTCAGCTCGACTCCGCTTCGCTTTATCTCGCTGTCATCTGACAACCAGAAACCCGTGGAACTAGAATAAAAATTAATAGCCGACTTCGTCGGTCCCATAAATAAAAACAAAGGACGCCTTGAGTGTAAACACTCATTCGTCCTTTGTTTTTATTTATTGTGCTACGCACATCTATTAATTTTTATTCTAATTCTATAGTTCCCGGTGGTTTACTGGTAATATCATACATTACTCTATTTACTCCACGAACTTCGTTTGTTATACGAGTCATAACTGTCTTAAGAACATCGAAAGGTATATCTGCGGCTTCTGCAGTCATGAAGTCAATAGTCTTTACTGCACGCAGGACTATGGCATAATCGTAGGTTCTCTCATCTCCCAT
Organism: Lachnospiraceae bacterium; assembly: GCA_016281605.1. GTDB lineage: Bacteria > Bacillota > Clostridia > Lachnospirales > Lachnospiraceae > JAEEJA01. Next base: position 3,122 of record JAEEJA010000101.1, read on the forward strand.
TACTCCCACGGAACGCATATTTGAAAGAGCTGCGAAGTACTGATTGATATCTCTGTCAAGGCCAGCCTTTGCTATCTCATCTCTGAAGATAAAGTCTGCATCCTGAACTATTCTTACCTTTTCTTCTGTTACTTCGCCTATGATTCGAACACCAAGGCCAGGTCCAGGAAATGGTTGTCTAAAAACAAGGTAGTCCGGGATACCAAGTTCGAGTCCGGCTTTTCGTACTTCATCCTTGAAAAGTAATCTGAGAGGCTCTATTATTTCTTTAAAGTCTACTGTGTCAGGAAGTCCACCCACATTGTGATGTGACTTTATAACAGCTGACTCTCCACCAAGACCACTCTCAACTACGTCAGGATATATGGTTCCCTGAACAAGAAAATCAACTGCTCCTATTTTCTTGGATTCCTCTTCAAATACTCTTATAAACTCTTCACCTATGATAGCTCTCTTTTTCTCAGGTTCCGTAACACCTTTAAGCTTCTCATAGAATCTTTGCTGTGCATTTACTCTTATAAAATTAAGCTCATAGTTTCCGTTTGGTCCAAATACAGCTTCAACCTCATCACCCTCATTCTTACGAAGCAATCCGTGATCCACAAATACACATGTAAGATTATTTCCGATTGCCTTAGAAAGTAAAACCGCTGCAACACTTGAATCCACTCCACCTGAAAGAGCACAGAGAACTTTGCCGTCACCAACCTTTTCTCTGATTTCCTTTATCTGGTTTTCAACAAATGAAGTCATCTCCCAGGTACCTGCACATCCGCATATTCCTCTTACAAAGTTAAAAAGCATTTTGGAGCCTTCAGGAGTATGCAGTACTTCAGGGTGGAACTGAATTCCATATAGTTTTTTATCTGTATTTTCCATGGCCGCTACCGGACAGGACGCCGTAACAGCTACCGATTTAAATCCCGGTGCAAGCTCTGATATATAATCAAAGTGGCTCATCCAGCATACTGTTTCTTTAGTAACATCTGTAAATAATGCAGAAGAATTATCAACTGTTACATCTGTTTTTCCATATTCTCTTGCACTGGCTCTCTCGACCTTACCACCAAGAATATGTGTCATAAGCTGCGCTCCGTAACACAGTCCCAAAATCGGGACACCTAACTCAAAGAGTTCCTCAGAGCAGCTTGCTGCTCCCGGTTCGTAGCAACTGCTTGGTCCACCGGTAAGTATGATACCCTTTGGGTTCATAGCCTTTATATCATCTATCGGAGTTCTGTAAGAGTAAATCTCACAGTATACATTGCACTCACGAACTCTCCTTGCTACTAGCTGATTGTACTGACCTCCAAAGTCAATAACTATAATTTTATCATGGTTCATAAACACTCTCCATTTCTGTAATAACTGCCTGTTTAGCGTGTGATATACCAAACATCCAGCATATACACCTCTTCAGAGCCTGATTCTTCAAGCTTTTATGATCACTATCTGTTTGGTATGTAACGCGCCAAATATCCTGCAAACTCAGTAATATTGTGAGTCTGTAATATAACCCTTCCCGGCCCCGTTAATTTAGTCAAAAACAAGCCTTCACCACCAAGCAAAATATTCTTCATGCCCTTTATGGTTTCAACTTCGTAGGAAACAGTTTTTTCAAATGCAACGACATTTCCCACATCAACTTTTAAAACCTCATCGGATGCCAGATTTTTTTCAATCATATTTCCGTAGGTTTCAAGGAAAACCATTCCTTCGCCTGCTATATCCTGCAGTACAAAGCCCTCTCCGCCAAATATACCGGAAGAAAACTTTTTTACAAATGAAATGTTGATGTCCACAGTAGGCTCAGAACATAAAAACGCACCCTTCTGAGCGATTATTCCCTTTGTCTTTCCCAGATTTATGGGGACAATCTCTCCCGGCATATTGGATGCAAATGCTATGGAAGCTCCTTCTCTTTCAGCCGTATACTGTGCAACAAATATTGATTCGCCTGATATCATACGACTAATACCCTTTATTACTCCACTGTTTGCGCTTGTGTTCATATCGATACCCTCAGACATCCACGCCATGCCGCCGGTCTGAGTTATCATAGATTCTCCGGCCTTCTCAAATACGATTTCCACAACCGGAACCTTTGATCCACTTAAAGTATATTGCATAATTACCCCTTTTTAACTAATTACCTGAATACTAAAGTATTATTTTCTCCTACTTAATTAAAGTTTGTTGGATTACCGTAGTACTCCTGCGGTAGTTCACCACTGTTAAATTCATTATCACTAATTTCCGAAGACTCTGATACACTATCTGTATTATCATTCCCCATAGTCTCCGTCATCTGTAAACTTTGATTTGGTTTTTCACTTGCATCCTCCGAGACCTTAGTTGTCCATCTGACTTCATCCGGTCTTTGATCATACTCACTTCCTGTGAAAGTATTATTCATCGGTGGATTTCCTGCATAATTATTATTAACAGGTGTCACTCCTGCCGGATTATTCACCGGTGGATTTCCTGCGTAATTACTATTAGCAGGTGTCACTCCTGCCGGATTATTTACCGGTACATTTCTTGTAAAACCGTTATTTACCGGTACATTTCCTGTATTCTGTATCCCTTGATTTGATGCAAATGCACTGTAAAACATTCCTGGTCCATGCCCCGCCACTGTCCTTCTGCTCCTGTATGAATTTTCAAAGAAAACATATATTACGCAGGTGTCGCTAAGCCGGTCATGGAGAGCTCTTTTTTCATCATCCGGAATCATCATAAGGTATCCGACATACATTATAAGATCAGATAGCAACCTTCCTACGGTCTCTCTGTAAAGTATTTCACCGAAGGTTGGAAGTCTGGTTTCAGAGCTTACCACCTTTATACGCATAAGCCTCTTACCTATGGTAGCACCGGAGATGTATGTCTGAGCTACAAAATATATAATAGTTACCAGTAATATTATAAGGTCAACCAGATTGTATTTAAATATCAGCGGTCTGACCATGAAGCTTTCGGGATTTGTAAGCTTTATGAAAAAAGCGGCAGTCTTTAAGCTTCCCAACAGTAATCCTATTATAGTCATATCTATAAGATAGGCTACCAGTCTCACCCAAAAGCCGGCGTAAATTTTTTCATAATTATTTGGCATAATAAAGTAATTCTCCATTTAAAGGGTTTTCAATCTTTTCAGTTATAATCTGTGTCTCTGACTTCGGAACTAAAGATTCAATCTTTCCAAAAAGAGATGTGAAAAAATCAGTTATCTCATCTTTAGGTTCAAAGAACTCTATATCCGGTCCGTATTCTCCCTTTTCTATAATGTGTTCTTTATACTCATCGAATTCGCTAATCTCATCTATAAGTCCATTTTCTTTAGCCTGTGTAGCTGTGTAGATACGTCCGTCAGCAAGCTCTTTTACGGTATTAACATCCATTTTTCTTCCATTGCTTACTGCATTTACAAATCTATCATAGCTTTCATCCACCATAGCCTGAAGGATTTCTTCCTGCTCTTTGGTAAGTGGCTTGGTAGCAGAACCTATAGTCTTATTTCTTCCACTTGTAATATCGATTTCTTCAAGACCAATCTTTTCATATAGTTTTCCGTAATTGGTATATGAAAGAATAACACCTATGGAACCTGTTGTATCCTCTATGTTTGCATAAATCTCATCAGCTGCCATGGAGATATAGTAAGCTCCTGAGCATGCCATAGAGTCAAAGTATGCATATATAGGTCTTCCGGTCTCCTCTTTATATTCTAAAAGCTCCTTGTACAACTGGTTACTGTGGTAAGTTGTTCCTCCCGGACTATCCACATAAAGAAGTATACCCTTATTTAGATCATCAGTTTTCATGTGCTCAATCATTTCCATAAAGCGGTCATGATTATATCCGGATCCTGTAGTAGAATCACTTCCCATGATTGTTCCAACTATATCAAGTTGAGCTATATATGGAGTTGTAGGATATGTAAGGCTTTCATCTGAAAAAATAGATGTGATACTTCCCAGAGAAGCTTTACTTTTTTCCTCTGCTTCTTTTTTATATTTTGCTTCGATTATATTTGGTATGGTTCCAACAATTCCTACAACTATAACGAGGATAGCTGCTACAATCATACCTAAAAACTGTTTCTTCTTCAAAATAACACCTGCCTTTTTATTTTTCTGCTATAGCTTCTATCTCAATAGCAACATCCTTAGGAAGTCTTGCAACCTGCACACATGATCTGGCAGGGAAAGGCTCCTCAAAGTACTTAGCATATACTTCATTTATATTTGCAAATTCATTCATATCGGATATGAAAACGACAGTTTTAATAACCTTGCTCATAGATGAGCCTGCAGCCTCAAGAAGATTTTTTAGATTTCTTATTGCCTGATCTGCCTGTGTAGCAGCATCACCCTGTACAAGTTCACCGGTTGCCGGATCTACAGGTATAACTCCTGATGTAAAAACCATTCCGTTTACTTCGATTGCCTGTGAATAAGGTCCGATTGCAGCAGGTGCCTTGTCTGTACTGATTACGTTTTTCATGTTATTTACCTCTCTTTCAATCCTAAAACTATTTAATTTATAACTACTAGTTTCTCTTGATCAAATTGATCATGTTAAAACATAGTGTTGATTATATCATTTATATGCGTATTTTACAATATATAGTTGTATTGACCTTTTTATAAAACTGCTTTATAATTGAGAAGTCTACCGACCTTAATTTCACAACGGAGGAATAATAAATGTCAAATACTGAGTTTAATCTCGGAGAATACCAAACCCTAAAAGCTGTTAAAAAAACGGATTTTGGCTATTTTTTAGGCAATGATGATACCGAAGCCACCATCCTGCTTCCAAAAAAAGAGTGTCCTGACACCCTTGAAACTGGAGATAATATAGAAGTTTTTATATACAAAGATTCAGATGACAGACCTGTCGCAACTACCTTGAAACCACTTATAACACTAACCGAAGTCAAGAGACTTCGGGTTAAGCAGGTTACACGTATAGGTGCATTTTTGGACTGGGGTCTACTAAAAGATTTACTTCTGCCCTTCCATGAGCAAATTTACAAAGTATCTGAAGGTGACATGGTTTTAGTTAAGCTTTACATCGACAAATCCGAAAGGCTCTGTGCTTCCATGCATGTCTATGACTCGCTTTCCACAAATTCACCTTACCATGAGGGTGATGAAGTAAGTGGAACAGTCTATGAATTAAGCGATAATTTCGGTGTATTTGTTGCAATTGACGATACCTACTCTGCTCTGATACCTAAGAAAGATGTATTTGAAGAGTACCATATCAATCAAAAAATAAATGCCCGAATATCAAAGGTATTAGAAGATGGAAAGCTTACACTCGCCACCAAGAAAAAGATTCCCGAGCAGATGGCTTGTGATGCAAAGACTATCCACGAAGCCCTCAAATCAGCTAAAAACGGATTTATACCACTTAATGATAAGAGCTCACCTGATGATATCAAGCGCACATTTCACATGAGTAAGGCTTCCTTCAAAAGAGCAATCGGAAATCTCTACAAAGCCAAGTTAATAAAAATTGAATCAGATGGAATACATCTTAGCGAAGATAAGATTCAGTAGGAATCTTCGTTTCGTCGACTCTGAGTTAGTCGACTTCTATATGATATAAAAAACCTCTCTTGGGAGATCATTTTCGATCAATCAGAGAGGTTTTATATTACATTTATTATTATATATTTACTCAGCTTCAGTGTACTCGCCGTACTTTCTGTAACGCTGATATCTTGCCTCCAAAAGCTTCTTTTTAGAAAGCTTTGAAAGTCTTGGAAGCGCTTCCTTAAGCGCTTTGTAAATCTGATTTGTAGTATAAGTCAGATTATTTTCAAGACCATCAGGTGACTCTGTAAATATCTTGTCACATACATCATTTTTAAGAAGCTCTTTTGCATTCATCTTCATAAGCTCTGCTGCTTCATCCGCTCTGGAAGGATCCTTCCAAAGTATACTTGCAAATCCTTCAGGTGAAAGTACTGAGAAAAGACCATTTTCAAGCATCCATATTTCATCGCTTACTGCAAGGGCAAGCGCTCCACCGGAGCCGCCTTCACCTGTAAATATTGTGATAATTGGTGTTTTAAGTCTGGACATCTCCATAAGATTTCTTGCTATAGCTTCACCCTGACCTCTTTCCTCAGCACCTAAGCCCGGATACGCTCCGGCAGTACAAATGAAAGTGATTACAGGTCTGTTGAACTTCTCAGCCTGTTTCATAAGTCTTAAGGCCTTTCTGTAACCATCCGGATTTGGCTGTCCGAAGTTACATCTCATATTTTCCTGAAGAGTGTGACCCTTGTTGATTCCTATTACAGTAACACTCATTCCGTTAAATGAAGCGATTCCACCCACTATTGCTTCATCATCAGCATAATATCTATCACCATGAAGCTCTATAAAATCTTCAAATAATTCATTTATAAACTGTCTGGTAGTTGGTCTTGTTGCTTTACGGGCAATCTTTACAGATTCCATTGCTTCTGTTGTCTTTGCACTCATTACGCTTATCTCCTTTTATATCCTATAGTTATCTTTTTTGTGCGTGAAGCTTTAATATTGTTGCAAGCTCGCCTGTTAAATCTTCACGATTTACTATACGATCCACAAAACCGTGTTCAAGCTGAAATTCCGATCTCTGAAATCCTTTTGGAAGATCCTCATTAATAGTAGCTTTTATAACACGCTGTCCCGCAAAACCTATAAGAGCCTTAGGTTCGGCGATAATTATATCACCTAACATGGCAAAACTTGCGGTAACACCACCAGTAGTAGGGTCTGTAATAACGGTTATGTAGAGGAGTCCTGCATCGTCGTGACGCGCTACTGCTTCTGACACCTTTGCCATCTGCATAAGAGATATGATACCCTCCTGCATTCTGGCTCCGCCCGAAACAGTAAATACAATTATAGGGAGTTTTTCTTCCGTAGCTCTTTCAAATGCTCTTGTTATCTTTTCTCCGACTACAGAACCCATACTTCCCATCATAAAGTGACTATCCATAATAGCTATTGCTGTCTCTTGTCCGCCGATAGTACACTTACCTGTTACAACTGCTTCTCTTATACCTGACTTATCCTGAGCAGCCTCTATAACCTTATCATAATCAGGGAAATTCATAGGATTGGCACTTGAAAGACCTGCATCCCACTCAGTAAAGCTTCCCTCGTCACAGGTGATTTTGATTCTTTCTGCAGGAGACATCCTAAAGTGTGCTCCGCAACTAGGACAAAGCTTATATTTTGAAATATCTTTTTTATATATGAGATTCATACACTTTTTACACTTTACCCAGCTGTCATCCGGAATCCCAGGTCCCTGATTCTTCTTTTTCAAAAAAGATGATTTCTTCTTTGATGATCCTGACCCTGTTTTTATATCTTGCACATCACCTAATTCTACGTAATTCTTAGAAAAAACATTTAACTTTTTCACATTTGGAAACTTCATTTTCCTATAATCCTCCATGAAATATGCGCTGTTTTCTTTATTTTCCTATGATAAATATAAACTCAGCACTGCAGGCAACCTCATCTCCTACGTATGCCTTTCCTGTACCGGTTCCGATATTCTTCTTAAGCTTATCGATACTAACTTCAAGTCTGAGTGTATCTCCGGGAGTTACCATCTTCTTAAACTTTACATTATTTATACCACCAAAGTAAGCTGTTTTTCCTTTAAATTCTTCCTTTGAAAGTATTGAAACCGCTCCCGCCTGAGCCATAGCTTCGACTATAAGTACACCGGGCATAACCGGTTCTCCCGGAAAATGTCCCACAAAGTGTGGCTCGTTCATCGATACATTTTTTATAGCTGTACAACTCTCTCCCGGAACCATATCCGTAACCCTGTCAATAAGTAAAAATGGGGGTCTGTGAGGAATTATATTCATAATTTCTTTAATATCCAATTCCATATCTATTCTCCTTGAGTAAAGCTTTTAGGTCAATTACTCTGCAAACTTTTTAATACAAATAACTGCGTTGTGTCCACCAAATCCAAATGAATTAGAAAGTGCATACTCTACCTCTGCCTTACGTCCCTCATTTGGAATATAATCAAGATCGCACTCAGGATCCGGTGTCTCATAATTGATTGTAGGTGGAAGGAAGCCCTCTTCTATCGCCTTTGTAGCTATGATAGCTTCAACCGCACCTGCAGCACCCAGCATATGTCCTGTCATAGACTTTGTTGAACTTACAGGTATTTTCTTTGCGAAGTTACCCATAACAGTATGGATAGCCTTAGACTCACCCTCATCATTTGCATGTGTAGATGTACCGTGAGCATTGATATAACCAACCTGCTCAGGTGTGATTCCTGCCTCTTCCATAGCTAACTGCATAGCCTTCGCAGCACCCTCTCCATCAGGAAGCGGAGCTGTCATGTGATAAGCATCCTCGGTTGAACCATAACCAACTATTTCTCCGATAATCTTAGCACCTCTCTTCTTTGCATGCTCATATTCCTCTAATACGAGCACTCCTGCACCATCTGACATAACGAATCCGTCACGATTCTTATCAAACGGCTTACAAGCTGTTTTAGGATCGTCTGAATTAGTAAGAGCTGTAAGATTTACAAATCCAGCCATTCCAAGCTCGCAGATAGAAGCCTCAGTTCCTCCTGCAAGTACTACATCGCTGTAGCCATGCTTTATCTCTCTAAATGCATCGCCCACGGAATGTGTTCCGGATGCACATGCAGTAGTTACATTTTTACATACGCCCTTCATACCGTAACGAATAGCAATACTGGCAGATGCCATATTGGCAACAATCATAGGAATAAAAAATGGTGATACTCTCTTTGGTCCCTTTTCAAAACAGGTTTTAGCCTGCTTCTCAATATTTACGAAACCACCGATACCCGAGCTTACGATAACACCTACTCTGTAAGGATCTTCATTCTCCATCTTAAGTCCACTCTGCTCTACAGCCTGAGTTGCAGCTGCAACAGCGAGAACAGAAAACATATCCATACGCTTAAGCTCTTTTTTATCGAAATACTCTTCCGGGTTAAAATCATCACGAATTTCTCCGTCAACATTACACTTAAGATTAGAAGCGTCAAACTTCTTGATAAGTCCTATACCGCTCACTCCGTTCTTTACGCTTTCCCATGTTTCTTCCGCATTGTTTCCAACAGGTGTTACTGCTCCCATACCTGTTATGACAACTCTTTTACTCATAACTAATCCTCCGCAATTTGTTTTGTCGTGCCCCGCACCTGCACATATACTTAAAGGTGGGGTTATCTTCCATCGGGTTAATATTTCTATCAGATGCACATACCGCCATCTACGTTTAATACCTGTCCTGTAATATAATTCTGCTTTGCTAAAAATACGCAGGCAGTCGCAACATCTTCCGGCTTTCCTCCACGTCCCATAGGTATGGAGCCAAAGATAGCCTCTTTCTGCTCATCTGTAAGAACCGCTGTCATGTCGGTCTCTATAAATCCAGGCGCAATAGCATTTACAGATATATTTCTGCTTGCAAGCTCCTTAGCTGCAGACTTTGTCATACCGATAACGCCTGCCTTTGAAGCAGCGTAATTTACCTGTCCTGCATTTCCCATGATTCCAACTACAGAAGCCATATTGATTATAGCTCCGCTTTTCTGCTTAAGCATAAGCTTGCTTGCAAACTTAATCATGTTAAATGTACCCTTAAGATTGGTATCAATTACAGCATCAAAATCCTCTTCCTTCATACCAAGTAGAAGGTTATCCCTTGTGATACCCGCATTGTTTACAAGTACATCAACTGTACCAAACTGCTTCTTTGCCTGATTTATAAAGTCCTTTGCAAAAGAGAAATCGCTTACATCTCCCTGCAAGGAAAGCACTTCCACGCCTTGCTCCTTTATCTCTGCGATAGTAGCGTCAGGCTCTGTACTGTGATAATTAAGAACTATATTACAGCCTTCCTTTGCGAATGCAACGGCAATAGCCTTTCCTATTCCCTTAGCTGCACCTGTAACTACAACTGTTTTTCCTTTTAACATAATTAACTCCATTTCCTGATTCATTAGGCCGATTCATTTAACTTCTCGACAGTTTTGTTAAGAGTTGCAACATCCTCGACATTCATAATCTTCTTGCCCTTGAGAGTTCTCTTTACGAAACCTGAAAGAGCCTTACCCGGACCTATCTCGATAAAGGCATCAGCTCCGGCGCTATCCATATTTCTTACTATATCTTCCCATCTTACCGGACTTATAACCTGTTTTGTAAGTATAGGAACTATATCATCCTTTGATCCAATTATCTGTGCATTAAGATTTGTATACACAGGAATTTTCATATCATTTATAGTCATCTTCTGAAGCTCTACTGCAAGCTTATCCGATGCACTCTGTAAGAGCTCAGTGTGAAATGGACCGCTAACCTTAAGCTTAACGACCATCTTTGCTCCCTTTTCCTTGAGAAGCTCTGCTGCTTTTGCTGCTGCTCCAGTCTCTCCTGCTATAGCAATCTGACCCGGGCAATTATAGTTTGCCGGGATTACATAGCCCTCTCCGGAATCCATAACACTCTTGCAAACCTCCTCAATTACTGAGGTTTCAAGACCGATAATCGCATACATGGCACCCTGTCCTGCAGGAACTGCCTCTGCCATAAACTTTCCTCTCTTCTGGACAAGGCCTACAGCCTCCTCAAAGGAAAATGCTTCGCTTGCCACAAGCGCACTATACTCACCAAGACTTAATCCTGCCGTCATATCAGCACGGATTCCCTGCTCCTTAAGAGCCTTCATAGCTGCTATTGACATGGTAAGTATGGCAGGCTGAGCGAATTCTGTATTACCAAGCTTTTCTTCATCATTAAAGCAGATATCCTTTATAGAATATCCGAGCACTTCATCTGCTCTGTCAAATATTTCTTTGGCCTCTCTGAAATTATTATATAAATCCTTGCCCATACCTGCGTACTGGGCACCCTGGCCACTAAACATAAATACTATATTCATACTTTACCTCTCACTATCCCCTAACATAAAGTAAAAGCCGGACATGCGTGAAAATCCCCTTCACGTATGACCAGCCTCCTTTAAATGCAAGGAAATTATCTACTCTTTTCTACAATCTCTACAGCATCCTTAACTGTTACGATAGAATTAGGATCTTCGATACTAATATCAAATTCATCCTCAATATCATTAATGATCTGGAAAAGATCAAGAGAATCTGCATCTAAATCGTCCTTAACATTTGTTTCTAAAGTAATCTCACTCTCATCTTTACCTGTCTGCTCTGCGATGATTTCCTGAATTTTCTCAAAAATTTCTTCCATTATTTTATTCCTCCTAAATGATAATAAATAAGATATTCTTGAAGATGTTGTTTTATTCTACCTTCTATATGTTTAATCTCATACAACGGCAGTTATATGAAAACAACACGCGTATAGTTTACATTAAAACTTATATTATGTAAACCACTTTTTTTACCACTCTACCAATATAGTTCCCCAGCTGAGTCCGCCACCAAATCCTGACAGAATTATTTTGTCTCCTTTATTAAGCAATCCATTATCATCCATCTCCTTTAAGGCAACCGGAATGCTGGCTGAAGAAGTATTACCATATCTTTCAATATTCATGTAAAACTTATCCATGTCAACCTTTAGTTTTTTTGCAACAACTTCTATAATACGTGTATTGGCCTGATGTGGCACAAAGAACTTAATGTCATCCATGGTAAGACCTGCTGACTCCACTACATTGCATATACTTTCCTTAAGTTTTGTTGTAGCGAATTTAAAGACTTCTCTTCCATCCATAAAAATACTAGTATCGTCCTGTGTAAACTTTGGCATACCATTGAAGCAATTGGCTGTAGGAAGTTTACCGTTTCCAAGCACTTCCCAATCTTCTCCCTTGCTTCCGAGTTCTTCTTTTATTATACCTCTGTCTTCAGACGCACGCATTATAACAGCTCCCGCTGCATCTCCAAAAAGCACACATGTAGTTCTGTCTTCCCAATTGGTGAATTTAGAGAGTACCTCTGAGGCTATAACAAGCACAGTCTTTGCAGCTGATGCTCGTATGTACTTATCTGCAACAGAAACAGCAAATATAAAGCCTGCGCAAGCAGCAGAAACATCCATGCATGAGGCATTTACAGCACCGATTTCCTTCTGTACCATGCATCCAACCGTTGGAGTAAGGTAATCCGGAGAGCAAGTAGATACAACTATCATATCTATTTCCTTTGGATCAATTCCTGCTTTCCCGATAGCTTCCTTCGCAGCCTCTGCGGCCAGAGTAGCACCGGTTTCATCCATTACTACGTGTCTCTCTTTTATACCTGTACGGGTGTAAATCCACTCATCACTGGTATCTACGATTTTCTCCAAATCAAAGTTAGTAACTGTTTTCTTCGGGATACCCGCTCCTGTTGCTATTATTTCAGATTTTATCATCTTTTCAAATACTCTTTTCTTATTATTATGTATTATTATATTTAATGTTTATAATTTAGCTGTAAAATCAATGCTCGCTTCAAACCTCAACAAGGCCGTCTATCTCAACATGTATGTCAACGTCCTCGTCATAATCGACATTATCAATACCAAAACCAAAAATCTTAAAGAAGTCTTCCCAGTATCCGTCAATATCTGCAATTGTCTTGATATTATCTGTATTAACCTTATCCCAGAGCTCTGAAACCGCAGATTGGATTCTATCTTCCATCTCGTAATCATCCACTCTTATAAGTCTGTTTTCATCAGTTACAGGTCCACTCTCATTAAGAAGCTTGTCGTGTATCATGCGATACATCTGCTCTACAGTTCCCTCATGATTTCCTGCTTCCTTCATAACCTTGAAAAGAAGTGATATATAAAGCGGAACAATAGGAATAGCTGCGCTAGCCTGTGTAACCACAGCCTTGTTAACTGAAACAAATGCATTTAATCCGTTATACTGTCCGTTCATTATATCTGCTGTCTTATAAAGATCCTTCTTTGCCTGACCGATAGAGCCTTCCTTGTATATTGCGTGAGTAATAACCGGTCCGATATATGAGTAAGCCACTGTATATGCGTTCGGTGCTAAAACTCCTGCGCTATCAAGTGCTTCTATCCAGTCCTTCCAATCCTCTCCACCCATAACCTTTATGGTAGAGGCGATTTCTTCCTCTGTTGCAGGGTCAATAGTCACATCTGTAACCTCATTGTTTCTTAAATCAACAGTTCGGTTTGTGTAAGGCTCTCCCACTGTTTTTAATACTGATGAGTAGGTAGTACCGTCAGCAGTTGTCCTTCTCGGAGCAGCTATACTGTATATAATAAGGTCAACCTGTCCCATATCCTCTTTAATTATCTTTATGGCCTCATCTTTAACTGCCCTTGAGTATGCATCTCCGTTTATAGTCTTTGCATAAAGACCATCCTCGTGAGCTATCTTTTCAAATGCTGCTGTATTGTACCAGCCTGCTGTAGCAGTTCTCTTCTCGCCCTTTGCTTTTTTATCAAATATAACACCCAGTGTTTTAGCTCCGCATGAGTAAGCTGCTGCAATTCTGCTTGAAAGACCATAACCCATGGATGCGCCGATAATAAGGGCATTTTTCACCTTTCCTGTCTTAGGCATACTCTTAACGTACTCTATCTGATTTTTAACATCTGCACCACATCCCTTTGGATGAGCTGTTGCACATATAAATCCTTTTGATTTTGGTGTAACTATCATAATGAAGTTTATCCTCCCTTAAGTATTTCCTGTTGCATTATAACTATGAAACCTATTCTTGTAAAGTATTCTTTTCATCTCTTTTTTTTCTTAAAGTCTTTGCATTTTCCAAAACCGTCTTTTCATCCAGGCTGTATTTTCTTATAAAAAGTAACAATGCAAGACAGAGGACTATGGCAGGAATTACGGACATGGTTAGTCTTAAGCCCACAACCGATGAAGCTTTAAGAGAAACAGTGCTGATATCCGAACCGGAATCGTTACTAATATTAAATACAGACAAGCAAACTGCAGCTACTAAAGCAGCCACTCCGGATGCAAGCTTAACAACGAAGGTCTGCATGGAAAATATAACGCTTTCATCTCTTCTTCCATTTTTAATCTCACCATAATCCACAGTGTTGGCAAGGAATATGGTGGTTAATACCGTAAGTATTCCATTGGCTGAGAAGATTAAAAATGCAGGTATAAAAAGCACATAAACTGAGTTCATAGAGAATACAAATGCTATAAGAAGAAGGATTACATAGCCTGCAATCGCTGCTATAAGCGCAATCCTAAATATCTTTAATGAATCAAAAAATCTCCTGAGTATAGGGAACATTATCATCATTGAAAGTATCTGCATGGCACCACCAAAAGTTATAAATAAAGTATAGTTTCCGTTCCAGTTCGTGCCGCCAAAGTCGTACTTAAAGAAATATAATATCAGATTACTTGTTACGTAAAATGCTGTATTTACAAGAACTATGGCTATAACAACGGTCATTGCCTGATCGTTCTGAATAAGGGCTTTGAACATATCCTTTATAGATACGGTCTTCATCTCTACTGTTGATTTTTCTTTTATGTTTTTACAGGTTATGGTTATAAATACTATGAATAGAATCGCAACTATTATGGATAAAAGCATGAAACCGCTTCTTTCTATAAGCTGCTTCTTTTCATCATCCTTTACCAGAATCTTTCCGAGAATAGGCACGAGCACCATGGTAAGCATCTGTATAAGCGCAGAGCCTACACCGGCACAGGAGCGCGCCATCGCCGACACATTTTCTCTCTCTTTACCACCGTCTGTAAACGCCGGAACCATGGACCAGTAGGGGATATCCATCATAGTGTAGGTAACTCCCCACATGATGTAAATAATACATGCGTAAGCCGCCAAAGAACTTCCCGTAATTCCCTTTGGAACTGCAAAAAGTAACACCAAAAAAACAGAATTTAAAATCGTTCCTACAAACATCCAGGGACGAAATTTGCCCCACTTGGATTTGGTTTTGGCAACCAAGGCTCCCATGATAGGATCGTTAAATGCGTCGAACACACGGGCAGCAAGCAGGATTATGCCCATAACATAAGCCTTGACACCCAAGAGGTCCTGAAAATAGTACAGGATATATGTAGCAGTTAATGCATACACCATATCTTTTCCCACTGCTCCAAGGCCATAAGAAACCTTTTCCTTAAACCCCAATCTCATAAGTGTTCCCCCTTTTTTCTTACTACTCTTCAACCTTATAATTAGCAAAAAAATCTTCGCACATGCTCCCCAGCGAGCTTCCGGTATTATCTTCCGTAAAAAGCTCAAGCACAGGCTTCATAACTCTCTTAAACTCTTCCTCATGCTTGGTAAGTATTAGGATTTCCGCTGTATTTACCGCATCTGAAAGAGCAGTGTGCTCATCTCCCGTAAACACATAATCTGCAGAAGCTACAGCATCTTTAAGCTTTATTCTATTTTTGATATGAAGAAGTCTACTGAATTCTTCTTGAAAATCAACCCAGCTTTTTTCCATTTTTTCCACATCATCCAAGTGACACTTTTTGATACTTGATTCGTGCCTGAGTTGTCTTATATCTGCCATACTCCATGAGTAAAAAGTTACATCCTCTTCTCCAATCCAGTCCAAAAATGCGGACATAGCTTCATCATAAAGTGGAGCACCTACAAGCATCTCATCGGTTATATGTGTAAGTCTGATAATCATCCTATCCATCTTTCCGTGCTCAGGAAAAACATAGGTCTGATATTTATCTATAATTTCAAAATTATCATTCATTTTTACTGCGCCGATTTCTATCACTTCATTGTGAATTCCACCCTTCACTCTTTCGGCTTTCGGCACCTTGTTCATTTCCAAGTCTATCATAATATGCGTCATATCTTTTCCTCCATGACAAGTGAACTTGCTTTACCCATGCTCGCTCATCACCAACAGTAGCACAAAAATGTCTATATCATTTTCAATAATTAATCATTATAATTTAAGATTTGGAACAGCATTTAAGTCAAGCCCTGCCCTACTTCCCTTCATATATTCATAGTAACCCTGGCAGGCTATCATGGCTGCATTGTCAGTGCAGTATACGGGTGAAGGGTAGATAATATCTATCCCATTTTCCTCTCCCGCTTCCTTAAGGGCCGCTCTCAGTGCAGTGTTCGACGCCACACCTCCGGCTAGTGCAATTCTTTTTTCCCCGAAGCTTTTTGCACAATCCACAGCATGGGATACAAGTACGTCAGTTACAGCCTTTTGAAATGAAGCAGCTACATCTGCCTGATTTATTTCCTCGCCCTTCATTTTCGCTGCATTTAACTGATTTAAAACAGCTGACTTTACACCGCTGAAACTAAAGTCAAATGGTGAATCTCCTACCTTTGCACGAGGGAAATTGTAAGCCTCAGGATTACCTTCCTTTGAAATCTTATCAATCTTTGGTCCACCCGGATATCCAAGTCCTATAGCTCTCGCCACCTTGTCATAGGCTTCTCCTGCAGCATCGTCCTGAGTAAGCCCCAGTACTTCAAAGCTGTCATAATCTGTAACCCTTACCAAATGTGTATGTCCGCCCGACACTATCAGGCTTAGAAAAGGAGGCTTTAATTCAGGATGCTCGATATAGTTCGCAGCTACGTGACCTCGTATATGATGTACGCCTACAAGAGGCTTATCCAAAGCATAGGCATAGGCCTTTGCAAAGCTCACGCCTACCAGAAGCGGACCCACAAGACCCGGACCCTTGGTTACTGCTACAGCAGTAATCTCATCAGCAAAAATACCTGCGTCCTTAATAGCCTTTTCCACAACACTATCAATCTTCTCTATATGCTTTCTGGAAGCAATTTCAGGCACCACGCCTCCAAACTCCGTATGTATATCTATCTGGGAATATATAACATTCGATAAAACCTCTCTTCCGTTCCTTGCGACTGCTGCGGCAGTTTCATCACAGGAACTCTCTATACCCAGTATTAAAGTATCCACTTTACTCCTCCTCGAATCGCAGCTCTACTGTCCTTCTGTCCTTTGCTGCAATTGTTTTCTTGAAAATATTTTTCATCTCTTTTATGTATATCCCGGGATTAACAAGCGATGGAGAATAGTGTGTATACCATAACTCCGATACTCCCGCCTCACTTGCTATCTGTGCAGCTTCCTGCATCATCATATGCTTTTTCTTTACTGCATCATCCTGCTTTTCCGGATCTCCGTACATTCCTTCACATATCAGAAGGTCAGAATCCTTGGCGTGCTCAGTTATAGACGGAGTCGGTCTGCTGTCAGTACAGTAAGTAACCTTTAACCCCTTTCTTGGCTCCCCAAGTATCATATCCGGAGTATAAGTAACCCCCTCATATGTAACCGTCTCGCCCTTCTGTAATCTGCTCCATATGCGCATAGGTACAGCATTTTCCTCGGCTTTCTCAGGCATGAATTTTCCTGCCCTTGCTATAGATATGCTATATCCGTAGCAAACTACATTATGCAGCACCCTAAAAGCAGTTATATGATATCCATTGATTTCAAAGCACTCTTCTTTTTCCGATAATTCACAGAACTTAACTTCAAAGGGCAATCCCGGTGCTATAACAGTAAGAGCTCTGTAGACCTTTTCCAGCCCCTTAGGTCCGATAAGCGTAACAGGCTCGGTTCTCTCTGCATTTGCCATTGATAAGAGCAATCCCGGCAAACCTCCTATATGATCACCGTGATAGTGAGTGAAGCAGATAACATCTATATCATGCATACTCCATCCCTTTTCCCTTATGGTAACCTGGGTTCCCTCTCCACAATCAATAAGAAGAGCACTCCCATTAAACCTTGTCATAAGGGCGGTCAAATATCTTTTCGGAAGCGGCATCATACCACCGGTTCCCAGTAAACATACATCAAGCATATAAATTCATTTCCATGATAATCGCATCCTCCGACGGATTAGCATAGTATTCCTTTCTGGTACTTATTTGTTTAAAGCCCATCCTTTCATAAAGCCTTCTCGCTTCAGTATTGGAGTCTCTAACCTCTAGCATTATCCTTTGGGCTTCAGTCTTTTTAATCTCTTTTATCCCCAAATCTATCATATGACTTCCTATGCTTTGATTGCGATAATCCTTGCTCACAACTATCATATCCAGATCTGCTGTATCAAAAAGAACTCTGAATATACAAAAACCGATCACAAGGTCTCCATCCTCTGCAACCATACATATATTATAGCTTAATTTAAGACCATCTTCAAACTCTTTAATACCCCATGGAGATGAAAATGCACTGCGCATAATCCTGTAAGCGCGATACGCATCCCTCTTCTCCATAAACCTATAATTTATTTCTTTCATCCCTCTCTCTTTCAGCCTGGGATTTTCTAAGATATGTAAGCTTAAAGTCTCTAATCTCTACTGCCTTCCCTGATTCCTTCATCCTCTCACCCAGGCACGCTACTGCCCCTGCTGATTGCTTTAGTAGATGTGGCGGCGCAATCACATACTCCGCTTTAAAGTTTTCTTTTATATAATCCTTGTATTCAGGTACACCATCACCTAAAAATATGACTTTTTCTTCGTATTGGTACAACTTTTCAAAAAGCTCATCCAGAGAAATGGCCTCCTCCTGTGATATACATTCACCATTTTTATAGCAAGCAGTGTAAACCTGTGACCTCCTTGCGTTCATGATAGGACATACTATCCCATCCGCAAAAGGAAATAAATACCCCAGTGCATCCAATGTAGACACAGGTGCAATCGGTATTCCCAGCGCACATGCAAACCCCTTGGCGCTTCCCGCTCCGATACGAAGTCCTGTAAATGAGCCGGGTCCCTTAGCAACAGCTACTAAGTCTATGCTTTTTTTATCGGTATCCGCCATGGAAAAAGCCTTATCTATCATCGGAAGCAATGTAGTACTGTGAGTATAGGATGTGTCACTTTGCAGACATGCTGTCATCTTTCCATCCTCTATTATTGCTACACTTGCAACTGTTCCAGACGAATCTATACCTAAAACCTTCATTTTACCTGTTTCCTTCCAACTTATTGCTCTCCTGTCACAACTATCCTTCTAAAGTCAAATCCCTTATCCAAATCCTTTTCAATTTCGATCCTGATTGCATCACCCGGTATCAGCTCTGAGATATTATCGGCCCACTCTATAAGACTTACGCCTTCGCCGTAAAAATAATCTTCATAGCCTATTTCATCCATCTCCTCCGGCTCCTCTATCCTATAAACATCAAAGTGATATAGCGGAAGTCTTCCGGATGTGTACTCCTTTAGGATAGTAAATGTAGGACTACTTATAACCTCACTTATCTCAAGACCTGCACCAAATCCTTTTGTGAAGACTGTTTTCCCAACTCCCAGGTCACCGTTCAAAGTAATCACTGTCCCTTTTTTTACCCTCGATGCCATTTTCTTGGCTATCTCATATGTATCCTTTTCACTAAAACTATCGTACTCCATATGCTTACTCCCTGACACCCAGTTCTATCTTAAGTGTCTGTTTCTTATGCTCTTCACCTCGAACCAGAGTTATCTTTATAACATCCTCTTCTTTGTGAAGTCTTAAAAATCTATTTACATCAGACATTGATTTTACCTTTTCACCATCTATGGATATAATCGTGTCGGCAATTCTTAAACCACCTTCAAGAGCAGGCGAATTTCCATTAACCTCAGTTATATATATTCCCTCCGGTAATCCCTGATCTTCCATTGCATCGGATGTAACATCCACGCCTTTTATACCTAAGTAAGTTGCATCCTGATTTGTGGATAGTTCATTTATATAATCAATTATATCTGATATTCCGACAAATATCATCCCTTCTCCACCAACAAGGTTATTGGCTTTGACATCTATGATTCCAAGAATATTGCCCTCTGTGTCTACTACTACTCCGTTTGCGTTATTAACGTAATTAATATCTGTCATGAGAACACTTATTTCATCATCTGTGACAGGGATAGTAATATCCTTGTTCACCACACTTCCAATCTGTACTGAACCCTGTACTCCATTAGGACTTCCTATGGCTATTATCAGATCTCCCATGTTGCAGAGTGTAGAATCGCTAAATCTTGCAACGCTGATTTGTTCTCTTATATCCTTTTTAATATCCTCTTCAGAGACGGACAGAACTGCTATTCCAAGTTCCGAATCGTGTCCAATAACCTCAGACTTTATTCTGCTTGAGTCTCCAAATTTTACATAGACTTCATCTATGTTTTCCGATTCCCAACCGGTAACCATTATATAATATATACCATCTGCAAACTTAAAAACAACTCCGTTTTTATTTTTTTCATCCGAAACCTGACTGTCAAACCAATCCTTTACATGCTTGGAAGTATAGACATTGGCCATATAGGAATAACAGCTTTCTCCAACGTAAGCAAGCTTATTCCTTATCTCTCCGTAGTTTTTCACATTCTTTATCTCGCTCTGTGATATAGGTGCCACAAATGGTTTTTCGGTAGACGCAGGAGAGTTGCTTGGTATGGAAATCTCTATGGCAGGTGATGAATCCGAGCTGTCTTCAAGTCCCGGAAAACGAATTTTTAACACGCTTCCTACGAAGTAAAGTGTCAGTCCCGCTACAGCTCCAAAGAAAAAAGCGATGGCAAGTGTCACTATCAGGCGCTCTGTAATTTTTCTCACAAAATTCGCTCTGTCAGGTTTTATCTGCTCTCTTATAAATTCTTTCCTTGCAGCCTCATTTTCCTTTATGCTTTTTTTCTTGTTTTCTTTTTCGTCTTTTTTCATGTAACTCCTCAATTCCGAGAACGACTCAAATCACAATTATTTAATTATGAATCTCTCTATAATGATGTTAATGAAAAGATGAACTCCGTTCCTACACCCGGTGTACTGATTACATTTATCTTTTCTCCATGTGCTTCAACAATTTCCTTTACTATGGCAAGACCAAGACCGCTTCCTGTCTTATCCTTACCCCTCGACAAATCCGTTTTGTAGAACCTGTTCCAAATTCTGGCCTGTGACTCCTTAGGAATACCGATTCCATGATCCTTTACCGAAACAAATGCTTTGTTACGCTGATTTGTCACTGAAATATCTATGGAACTATTATTATTGGAAAACTTTATTGCGTTATCTATCAGGTTTTGTATAACCTGCTCTATCTTATAAAGATCTGCCTTAACCATAAGTTTTGGTGCACTAAAAGTTAATTCTATGGATATCTTTTTCTTTTTACACCTGTTTTCAAATGTGGCGGCAGACATTCTTACAACCTCATTTATATCAAATTCCGAAAGCTCGACATTAACTCCGTCATGCTCGAAATTATTTAATTCCAAGAGATTGTCTGTCATCTTTTTAAGTCTGTTTGTTTCAAAAAGTATTATTTCTAGGTATTTTGCATACATCTCAGGCTCTATGGTTCCGTCTAGCATAGCTTCCGTGTATCCCTTTATGGATGTAAGCGGAGACCTGAAATCATGGGATACATTGGCAATAAACTTTGTCTGTGCCTCGCTGTAATTACCAAACTTTTTACCCATATAGTTTAGTGAATCATAGATTTCCGAAAAGTCATTATAAGGTCTTTTTCCTATATCTACGTCAAAGTGGCCCATGGCATACTCTTTTGCGATTCTTGTAACCCTGTAAAGTCCCAGTTGAAATCTAAAATACAGAAAAACCAACACTAGTGCAGTGATAAGATTTATAATCATAAAGCTTATTATCATCTGATCTGTATAATCCTCAGCCTTGTTTTTGAGCCGGGTTATGGAATCACTTATTACTATATATCCTGAAATCTTTTGATTTACCGATATTGGGTAAACTAAGTAAATCTTATCATCATTATATAATTTTTTTAATTTATCACCCTCGTAAAACTGATTCAGTAAAAAGGTTTTATCATAATCACTTAGATTTTCGCCTTCAAACTGTCCATCTGCAGAATCAATTATTATCCTTCCCTTCGCCCCCACAAGCCATATCCGAAGCTTAGTGGCAACATATACACTTTTTAGCTCAGACCTTAAACTGTGAGTATCCGTTTTCATTTCTTCGCTTTCCAAGTCAAGGTTGGTAAAATATTCATCCGCCAAAGTTTCTGCAGTGGTATACAAGCTGTCCTTTTTTTCGGTATACAATTTTTCGTACACCTTTCCTCTTCCGTAGGTGTTTATGATAACAATTGTTGAAATCACTATTACAAGGTAACTAAGCAACCATGTTACTCTAAAATTAAGCTTCATTTACTTATATTTACCTCACTTTAAGCTTTGTCAATATATGGGTAATCAATTACCGTGACACTGTTTATTTTAATTCGAATTTATATCCTATTCCCCATACAGTTGCTATCCGCCAGTGTGTCGACTCATTGAACTTTTCTCTAAGTCTCTTGATATGCACATCAATCGTTCTGGTATCACCGATATACTCATATCCCCAGATTCGGTCAAGGAGCTTTTCTCTTGTAAACACCTGATTGGGGTGAGATGCCAGATAATAGAAAAGTTCAAGTTCCTTGGGTGGTATCTCCTTCTGTTCTCCCATGTAAACTACCGAGTAGTCCTTAAGTGAAAGTATAAGGTCATCGTACTCCACAACCTTTTCATTATTTGAGTTGTCTTTTGCTACAGGACTTGTAGTTTCAGTTGGAAATCTTCTAAGAACAGCCTTAACCCTCGCTACCATTTCTTTGTTATCAAAGGGCTTTATGATGTAGTCATCCGCTCCAAGCTCTAGTCCAAGAACCTTATCAAAGACTTCTCCCTTTGCTGACATCATTATCACAGGAACCTTTGAACCGGCCCTTATACTCCTCAAAACCTCATACCCGTCAATTCCCGGAAGCATGATATCCAGAAGTATAAGATCGGGTTTAAATGAATCGAAGGCCTTTAATGCTGAATCTCCGTCATTTACTATCTGCGTCTCGAAGCACTCCTTGTTAAGGTAGAGTGCCACAAGCTCTGCTATATTATTGTCATCATCTACTATCAGTATTTTTTGCTTTTCTGACATTTCTCTTCTCCTAATCATGAAACCTGATTTGCATTAATTAATATGAATCTTAGATTACTACTTGAAAGTCACGATTGTAACTCCCATGTCACCTTCTCCAAACTCTCCGTTTCTGTAGGAATCCACATACTTTAATTTCTTCAGACGATTTTGAACAGCATTTCTTAGTGCTCCTGTACCTCGTCCATGTACTACTCTCACCTGTGAAAGTCCGGCAAGATAAGCATCATCTAAATATTTATCAAGTTCCGGAAGTGCTTCCTGGGTATTTAGTCCTATAAGGTTAATCTCTCCCCCTATATTCTTAGCCTTATCATACTTTATCTTTCCACTTCCTGTTGACTGAGCTCTGTTAACAACCGGATTTTTTTCCGGCTTTTTCTTTATTATCTCTATATCATTTATATTTACACTTGTTTTGATAATTCCAATCTGAACCTGCATATTTCCCTTTCTGTCAGGAAGAGTCAGTACACTTGCATCCTGATTCATGGATAGGACATGCACATCCATGCCTGAAATTATCTCAGATGATTTTACCTTTTTCTTAGGCTTTTTTGCACCCTCTGCTAATCCCCTGGATTTATCCGTCTTCTTTATCTTTTCACCAATAGAGCGTCTCTTCTCCTCCATCTCTCTGACATCCGGATTAGTCTGCGCCCACTTGGTAAAGTCTCTTATGGTTTCATCCGCCACCTTCTTTGCGTCGGAAAGAATATCCGAAGCCTCTCTGTTAGCGTTATCAAGTATTTTTTTCTTTGCGGAATCTATCTTCTCATTCTTTTCTCTGAGTTCTCTCTCAAGCTTAGATACTTCTCTTCTCTTCTTTGATAATTCCATCTTTTCTTTATCTAACTTAAGCTTTGTACTCTCTAAGTCACTTATAACATCCTCGAAGTTCTTCTCCTCTGTCGCTATATTTTCCTCTGCTTTTTTAAGTATGGCATCTGAAAGACCTAACTTCTTTGATATTGCAAATGCATTACTCTTTCCCGGTACACCTATCAAAAGCTTATAAGTCGGAGCAAGCTTTTCTACATCAAACTCACAGGATGCATTCATAACTCCTGCTGTAGTAAGGGCATAGATTTTTAACTCACTGTAATGTGTGGTAGCACAGGCGCATATCTTCTTCTCATGAAGTGTGGATAAAATGGCTGTTGCAAGAGCAGCCCCCTCTACCGGATCGGTTCCTGCTCCCAGCTCATCAAATAGCACAAGAGACCTTTCATTGGCTTTTTTAAGTATTTTTACGGTATTAACCATGTGTGACGAGAAAGTAGATAAGCTCTGCTCTATACTCTGTTCATCTCCTATATCGGCATACACTTCATCAAAAAGCTTAAGAGAAGAATTGTCAAAGGCAGGTATATGAAGTCCCGCCTGTCCCATAAGAGTAAGAAGTCCTATGGTTTTAAGCGATACTGTCTTACCACCCGTGTTTGGTCCTGTGATAATAAGCATATTGTAATCTTCACCGAGCCTTACATCTATCGGAACACAGCTTTCCTTATCCAGAAGCGGATGTCTGGCTTTCTTTAGATTTAGGGTGCTCTCACTTTTTATTATCGGCCTTGAAGCCCTGATACTTCTGGAGTATTTTGCCTTTGCAAATATAAAGTCCAACGTTGAAAGGATGTCAAAGTCAATCTTTATGGTCTGGGACTCCTCGGCACACATATTGCTCAGTACCGCAAGTATTTTTTCTATCTCTGTTTTTTCCTCTGCTTCAAGCTCTCTAATCTGATTATTAAGAGAAATTACGGCCTGTGGCTCTATAAAAAGCGTAGAGCCCGTAGCTGACCTGTCGTGAACCGTTCCCTTAAATACACTTCTGTTTTCAGCCTTTACAGGAAGGCAGTACCTTCCGTCTCTCTGAGTTATAACACTCTCCTGAAGTAGGGATGCCTTGGAACTAAGTATAACATTTAGTACCTCATGGACCTTTCCGGATATATTTTTTATCTTACGACGTATATCAAAAAGCTCCGGACTGGCATCATCAGCTATTTCATCCTCGGCTTTTATACACCTGACTATCTCATCAGAAAGCTTTTTTGCCGGAACTAAGCCCTGATAATACTCATCCAGACTATCTCCCGTGGAATCATCATCATTTACTTTTGCTCTGAAATAGTTTTTAATGGTACCACTGCACCTTAATAATCCTGCTATTTCCAGAAGCTCTACCGTATTTAGGCTTGCGCCAAGCTTAAGCCTGTTTAAACTATCGGATATATCCTTTACACCCGTAAATCCCGGCTCTCCCTGTGTAACCAGGTGAGTGAGTGCATCCGAGGTTTCATCTTGATTTTTCATGATGATATCGAGCCTGGAATCGGGCTTAAGATTTCTGCACTTCTCCTTGCCGGCACTACAGACAGCAAAGCCCGTTAATATTTCTATTATTTTGTCATATTCCAAAGTTTTTAATGCTTTACTGTTCACTGTGTATATCCCTCTCTTTCCATAACTTATAGTATACATCAGAAGTAGTGTTATGTGCAAGAAAAACAAAAAATAGCAGGCATCGTTTTCGACGCCTGCTATCTGTAATCTTAGTAATATATATGCAATCGTGTCTGCTAATTATAGCTCAATTGTAACACTGTCAGTGCCTGCTGCAGCTGTAGCTTCCTTGCCTTCGCATACAACCTTGAATGTCTTATCTGTAGCTGTATACTTAACTTCTACCTTATTACCGCTTCTTGAAGCTGTAATTTCTGTAATCACATTGCTCTCGGAATCATAAACTGTAGCAGAAGCGCTCTTTCCGTCATCTAAGCCGTAGATAACTGCACATGCATCCTGAAGATAATCATAAACAACATTCATCTCGCCCTCAGCATCAAAATTACCAAAGGTAATGATTGAATTGTCACGAGCAATGATAGGCATCTGGAAGTAATCACATGTCTTCTTGTAATACTTTCCACCCTCGAACTTCTCGCCTGACTGAATGTCTGTCCATGTACCGGTATTAGGAACGTAGAACTCAACTGTTCCCTCTTCGTTCATAACAGGTGCGATTAAAAGGTTGTCACCAAGCATATACTGAGCATCAAGATACTTACAAGCTGTATCCTCTGAGAATGCGATAACCATAGAACGCATCATAGGAATACCTGTAGCGTGAGTCTTGTTTGCCTGAGCCCAAAGGTAAGGCATGAGCTTACCCTTAAGAACTGTGTAATGACGAAGAACATCACATGACTCCTCATCATAAGCCCAAGGCACACGGTAAGATGTTGAACCATGGAGACGGCTGTGTGTGGACATAAGACCAAATGCACACCATCTCTTATAAACATCGGCAGGAGCAGTAGCTTCGAATCCACCCATATCATGTGAGAAGAAACCGAATCCTGAAGAACAAAGTGAAAGTCCGCCTCTTACAGTCTCAGCCATCGCTGAATACTCTGCGTAACAGTCACCACCCCAGTGTACAGGGAACTTTTGACCGCCAACTGTTGCACTTCTTGCGAAGAGACAAGCCTTGTCCTTACCGAAGTACTCCTCTAAAGCCTCAAA
The DNA here is from genome assembly GCA_016281605.1 of Lachnospiraceae bacterium. Lineage (GTDB taxonomy): Bacteria > Bacillota > Clostridia > Lachnospirales > Lachnospiraceae > JAEEJA01. Next base: position 29,646 of record JAEEJA010000101.1, read on the forward strand.
TACAACCTTGTTGTAGAGATATGTATAGTAATTGTGCATCTTTATAGGATCTGCACCATTGAAATACTTAACATTGGTTGGGATTCTTTCACCAAAGTCTGTCTTTATGTTGTTAACTCCCATCTCGAACAGAGTACGAAGAAGTCCCTTGAACCACTCGCAAGCCTCAGGATTTGTAAAGTCAACAATTGCCATACCTGGCTGCCAGAAATCAGTCTGGAATACAGAACCATCAAGATTCTTTATAAAGTAACCCTTTTCCTTACCTATATCGAAAAGCTTTGACTGCTGTCCTACATATGAGTTAATCCAGCAGCAAACCTCAAGATTCTTCTCATGAAGTCTCTTAAGCATTGCAGGAGGATCAGGGAACTGATCTGTATCCCACTCGAAGTTACACCACTCATACTCTTTCATCCAGAAGCAGTCAAAGTGGAATACCTGGAGAGGAATCTTTCTCTCAGCCATACCATCTATAAAGTGATTGATAGTCTCTTCATCATAATTTGTTGTAAATGATGTTGAAAGCCAAAGGCCAAATGTATAAGCCGGTGGAAGTGAAGGCTTTCCTGTAAGTGCTGTATAGTTCGTAAGCACTTCTTCAAGATTCTCACCACCGATTATGAAATACTCAAGCTCTTCGCCCGGAACTGTAAATGTAACCTTAGAAACAGTATCTGAGTTAACCTCAAAAGAAACCTTATCAGAACTGTTTACAAATACACCATAGCTCTTTGAAGAGATGTAGAAAGGTATATTCTTATAACTCTGATCTGAGCATGTTCCACCGTCTGAATTCCAGATTTCAACAACCTGACCATTCTTAACGAATGGAGTAAACTTCTCACCAAATCCGTAGAAGCACTCTCCGATATCAGACTTAAGCTGTTCTCTTAAGTATGCAGTATGCGGATCCTGTGGATAGTTAAAGAACTGATCGTCTGACTGCTCATGGAGACGAGCCTTAGCATGAAATGCATTCTCAGTAATGTATGAAGTAGAGCGCCAAGCACCACCTGTAAGAAGCTTATCCTTGTAGTAGAATTTAACTTCCCAATCATCTGCAATCTTTATCTCAACACGGGTATCTCCCGAAACAAGTGTAGCCTTATCATCTGTAATGGTAATTTCAGGCTTAAAGTTCGGATCTTCATTTAATTCAAACTCAGGTGAATTATCAAGACCTCCCCTGTAATGAACAATATTTACCTTAATTGTGTCCTTAAGTGTGGATGAGTAAGTAATTTCTAAGTTTGGACCTCCCAGTGTCTGTCCTCTGTTCTCTACAGTATAAGGTGTAGCCAATACATGAATAGCATTCTCAGAAGCTGTAACCTTATAAGCCTGTGAAGCATAGCGTACATCGTATCCCCTCTTGCTCAACCAAAATCCATCAGCAACCTTCATCGTCAAATACCTCTCTTTCTAAATTGTGAAAATCCCAAAATTGTTTTAATATTTTTTGAGTCTGTAACTATTATAACGCACTTTTTAAAAAATACTAGAATAATAAAACCAAAAAATAACACTATTTTGATATTTTTAATTCTTTTTTCTTTTGCACTTATTACATAACCCTGTCAGTACTATCTCGTCTCTGCTCACTCTAAACCCTGTTAAATCTTCGATTTCTATGGCCATTTCACGAAGTGGGGCATATCTTTTTTTCATTACCATATTACATTGACTGCATTTTAACAATAGTACATTTCTATTCTTTTTCTGCTTATCACTATACCTGTACCCGTGAGAATTATCCAAAAGCTCAATTCTGTTTATAAAGCCTTCCTCGCAAAGAGTCTTTAAATGGCGATAAACAGTGGCTCTGCTTATCGCTATTCCTTTTCTTTCCAGATATAATACAAGCTTATCAGCTGTAATTATTGTATTTTTATGCTTCAGAAAAAAATCTCTGACGCTTTTCGACTGCTGGGTTTTATAAGCCATGCGCTACTCCAATTTTACTTTCGTTTTATGTGTTTTGTCAACAGCAATTTTACTTTCCCTTTAACAAATGAAGCGGGTGTCCTTCCTTTACTGAAAAAATATCTGTTTAGATAAGTATTTAAGAGTCCTCCCATGAGGAATGCATACATACAAAAATATAACCAAATCATGATTACCGCTGCCGTTGCCATGGTTCCGTATATCGTTTCATAGGTTCCTCTCGCATTAACATACATAGCAAATAAAGATGAGTAAACCCACCAGAATCCAAGCGAAAGTAATCCCCCGGGGAGCTGTCCTAAAAATGTCACTCTTTCATGACTTTGCTTATCCTTTTTTTCCAATATAAAGAGACCTTTTGCTTTTCTATAATAATGATTTGGTATAAATCTGTATATAAGCATAAAGACCAAAAGCATACCAATCGCACCTAATGTAGGTCTTAGATTTATTATCAGGTGAACCACAGCCTTGCTGGCAGGGAACTTATTAATAATAAATGTAGCGAGTCTGTTTCCGAATACAACCAAAACCAAGGTAAAAAATATCATCAATGCAAATATCAATATATATAATATAGATTTTAAACGAAGTGGTATATAATTGATATCCGGTTTTTCATACGCATCATTTAACCCTGTTGATAAAGCCAGAGTTGCTCTCGATCCAAGCCAGACAGATGTCAGAGTCGTAAGTGAAAATATAGCAGGCGACTTGGTTCTGTATATGGAATTAATAATATTTTTAATCAATGAATTAACGGAGTCAAGACCTTCAGGAAAGAGCATGTCTATAAGCTCCATAAGAAGTCTTTGAGGCAAAGCATAATTCTTCAATATAATGATTGTAAAAATAAAAAAAGGAAAAAAAGACAGAATTATCATATATGAAGTATTACCTGCATTTATTGCAATTCTGTTTGCGGTCACCCTCTCCGGAATTACGACCACACATCTTTTTATAAAATTGATAATCCTTTTCATGTATTTTTACTCCTGTCTTTAAAGCAAATCTGAGTAACTGTGTTAATCTATTGCTTCCTGCTCCAATTTAATCTCATTATCAAGCATGTATTTCAGAGTTTCTTTTATTTCTTCGGATTCTTGATTTACTATTTCTCCGGTTTTATACTTATCATACAATGCTCTAATTCTTTGTTTATCATTTACAGTCAGTTTTTTGGTATAATTCTTATATTTATCAAGCATTTCACGATTCATTTTCATGGTTTTAAAAGAAATACCTGTTTGTCTCCTAAGATGCTCATATATATAAAATCCACCTGCATCAATATCTCCAAAATGATAATAATCCTGAGTTTTATTGCTATCATATATCATCTTTAAAAATTCCCTTTTAACCTTATTGTGGTAACCACCCAGGTAAATACAAACATCTCCATCTTTAAAGCTTTTGCCATGAAAACTCGTAAGATTCTCTACAGTAATTATTCTTTTTCCGTATATCTTAGTTCCTACAATGTCATTTAATGTATTTGTTGATACTTTTACGATGGTTTCTCTGTTTACGCCGTAAGATATTTCCTGTTTAAATGTATTGAATATAAGAAGTATGGTATCTGCATACATTCTCCTGTATTTACTTGTAAGCGGCTTATAGAAGTCAGCCGGTATTATTTCAAATAAATTTTTTGCCATATAATTTACCTTTATTATAATCTCCATCAAAGCATATCTTCCATTAGGAGGTTGAAGCACTATATTCGCCTCTATTCCCGTATCGTCACTTTATTATGCAATGATTAATATAATTAATCAAGTCTATTTTGTTTTTTCAGCGACTATACTATAAAAAAACTCGCACTCAATACTTATGAATGCGAGTTCTTTTTTCGTTGTTAAGATTCTCCACTTAAAGGCAGAAAATCACCTATTGATGTAATTAGCAAACGCCCTGAGCCTTCATAGCTTCAGCAACCTTAAGGAAACCTGCGATGTTAGCACCTGCCATGTAGTTTCCTTCCATACCAAATTCCTTAGAAGCACTGTCACATGACTTGAAGATTTCAACCATGATATCATGAAGCTTTGTATCAACCTCTTCAAATGTCCAAGCAAGTCTCTCAGAGTTCTGAGTCATCTCAAGACCTGATGTTGCAACACCACCTGCATTTGCAGCCTTAGCAGGTCCGTAAAGCATGTTGTTCTCGAAGTAAACATCGATAGCTTCAGGAGTTGAAGGCATGTTAGCACCCTCTGATACTGCGTAGCAACCAAGTGAAGCAAGGTTCTTAGCACCATCAGCTGTGATTTCGTTCTGTGTAGCACATGGAAGAGCAATATCAACCTTAGCTGTAAGACCTGTCCAAAGTGATCCCTCATGGTACTCAGCATTAGCATGTGAAGTACGCTCAACATACTCCTTGATACGTCCTCTTTCAACTTCTTTAATCTGCTGTACAAGCTCAAGCTCGATTCCGTCCGGATCATATACAAATCCGTTAGAATCTGATACAGAAACAACCTTACCACCTAACTGAGTAGCCTTCTCAGTAGCGTAGATAGCTACATTACCGGAACCTGAGATTGCAACTGTCTGTCCCTCAAAGCTCTTACCGTTAGCCTTAAGCATCTCTTCTGTGAAGTAGCAAAGGCCATAACCGGTAGCCTGTGTACGAGCAAGTGAACCACCGTAGGTAAGACCCTTACCTGTAAGAACGCCTGTGAACTCATTTCTGATTCTCTTGTACTGTCCGAACATGAATCCGATTTCACGTCCACCTACACCTATATCTCCTGCAGGAACGTCTGTATCAGGACCTATATGTCTGCAAAGCTCTGTCATAAAGCTCTGGCAGAAACGCATAACCTCTCCGTCACTCTTTCCCTTAGGATCGAAGTCAGAACCACCTTTACCACCACCCATAGGAAGTGTTGTAAGTGAATTCTTGAAAATCTGCTCAAATCCAAGGAATTTAATGATTCCCTGATATACTGAAGGATGGAAACGAAGACCTCCCTTGTAAGGTCCGATAGCTGAGTTAAACTCAATTCTGAAGCCTCTGTTAACCTGAACCTTACCGTTGTCATCAACCCAAGGTACGCGGAAGAATATCTGTCTCTCAGGCTCAACTATTCTTTCAAATACGCCTGCTTCTACGAGATCCGGTCTCTTCTCCACTACCGGTTCAAGTGATACGAACACCTCTGTAACAGCCTGGATAAACTCAGGTTCAGAAGCGTTTCTCTTCTTTACGTTCTCAAGTAAGTCGATTAAATACTGATTTTTTAATGCCATGATACATGACCTCCTTATATAATATAATTTTATTAATAGTTAAAACACAACCTCGATAGTATCGCACACTTTTTTATGATATGCAATATTTTTCATCTCGGTTGAATTTCTTTCATGTTGGTGTTTAGAAAAGTTAATTCTAAAAAAGACAAAAAAGAACCACACCACGTCCGACGCCTTTGTCGTACGTGGCAGGCTCTGTATATATTTCATTTATAAACAGGATTACTCTAAATCCATGAATTAGTATAAATGCCTAATTATAATTACTTAATTATGAATACTTAACTGTGCTGAGCTTAACTCCTGGACCCATAGTGCTTGCAAGAGTAACACTCTTGAAATACTGTCCCTTAGCAGCTGATGGCTTAGCCTTAACGATTGCTTCCATAAGCGCATCTACGTTCTCAACAAGCTTGTTATCATCGAATGATACTTTACCTACAGGTACGTGAATAATATTAGCCTTATCAAGTCTGTACTCAACCTTACCTGCTTTGATATCCTGAACAGCCTTTGTTACATCCATAGTAACTGTTCCGGCCTTAGGGTTTGGCATAAGTCCTTTTGGTCCAAGTACACGTCCGAGACGACCAACGAGACCCATCATGTCTGGTGTTGCAACTACAACATCAAACTCAAACCAGTTTTCGTTCTGAATCTTTGGAAGAAGCTCATCAGCTCCTACAAAATCAGCACCTGCAGCTAAAGCTTCATCAGCCTTTGCTCCCTTAGCGAATACAAGTACTCTCACGCTCTTACCTGTACCATTTGGAAGAACTACTGCACCACGAACCTGCTGATCTGCATGACGTCCATCTACACCAAGTCTGATATGAGCTTCTACTGTCTCATCAAACTTAGCTATGGATGTTTCCTTAACAACCTTTACTGCTTCTTCTACATCGTACTGCTTGGTTCTGTCAACCTTCTTAGCAGCCTCAAGATATTTTTTTCCTCTTTTCATGATTATATAAACCTCCTGGTGGTGTTAACGGCGGGAATTACTATTGCCTCCCACAACGTCCTTTTCTACAGTATTAAGTCTTTTTTTCATATGCAACATAAATTGATTTATACTGTCGTACATTAAGAAATGTTGCACCCGGAATACTTGCGCGATACTCCGTAATAATTAGTCCTCAACTACGATTCCCATACTGCGGGCAGTACCGGCAATCATACTCATAGCAGCTTCGATAGAACCTGCATTTAAATCTTTCATCTTTGTCTCTGCAATCTCACGAACCTTATCCTTAGAGATTGTAGCAACCTTAGTCTTGTTAGGAACTCCTGATGCTTTATCAAGGTTGCAAGCCTTCTTTAAAAGAACTGCTGCAGGTGGAGTCTTTGTGATAAAACTAAAGCTCTTATCCTGATAAACTGTGATAACTACAGGAATAATCATACCTTCCTGATTAGCTGTTCTTGCATTGAATTCCTTTGTAAACTGTACTATGTTAACTCCGTGCTGACCAAGTGCAGGTCCAACCGGTGGAGCCGGTGTAGCCTTTGCAGCAGGAATCTGTAATTTAATATATCCTTCGACTTTCTTAGCCATTTTCTTATTCCTCCATGTCTGGTTTAACCCATTTTTTTGAGTTTATAACATTTTTTTCGGCAAGAGCTTAAATAATCTCGCCTATTATTACAAATATGCAAATCTCAGACCTTTTTAACGTCGTCAAAGCTGATTTCAACCGGTGTCTCACGACCGAACATATCAATATTGATAGTAACTGTACGCTCACTGTGATTGATTTTCTTTACTATTCCGGTTGTGCCTTCCATAATTCCGGCAGTAACATCAACTGTATCACCAATACTGAACAGTGACTCTGACATATCCTGTGACTGAGCCTTTAATCCCATGTCCATCATTTCCTTTTCGGTAAGAGGCACAGGCTTTGATCCCGGGCCTACAAACCCCGTAACACCACGGGTATTTCGTACGATGTACCATGTCTGTTCATTTAGTACCATGTGAATCAGTACATAGGCAGGAAACATTTTCTTTTGAACTGTTTTTTCCTTGCCCTCCTTACGTTCAACAACGTTTATCATAGGTACCGATACTTCAAGGATCTTATCCTGAAGATTGTTATTGACAGCATTCTGCTCAATGTCCATCTTGACCTTATTTTCATACCCCGAATAAGTATGAGCTACATACCAGCGTGCTTCGGTTTCTTCCATATCTTATACCTCCATGCTGAGACCTCAGTGCTTAACACCTTAGTCTAGTGTGTAATACCCATAATTAAAGAATTTGGTCAAGACCAAGTTTAATGAGTGCGTCAATGCCGGCGATAACTAAACCAAGAATAACTGAAATAACGATAACAGTTGCTGTTTCCTTACCAGCTTCCTTCTTATCCGGCCAAACGATCTTCTTAAACTCTTTCTTGAAGCCATCTAAACGACTAGGCTTCTTAGAACCCTGATCGCTCTTCTTTGATTTGCTTTCTGCTTTTACTTCTGATTCGCTCATAAATAAAAATCCTTTCGCAAATTGCCTTTAGCAAATATCAATTACTTGGTTTCTTTGTGTAATGTGTGTTTCTTGCAGAATCTGCAGTACTTTCTGATTTCCATCCTCTCAGGATGCTTTCTCTTTTCCTTAGTAGTATCATAATTACGCTGCTTGCACTCTGTGCACGCTAATGTAATCTTTGTTCTCACGCTTCTCACCTCCTATAGCATAAGTGACGTAAATATCGTCTTTTTGGCGCAAAAAAAAAAGACTTGTTACTTTGCCGTCTTGTACTATAGCATACGAATTTGAAAACGTCAAGTAAATTATTACTACTAATACTTGACACATGGATTTCTGTGAATGATAATCATATATGAATCTATCATCATTATAGTAGGAAGGAAGAATTCCATGAAAAACATTTTAACGGATGAAAAACTAACTGAAATAACTAAACAGATAACAGATAATTATAAATCAGACTGTCTTTACTGCGCAGAAAAGGGTAGTATGCCCAACCGCTCCGCAATTACACACATAATAATGATGCTGCGTCAGATTATGTTTCCGGGATACTTTGAAGAGGAGCATCTATCAACAGATACTTCCAGAACATATTTTGTAGGAAGCAAGCTGTTAGAGCTTCGCGACGCGCTTTACGGACAAATAAAAGCCGCATATACCTTTGATTCAGAAAAGGAGTACTCTGATGAAGAGCTTTCGTCAAAAGCTTCTTTTGTTTGTGATAACTTTTTATCTTCATTCGGTCGTATACAGCAGCTTATCTTAAAGGATATTCAAGCTGCTTTCGATGGTGATCCTGCTGCGAAAACCAAAGAAGATATCATATATTGCTATCCGGGCTTACTTGCTATCTTTGTTTACAGATTTGCCCATGTTCTGTACGAAATGAAGGTACCTTACATCCCACGTATTATGACAGAGTATGCGCATGGTCACACGGGTATAGATATCAACCCCGGCGCAACCATTGGAGAATACTTTTTTATCGATCACGGCACGGGAGTTGTAATAGGCGAAACCACAATAATAGGGGACTACGTTAAGATTTACCAGGGTGTAACACTGGGCGCTCTTTCAACCCGTTCGGGTCAGCTTTTACGTGATGTAAAACGCCACCCGACCATAGAGGATCACGTAACAGTTTACTCCAATGCCTCTATACTGGGTGGCGAAACAATCATTGGCGAAGGCTCTGTAATCGGAGGCAATGCATTCATTACAGAATCAGTACCTCCAAACAGTCGCCTTACTGCGAATAGTTCTATAAATATTGAACCTATTAAACAAAATAAACAAAAGTATTTTGATTAATGCGTTTAACTTACTGTTACATCAACCTTCTCTGCAATTCCATTGGCCGTATGAACCATGATATTACAGGTTCCTGCTCCTACGGCAGTTATCTTACCATCTTCAGTTACAGTGGCAACAGCAGTGTTGGTTGATATGTAACGGAATCTTTTTTCTACAGTGTCTTTGAAAACCTTCTTGGTCTTATCTTCTCTTGTAAGATTTGCTTTTATTTTCTTTGTTTTTCCTATCGCTAGTTTAACGCTGTTTTTCTTAACCTTCAGCTCCTTTGCGTTGGTGAATTTATTGTTTTCACCGGCAACACATGCCTTCAGTGTATCAACAAGCTTTTCGTAAACTCCGTTGTTTTCCTTCAAAGCAACTACATAAACACTAATTATCTTGGATGTATTTATCTTCTTACCATTTAATTTCTTTATAGTTGCCTTAGTCTTCTCAGGATTTTTGATTGTCTTAACCTTCACCTCATCCTTGCCATAGTAATTTGCATATATCTCATAGCAAGTAGCGCTGTCTATCCTGCCCCAGTTTACTTTAAGCTTCTTACCTTTCTGAGTAACTTTAAACTCTGAGTTTATTGCTATTGCGGCAGGAGAAACTACTATTCCCTTAATCGCTGTCGGTGTAGCTGTCTTATTAAAGTATGCTTCCGCTGTCTGCTGAGCCTTAGATATATCAATCTTCATCTCACTCTTATGAGGTATTATCTTAGTTCCCGCAGGAATAACAGTAGGTGTCGGCGCCTCTGTAACATCAGGTGAACCTGTTACTGCAGGTTCCTCTGTCACTACCGGTTCTTCGGTTACTACAGGTGTTTCGGTTACTATTGGAGTTGGGGTTACATCCGGATTTTTCCAATCCAGAAGAAATGATCTCGGATAGAAATCTTTTCCTGCCTTATCTCCCTCATATACATTTTTACCCATAATTCCAAGCTCTACATAAAGAGATTCAGGGTCTGTTCCGGTTGGCAAGTATCCTGCCGTCACTTTAAGTTCAGGTCTGTCAGAAGTAGCTGTATTCCATATATCTCTCGCACTTGTAGTGCAGCTTTTAGTAAAGAATGAATAGTAATTATTTTGGGAATTTGCCAGATATGCTCTCACATTGGCAAGTTCATCTGCTGTAAGCTCGATGGAGTAATAGTTATTAGGCATCTGCGAATCGTCTCTTCTAAACTGATTGTATATCTCTCTGTTTATGTCGAGACCTCCCTCTGACACTCCATTTATAGGATTATGCTTAAATATAGCGGAGTATCCAATCATCACTTTAAGTACATCTATTAAGCTGTCAAATGTCTTGATTGCATCTACTTTCTCACCTGCCTTTGAAGCTTCTAACTGACTTACAAGCTCCTTAACACTATCCATATCTTTCAAAGCACTTCCACTGAGAGTTTTCAGCATCAGATTCATGTGCGTTTCCTCATAGCAGTAATTGGAAAGTGTTATAGTCTCTCCTGCTCTCATATGTACCTTAGAAGGCTCTGAATATTGACCGTGATGAATCTCCTCTATGTACGATAATCTATCTTTCTCAAGTTCTATATCCTCACTGTAAAGGGCCGGATCTGAAGGATAATTATCCGGATGCTCTGTATAATCATTAAGTAAATCAAAGTAGGCATCTTCAGGTTTGTAGTAATTAAAGTAACTTACATCTAAATCAGTATCTTCGTAAGATGTAAAAGCCACAGCTCCATGTGCTATAAGCTGTTTTTTCACTATAGGTCTTGCGTATATGGTTAGTCTTCCTACTATTCTGTCACCGTCATAATCACCCAGCATTACCTTAGTGGTAGCAAAAACCTTATTATTACTTGAGCCTGCATAAGCAGTAACAAGCACAGCCTTTCCACCCTCAGGTATATCTCCGTCTACGGTTATTAGTCCATCATCATCAACCTTAACAAGGGGATCAGAGGATACATAAGTAATGGTAGAATCGTAAACAGGTAAGTATTTATAAAATACACCTTCATACTCAGTTTTTGCTTCTAGCTTGTAGGTATCCTCCTTATTCTCTAAGTGTATGCCTCTTGGCATTCCCTTGATATAAGCCTTTTTAAATCTTACTTTTATATCCAGGTCTTTATCTGCAATTATCTTTTCATCTTTCCCGATTTCCTTGCCATTGCAGGTTATCTTTGAAATCACTTCACCGTTTCCGGTTGACCAATTAAAGTTAATTCTTATTTCAGAACCCTTCTTTACATAATAATCTGAATTAGGAATATCCAAAAAATTCTCATCTACTATTGCGGTAAAATGTACTTTTTCATCAGTTGTCGAGTCATAAGTTATCTTTACCATATCAACCTTGGTTTCAAATACTTCGACCTCATATATTACGCCCAATTTCTGATTAAACTTATCATGTCCAAGCAAATACCACTTTCCGACTTCTGTAACCTTTATGGTTTTTTTACTATCATCCATGAACTCGAAAGGCTCTTTACCCTCCTCCGGATCTACCACAGTCCACATAAGTCTATCGAGCTTTTTATCGGATGAATCAAGTAACTCAACATAATCATCTACATTTAACTGATCACCTACAGCTACCTGTATATCTGTGCTTATCTTTGCTTTTACTGTCATTCCTTCATAGATAACTTTTAACCACGAAGTTTCATTTGGCATGGTAAATGTAAAAGCTTTTTCTTCTTTATCATAGTTAGTATCTGATAGTATAGATTCACCGTTTAAAAGGATGTCCTTAATAGAATTATCCCAGTTATACATGGATTCTTCGGACTTTATATATACTCTGGTACCCGGCTCTATAATATCTTTTTTATCAAGAACCGTCTCATTATCCCCATCTTTTATATAGACATAAGCTTCAATTTCATTGAGAGATGTATTTACTATCTTTGTATTAAGATAAATATTATTATCTGTTTCTTCTATATCAACTTTTTCCGGAGCACTTACGTAAACCCAGCCTGTTTCATCCTCGTAGCCTGCATCCGGCTCTTCAACACCATCAGCATTATTAAGATAATAACCCGGAAGTCTCTTGATTATATTATCTCTTACACCCCTAGGTGTATCCATAATTGCATATATACCGCTTCCTGTGGCATCAAGCTTATAAGCTGTGTCCTCTCCGTCTCTTGCGCCAAGTGCTGCATTCCATGCTCTTAGTGCAACTGTAGCGCAGCTGTTTTTCATGATAGAGAAATTATTCAGATTTCCACCTAAAGCTTTGGTAAGTCTCTTAAGCTGATTCTCGGTAATTTCAATCTCATAGGTCACATTTTCATACTGATCCCACTCAAGCTTTTGGTTGTAAAGCTCCCTGTTAAAGCACACTCCACCTGATACACATCCATTTAAAAGCTGTGTATAATCCATACCATTTTCACTAATTGTACTGGTAAAACGTGAAAATGCATCGGAGGAAATACCCGTTCCATTAAGATATCCCATCATAAGCTCCACTACTGTAGTCTTACCGGTGGCTATTAAACTCTTAAACATAGTACTGTTGGTTATAGCTCCAAGGGCAGCCTGAGAAACAGAAAGATCAAAACCACGGTACATACCGATGGTTACTATTTCTCCTCTGTCGAGAGTTATACTTTTCATATTCATATCATACGTGAAGTATTTCTCTGTATCACTGCCTGTGTGATTAGAACCATTAGATATATCTTTTCTTATGTCTTTATAATACTGACCTGATATCTCATAGCCCGCATAGAGGTCGTCTACGTTGATTGTCACATTATCCTTATAAGAGGTAAAGAGCAGATATACATGTCCGTCATAGAACTGCATGGAATCGTTATAACGTGCTAAAAGCTTAAGCTTTCCAACAACCTCAGAACCGTCTTCATAATCACTTACATTTACTGTGTAGGTATCATCCTCTTCCTGTCCTATCTTAATAGTTACAGTTCCGCTTTTTAGAGCATTTAAGCTACCGCTTTCATCAACCCATGCTATGGAAGGATTACTTGTAATTGCAGCCTTACTCGTTACGTTAAAATCCTTTATTACATCACCCTCTATCATGTTGATTACATTATTATGCGCCCGTGCTAGCGTATAATCACTAATCAAAGCATAAATTGGCACGAAAAACACAAGTATACTAAATAATAAGAATGACAATAAATAATGTCTTTTGTTTTTTTCCATCCTTTTTCCTCCGTTAAACTATGTGCAAATTAACACTTAATTCTTACCTCTTCTCCTAAGACTAACAGGTACGAATTCCATCGTTCCGTCATTTTTTACATTCATAACAAGGTATGTTGCCATACCATCATACTGACGCGGTCTGGATATACTTCCCGGATTTACTATAGTTACGCCTGTTTCCTCATCTTTATAGTAATACGGTACATGAGTATGTCCAACCATCAGAACTTCAACCTTATTTTCCAAAGCGGTCATTATCATATCCGCGATAGAATACTCACCTAAAAAGCTTGATCCGTGTGTTATCAGTATATCATGCCCTTTGATTTTAAGCTTAGTCATCTTAGGAAGCCTGCTGTCGTAATCGCAATTTCCCTTCACTGCTATAAAGGGGACTTCTGTTCGAGTAGCAATCACCTCAGGCTGACACTCAAAATCACCAAGATGAATCATTAGATCCATATAATTATCTAATTTTTTAATGACCTTAAAAAGATTTTTGTGGATAGAATGACTGTCGCTTACTATAAGTACTTTCTTTATTTCCTTATCCGCAAAATCCACCTCATTAGCCATTATCAGATTTGGAGGCATTTCAATTTTCATAATACTAATCCTTCTTGCTTTAGTTTCTCGTACATAGCTGTGAGAGCGCGACCTCTGTGACTTATCTCATTCTTATCCTCAGCAGATATTTCTGCGGTGGTCATCCCTCTTTCAGGAAGGTAGAAAATTGGATCGTAGCCAAATCCATTCTCTCCCTTTATCTCAAACCCGATTTGTCCTTCTATAACTCCTTCAGTGGTTATAACCTTTCCATCAGGCCATGCAACCGCACAAGCGCAAACGAACCTTGCACTTCTCTCGTCACCCTCTAAACCGGCCAACTTGTCGATTATGTATTGATTTTTATAATCATAAGAAGTATCTCTGCCTAAGTATCTAGCAGAATATATACCCGGCTCACCTCCGAGAGCATCCACTACCAGTCCTGAATCATCTGCAAGTACAGGAACTCCCGCAACCTTAGCTATGGTTAAGGCCTTTTTAATAGCATTTTCCTCAAATGTCTTGCCATCTTCTATAATCTCAACATTTTCCAATCCTTCATCCTTAAGGCATGTGAGAGTAACATTATCTGAACCCAGGATTTCTCTCATTTCTCTGAGCTTATTCATATTTCCTGTTGCAACTATTATCTTCATATTATCTTATTCTCCGTATCCTATTGATATCTCTCATCTATTACTCGTTTACTCTTCTTCTCGCTTCTTGGAAGAACTCCTAACTCAACTACCTTAACTATCGGTGTAAATCCAATACGAGACTTAACTTTTTCTGCTACCTTCTTCGCCATCTCTACAAAATCCCTTGTTCCGTCTGTTTCGATGTAAAGACGCATGGTATCACGACCCTCAAGGTGAGATATACGAATCTGATATTCACTGGAAAGCTCAGGAAATGTAGCGATAACCTCTTCAATCTGCTTAGGAAATACATTGACACCCTTAATCTTTATCATGTCATCACTTCTTCCCGCAATTACATCTATTCGCGGATAACTGCATCCACACGGACACTCACCCGGTATTATACGGCTGATATCGTGTGTACGATATCTGATAAGAGGTGCACCCTCCTTAACAAGAGTTGACAGAACAATCTCGCCCCACTCTCCATCTTCTACATTCTTTCCTGTTTCAGGGTCAATTATCTCGATATATACATAATCATCCCAGATATGCATACCTGTATCATACTGACAATTTATGCCGATACCGGGACCATAAATCTCCGTAAGACCATATATATCGTAAAGCTCGATACCAAGCTCTGTTTTTATACGCTGTCTCATCTTCTCACCCCAGCGCTCAGAGCCTATAACTCCCTTCTTGAGGTGTATCTTATCTCCGATTCCTCTCTTTTCTATCTCCTCTGCAAGTAAAAGAGCATAGGAAGATGTGGCGCAAAGAACCGTAGACTTTAAGTCCATCATCATCTGAAGCTGCTTGTCAGTATTACCGGGTCCCATAGGAACAGCCATAGCGCCTAACTTTTCACATCCATTTTGGAATCCTATTCCCGCAGTCCAGAGGCCATAACCCGGAGTTATATGAATCCTGTCTTTGTTGGTAATTCCTGCAAATTCGTAGCAACGCTTAAACATCTCTCCCCAGTCATCTACATCCTTTGCTGTATAAGGGATTATAACAGGGGTTCCTGTAGTTCCTGATGATGAATGTATACGTACTACATCCTTTTCCGGAACTGCCATGAGTCCAAGTGGATATGCATCTCTTAAATCCTGCTTTTGTGAAAATGGAAGATTCTCAAAATCCTGGGCGCTATTTATACCCGTTATTCCCTCCTCCTTAAGCTTCTGTCCATAAAAATTATTTGATTCTATAAGTCTTTTTATCTGCTTATCAATAAGTTCTATTTGTTTTTCATTAATTTTCATAATTTTCTCCGTTTCTATTCTATATTTTCATAAAAGAGTGCTCTACTGTTTACCTCATGTAATTTTTCAGGCATCTTCTCTTTTATAGTCTGCATAATATCCTCTCTTGTAAGTCCAAGCTCCTCTGTCTTCGCCGCCGCTCCGAGTAAAAGTACATTTAACACCTTATCATTTCCAATTTCTTCCAGAGCTTTATCAGCATCTACCAAAATAAGATTAGAAACATGTGACTTAAGATACTCTATGATTTTATCTACATCATACTCAGAAGCACCAATCATAGCACTTACAGGCATTATCGGTCTGATACTCGTTACTACGGTGCCACCCTCCTTAAGATAAGGAAGCATACGAACTGCCTCAGCAGGCTCAAATCCTATTATAAGGTCGGCGTTTTTGTCTCCAATTAGTGGTGAGAAAGCACCGTCTCCCAATCTCACATGACTAAATACACTACCGCCTCTCTGTGCCATACCTATGGTTTCCGCAGTTTGTATAGATAGACCCTTTCTCATAGCCGTATTTGCTATAAGCTTAGAGGCAAGTATGGTTCCCTGTCCTCCAACGCCTGAAAGGACTATATTTTTAAGAGGTGATTTTTCAATCTTTTCTGTTTTATTATCCGGATTCTTTGAATCAGCCTTTTTATCTGTATTTTTAGATGTTACTTCTTTAGTTGCTTCTTTTTGAGAATTAAGAAGACTCTCCGGTTTTCTTGCTCCTCCACCGCCTATAGCTCCAACCGGGCAAATCTGCTCACACAGAGTACAGCCTGTACAAAGTGAATTGTCGATAAATGCTTTGCCGTTCTTTAGTATAAGTGCCGGACATCCCAGTTCATTGATACATTTTTTACATGATATACACTTATCTTCATCAACCTTAGCTTTTGCAGTCTTAGGCTTCCACTTTACTATACAAGGATACCTGAATATAATTGCCTTGATTCCCTTCTCGTCAGCCACACGCTTCACAGTTTCAACTGCTTCGTCGTGATCAAGAGGATTTACGCACTCTACGGTTTCTATTCCTATACCACGAAGCACGTGCTCCATATCTACTTTTTCAACAACCTCTCCCATAAGAGTGCGTCCTGTACCCGGATGAGGCTGATGACCTGTCATGGCAGTGGTTGAATTATCAAGTATACAGAGGGTCATATCTGCCTGATTGTAATATCCGTTGATAGCTCCGGATATACCTGATGCAAAGAAGGTTGAATCTCCTACAAATGCAAATGCTTTTGTATCCGGCTCTACATGCCATACACCCTGTGATATACCAAGACCTGCGCCCATGCAAAGACAGGTATCACACATATCAAGAGGTTTGGCATTACCAAGTGTATAGCATCCTATATCTCCACAAAATATAGTCTTTTTACCCTTCATAGCCTGCTTAACTGCATAAAATGAAGCTCTGTGAGGACAGCCGGTGCAAAGAACCGGAGGTCTTACAGGTAGAGCAGGCAGTTCTTCTTTGTTTTCTTCAGTGTCCGCACCACTCTTTAAAACCTTTTTTCCGTATATTTTCTTAAGCAGATCAGCTATCTCTGTAGTGGTATTTTCACCTGCACTCTTTACATCGCCTGTCAATTTACCGTGTACTGTTTTTGGGACACCTCTCTTACCACAAAGCATAAGTATTGCTCTCTCAAGACAAGGGTCGAGCTCCTCTATAACATATATCTCATCCAATCCTTCCATAAACTTTTCGCAAAGCTCTTCAGGGAACGGAAATGGAGTTGCAACCTTAAGCACTCTTGGTCTGTCGGTTTCCGAAAGGTTATCCATAACATGGGCAAAGCTTATGCCATGTGAAACGATACCTATACGAGAATCACTGTATGTACCCTTCGCCTTAAAGTAAACATTTTTATCATAATCAGAGAAAACAGCTGTTAAATCCTGATTTCTCTTCTCTATCCTTCCGTGGTTCATAAATGATAATCTCGGGAAGATAACCCACTTTGACGGATCTTTTATAAAGCCTTCAGGATTTGTCTTATGATATTCATTTTCATCTTTAATTGATATGGATGCATAACCATGATCTATCCTTGTAGTAGGGCGAAATAATACGGGGGTTTTATACTTTTCCGAAAAATCAAATGCCTCCTGTATCATATCATAAGCTTCCTGAACCGAAGAAGGATCAAATACCGGAAGCTTAGAATACATGCCAAATGTCCTGGTATCCTGTTCTGTTTGTGAAGATATAGGTCCCGGATCATCTGCTACAAGTACTACCATTCCACCCTTTACGCCTATGTAAGAAAGGCTCATAAGTGGGTCTGACGCCACATTTAGACCTACCTGCTTCATGGTAACAAGTGTCCTCTCACCTGCGTAGGCCGCTCCTGCTGCTACTTCCATTGCTGCTTTTTCATTAATGGACCATTCGACATAGATATCGTCACCCGCTCTCAAGGACACGGTTTCGAGAACTTCTGTCGAAGGAGTACCCGGATACCCCGAAAAGACACCTACTCCTGCTGCCAGAGCACCTAATGCTATCGCTTCATTTCCCATTAAAAATTCTTTATGCATATTCATGAGCCTCCGATCCGAAAATAATACCCGAACTATCTTCACGCACAATAATTCAAGGTATATACTACCACAAATCGGCTAAAACTTCAATGCAAATGTTGACACAAACTAGAGTGTCTCTACTCTTGAATTATTATAAGGGTTGCATTATAATGACTTTGTTTGTATAAAAACATAAAAATTCAAAATACTAACATAGGAGAAATTATGAGAAAAACACTAAAAACAGTATTAAAAAGAATAATAGCTATAACACTAATATGTGGTATGACTTTACAGACTGGTTGCACTTCTTCGGAGAGTGGCAATTCCGGTTCCGGTGGTAATTCCTCGGGTGAATCCGACGCTTCCGAGATGAAGGCTTTACTTAGTGAAAAGAGTGATGATAAAAGTTACTCTAACAGCCTTCTTACGGTTGACCGTTCTACAGGCGATCTTGAGATTCAAAGACCGACTCAGAACAGTGAAATCGCTCGTAAGGATGATGATATATGGACCGTATTTGTCTACATGTGCGCTTCAGATCTTGAATCAAACTACGGAGCGGCCTCAGGCGATATAGCTCAGATGCTCGATGCTTCTGCAAGCGAAAATGTACGTTTTATAATTCAGACAGGTGGAGCGAGCGAGTGGCAAAATGAAATCATGGATCCGGGAAAGATTCAAAGATACAGTATCGAAAACAATGAAATATATCTCTTGGATGAACAAAAGCTTGATAGCATGGCCAAATCCAGCACACTCGCTTCATTCCTTAACTGGGGTGTAGAAAACTACTGCTCGGAACACATGGGTGTTATATTCTGGAATCATGGCGGGGGAAGCTTACAGGGAGTGTGCTTTGACGAAAACTACAATATGAAGAGTATGCTTCTTCGAGATATGGATAGCGCACTTTTAAGTGTCTATAAGCGTATGACAGGAAAGTTTGATTTTATCGGTTTTGATGCCTGCCTCATGGGTACTCTTGAAGTAGCAAATGTAATGGCATCCTATGCAGATTACATGTATGCTTCAGAAGAAACTGAACCAGGAACCGGTTGGGATTACAAAGCCATCGGAAATGCTCTTGCTTCTACTGATGATGTGGATGCTACAGCTGTCGGCGAAGTAGTCTGTGACAGTTTTTACAAAGAATGTAAGCGTGCCAAAGATTTTAGAAGTGCAACACTTTCGATTATAGATTTATCAAAGATAGATGCTCTGATAACAAGCTTCAATTCATTTGCAAAAGATATGTATGAAGCCAGCGAAAGCTCTGAGGTAATAACCGGTATCGAAAGAAGTATGACCGAATGTGATAATTTTGGAGGAAACAACCGATCCGAAGGTTATACCAACATGGTTGATATGGCTGGTCTTGTAAACCTTTGTTCTGATTACGCAGATGGCGCAGAAGAAGTTATGAACTGCATCTCAGATGCAGTTGTATACAGTATAAACGGAAAGTCTCATGCCAATGCATCGGGTCTTGCTATTTACTATCCGCTCTCAGTGCAGCAAAAAAAGGAGCTTTCCAACTTCAGTAAGATTTGTACAAGTCCATACTATCTCTCCTTTGTGGATAGGAAGGAAAAAGGAAACTGTAATAGCGGCGACACATCTTCATATGATGAAGATTACTGGTGGAGCGGCGGAGATTCTTGCGGATGGGTCGACAGCTGTGCTTCAGACGAAGGTGGTTCGGGTATATCGGACGCTATATCATCTTTGGCAGGAGACTCTGAGGACGGCACCTGGAGCTGGTTTGCCGACTATGATTACAATGAAGAAGAAGGTGTGTATGAAAACAACACCGAGGATAATGATTATTTCGATTATACAGAGAATTATGAGCAAACAGGAAGCAGTCCACTTATAACATTTAAAGACGAGCCTTATATAGATGAGGAAAATCTGTATTGCTTTACGCTGGACAGCGACGGCCTGGAAAACACAAAGGAAATAAGAGCATCTGTTTATCAGTTGACAGATGATGGTAAAACTCTTTTAGAGCTTGGTGAAACCTATGATGTAAATATCGACTGGGAAACAGGTGAAGCCTACGATGGTTTTGATGGTAGCTGGCTTTCACTTCCTGACGGACAGAATCTTGCCATATATCCTGTGGAAATCGCTGATGACTATGTAGTCTATACCTCTCCGATAATCCTCAATAAAAAGGACACAAACCTTCGTATTATCCAGTATTTTGACGGTGAAGTGTATGTCGACGGAACCTGGGACGGAATCGATGAAAACGGTATAGCAGGACGTGAAGTAAGACAACTTGAAAGAGGAGACGTTATAATACCAAGATACTTTAGTTATGATATTGACACCGAAGAGCAGGATGAATATGTAGGATACAAATACAAATTTAAGGGTGACCCTTATATTAATTACGACCTTCTTTTAGACGCAGACTACCTGTACTCATACAGAATATATGATACTTATTGCGACTACTTTGAAACAGAGTATGTGGGATTAGAGGTTACAAAAGATGGTGAGACCGTGCTTCTGGAAGATTACCTGTAATTAATATATTACCCATGTCGGATGATTCCGGGAAAGGAAATAATAATGTACGATAAAAATTCACTTAAGGCTGAGGAATTTATAAGTCACGAAGAAATATTAGAGTCCCTCGAGTATGCTGATCAAAACAAAAACAATGACAAATTAATAGATGAAATCATAAAAAAAGCAAAAGAGTGTAAGGGTCTTGATCACCGGGAAGCATCGGTACTTCTCGCATGTGAGATTCCTGAAAAAAATGAAGAAATTTATAAGCTCGCCGAGGAAATCAAGAAGGAATTTTACGGTAATAGAATTGTTCTTTTCGCTCCTCTGTATCTTTCAAATTATTGCGTAAATAACTGTACATACTGTCCGTATCACCATAAAAATAAAACTATCGCCAGAGTAAAGCTTACTCAGGAGCAGATTAAAAATGAAGTCATAGCACTTCAGGATATGGGACATAAGCGACTTGCTCTGGAAGCCGGTGAAGACCCGGTAAATAACCCTATTGAGTATATTCTCGAAAGTATAGATACGATATACTCCATAAAACATAAAAACGGTGCTATCCGACGTGTAAATGTAAACATTGCAGCCACTACGGTTGAAAACTACAGAAAGCTTCACGACGCAGGAATTGGTACATATATTCTATTTCAGGAAACCTATCATAAGGAATCCTATAAAGTACTTCATCCACAGGGTCCAAAAAGTGACTATGCCTATCATACTGAAGCCATGGACAGGGCTATGGAAGGTGGTATAGACGACGTAGGACTTGGTGTACTGTTTGGTCTGGACAAATATCGTTACGAATTCGCAGGACTTCTTATGCACGCTGAACACTTAGAAGCTGTACACGGCGTAGGTCCGCATACCATAAGTGTTCCTCGTATATGTCCTGCTGATGATATAGATGTAAATGATTTTGTCAATGCCATTAGTGACGATATATTTGCAAAAATTGTAGCCTGCATCAGAATTGCAGTTCCTTACACAGGAATGATAGTTTCCACAAGAGAATCTCAAAAAACAAGAGAAAGAGTTCTTCATCTCGGAATTTCACAGATTTCAGGAGGTTCGAGAACCTCTGTTGGTGGCTATACCGAAGAAGAAAGGCCTGAAGACACCGTTCAGTTTGATGTTTCCGACAGACGTTCATTAGATGAAGTAATCAAGTGGCTTATCGATATGGACTATGTTCCTTCCTTCTGTACAGCCTGCTACAGAGAGGGTCGAACCGGCGATCGCTTCATGTCACTTTGCAAAGCAAAGCAGATTCAGAACTGCTGTCTTCCAAATGCACTTATGACCTTAGAGGAGTACCTAACCGACTACGCTTCTGAAGCCACAAGAATTGCCGGCGAACAACTGATTGCAAGAAATATACCTGATATTACAAACCAAAAGGTTATAGATATTACAAAAGAAAGACTCGAAAAAATCAAAAACGGCGGAGAAAGAGATTTTAGATTTTAATTATTAGATTTAAGGAGATTAGTATGGGGTTAAATGACACACCAAGCGGCGAAAGAGTACACATTTCATTCTTTGGTTGTACAAATGTAGGAAAGTCAAGTCTTATCAATGCATTTACATCACAGGACATAGCAATTGTTTCATCTACCAAAGGTACCACCACAGATCCTGTTAAAAAATCTATGGAACTTCTTCCGCTAGGTCCTGTCATGATAACCGATACTCCCGGAATGGATGATACCGGCGAACTCGGTGCTCTTCGCATGAAAAAGACGATTGAGGTTCTTAATAAAACTGATATTGCTATACTTGTTACAGATGCAAAAAGAGGACTAAATAAAACCGACAATACTCTAATCGACCTCTTTAATAACAATAATATTCCATATATTATCGTGTACAACAAATCGGACACCTTAGAAACAATCCCTGTTTCCGATAATGATAATAACCATAATAACAGTAACAACAATATTATATACGTAAGTGCTCTGACAGGCTTTAATATCAACGCTCTAAAGGATCTTGTAGCAACTATTCGCACCTCGGATGAGAACGATAAAATTCTTATAGGCGATCTTGTGTCCGAAGGAGACATAGTAGTACTTGTTGTTCCTATAGATAAAGCCGCACCAAAGGGCAGAATTATACTTCCCCAGCAACAGGTTATAAGAGACGCCCTCGATCATGGTGCTATACCTGTGGTTTGCCGTGATTCTGAGTTAACTGTAACTCTTGCCTCTCTTAAGGCTACTCCTAAGCTTGTAATAACCGATTCACAGGTATTTAAGAAAGTGGAATCCCTTATTCCTAAGGAGCTTCCTTTAACTTCATTTTCCATACTTATGGCTCGTTACAAAGGAAATCTCATGCCTTCAATCCAGGGTATAAATGTACTTTCTTCATTAAAGGAGGGCGATCGTATACTTATAAGCGAGGGATGTACACATCACCGTCAGTGTGGGGATATCGGCTCTGTTAAGCTCCCTGCCCTCATAAAAAAATATACCGGTATAACTCCTGATATTTCTTTTAGTTCAGGTCAATCATTCCCCGATAATCTTTCGGATTATAAGATTATCATTCATTGTGGGGCATGTATGCTTACTCCCAGAGACGCCCGTTCAAGATATAAAAAAGCAAAAAAAGCAGGAGTTCCAATCACAAACTATGGTATTGCCATAGCTTATATGAACGGAATCCTGCAAAGAAGTCTCGAACCGCTGAAAGTTAATGATCTAACCGGTACTTACTTAGTCACCTGACACTACCGAAAAAAATCATGTTCATTACCTATGTGTTATATTCCTAAGTATTAATCACTATTATTAATCATCAAAAATAAGCGAAACTCTCGTCTACACCTGTTTTACTCGCTTCTGCCTAACTCAAAGGCCTTAAGATTAAGCTCTAAAAACTTCTGGGGCACGCATTCCTCTATAGCCTTAAGCCATTCTTCCTTTGTAATATCTTTAAAGTAGTTGGAGAATCTACCCATAAGCACAATATTTGTTGCTTTTGATGAGCCTGCCTTGCTTGCGAGTCCAAGTGCATCCATAGCATCTACATCAGCACCGGCTTCCTTCATTTTATCCACAAGTCCCTCAGGATACTCAGCAGCTCCTGTAATTACAGGCATTGGATCAATCTCCTGAGCATTTACTATCACTTTTCCACCTGGTTTTAAGAAAGGAAGATATCTTGCTGCCTCAAGTGTTTCAAATGAAATAATATAATCTGCTTCACCCTTATCTATAACAGGTGAATACACCTTATCTCCAAATCTTACATATGTTACAACGCTTCCACCTCTCTGGCTCATACCATGAACCTCGGAAACCTTCACGTCATATCCCTTTGAAAGAACTACATGTCCAAGAAGCTTACTTGCAAGGAGTGAACCCTGTCCACCTACACCTACTATCATTACATTTGTTGTCATTACTCATTCACCTCCTCTTGTTCTTTAAGTGCATCAAATGCACAAAGCTGTTTACATACACCACAACCCACGCAAAGAGTAGCATCAACATGAGCTTTGCCCTCCTTGAAGCTGATAGCAGGGCAACCAAGTCTCATACATGCTCTACAGCTCTTACACTTATCTCTATCAACGATCAAAGCAGGCTTATGCTTAACATACTTAAGAAGCGCACATGGACGACGGCTTATGATAACTGATGGCTCCTGAGCACTAAGTTCCTCCTTAACTGCCTCATCTGCTGCCTTTAAGTCATAAGGATCAACTACTCGAACTCTGTTAAAGCCCATAGACCTGCAAAGAGCCTCAAGATTAATCTTTCCTGCAGGATCTCCCTTTATATTGTAACCTGTTGTCGGATTCTGCTGATGTCCTGTCATACCTGTGATGGAGTTATCAAGGATGATAACAGTGGAGTTACTCTGGTTATAAGCCACATTTGCAAGCCCTGTCATACCGGAGTGCATAAATGTTGAATCACCTATAACTGCAACTGTCTTTCCTTCGCTTTCTTCTCCGAGCGCCTTATTGAATCCGTGAATCGAACTAATTGAAGCGCCCATACAAGCGGTAACATCTATCGCACTCAGTGGTGCAACAGCTCCAAGAGTATAGCAGCCGATATCACCCATAACGGTACATTTATTCTTGTTTAATGTATAAAACATACCTCTGTGAGGACAACCGGCACACATAACAGGTGGTCTTACAGGAAGTCCCTCTATGGCACCACAAGCCGGTTTAGCTTCCACACCAAGCTTCTCAGCTATCAAGCTCTGTGAAAACTCATCTATAAGTGGAAATGTATCCTTACCCTTAACTGTGAGACCTAGTGCCTTGCAGTGGTTTTCAATAATTGGATCTAACTCTTCGATAACAACGAGAGTCTCAACCTCTGAAGCAAAGTCCTTTATTAACTTTTCAGGAAGTGGATTGATAAGTCCAAGCTTTAAGATAGATGCACCTTCTCCGAAAACTTCCTTAGCATACTGATATGATGTAGAAGATGTGATGATTCCAAGCTTTTTATCGCCCCACTCTACACGGTTCAGATCAGAGGTTTCAGCAAGCTCTATAAGCTTTCTGGTTCTCTCCTCTACTACCGGGTGACGTCTCTTAGCATTACCTGGCATCATAACATACTTTCCGATGTTTTTTTCATATGGTTTTCTTTCCGGTAAAACTCTTTCTGAAGTTTCAACCAGACTCTGTGAATGTGCCACTCTTGTGCACATTTTTATAAATACCGGAGTATCGTACTCCTCAGAGATTTCATATGCTCGCTTAGCAAATTCAAGTGCTTCTGCTGAGTCTGAAGGCTCAAGCATGGGAACCTTTGCAGCTATTGCATAGTGCCTCGAATCCTGCTCATTTTGCGATGAGTGCATACCCGCATCATCTGCAACACAGATAATCATACCCGCATTAACACCTGTGTAGCTTATGGTGAAAAGAGGGTCAGCAGCAACATTTAATCCAACGTGCTTCATAGCGCAAAAGCTTCTCTTTCCTGCTAATGATGCTCCAAATGCTACCTCCATGGCAACCTTTTCATTAGGTGCCCATTCACAATAGATTTCATCATACTTTGCAGCCTCTTCCGTAACCTCCGTACTTGGAGTTCCTGGATAAGAACTTGCAACACTCAAGCCTGCCTCGTATAAACCTCTGGCAAAGGCTTTATTACCTAACATTAACTCTTTCATTAGTAATTCCTCCGGTTAATTCTTTGATTTGTTTATTTTAGTATCAGCCTTCTGTTTCATCCGCTATCAGGTGTTCCGCACCGTACATTTTACGAAGCTTCGGTTTTTCAATCTTTCCGGTTGGGTTTCTCGGAACATCTGCAAAGATTATCTTCTTTGGACGCTTGTAACGTGGCATATCCATGCAGAATTCATTAATTTCCTCTTCCGTACACTCCATACCTTCCTTAATCTCTATGATTGCGCCTGCTATCTCTCCGAGACGAGGATCAGGAAGTCCGATTACCGCAACATCCTTTATCTTCTCAAATTTTCTTAAGAAGTCCTCTATCTGAACAGGGTAAAGATTCTCACCACCGGAAACTATAACATCCTTCTTTCTATCAACAAGATAGATAAAACCGTCTTCATCATATCTGGCAACATCTCCCGTAAAAAGCCATCCATCCTTCAAGACATCTGCTGTAGCTTCGGGATCATTGTAGTACTCAGTCATAACTCCGGGTCCCTTTACACAAAGCTCTCCGGCTGCGCCCTTCTCAACTTCATTGCCATTCTCATCAACAATCTTACATTCCCAACCGTATCCTGGCACTCCGATAGCTCCGACCTTGTGTATATTCTCAACTCCGAGGTGTACGCAACCCGGCCCGATAGATTCACTTAAACCATAGTTTGTATCATATTGATGATGTGGAAAGTATGACTTCCACTTTTTAATAAGTGAAGGCGGTACCGGCTGTGCACCTATGTGCATAAGACGCCACTGTGAAAGCTGATAATCTTCCTGTTTGAGCTGTCCGCTTTCCATGGCAATAAGTATATCCTGTGCCCACGGAACTAAGAGCCATACTATGGTACAGTGTTCTCTCGACACCGCATCAAATACATACTCTGCTTTTGTACCCTTTAAAAGCACCGCTTTTGAACCCGAAAGAAGGCTTCCAAACCAGTGCATCTTGGCACCTGTGTGATAAAGAGGCGGTATGCATAAGAAGCAATCATCCCTGGATGTAGAGTGGTGCTTCTGTTCAGTCATAGCAGCATGTATAAGACTTTCATGATTATGAAGTATAGCCTTCGGAAATCCCGTTGTTCCTGAAGAAAAGTATATAGCTGCATCATCGTTATAATCCAGATATATATCGGGATCAGCACTTGAGCAATCCGCTACCATCTCTCTGTAGCTTTCAGCAAATGTAGGGCATCCCTCTCCAACGTATATTAATGCTCTGTTCTTACTGAGTTTTTCCTCTACCTGCTCTATACGTCCTATAAATTCCGGTCCAAAAAGAAGGACATTAACATCAGCAAGATTTGCACAATAAAGAATCTCATCGGCTGAATATCTGAAGTTCATAGGAACTGCTATGGCTCCGCTTTTTAGTATACCAAAGTAGATAGGCAACCACTCTAAGCAGTTCATCATAAGTATAGCAACCTTATCTCCTTTTTCCACACCTCTTGATATAAGCATATTCGCCATGCGATTAGCTTTTTCATCAAACACTCGCCATGTTATTTCTCTTCTGTAGGGTTGCTTTTCGGTTGGTTGTATGAGATCATACTCCTTCCATGTAACCCTTCTGTCTTCCCTGATATCAGGATTTAATTCTACAAGAGCAACTTCATCTCCGTAGAGCTGGCGATTCCTAATCAGGTAATCTGTAATTGCCATAAGTAAACTCCTCCGTACTTACATATAATTATTTATTTTCCAATAATTTCTTAACACTCGCAATCTTAACACACAGACAGAAAAGCTCAGCTGCAAGCTTTAAGTCCTCAATTGGTGGATAAGTAGGTGCCACTCTTATATTGGAATCCTTAGGATCCTTACCGTAAGGCCATGTGGCTCCTGCTCCTGTCATAGTAACACCCGCCTTCTTTGCAAGTCTCACTATCTCTTTAGCGCATCCTTCAAGTGAATCGAAGCTTATAAAATAACCTCCGTTTGGCTTTGTCCACTCACCAATTCCATAGCCTGTTAGATTCTTTTCAAATATCTCTTCGACAGCTTCAAACTTTGGTCTGATTATATCCGCATGCTTTCTCATATGTTCAACCATACCGTGAATATCACCAAAAAATCTTACATGGCGAAGCTGATTTACCTTATCATGACCTATGGTCTGGTTCTTAAGCTGAGCTGTTATATCCTCTAAGTTATTAAGAGATGTAGCTATAGCAGCTATACCGCTTCCCGGAAATGTAATCTTAGAGGTAGAAGCAAATTTATAAACAAGATCAGGATTTCCTGCCTTTTTACATTCAGCAAGAATCTCAACTATGTAATCCTGCTTGTCATCATAAAGGTGATGAACACCATATGCATTATCCCAGAATATTCTGAAGTCTGCTGCTGCAGGCTTTAATCTGGCCATCCTGCTTACTGTCTCATCAGAGTAAGAAACACCCGTTGGATTGGCATACTTAGGAACGCACCAGATACCCTTTATAGATTCATCCGAAGAAACAAGTTCCTCGACCTTATCCATATCAGGTCCGTTTTCATCAGTAGCAACCGGAATCATCTTGATTCCAAAGTACTCGGTGATTGCAAAGTGCCTGTCATATCCGGGAACAGGACATAAAAACTTCACTTCGTCTAACTTGCACCAAGGAGTATGTCCCATAATACCGTGTGTCATAGCACGCGCAACGGTATCATACATAACATTAAGAGAAGAATTTCCGTAGATGATGATATTATCCGGATGGTTCTCCATCATATCTCCTATAAGCACCTTAGCTTCCGGAATACCGGTAAGCAAACCGTAATTTCTACAGTCTGTACCGTCTTCACATGAAAGATCAACGGTAGAATTAAGTGCATCCATCATTCCCATGGAGAGGTCAAGCTGTTCACGACATGGCTTTCCTCTACTCATATCAAGTGAAAGATCCATCCCGAGATACTTTTTGTAGCTCTCCTTGAGTTCATTGAGCTCACTTTCAAGCTCCTCTTTTGTCATTTCTGCATATGGTTTCATAACTGTTTCCT
Organism: Lachnospiraceae bacterium; assembly: GCA_016281605.1. GTDB lineage: Bacteria > Bacillota > Clostridia > Lachnospirales > Lachnospiraceae > JAEEJA01. The sequence goes on from JAEEJA010000101.1 coordinate 58,504, forward strand.
CCATTTTGAGAGTAAAATACTCATTGTCGCTCATAAAAAAATCTTATAAGCGATAATTGGCTGTCTGAGCAACAGTGCCTTATAATAATAAGAACCCTTAAAGCCCAAACAGCCATTAGTATAGCATATATTTACACATTTCACAACGTAAAATATGTAACCAATTCCTAAAATCTTAGATTAAGTCGAGTGCCTGTGAAAGATCCTCGATAAGATCCTCTTTATCTTCAAGACCACAGGACATTCTTATAAGTCCCGCAGGGATTCCGGCCTCCTCAAGCTGCTCGTCCGTAAGCTGTCTGTGAGTGCTTGTTGCCGGATTTAAGCAACATGTTCTGGCATCTGCAACATGGGTTTCGATAGCACATCTCTTAAGCGCCTTCATAAATATCATGGCAGCCTCCTTTCCTCCCTTAACCTCGAAAGAAACCACTCCGCATCCTCCGTTTGGAAGGTACTTCTGAGCAAGCTCATAATACTTGCTTGACTTAAGACCTGAATAATTTACGTAAGCAACCTTTGGGTGATTCTCTAAAAATTCTGCAACAGCCTGTGCATTTTCCACATGGCGTGGCATGCGTACATGTGAAGACTCAATTCCAAGATTTAAGTAAAATGCACTCTGTGGTGACTGTATACAACCCAAATCTCTCATAAGCTGCGCAGTACACTTAGTAATATATGCACCCTCGATACCAAACTTCTCAGCATAAACTATACCATGATAAGATTCATCCGGTGTAGTAAGTCCCGGGAATTTATCAGCATGCTTCATCCAATCAAACTTTCCTGAATCAATTATGGCACCGCCAACTGCAACTCCGTGTCCGTCAAGATACTTGGTTGTGGAGTGTGTAACTATATCAGCACCCCACTCTATAGGTCTGCAGTTAACGGGAGTTGGAAATGTATTATCAACGATAAGAGGTACTCCATGTTCATGTGCAACCTTGGCAAAAAGCTCAATATCAAGAACTGTAAGAGCCGGATTTGCTATGGTCTCACCGAACACAACCTTAGTATTCTCCTTAAATGCTGCATTTAACTCTTCCTCATCAGCATCAGGAGATACAAATGTAACATCAATTCCCATCTTTTTCATGGTTACAGCTATAAGGTTAAATGTACCGCCGTATATACTTGATGAAGCAACGATATGTCCACCATTTTCACAAATATTAAATATTGCCATAAAGTTTGCGGCCTGTCCCGAACCGGTAAGCATAGCTGCGCTACCACCTTCAAGTGCAGCTAACTTTGCAGCTACATTGTCACATGTAGGATTTTGAAGTCTGGAGTAAAAGTATCCACTTGCTTCTAAGTCGAAAAGCTTTCCCATATCCTCACTTGTATCATACTTAAATGTAGTAGACTGAATGATAGGTATCTGTCTTGGTCCTCCGTTTTCCGGTGTATATCCCGCCTGTATACATTTGGTGTTAAATCTCATATTTCTTTCCTCTTTTCTGTAATAATTATATTATGTTTTTAGTAAATCCCGGATGTTACTGGATTATCATACGACAAGCTCCGAACATACCTGCATCATTACCAAGTTCTGCTATACGGAATTCTTTATTCTTAAGCGCGAACATAACATTTTTCTCATATTTTTCCTGAATTACATCGATGACAACCTGTCCATTTTTTGACACACCTCCACCGATAACAAATGCTTCAGGATCGATTACCTGTGCAACATTGGCAAGTCCGCGACCAAGGTAAGTTGAGAAAACATCTGCAATTTCACATGCAACCTGGTCGTTATTTTTATATGCTGCAAAAAGCTCTTTACCTGTTATAGGATGATCATACTGCTTAAGCTCTGTATCGCGACTATCACTTTCGAGCTTCTCCTTAGACATACGTGTGATACCTGTTGCAGAAGCATACTGCTCTAAGCAACCTGTCTTTCCACAGTTACACTTGCGTGTCTCCTCCGGATTGATAAGCATATGTCCAATTTCACCGGCAGCACCGTTACTTCCCGGAAGTATCTTTCCATCAAGAACGATTCCTCCACCTACACCTGTTCCGAGTGTTACCATAACTATACTGTTAAAGCCTCTTCCGCCACCCTTCCACTGCTCTCCAAGGGCTGCAACATTGGCATCATTTCCAACTTTTACGTTCTGTATACCGCTAATAGCTGAAAAACTATTAGCTACATTAAATATTCCCCATCCTAAATTTACGCAATTGATTACTCGCCCGTCTGCTGTAACAGGTCCCGGAACACCTATACCTGCGCCAAGAACATCTGCTTTATCAATACCCTTTTCGCTGTTCTTTGCTTCTATTGAGTCTGAGATATCCTGAAGGATATGATCTCCTCCATCTTCCTTTCTTGTAGGTATTTCCCACTTTTCAATCATCTCACCCGATTCGTTGAAAAGTCCGATTTTTACAGTAGTTCCGCCTATGTCAATTCCATAAATGTATTTCACCTTTTCTACCTCCTAATATTTTTTCATAAAACATGATAATTAGACTCACTTGAATATGTATTTTAGCATAGTGTGAGTTTATTTGCAATAAGATGTGGACCATGTGTCTATTTTTGTTGTACGTAATAAAGAAATATGTTATATTATCTTTACATGAGCGAGATTGATATAAATATTATCATAGAATACTAGTTTCTTATTTTCATTAGGCAAAAAAGAGGTGATATTTTGAATAAATCCAAATCTGTAAAAAAACTGGTCGTGCGCGAAGAGCGCCGAGAAGAACTCAAAGACAGTGGAATCCGAGGGGCAAAAAAAGAAGGTCTAAAGTTTCCTATAATTATCTTTGGTGCCCTTGTTTATGCATGTGGTATTAACTTTTTTCTAAGACCTCTTAACCTTTATTCAGGCGGCTTCATGGGATTTGCTCAAGTGTTTCAGTATCTCCTTTTAAAAGCCGGATTCGCCTTCAAGGGTTTCAATACTTCAGGTGTTATATATTGGATTTTAAATGTGCCGGCAATAATCGTAGCCATAAAAAGGATGAGAAGAAGATTTGTACTAAAGACTATATTTGCAATCACATCTATTACCATACTTCTATCGGTTATACCAATAGTAAATGCACCTATAATGGATGATAGAATTACGAATACTATTATAGCCGGTATTTTGTGCGGTTCGGGAATCGGTATTATCCTATGGATGGGTGGTTGCGACGGTGGCATGAATATCGTAGGTATGCTCTACATATCCTCAACCGGTAAGGGAAGCGTCGGAACGGTAAGTATGGCTGTAAACCTTCTTCTTTACGCTGTCATGCTCTTCCTTTTCGATGCACCGACAGTTATTTATACCTTGATTTACTCAGTATTTAGTTCCATGGCAACTGATAAAATACACACTCAGAACATAAGCTCTCAGGTAACGATAATTACAAAACTTGAGGACACCAAGGAACTCGAAGTAGAAGTTATGGGAAGACTTCACCGAGGTATGACAAGAGTAAACGGTAACGGTATATTTACCGGAGATGATGTAAAAATGTTTATAATTTTTATAAGCAAATATGAGTACAGTCGACTAAAGGGTATAGTGAAAGCACATGACCCTAACGCATTTATAGTTGTAAATGAAGGTGTCCATATAGACGGACACTTCCTCAAAAAATTGACTTAGAACATAAGGGAGAAAATTGATATCAACAAAAAATAACAAACAGCTAAAGACAGCCATCGTAAAAAAATATGGAGGAAATGATTTGATTTCGGACAAAAAAACCTATATCTGCATTGATTTAAAATCCTTCTATGCAAGCGTTGAAGCAGTTTCCCGTCACCTCGATCCACTTAAAACCCATTTGGTGGTTGCTGATAAAACAAGAACAACAAAAACCATATGTCTGGCAGTTTCTCCATCACTAAAGGAGCTTGGTATATCGGGGCGAGCCCGACTCTTTGAAGTAGTTGAACGTGTAAAGGATGTAAATAGAGAACGTATGCGCACCGGAATCTCTAAAGGTGACACCTTCTCCGGTACTTCTTGCGATACCGAAGAGCTCTCCTCCGACCCTTCCCTTGAACTATCCTATATAGTTGCTCCGCCTCGAATGAAGCTTTATGAAGAAGTAAGCACTAAAATTTTTTCAATATATATGAGATTTATATCTCCGGAGGATATACATGTTTATTCCATAGATGAATGTTTTATGGATGTGACACCTTACCTTTCAACCTATGAAATCACTCCACATAAGCTTGCTATGAAGATGATTCGGTGTGTACTTGAAGAAACCGGAATAACCGCAACAGCCGGGATTGGATCCAATATGTACCTTGCAAAAATTGCCATGGATATAGTTGCTAAGCACGCACCGGCCGATGAACAGGGTGTAAGAATCGCAGAGCTTAACGAAAAAACTTACAGAGAGCTTCTCTGGTGTCACACGCCTATAACTGACTTTTGGCGAGTGGGTTCCGGAATCGCAAAGAGATTATCGACATTAAATTGCTTTACCATGGGAGATGTGGCCAGACTTTCATTAAAAGATGAGGATAAGCTTTACGATATACTCGGAATCAACGCAGAACTTCTCATAGATCATGCCTGGGGTTATGAACCCACTGTTATTTCAACCATAAAAAGCTACAAGCCTGCGACCAATTCTCTTTCATCAGGTCAGGTTCTTATGGAACCATACGAAGCTGAAAAAGCAAGAATTATAGTAAGGGAAATGACAGAACTTTTAGTCCTTGATCTTGTTAAAAAGGGACTTGTGACCAAAAAAATTGAACTCACCATGAATTATGACAGAACAAGTATAGAGTATGAATATAAAGGGAAAAATATCAGCGAATCAACTTTTTTATATGCCAAAACAAAGAAGCGATACACCGGAAAAGTATCTATGGATTATTATGGAAGACCTGCCCCTTATCATGCGCACTCAACCGGTAATGTGGATAGGTGGACATCATCAACCACTCGAATAATGGATGTTATGATGGAACTTTTCGATAAAATTGTAGATACTGACCTCACAGTCAGAAGAATAAATATTGCTGCTCTTAATCTGATTCCTGAGGATGATATACCTTCAGAGGTCCCATACCAGATGAATCTTTTTACAGACTATGAAGCTATAGAAAAGCAAAAATTAGCAGATGCTGCTACAGATCAAAAGGAAAAAAACCTGCAAAAAGCCACTTTAAAATTACAGGAAAAATACGGAAAAAACGCTATACTGAAAGGCACTAATCTTCAGGAGGGCGCTACTACCATCCAGCGAAACAATCAGATTGGAGGCCATAATTCCGGAGAAGTTTAACTCAGTCGGAGAAATCCCCCACCTCTAAGCGTAGCATAGGTGAGACTGTCCGAAAACTAAACTAATTTAAAACAAAAAAGGGTAAAAATATTTATCAAAAGATAAATATTTTACATAAAAAATGTAGCTTGACAACTGAATAAAGTGTATAAAATCATGGATTAAAAGTAGTAAATG
>JAEEJA010000102.1 GCA_016281605.1 Lachnospiraceae bacterium
ACAGATGCTCTATTTGTCATGCAGTTTTCAAGGTACTGATTGAGGCTTAAGCCTGCCTCTAGGCTATATAAAACATCTCATGATGTTTTATTCAAAAATTACTGTTTTACTATTGACTTTTAATAGTTAGTCTATTTATATATCTATAATAGTCCCTTTATTTTTATTCTCCGTTTTATAACCCCACTGCCTACTGCCATTAATTAGTGGGTATTCTTCTATTATTTCTAAAAAAAGAAATTTATAAGTCATCGTTGAAAAGTTGTGATTTCTTCTTTTGCTTCTCTTTTTCTGCTTTTGCTTCTTCTATTTCTTTTGTCAGCTTATCATCAGGTATCCCAAAATAATCCATACAATCAAAGATAGCTTCAGCAACTTCTACTCTAAGACGATTCTTGCTATCGTTATCCATTCTTTTTCTCTTCTTTTTATCCTTCAGTGCCTGATGGAATTTTCTATTCCATTCCTTTCTTGTTTTTTTTGTGAATACACCTATTTCAGCATCAGTGTCAAATTCGAGTTTTTTAGGAATGTTAAACTCTTTATAATCTTTTAATGCAACATCTAAAAAATCCTCTCTATGGATAAATTCATCTGCAAAATTATAATAATCTACTATGGCTAAAAAGCCATTCATCATTTTTCGGGTTTCTCCATTTTCAGCCCACGGATCATATGTGTTAAAGATAGAAGTACCACCGGTCATAGGTCCAATTATAATAAATTCATAAAGATGCTCAGTGGACATCTCCTTCAAGATACTTTCAGGAACCTGACATAATGCAATTTTCTCAAATATATCATATATTTTATCAAATTTCTTCTTATTCGTAACCTCTTTCGGAAATGTGTATTCATCTCCCTTCTTCCACTTCTCTTCATCGGTAATAAGTTTATCTGCATAGTCTTTTATAAGATCTTTATATTTCCCCTTTCCAAGTCAAAGATATTCTTAATCTATATCAATGTAAGACTGTCACAATTATACTTCTTTAGTGCCATATTAATCCCGTCGTATATCTCATCTCTGCTGTAATTATTGATTTCAAGTTCGTCATCACTTCTTTCATTGATATACATATACACACTAAGCATTAGTTCCAGATATGCTATAGAGTCTTCTTCTCTATCATACATCATATTTTCTGCTTCATTAATCTTGCCTTCATCTATTAAGCTCAACAGATGTTTATATAAATCATAATACCGATTATCAGTTAGTCCAAGTGCAAACTTAATCTCTTCATCCGTTCTTCCAAATATTATTGACACAGAATACTTAATTATTCCTACTATATCATCTTTTAAACCACTGCATTTTATCGACATTTCCTACTCCTCTGTTCAAAATCGCAGCACATATATTATACCGATTCAGTATTATACTTTCTCAATATTTTCCAAATTAATTCTGTCTGCTTTATCTTTATGCTTTTTATATGTTTTATGATTTTATTTTTATACTTTAAACTGTTGTTTTCCAGATATTGTATCAACATTATTTTCAGATATCCGGTCGCATTAATGACATCTTCCCATCCATAATCTTCTTCGTCCTGCAATAAGATTTTAAATGCATTATTTAATATCTCTGCATGCGTTATCAATACATTTATGGTTCTTATGTCATTCACACCTATTCTATCATTATCTGAAGTCTTTCCAAATATCTTTTTTGAACCATTGATCCTTTCTTCAAGATAATCATATAGCCCTATGCCATAGTAGTTCTTATAACTATAGTTGATAAAGTATTGGTATTTATCCCCTTTATATATATCCTTTCTCCTTTTATCCCCCGGGTTAATACCTTCTACATACTCTTTTAAGTCATTATATATATTATCAGGCTCTATACTTATGGACGGCATCAAATCGCAAGCTTTTATTGCAAACAATTCATAATCCCACTCATTTTCCATACCTTTATATGCAGTTTCCAATATATTTGCAGGATATTCATATTCACAGAAAATCATTTCTTCATTAAATCCGGCTGTAATATATGTGTCTTTTTCATCGTCAAATCCATATATGATTATATCATGGCGAAAGTAGTATTCTCTATATGCTCTTCTATGTGGAAGCAATCCTTCGTTTATATTTAGAATCACATATATACCATTTTTTATATACTCCCGGATAACTTCGTGCAGGTTGTCTACAGGACCGCGTATTATCAGTTGATTGATATACCTGCCATTATAACCATATATTCCCTCGTTGTAGTAATCTCCATGACTCTCGGTAAAGTGTTTAACAGAAAGCGGTATGTAATATTTAAGCAAATATTTTTCTATATATTCATCATCAGGTAATAGTCCAAGCATAAAATTATGATACTGCGAACCATAGTTTTTCTCTATAACCCTAAATTTTAGCCTATATCTCATTCTACCCCCTCTTTTAATATGATTATCGATTCTCTGATTCCTCTTAGCGTCCTGAACTTTTTATAAAAATCATCAAGTTCTACAAATGATACACTATACATAAATTCCAGTTCACCTATAAATTGCATTATATCAATTGAATCCATTTCAAGGTCAGTCATAATATCTGTATCTTCGTCAACATTGTATTCTTTCTTATTATCAGGAATAAAATCATATAAAACGTTTAATAATTCTTTAATCTCAACCACTGTTCTCTCCAATCATTTTTTTAAACATCTTCAATTTACCGGTTTTGGGATCCGGCATTAATTGCTTTTCATAAACAAATATAAATTTGGAGTCCTGTAATTCCAACGAGCTTATATTATCTTTAAAGCATTTTTCAAATTGTTCTCTGTCTCCATCCAATACTACATGAACCTCAAAAAACTTTATGCCTAATTGTATTACTTTGTATTGATATACTTTTAGTTGTGATAATCTTTCTATCGCATCAAATATATTAACAAATTCGTATGTACTGATAATCTCTCCACTCTCTGTTTCTATATAATCATCGGCTCTTCCTCTTGTAACGCAAAGTATACTGCTTTCACACCCACAATTACATGTATTTTTTGTCAGCCTTCCATAATCTCCGACAACATACCTGACAAATGGCATCACTCTGTTAAATTTAGACGTCACAACTATTAATCCCTCATCACCTTCTTTTACAGGATTACCACTTTCATCAACAATTTCAACATATACGTTATTATTCATTATATGCATGTTTCCTTCCGGACATTCATATGCAATCGAGTTTACTTCATTTGTACCATATTGATTTGCTGCTTTGGCATTAAATGCTGCCTCTATAAATCTTTTATTGTTTTCAGAAAGAATTTCGCCTGTCAACTCTATATATTTTAAATCTACTGGTGGCTCTATACCCTCTTCAAATATTGCACGTGATAAAATATAAGCTATGCTTGGTTGCATCAACAACCACTTTGGATTATAATCATACATAGAATCCAATATATCAATACATCTATCAATTGTCAGATCGATTTTTGAAAAACCTAATCCATTTCTATATCTCTCGTGTCTTTTTTCATCTCTTTCCCTATATGTATAAAAATAACATAATTTATCAGTTGTTTTTATACCATACCACTCTTTTCTTCTTAAGAACAATTGTAAATTGGAAGAAATATAATCTCCCATCTCCCATGCTATTTCTAAGCATTTACCTGTTGAACCTGACGTTCTTTCAAATAGCAGATTGTACTCTCCCTCATTGGAAACGTACATATTGTTCAACAACTTATCCTCAATTCCAATCATTTCATTTTTAAATACAAGTGGCAAATCACTCAGACTATCTAAAGAATCGATATTTATCCCTGTCCATTTTTTCCGGTAAAAATCAACCCCTTTATCAACCATCTTAAGATATTTAAGTAAACTATTATCCATAGATTGCCTTTCAAAAAATATTATGATTATCCAATGACCTTTAATTAACACATAATGCCTTGAGTCTGTGTAACAGACCCAAGGCCTTTTAGTAAAACTGATAGCTGTTTTTGAATCTAATACCTGTGCTGAAATCAACTTGACTTATTGTTTATATTTTTCTCTTATTTCAACAGATATATCATTTGTTTCTTTTGTCAAATTATTATATAATTCCTCGTAATTATCACATGTTTCTGACTTCTTTTCATATTCGTCAAATAATGCCCCAAATCTTTCTATACGCTCTTTTCCTTCCTGTATTTGTGTTTCTGTGGAATCCGGACTTTCAATGTTATATAGTTGAATATCTTTCAACATTGACCTTCCCATTTCTATGTCTTCCATAAGGTGCTTTTTATAGTATCCCTCTCTGTCTAATTCCTTCTCAAGTTCTTCCTTTTCAAGCAATAAATCTCCTTCTTTAATCCAATTCTCCTGAGTTATTACTTCTTCTTTGTGTAATTCATCTATTTGTGCATCTACCTGCTGGATTTTTTCTACAACTTCTACTTTAGGGTTTTCATCTGCCTTTAAGATTGTATCGTTTCCGTAGAAATACTGATATGCTCCTGCTTCAGCAGTTATGCCTAATGTCAGGGTTATTGCTACTATTATATTTCTTGTTTTGCTTTTCATGATTATATACCTCCTATTATATTTTATTTGTATGGATGAAATCTAAATACTCTAACATGAGAACAACCAGTTATAGTGAAATAATATGACAATGGATAAAGTGCATTATCAGAATGCTGTGCTACTCTTAATGTAGGATGCCCATTGTATGTAGTTTGACCAACAACCATTTGACTATGTTGAGAATCTCCTGTGCTGTGATATTGTACAACATCACCTCCCCAATAGTTTTGATAAATATATGCATTTAATGTATTATTCGAAGTGTTTATTTCTGTGTTATATACATTAATCCCTCTTGTGTTTTTCCAGTATCTTCTAAAATATTCTGCATTTGCCCAGGTGGCAGAATATGGAGCCCATCCATCCAAGCTGGCATAACTTGAAACCGGAACAGTATCTTTTCCTCCAACATACACACATTGGGAAACAAAGTTAGTACAATCAGCATTGTTAAAGTAGGAATAATTCGGATTCGGAACATTTACATAGTTTAAGGCATATGAAGCAGCACTTCCACCACTATAAGCGGAGTATGCTGTACGAGGTGCTAATACAGACACCACTCCCAGACTAAGTAACATCGACACGGTTTTAATTAACTTTTTTCTCATTTGCTTAATCATCTCCTCACATTAATATTTGTAATTTATATTACTTACGCATAAATTCTATTGTTAGGATATTTATATCATCCCAATTCATGTTTGTCAATACGGTTGGCTCGAATTGCACCTTTTTTGGCTCGAATTGCACCTTTTTAAAAATTAAATAACCAATATTCATTATTTTTTGCTTATATATTGTCATCATTATTTATATATCTTCATATATTTTATTTTACTTTTGTATTCATTTGTAAATGATAAAATAAAAATGTCGTTTTAGTGGAAAATAAAAATGTAGGTTTCCACTATGAGTGATATCATTATTGGTAGGGAGAGAGCTTTTATGACTGAGTTTTATCAAGGTGATATAATTAAAATTACCGGATTTAAGAGACAGTTATTTGTAATTGTTAGCAAAAATACGTTTATAAGAGTGGCAGGTATATTTTATGTTTGTCCAATAATTCCAGATATTCCTGCCGGACCGGTACACATTGAAGTTAAAGGAAAGAACGGTAAGTCAGGCACTGTGATATGTGAACAGATAAAGGCTATTGACCCTAATGTGAGAGGATGTAACCGTATTGATTCACTTTCATATGATGATATAATGAATGTATCCGATGCTGTTCAAGGATTATTTGAATATAACTAAATGGATGTAGTCAAGTGTTTAGGGAGGACTAATATGTTTTGGGATAAGGTATCGCCATTATACGATTTATTTGAAAATGTATATAATCACAAAGTATACACCAGCACCGGAAAAAAGGTTGCTGAGTTTATTGATTCGACAGATGATGTACTTGAATGTGCATGCGGAACCGGTGCTATAACTATCTGCATTGCAAAAAAGTGTAATATTCCTATGATTGCAAGAAGAATAAACGCAAGCCAAGGCGCTATTTTATCGATAATTACTTCGAATCTCGTGCCTAGCATATATCCGATAAATGGCATCAATCCCTGAAATCCTCCAAACCAGATGCCACATATCATACATTCCTTAAGTGTTATTTTTTTCGTTTCAAGGCCTTTACAAATTTATACCGCAAATGCATCCATAGATAGACCTACTGCCAATAATATAAGTTCTATTAATCCCATTATTTACCCTTTTTGATTACTACGATACTTTTTATAAAAGAAAAAATATATTAAAATCGAAGTATAAATCGCAGCGCTCACCCATGCGGACTGATCTGCAAAGCAAATCGCAGAGAATCCAAACATCGGCACAAACACTCTGCTGACAACAATTCTTGCCAGCATCTCAACTCCACCCGAAATCATTGCCTTTCCGGTATGTCCCAGTGCTTGTAATGCCATACGAAATACATTTAGTATACCGAGTGACCAGTAAAAATATCCCAGGCAACGTAAGTACTTACCAGCCGCATCCAGTATGTCCTTATGCTCTCCGGAGATAAAAATCTGTGACAGGCTTCGACCAAAAAGAATCAGTATAAGTCCTGCGAAAAGGCCGTAAAGAACACCTACAAGAGCTGATTTTTTAATTCCGTCCTTAACTCGTTCCATAAGGCCTGCACCATAGTTCTGTCCCACAAATGTGCCTACAGCCGTTGCAAGCGCATCAAAAGGACACATAACAAACATTTTTATTCTCATTCCCGATGTAAACGCGGCTATATAGACGCTTCCAAGGCTGTTGTTCGCATTTTGCATAACCATACTTCCGATGGCTGTTATGGAAAATTGAAGTCCCATAGGTGCACCAAAGCCTATTATATGTGCTATCCTTTTAGGCATCATTACCAAATCTTTCTTATCGAACCTGAGTATATCCACTTTTCTAACTATGTGGATTAAGCATAAGACTCCGCTCACACCTTGAGAAAGAATGGTAGCAAGTGCAGCACCTCTGCACCCCATATGTAAAACTATTATAAAAAAGAGGTCTAGTATGATATTTAAAACCGTGCTTATCACAAGAGCGATAAATGGGGATTTACTGTCTCCTACAGCCCTCATGACACCTGCAAGAAAATTATATAAAAGTATAAATGGTATTCCAAGAAATATAATAAAAAGATAATTATATGCATCCTCAAATATATCCTTCGGAGTAGCCAATATATGCAATATATGCGAGCAAAGCAAGGTTGTTAAAAGTGTCACAAGCACTGCAATTCCGGCAGTTACAAGCGCTCCGTGAAAAACATAATTCCTCATATCTGAGTATTTTTTTGCTCCGAAGCGCTGAGCAACCGGCACCGAGCAACCTGCCGAAAAGCCCAGGCAAAAGCCAATAACCAGAAATTGAATACTTGAAGATGCTCCCACACCGGCAAGTGCCGAGGGACCTAGGGTTTTTCCTACAATTGCCGAATCTATAATATTGTAAGTTTGTTGAAATATATTTCCAAAAAGTAAAGGCAAAGCAAATGTGAGTATTAGTTTTAGTGAATTGCCTTTTGTCATTGCATTTGTCATCTTACCTAACCTTAATCACTACTGTTTTTTCAGCCTTAGCATACTCCTTAGTCTCTGCTGCAGTAATTCTGATTTTATATTTGCCCTTTTTTGTACCTTTTTTAAGGATAACTCTCCCGTTAGTCCTTACTATCAGATATTTTTTACTAAGCCTGTTGTTATTTATCTTTTCAAAGCTAAGCGCTCCGTCTCCGTCAGTCTTTGCATGAAGATTTAAAACGCTCTTCTTCTTTTTCAGCTTTTTAGCAGAGATTTTCTTAACCTTAGAGATGCTTATAGTCTGCGTTTTAAGACTTGTAGATGTGCCGGGAGCCGTAACAGTAGAAGTTGGGGACGGCGTAGGGGTAATACCCGGAAGCTTTGTCTGAGAACCACCCGGAGTCGGCGATACTTTAGGTACTGCCGGTGTTACTGTAGTCTTTGGGGGGTCGGTTTTAGTCGGAGGATCGGTTTTAGTCGGAGGATCGGTTTTAGTCGGAGGATCGGTCTCTTCGGATTCCTTCTTTTCATAGTTGTTAATATAATCTCCATCCTCATTTGCCGATACAGTTCCTGCGTACTTAATGAGCTCTGAATTCTTAGCTATTACCATCCATGGACGCACACCTATTGTTCTTTCATTATTAATCATACCATCCTTGTCAACACCACCTGCGTTATTCATAATCATTGAATAGTCAGGATTCATCCCACGGTTTCTAAGCCACCAGCGTCCATTTCCATTCAATAATCTACATCCGTTTGTCCTTGCATAGTCAGTAATCAGTGCTTCCCTTTGAAAGTCTGTGTAAATCGGATCCTGCGAAAATCCATAAATCGTATCGCTTACCTCTTCCATGGATGGCAGGAAAATGTAATCTGTGGTATCAATATCAACATTATTACCATCTGCGTTTCCTACTCCGGTCACATTTTGTTCTATTATGCCTTTACACTCCTCATCAGAAAAAGCTCTACTGTAAAAATCATTATTAAGCCATTCTCTTATGTATGATGAGGACCATTGATTAGCGATTAGTTCATCATGATATACAACCGTGTCTATGATTTTTTCTGTCATCACAATGTAATTTCCGTCTTTTTCTCCCAATACTCTCCAAGGTATAGGCTCCTTTTTAAAATAAACATAATCATAATAATTTCCAAGATATATGCAATCCCAACAAGCGTCACCATCTTTAATTACAGGATCGTTGTAACCATCATTATTTTCGGAAACATATCCGTTCGCATCTACTTCACCTGCAGGCTGAATGGATTCACTCCTGAGGTCAACCCACATGGCAGGACGAACACCAATGCCATTGATGTTTACATGCGTTCCATTTACTGCAATTTCACCATTTATACCTACATAGCTCATATTATATTTAGAGCTCCCCTGTGTCCTAAGAAACCAAGGCGAATAATCATCGCTGTAAATAATACTGTTTGGATTTGAATGCAATAAACCTTCAGAATATGAATACATGGTTGCCTCTGCCGTCCTGCCGGTATCATATGTATTACTATCTGCAGAAAATCCATAATCTTCATTCGTCACTTCATCTACAGAGAGAAGAAAAATACTTTCCACTGATGAAACTGATTCTCCATTTCCATACTTGGGATTATCGGGAGTTTGAACTGTTTCAGATTCTATCGCTTCCCTTTCTTTAGCCGTAAAAGCATCATTGTAAAACTCATCTCTAAGCCAATATCTTAAAGAACTGTCACTCCATTTTGTCTCCATAAACCCACTATTGGTAATTGATTTACTGTCAATTATCCTATCCGAAAGAACAAGAGCTTTATCTCCATCGACCTTTAATATACGCCATTTTAATGGTGTTCTTTTTATTTCAGATATTGATTGATTGTATTGACCGTAATTAATTACATCCCAGGTAACCATACCATTTTCATCCGATACAGGTCCACTGATTTCTTTATCATCTTCTGCACTTGTATATACCGAAGTATGTACCCCAAAAAGTGAGAAAATGAGTGCTGTTGTCATCAAAGTTGTTATAAATAGTTTCTTTTTCATAGACTTTTCCCCCTTCTTCTGTTGTTATTCTCTTATATTGATTTCAAAAACTAGATTTTACATCCGATTTATATGTTATTATTTTAGCTTCTTTAAACATAAGAATCAAGATTTTTTTGTGTAGTGCTGCTCTTCTTTTTTAGTGTATTTATCTGTTAAATGTGATAAAATTAAAATTAGTTTTTACTTGATTTTTAGATTACACGCTAGACCGTCAAAAATAATAAATGGAGGAAACTATGAAAAAATCAACCAAAAAAGTAGTATGCACTTTACTCTGTGCTACCCTTATTACGGGGGTTACACCTGCTGAAGGCAGTGCTGCAAAGAGCGCTTCTATCCCTAAAAAATTAAATATCACTGCTGGTGAAAGTAAGAAAATTAAAATTAAAAACCTTTCAGCCGGTGCGAAAACCAAATGGAAGATAACCAAAGGAAAAAAATATATAAAGCTTAAAAAAAAGAAAAATACCAGTGTAAAGGTAGTTGCCAAAAAAGTGGGTAATGCTAAAATTTGTGCAGTTATCGGCTCTAAAAAGCTGTTCTGTAAGATTAGTGTAACTAAGGCAAGCGATACAGCTTCAACTCAATCTGCATCTCCGGCACCTACAGCTAAGACAAGTACAACCCCTGCAGTTAGTTCCGCTACTCCTAATCCCACAAATACAATAGCTCCGACTACTACACCGACACAAGCACCGGACGGCACTGCAACTCCCGATATTACACCGGGAGTAACAGGTGAACCCACTTCAGATCCCACCTCTACAACGGATACAACACCTACAAGTGCAGTAATTCCAACTAAAGAGCCTACGCCTGCACCGGTTACGAATACTAATCTCGTGGGAGACGTTACATTTTCCCAGATAAGTGGTGTATACGATAGTGCATTTGACTTAGAGCTTGAAAGTAAGGCCGGCGAGACTATCTACTATACAACTGATGGAAGCGACCCTAGAACCAGCCCAACAAGGATTACATACACAACTGCAATTCAAGTAAAAGATAGGTCTGTTGACGCAAATATGCTTTCAGCTATCGACCCGAATCTTTTTGAGATGATGTCCACAAGTATCTCAGGCAAAACTATCAACAGTAATTACAGTGCACCTTATGAAACAATCGATAAGTGTAGCATAATAAAGGCGGTTTCCTGCAATCAGGACGGGGAGACTTCTGATGTGGTTACAAATACTTACTTCGTGGGACCGATTGCAAATCACATTAAAAATGCAGCGACAAGCGCAGGTCAGTACTCGAATGGACTTGCAGTTATCTCGATTTCATGCGATCCTGATGATCTTTTTGATGAAGATTACGGTATCTACATGAGGGGTATCTATTATAAAAACTCTCTCAATGAATACTTGAAGAACCACAACGATTCTCTTTCAAATATAAATGTTGAGCATGATATAACTGCTAACTTTAAACAAAAGGGAAAGGCATGGGAACGCCCATGTCACATAGATTACTTCGAAACCAACGGAAACGAAACTGAATTGAAGCTTGCCCAGGATTGTGGTATAAGAATTCAAGGAAACTACTCCAGACAAAGCATACAAAAGAGCTTTCGTCTCTATGCGAGAGCAGATTACGGTGAGGCCTACGGTGAATCATATATCAAGAAAAACTTTAAGTATCCTTTCTTTGATAATGTTTACAAGGATGATGATTCCCTTCTTACCAAATTTAAGACTCTTGTTTTAAGAAATGGCGGAAATGATTTCCAAAATTATAAATATAAGGATATCTTTCTTCAGAGCTTTGCCAATGATTTAGAGGTTGATAATATCCACGGCCGTCCATGTGTGGTTTACATAGACGGAGAATACTGGGGTTATTATGTACTTCAGGATGACCTAAGTGACAGCTTCCTTGGCGATATCCACGATGTAAATAAAGATTCCATAGTTGCATATAAGGCTACGGATGAGCCGGGATATGAAGAATATGATTACAAACTGGATGAGGGTAATCTTCCTAAGGGCGAGAAGGAAGACTATTATCTAGCTCCTACACTTGATTATCTGAAAAACCATAATATGGCTGATGAAGAAGTATATAAAACATTTATGGATACTTATATGAGTGAACAGTCAGTCTTAGACTATTTTGCACTGCAGCTTTACCTTGGAAACGGTTGGGACTGGCCGGGTAAGAACTGGGAAATCTGGAAAACAACGGATATTACTGCTGATAGTGAATACGGAGACGGCAAGTGGCGATTCTGTCTCAATGACTTAGATCTTACCACAGAGCCTACCTGGTCAAAGAGTGGTACATCGTACAGGAACGATAATTCATCATCACTTTATGACAGAGATTCAAATAATGTTTTGAAGGTGATATTTACAAATCTTATAGCTAATGAATCCTTCAGAGAAGCGCTCTACTCAAGGATTTCTGATATGGGAAATATTTACTATGAGTATACTGCAGTAAAAGCAAAGGCTGATGCCTACAAAACCATGTACAGCGCACTCTTTGAGCAATGCAAAAACAGATTTTTATTTGATTATACAATCGGTGCGGAAAATCATGATGCAAACATGAATTACTTAAGTAAGAGGATGAATTATATCCCAACTATCATAAGCAGTATGCGTAAAAAGTTCGATAACCTGAGTGATTACGTAGCGCCTCCTTCAGGTAGCGGTGACTTCGTTGCAAGCGAGGATTTTACTACTATTGACGGTGATGGCTCATGCTACATATGGGAAGGATCATGGACAAGAGGTGGAACTGCAAACTATATATCCAAGCTTACAACCGGACTTACAGCCTTCAGTGAATCTCAAAACTTTGTAAGATTCGATATTCCTTCATCAGCAACCTTTGGGAAGAATGCCTACATAAAGGTTAGTGTTGCTGATGGTTACGCAGAGAATGCCAGACTACATGTGTGGGACTCCAATAAAACAAACATTGACTCTTACCTGTACCAAAATACGGACAGCTGGATTGGAAAAGAAATCTCACTAAATGGTCTGGGCGCCGGAGATTCCGTATATGTAAATGTAGTGGATTCGAGCATGGTGAAGATAGAAATTGGTACAAGTTTAAAATAAATTTTCGATTTTAGGATTGTATGGATCTAGATATCAAAAAAAGTCATTATAGGCAATTGATAATAAAAAAATCAGGGTATGTATGGCATGCCCTGATTTTTTTGAATTTTACAGTTTCATATTAATTATAATTTATCTTAGCTCCGGACTTCTCTACGGCGTAGAAGATGGATTATATCCAACCATATATCCGACAAATTTAAAAATATCTCTTATAATACTTATCGATTCCCTTTGCAATTCCCTCAGCAATTTTTTCGCGATATGAATCTTGGGCCAATAACTTATCCACCTCGGGATTAGTCATAAAGCCCACCTCCTACCTAATTAAGTTCTGAAAAGAAGATAGATATTCTTTTAATGTAATACTTTATGTTTTCAATTGTGTTCTCTTTGTTTATTATTATAATAATACCTCTCTATCGCTCTACTAATTTTTTTATTTTGCTCCTACTATATTTTCTTCGCACCAATGCTTACTCTAATTCAGTATAATTTGACATACAGCTTGCCTGTGATTAAAAATATTCTAATCTTTTAACACGAATCTTTTTAAATCTCTTAATTGCAATTGTCTACACTTTTAAGTTATAATGATTTCATCTAAACGTAGTTAAAAAGATAAATACAGATGGAACAAAGATTGAATTAATTATATTTTTTTGTGATAGAAATAGCTCAAAAAGCATCGTCATGGGGGGGTACAAATGGAGAATAATAATAATCATCCTAAAGCTAAAAAACGGAGGTGGAAGAAAGTGCTACTGATAATTCTCGGAATTCTAGTAGGTCTTTTTATATTTGCAATTATTTTTTTAAAGACTTACCCTTCTTTTGGCGGGCAGGTGACAAATGAAGACAGAAAGAAGTTTGCCTCTCGTGTAAGCAGTGATTACTACAAGGATGAGAAGTTTACAAACGGAGATGATTTTAAACTGATGACCAATGGCTCCGGCTCAAATAATAAATACTCTACGAAAGGAACTTCTCCTAAAGATGAGTTGCCTGTCATGACCCCTGATTTTTCAGCAAAGGATGATGATAATGTCTATTATACATGGTTTGGACACTCATCATTTCTCCTTCATATGCATGGGCTGAATATACTGATAGATCCTATGTTTTCTAAGAAATCCAGTCCATTTACATGGGTAGGACCTGATAGATTTAGTAAATGTCCCGTTTCAGTGAAAACACTTCCTCACATAGATGCTGTTTTTTACTCTCATGATCATTATGATCATCTGGATTATGAAATAATAAAGGATCTTGATAGGATTACTGATAAATTCTATGTTCCCGTGGGCATCGACAAACACCTCATACGCTGGGGTGTTGATAAGAAAAAGATTCAAAATATGACATGGTGGGAGGAGTTTGACTATAAAGGAATAAAGATTGCGTGCACTCCAACGCAACATTTTTCCGGAAGAAATATGATTGACTCTAACGAAACACTCTGGGCATCGATTGCTCTAATGAATGAAAACTGGAAAATATACTACTCAGGTGACGGTGGTATGGATGAAAGATTCGAAAAAATCCATGATAAGTACGGAGACTTTGACTTTTCAATTATGGAGTGCGGTCAATACAGCCCAAGTTGGTCGGGTGTCCACATGTTCCCGGAGGAAGCTGTAGATGCTTCGGATACCCTTGGCTCCACTTATACAACCCCTGTTCACTGGGGCGCATTTGTTCTTTCAAGCCATGCCTGGGATGATTCAGCCGAAAGATTCACTCGAGATTATGAAGATAAACACGAGGACACTTCGAACCTGATAACACCGGAGATCGGGCAGACTATATGTATAAAGCATGATGGGGTAACCGAAACCAAGTATTGGTGGAAGGATTATGAGTAGATGAAACGTAGCCTTCAGGAATAAATTATCCTGTGACACAGGTGGAGCTAGCCGAAAAGTCAATGGTATCGCTAAGTACGATAATAAGGTTTGAAAAAGGTGAAGACATAAGCTTTCTGAAAGTTATTACGCTCTGCCAGCTAACATAATATATTCCAAAAAAATAATTATCAGGATCTAAACTTCTTTATTCTTTCCGAAAGTTCTTCAAGTTCCTCTTTACTTAGTTCCGGAAGGCGTTCCAATTCATCCAAAAATTCATGCACATTGTCACTGGCCTTATTTCTTACAAATTCCATGTAAAAACTGGTAACTACCGCTGTAAATATTCCGATAACCGCAACAGAATATATGGATAGAATTATGGTTAGTATACGTCCTATAACGGTTTGAACCACTATATCACCAAATCCTATGGTTGAAGCCGCAGTAAAGCAGTACCACATCCCCCTAAATATATTATCTATACCCGGATCTACCAATCTCAGAATAAATGCTACTAAAACAAAAAATAACAAATATCCATATATTACTTTGTCCGCACCAACTGTTTTAAATAAACGTCTTAGAAGTCTAAAACTCTTTTTTCTTTTCATTTGTACCTCCACGCCAAAGTTATTTTTTCTAAAATCACTTATGTTTATATCCTTTCTTACATCTCATGTCTTACAACTTCAAATCTTTCAAGAGTATAATCCTCCCAATGTCTGATGCCGCCCTTCTTCATAGCGATGGAAATCTGATCTTCCACGGTATCAACTCCATCTAAATCCGGAAGGAGAAGTCCTCTCTTTGAGCCACAACTAACTATAACGCCATATCGCTTAACATCCAGTTCGTCCTTAGATTCTATAACCTTCGGCTCCCCAAGTATATCTACACTGACATCAAGATAAGGTAATTCCGATTCTTCTATAGGTTCAAATCTAGGGTCTTTTGTTGATGCAGATATAGCATTGCTTATGATTTCTTCTGCTATACTCTCCCGAACGGGTGCTATGGTTCCGATACAACCACGAAGTCTTCCGTGCTCATGTATGGAAACAAATGCACCGGCTCTTGTCAATATAAGTTCATTCACTTCCGTCTCACTGAAACCGCTTAACAATTCTTTCGCTGAAGGTTTCTTATTATTTGTTATATAACTTTCTATCGTGTTCACTGCCAAACGAACATAGCAATCAGCAGAGCCCTTCCGCTGTTTTAATCTGTTTGCCTTTTGTTGCAAATAGATATCCAGAAAATGTCTGTTGTTATCTGTCTGTTGATTATTGTTAACTGATTGTTTGTTTTTGGTTAATAGTTTGTTGTCGGTCTGTTGATTTTTATTATTATCCTCACTATTATTCACCATAAAGCTGCAAATACCGTAACCCACGCCTGTTACATCTTCATGAGAAAGTGCAGTACTCTCGACACTTAGACCATCCAGTGCTCCCGCCATCATTACAAATGACCTGTGACCGCACTCAGCTGCTTTTTCCAGAAACTCTTCATCAAAATCAAAAAGCTCTCCAAAGGCTCCAAGACCGCAAATATCCATAATTCGTTCATCATAAACCGGCCCTTCAGGCGAAAATCCGTAAGGCCCGTAAGTCTGTAATTTATGAGATAAATCTCCGCTTGCCACGTAAACCGCTCTTCGTCCCGTATCTTCTACTGCCTGCCTAATCAGCATTCCAAGCCGATAATGCTCGGTTAAGTCAAGGCCTGAAAGCCCTACTCTTATTAATCGATAATCAGTATAAACTTTATTTATGAAATATAACGGAACCATGGTGCCGTGATCTAGCTTTTTATCTTTCTCTCCGAATGTACCGGCGCTGACACCCTCACTCACTGAAAGCTCTTCTATCCTTTGCACAAGTTCAGTATCGTACTCTGCTTTGAAGCAAACGTTAGGTGCTCTGAAGCTTGCAAATGAGCCTTCCGCCATCTTTCCCGGAGATATGTGAAAGTAATCTGCATACATAACAGTATGCGGACTCGATATAATAATGGTATCTGGCTTAATCTCCGCAATCTGCTTCGCTACGATTTGATAAGATTCTATAGTTTTTTCTACCTGCTTTTCACTGCCTTTTCCAATGTCCGGTACAATCATGGGTGGATGCGGCACCATAAAAGCAGCTTCTATCCTTCCTTTCATGAAATTATCCTTTCTATGATTTTTGACTTATACACTTCTTCACATATACACTTCTACACGTATCTATCATGGATATAATAAGATTTTCACCTTCTGAACTTCTCCACAGTAAATAACCTTTAATCAACTTCTACACATTTCCACAGTAAATAACCTTTAATCAATTTCTACACATTTCCACAGTAAACATAGTCAAGCCTCTTCCTTGCTACTTCAGCAAGACGGTAAATTAGTTCTACATCAGTTGCTTCTCTGTCTGTCATGTTGAATCTTGGAAAAAATCGACTTATGTGAAGCGGTATGCTTTTACCGATTTTTTCACCATTTTCATCCTCAAGATTTGCTATAAATTCGCTTATTTGCATCATTTCTTCTTCGGTATCATTTTTCCCGGGAACTATTAAAGTTGTAAGCTCAAGATGTGTAACCTGTGCAGCTCTTTTTATAAATGCTTTTACCATAGAAAAATCACCGCCAAGGCACTCATTGTAATAATCTTCCGTAAAGCCCTTTAAATCGATATTCATGGCATCTATGTAGGGCGCAATTTCTTCAAGCACCTTAATACTCGCAGTACCATTCGAAACCAGCACATTTACCAAACCTTTTTCATGAGCTATCTTGGCAGCATCTCTTACATATTCATATCCTATAAGCGGTTCGTTGTAGGTATATGCAATACCAATATTTCCTTGTGTTCTGAGAGCTAAGGCCATATCGACAAGCCTTTCAGGGTTTATGAAATCACACTTTTCTTCGTACTCATAAGCTCGCTCAGACCATGATATATCACTATTCTGGCAAAAAGGGCATCTCAAATTACATCCGTAGCTTCCCAGCGAAAGTATCAGACTTCCCGGGTGAAAACGACTTAATGGCTTCTTTTCTATGGGGTCAAGTGCAAGTCCCGTCACCTTCCCGTAATTTACCTGAATCACCTCTCCGTCACGAGCGCTCCTAACCCTGCAAAATCCGGTCTTTCCCTCGGTAATATCACATTTTCTAAAGCATACGTCACATATCGCCATAGTCACCTCCGGCTTAATCCTTGTCTTTGTGAAAAATCATCCATACATCATTATGACCTAATTTTAATGTGTCGCCCTCTATTTCATACATTAATGTGTCATTGGGAGAGTCTAATTCCCAACAGTAAGGAACATCAAAATCGCCCATATCAAATTCACAATCCACCGAACTTCCGGTATCATTTTTCATCTTACCGGATATGCCCGGATTCCCTGCTTCCTGATCATATATACTGAACTTTCCGTTTTTCTTTATATACATGGCATAAAAACCTGTGTTGGTTTCTTTATCGGAAGCATAATCCTCGCAACTCCAAGAACCCACAAATTCTTCCGGGATACTTTTTGTTGAATTCGATTCTGAAGTATCAGTGTCTTTGGCTGAAGCATTTTCTGTTTTTACTGCTGCGGGTTCTGTGCCGGAACTTCCTGAAGTAATATCCGTTGATTTTTGTCCGTATTTTCCACATGCAGTCATCGTAAATATCATTATAATTGTTATCAAATACCCAATAATAATTCCAGGATTAGCCTTTCTTATATTTTTTATATTCATCTTTTGTTAATATTGTCCTTTCATAAATTGTAATAGCTTGGTTACTGAAGTTATCTATTATTATAAGTTCACAATGCCTTGTAGTCAATAATTCTGCGGATGATTTTTGGACAACTTGACACTGATGACCAATGGCTCCGGCTTAAATAATAAATACTCTACGAAAGGAACTTCTCCGAAGGATGAGTTGCCTGTCATGACCCCTGATTTTTCAGCAAAGGATGATGATAATGTCTATTATACCTGGTTTGGACACTCGTCATTTCTCCTTCATATGCATGGGCTGAATATACTGATAGATCCTATGTTTTCTAAGAAATCCAGTCCATTTACCTGGGTAGGACCTGACAGATTCAGTAAATGCCCCGTTTCAGTGAAAACACTTCCTCACATAGATGCTGTTTTTTACTCTCATGATCATTATGATCATCTGGATTATGAAATAATAAAGGATCTTGATAGGATTACTGATAAATTCTATGTTCCCGTGGG
>JAEEJA010000103.1 GCA_016281605.1 Lachnospiraceae bacterium
CACCTTATCGGTATCAGTATCGGAATAAGCCTGAGATATTGGAAAGGAAACCGAATTTAGGCTGGAGTACGGATATGCTTAACCATATTATCAATAATCCTGTTTATAGAGGAACTTATATTGCGGGAAAGGAATCTATGTGTCTGTATAGACATGAGAAAAGGCGTACAGTTCCTAAAGAAGAGTGGATTGTGATAGAAAACAATCATGAAGCTTTGGTTACGGAGGAGGAATATAAGGAAATATTGAAGATCAAGCCAAAACATAGAAAAACAAAGAGAAGGGAGGAAAATTATCTTGGAGGAATCATTCGCTGCGGAAAATGTGGTTCTGCAATGAATGATTGGACCGATCATGGTACAAAAAGATACTATGTTTGTGGCAGAAAAGCACGTTATGGGGTAGGTGTATGCGATTGTAGGAACTATCCAAAGGAAAAAGCATATCAAACTGTTCTTCAGGTCATAAAAGAGGAAATGCAGGAACTTCTTGACTTGGATATAGTGCTTGAAAAACTCAATCATTCAAAGGAGGCAGACAGGCATATTAAGATGCTTAGCGGAAAGATTCAGGCTTCAAAACTGGAGATTACGAAAACGGCATCATTAAAGTCCGGTCTGTATGTTGATCTTCGTGATGGCTTAATCAATGAGGAGAAATATCGTGTGCTTACAACCGAATATTCTGAAAGGCTTGAGACTCTTAATGGAGCATTAAAGGAATATGAGAGGGTTCTTGAAGATACGAAGCAATCTCCTCTTGATAGAACCGAGGTTAAGGTTTTAATTGATAAATACAAAAGAAAAAGGAATTTATCAAGAGAAATGGTGGATGCACTGGTAAAAGAGGTATTTGTCAATGATGGAGAATTGGAGGTAGTGCTAAAGTTTAATGATAAACTTTTAAAGCTTTCAGAACTGATTGATGAAAGGAGAGCGTGGAAAGATGAAAATTAGGACTGTGGCTTTTTATATACGCCTTTCTTTGGCGGATGAAGATGTCAAAGCAGGAATAAAAGGTGAAAGCAACAGCATTACATCGCAAAGAGCACTCCTTTACGATTATATAGCACAATCTAAGGAATACAAAGATGCGAAGGTTGTTGAATACTTTGATGATGGTTTTTCCGGTACAGCTTTTAAGAATCGTGAGAATTTTCAAAAAATGCTTTCGGATGCAGGCGAAGGCAAGTTTGAGTGTATTCTTGTTAAGGACTTTTCAAGGCTTGGTAGGGACTATATTGAAGTTGGAAATTATCTTGAATTCGTATTTCCTACTATGGGAATACGGATTATTTCGGTTAATGATAATTACGATAGCAACAAGAACTGCGGTATGACTGGGGGTATGGATGTGGCTTTTAGAAATCTGATTTATCAGTTATACAGCAGGGACTTATCAAGAAAAGTCAAATCTGCGAGAAGAAACCGGAACATAAACGGCGAATATACAGCTGCATATACTCCTTATGGGTATAAGAAGGATAAGTACGATAAGCATAAACTTGTGATTGATGAAGATGTAGCTCCATATATCAGGGAGATTTTTACCAGAGTATCGTCCGGTGAGAGCTTCATGTCCATTGCACGTGATTTTAATGAACGAAAGGTTCCCACAAGAACGAGTGTTCAAAAAAGAAAGTGTAATTATAAATTATACCGTGATATGGGAGACGATTTATGGGATAAGGATGCTCTATACTGGATTGTAAGGAATGAGGCATATATAGGAGTATTGATACAAAACAAGCACGAGATTCGTGGGTTCGGTGACAACAAGAAATGCGTTTTAAGAAAAAAGGAGGATTGGAGCATTGTTGAAGGCGGATTACCGGCGATTGTTTTAAAGGAAGAGTTTGAAAAAGCAAATGAGGCTGTTAATGGCAGAAAGCGATGCATTAATAGACAGAAAACCACCAGACGGAACGGATTGAATCTTTTTACTTGTGGATACTGTGGGAGAAAAATGAAGTGTGGCTCATGGAGTAAGGGTTATACATGCGTTATGCAAAATATGGGAGGCGATAAAAGGTGTGATACAGTGAGAATCAATGCAGATGAGGCAAAAAAGGCTGTCTTAGAAGCAACGAAAGAGTATTGTAATATGCTTGTAAGAGAGCAGGAGCATGTTGTTACAGACATTCAAAAAGGTAGTTCACCATCCCGTGAGAATCTTATGAGCGAAAAAGAGAGGATTGAAAACTCTGTAATAGGTCTTTATAAGAGGTATCGAGCAGGCGATATTTCTAAGGAAAGCTATTTGAGGGAGCGTCAGAACAATAAGGAGGTGATAGCGAATATAGATGATAAATTAATATCTATGGACGATTCGGTCGATATAGAAGATATGGAGTATAAGGTTTTGCCGGTGATTGGTGATGAGTACGACGCAGAAGTGCTGAAGGAGATCATTGATAAAGTGCTTGTATATGGGGAAGACCGCATAGAAATCGTATTCAAATGTGATGATGTGCATAAGGTTGTGTCTATAGATTGAATGAAAAATCTTAAAATTTCATCTTCGCATACGGTTCATTATAGGTTATACTATAATATGGATGAGTTTGATGAATGGTAAGAGCAGGCATTGGACGAGGAGTATAGGAAACTTGAGCAAAAAAATTAAAAAAAGTTTATCCTATACTTGACACAAGCAGGAGCTACGATCAAATGGGTGAAGCATATGCCACAGTTGCATCATGGATCAAAGCAAATGGTTATAAGATGAACGGACATATGTTCAATATTTATCATGTAAGTCCAGCTCAGACGAAGAATCCTGATGAATTTGTAACAGAGGCTTGTTTCCCGGTGGAGTAGCAAGATTTTAAGCCAAGGAGATATATACCCCTTGGCTGATTATAATGGAGAGAAGGGATGACTATATGCATTTTGTGGATGCGAAAGGGATCCTCACTGGAAGCGGCGGACATTATGGAATGAATATATACAGGGGATGCTCCCACGGCTGTATTTATTGTGACAGCCGCAGCAGGTGTTATCAGTTTACGCATCCCTTTGAAGACATAGAGGTCAAACAGAATGCGCCGGAGTTGCTGGAAAAAGCCCTGAAATCGAAAAGAAAAAAATGCATGATCGGAACAGGGGCTATGTCTGATCCGTACATGCACTGTGAGGAAAAGTTAAGGCTTACAAGAAAATGCTTGGAGATAATCAAAGAATATGGCTTCGGAGCGGCGATACAGACAAAATCGGATAGGATCCTTCAGGATATTGACCTGTTAGAGGAAATAAACCGCTGTGCCAAATGTGTTGTACAGATGACTCTTACAACCTATGACGATGAACTGTGTCAGATATTGGAACCAAATGTCTGCAACACGAAACGACGCATTGAAGTCCTTGAGAAAATGCAGGAAAGAGGGATCTCGACAGTTGTATGGCTTACGCCAATCCTGCCGTTCATCAACGATACTGAAGAGAATATCACAGCGATTCTAAATGAGTGCGTCCGCGTTGGGGTAAAGGGTATCATTGATTTTGGAATGGGTCTCACGCTTCGGGAAGGTGACAGGGAATATTATTATGCCGCTCTTGACAAGCACTTTCCGGGGATGAAAGAGCGGTATATAAAGCGATATGGCAACGCTTATGAGCTGCCAAGTCCGAAAGCAAAAGAGCTGATGAAGATTTTTCAAAGGATATGCAAAGAGAATGGGATTCTTTCAAGTCCGGATGAATGTTTTGACTTCATGAATGAACTGCCGGAGAAATATCGGCAGATGAGCATATTTGATTTGTAAGAGGGAGGATGCCTATATGGATTATATCAGAGTAAATAAAGATAATCTGGAACAGGAGCATATTTGCTGTGCTATCTCTAATAACAAGGATGTGCAGGTTTCATAAAAAAAGGCATGGCTTGCGATTTCAAGAACGGAAACGAATGGTATGAAAGACGGGCATTATGAAAATATATGTCCGTATTATAAGGAATTGTAAGATTTATATTTGATTATATAGTTTTATGAGGAATGAGAATGATTACGGTTAATATTTACTATACAGGCTCAAATGGCAATGCGCGGTCATTTGCCGAGGAAATGGAAAAAAGCGGAACAGCCGATAAAATACGTGCTGAAATGGGAAATATTCGGTATGAGTATTTCTATCCTATGAATGATCCTGAGACAGTTCTGCTTATTGACGCGTGGGAAAATCAGGAAGCGATTGATGTTCATCATACTTCGCCAATGATGAAAACAATTACTGCTCTTCGAGATAAATATGATCTGCATATGAGAGTGGAGCGATATGTATCGGAGGCGATGCCCTTGAACGATGAAGGATTCATTAGGAAATAACTTGCAGTGATTAGGACGATGATGGTATGGAAATTAAGGATATAAGGAAATATCAGACAAGAGTATTCGTAATGAGACAGAATGTTGCTATACATTTGATTTTCCGGAAATGACAGAAGAGATGCAACCAAACATAACAAATGAGAACATTTTTTGACAAGTATGATTGGTGGATGATTTGACAACCATACATTACAATTCCTGTATAAATACAAGATTACACAGGAGGTTGTCATGAAAAAGGCTATAAAGATCATAGGAATTGTTGTACTTACAATTATAGTTGTAGCAATTATTGCATTTGGTGTTTTTTGGTACAGAAACATTCATTGGTATGATAAATATGAAAAGGCCTTGGCAAAGGTTTCAGCAGAAGAAAAACAGGTTACGCTTCCGAGCGGTAGCGTGATTAATTATGGAGAGGTAGTTAATGATAAACCCGCTCTTCTTCTGATCCACGGTCAGGGTGGCATATGGGAGAGTTACGCAACACTGATGCCGGAACTTTCCGAGAATTGGCATATCTATGCGGTCGATGTTTATGGGCATGGAGAGTCAACTCATGACGAAAGCCTCTATTATCTTAATGTCAACGGCGACGACCTTATTTGGTTTATAGATAATGTCATCTGCGAGAAGACGGTTGTTGCGGGACATTCAAACGGCGCCATCACAGCTGCCTATGTAGCAGCCTACGGCGGTGGGAACATCGCCGGTGTGATTCTTGAGGATCCTCCCATATTCAACACTGAAGGCGAGGATTGGGAAAACTATTTTGCGTACCGTGACACGTTTAAAAATATCCATGAATACAATCTGACGGATAAATCGGAATGCTGGGAGAGCTATTATCTCAGACATTGCTATTGGGGAGAACTGTATATGAATGGTGCAATGTCAAATATTGCAGACTACGCACAGAAATATCATGATAAACACCCCGGTGAACCGGTTAAGATTGGTTTTCTTCCTCCGTCATTATGGAACTTTTTTCAGTATTATATGGAGTATGATCTGCAGTATGGCGAGCATTTTTATGATCTGACCTGGAATAACGGATACAGTCATAAGCAGATACTTTCGGATATAAAAGTACCGTGTGTATTTTTGCATGCAAAAGAAGGTAAATCAGAGAATGGTGTTTATCTGTGTGCCGCATCAAAAGAACAGGCGGAGCGTGCAGCGTCTTACATAACAGATTGCACATTCATTGAAACGACGACCAGTGATCATTCGATACACGAAGTACATAGAGATGTCTATATTGATGCTGTAAACTCATTACTCAAATAATCCCAGGAGGTGGCGGATATGTTGAAAGAAAATCTTATCATCCTTAGAAATATTCATGGCTTTTCTCAGGAAAAAATAGCTGAAAAAATAGGTATTTCCAGGCAGGCATATGCAAAGTGGGAAACAGGAACTACTGTTCCGGATATTGAGAAGTGTATGCGCCTGGCAGAGATTTATGGAGTTACGATTGACAGTCTCGTTACAACAACCACTTTAGACGGTGGCGAAACTATCGTTCCTCCGCCAAAGGGGAAAAACATCTGGGGATCGGTGACCATAAATGAAAAAGGGCAGTTGGTAATTCCTAAAAATGTACGGGAGATATTTGGCCTTTCAGGAGGACAGAGACTCATAGTTCTGACGGATGACCAAGAAGGTATTGCGCTTGTACCTGCTAAAGTATTCGAAGAGAAGATGAAGCATGCTATGGAATATGCTGCTGCGAAACCCGAGGAGTAATACTGCTGAGTCTTTCTATGGCTCTTATTTATAATTCTTTTGTTGAATCTAATTTGTTATTGGTATAGAATTAGAATTGTAAAGATGTTTTCGAAAGTAAGGAATATAATAAAAATGATTACTGTATATTTGTATTATTTGGAAGGAGGACAAACCAAACCGACAGGACATCATCATACTTTTTAATCAATTTATAAAAGAAATGTAAAAGAACGTGAAATAAAGGAGGCAAATATGTCTGGCTATCTCCCTATTTGTAAAGAAGATTTAGATAAACAAAATATAGAACAACTAGATTTTGTATATGTTATAGGAGATGCTTATGTAGATCATCCATCCTTTGGTCATGCAATCATCAGCAGAGTTTTGGAGTCTCATGGTTATACGGTGGGAATCATATCACAACCTGATTGGAAGAATCCTGAGAGCATTACTATTCTTGGTAAGCCACGTTTGGCTTTTTTAATCAGCAGCGGAAATATGGATTCCATGGTTAATCACTATTATGTATCCAAAAAGCGTCGTTCGGTGGATGCATATACACCTGGAGGAAAAACAGGAAAGCGCCCGAACCACGCTACTGTAGTCTACGGAAATCTTATACGCCAAACTTACAAAGACATCCCAATCATCATAGGAGGGATTGAGGCAAGCTTAAGGCGAATGGCACATTATGATTACTGGTCGGATTCTTTTAAGAGATCAATATTACTTGATAGTGGAGCTAATCTAATTTCTTATGGAATGGGAGAAAAATCAATCATAGAGATTGCAGATGCCCTAAACTCCGGTTTAAATATTTCAGACATTACATTTATCAAGGGAACAGTATACAAAACTCAAGATGAAAGTTTATTTTATGACGAAATCAGGCTTCCGACTTATCAGCAAATGAAGGAAGAAAAGCATTATTATGCTGAAAGCTTTAAGATACAGTATGATAACACAGATCCTTTTACAGGGAAAGTGTTGGTGGAGGAGTATCCTAACAAAATATTTGTGGTTCAAAATCCGCCACAGCCTCCACTTTCGGTTCAGGAAATGGATGACGTCTATGCACTTAATTATATGAGAGATTATCACCCTTCTTATGAAGCGGCAGGCGGTGTGCCGGCAGTTTCAGAGATTAAATTTTCTCTAATCAGCAATCGAGGGTGTTTTGGAGGATGTAATTTCTGTGCATTGACATTTCATCAAGGACGGACAGTACAGGTAAGAAGTCATGAGTCTATCATCGAAGAGGCGAATAAAATAATAGCATTACCCGATTTTAAGGGTTATATACATGATGTAGGCGGACCGACTGCTAATTTTAGACATCCTTCCTGCGAAAAACAACTAAAATACGGTGTATGTAAAAACAAACAATGTCTTTTCCCAAAGCCTTGTAAGAATCTTTTCGTGGATCATAGTGATTACTTGTTGCTTCTTCGAAAGCTAAGAGAACTTCCGGGGGTAAAAAAGGTTTTTGTTCGTTCCGGTATTCGGTTCGATTACCTGCTTGCGGATACAGATGATACATTTTTCAGGGAACTGGTAGAATATCACATCAGCGGACAGCTTAAAGTGGCGCCGGAACATATTGCAGACCCGGTTCTTAAGAGGATGGGAAAACCTGAAAACAATGTTTATGAAAGGTTTATCCGTCGTTATAAAAAGCTAAATAAACAAATGGGAAAGAATCAGTTTGTTGTTCCATATCTGATGTCATCTCATCCGGGAAGCACTTTAAAAGAAGCTGTAGCACTTGCGGAGTATCTGAGGGATTTGGGTTATATGCCGGAGCAGGTGCAGGACTTTTATCCTACTCCTTCAACTATGTCTACGGTTATGTACTATACTGGAATTGACCCACGTGACATGAAACCGGTTCATGTGGTGAAAAACTCTCATGAAAAAGCTATGCAGAGGGCTTTGATTCAGTACCGAAATCCGACTAATTATGATTTAGTTTATGATGCTCTGATAAAAGCCGGTAGAGAGGATCTAATCGGTTATGATAAAAAGTGTCTGATTCGTCCCAAAAAGAAAAAATCATTTCGAGGTAAGAAAAAGCATTAAGAAGTACAATGATAATTATTTATAGAGGCAAAAATGAAAGATAAATGTAATATTATATGTGTTACAAACCGTCATCTCTGCAAAGGTGATTATAAAGAAAAATTGATACAAATTGCAAAAGCTCATCCATACTCGATTATACTTCGAGAGAAAGATATGAGTGAAGCAGATTACATGGAACTTGCTACCTGGTTTCTTCCCATATGCAGGAAGGAGGGAACAAGACTTTTTTTGCATAGCTTTTATGAAGTAGCAAAGAAACTTAAGCCTGACGGACTACACATGCCTTTAAAAGGTCTGGAAGAGATTATATCTAAATCCAAATCAGATATAAATATGGATTTTCAGGAGCTTGGAGTTTCTTGTCATAGCGTAGAGGATGCAAAAAGAGCAGTTTTGCTTGGATGTACATACATAATTGCAGGACATATATATGACACCGATTGTAAGAAGGGATTGTCCGGAAGAGGAACAGTATTTTTAAAAAATGTAACGGAAGCAATTTCATTACCGGTATATGCTATAGGCGGTATAACTCCGGAGAATAAAAATAAAGTACTATTATCAGGTGCAGAAGGCGTTTGCATTATGAGTAGCGTCATGGAAAATGAAAATGTTGAATTATTTAATTTGATAAATAATCTTTAGTCAAGACTCGCTTGCGAGTCTTTTCGCGCCGTGATTCAAAGAGATGTTTTACATCTCTTTGCTGCATTTAGCTGACATTTACCTATCCGAATCCAATAGTTAGCAAAGCTAACTATTCGCATCACTCGCAGAGCTTTTGTAGTGAAGCTTGTTATAACCCCCACCTATGCTACGCTTAGAGGTGGGGAATTTCTCCGACTGAGTTAAAAAAATCAGATTAAAAAGCTTTTATTTATTTAAAGGAAATCTATAAATATGAAAGATATATATAAATTACTATATACATTAACATACTTTATATCACTTGTTCCAATGAAAATATATGACATCTTGCACGGAACAGAATTTAGTAAAATTGAAAAAACCGGGGATAAAGATGGAAGATTTGAGTATTATCCATCGCCTATTTTTTCTTTTGTGTTGCTTAAAAGATATATAAATTTATTTTTACAAGGTGGTAAGGGTCATGCTATACTTGATATAGGATGTGGTAAGGGATATATGCTTAATTTTTTCAGAAGATACACATTTGATAAGATTTCAGGATTAGAGTATGACAAGAAATTATGTATTAAAGCAAAAAAAAACTTAAAAAAATTACATAGTAATATAAAAATTTATAATATTGATGCGATTGATTTTCCGGCATATAAGTACTATGATGTTTTCTATATGTATAATCCTTTTGATGAGCATATTATGGAACTATGTATAGAAAAAATATTAGAATCTTTAAAGGAAAATCCAAGAAAAATAACAGTGATTTATTGTAATCCTTTATATGAAAATGTTTTGATAAAAAAAGGATTTAAAGTAAAAAAAGTTTTTTATTATAAGACTAAAGTTTTTGAACTTTATGGAGATTAATAATAAATGCAGGATAATATTAAAAACAATAAAGGTTTTAACAAGCTTTTATTTTGTATATATCAATCTACATCTGACGACTTGATGTTTTGGTGTTGGTTTGATGTGCTCATACTCAGTATGAATTACAATTTGAATATGACACAGATTTCCTTACTATTTTCAATTTCGTTTTGGATTGCTCTGATTATGAAGATACCCGGCAATTTACTGGTAAAAAGAATAGGTGCCGGACGAAGTGTAATGCTGTCTTCCGTATTATTTTTAATTGCAGCTGTTATACTTACATTTGGAAAAACACTTGTAGTTGCGATTCTAGGACAGAGTATATATTTAATAGCAATGGTTTTTCAGGAAATGTCAACTGTAATTGCTAAAAATGCTGCTGGAAGAGACCCGGCAAATGTTGATTATGTAAGTATTATGTCTCTAACAGGAACCATATACTCAGTTATTAGTCTGTTAGCTGCTGTTTTTATGAGTACATTATATAAAATAAATGTGAATCTTCCGATGTACATATGCATAGGATTTTGTGTTAACTCATGCATACTAGCTTATTTTGTCAGCAAATACGATATAAAAAGTGAAAAAGAGGAGAAAAAAAATCATAAAGATGCAGTTCCGGGCATGAAGAGAAAATCATTTGATAAAACTACCGGAAGCTGTCTTTTTCTCTCGGTTCTTTTTATGATTATTTTTACTGTATCCGGTGATAACCTAAAAATAATTATTGAAAATGATTTATCAATTTTGACCGGAAAAAATACAACTGTTTTTATATTCTCGATGATTTTTCTTATAAGCAGAGTCGTTAAGATTATAAGTAATCTTATAATGTATGAGAGAAGAAAGAAAAAAGTACAACAAGAGAAAAATATCAAATTCGTTGTAATTGGCGTCGCAATGATTTCAGTATTAGCCCTTTTAAGTCGTGTAAAAGATAGTTACCTAGCTGTAATTTTAGCTTCATTATCATTTTTAATAAGAATTTTGATATTTGATCCATTTCGCTACAGTATTTATGATTTCTTGTTAAAAAGACTAAAAAACGATAAGATGGTAAATGTGCTTTTTATTCAATCTATAGCAAGTGATATATTTATAGCTTTGTTTTCTACATTTGCAACTGTTTTACTTAGACTTCATGGCATGGAAAGTGTTATGATTATGATTTTTATCATTAGTATTATATTTTTTATCGGATACTTTTTGTTACGAAATAAACTAATCAGAGTTAGTGTGAATCAAAGCTATTTCAAATGGAAAAAAGAAGAAATTAACTCTTCAGATAATATATTTGTTGCGGTTACGGCCCTTCTTATGCATTATGGTATTATCAGAGATTCTCATTTTAAGCCGGCAGAATTAGAAGAAAAGATATCAAACGTAAAAGATATACAGAAAGTAAAACATAAAATTACATTTGATAATTATTATATATACGATGAAGAAATCCTGCAAAATCTATACAAGGATGGACATCCATGTGTTATAAAGGCTGTTGTAAAAGAAGGAGAACCGGCTTACTGGTTTCCGATTATGTTTTTGGATGATGATGGAGGAGTAATCTGGAATCCGTACTCAGATGAAAGATTTCTTACACATTTACATAAGATAACGGATATATGCAGTTTTACAATTATTAAGTAATGGAGTTTTATATGATAGATAAAGTTTTGAATGAGATTAGGCAAAATTACACACCAAACCCCAAAAGATGGGAAGAGATAAAGGCTTGCGAAGAAGGACTTAAAAATCATTATAGATCAGTTATAGAAAAAAAGAAAAAAGAAGGGAAAAATATCATTCGTTTTGCAGCCTTCGTGTCCAATGATTCCATGTATGGCATGCATAATGTATTTAAACTCATGTTAAAAAATAAGGATCGCTGGGACCCTAAGGTTGTATTAATTCCAGATATTTCCAGAGGCTATCCACATCAGAAAGAGACATATGACAGAACAAAAGAGTATTTTTTAAAGCTTTATGGAAAAGAATATGTTCTCGATGGATGGGACGTATCTTCCAATACTTTTATAGATAGAGTAGATAGCTTTGATATTATATATTTCGCAGA
The DNA here is from genome assembly GCA_016281605.1 of Lachnospiraceae bacterium. Taxonomy (GTDB): domain Bacteria; phylum Bacillota; class Clostridia; order Lachnospirales; family Lachnospiraceae; genus JAEEJA01. The sequence goes on from JAEEJA010000103.1 coordinate 11,733, forward strand.
CCCTTACGATGCCATGGCACCAGAGGTTCATACCATAAGGTATGCTTCAAAAAAAGATGTTTTGCCGGTTTACGTTAATTACGGATACGATGTAGGCTACTACACCATGTATTCACGTATGAAAGGACCTGAGCTTAATACCGTATGGAAATACTTTACAGAAACTGTTTACTCTTTTGAAGAATGTAAAAAACTACAGATATTACAGGGCTCCAATGTAGTTCTGACGGGATATGCTAAAATGGATGATTACGTAAATTATTCAAAAGACATGAAAAAAACAAGAAAAAAGATACTTATTACATCCCATCATTCAGTGAATATGGAAGAGCTTCCTTTATCGAATTTCAGGACATATTATGAGCTTTTATTGAATCTTCCAAAGATGTTTCCGGGTATTGATTTCGTGTTTAGGCCACATCCTTTTATGTTTATAAGATTAATAAATGAGAAGGTTTGGACAAAGGATCAGGTGATAAGCTACATAGAAAAGCTAAAACAAGTCAGAATCGAGTACTCTGATGGAGGAGATTATCTTAGTTTATTTGCAGAATGTGATGCGATTATTAATGACTGCGGCTCATTTACCATGGAATGGTTGTTCACAGGAAAACCAGGATGCTTTGTTTTAAATGAAGATTTAAGAGATAAGCATCTTACAACCCAGATGAATGAGGCGATAAAAAGATATAGAATTGCAAAAAATGAGGCTGATATAATTAATTTTATAAAGGATATAGATGAAGGAATAATCTCAGCAAATATTGAAATGGATGAGTGGGTCAGAGATAATATAGCTATAAATTATCCTAATGCAGGTGAAAAAATATTAGAAGAAATGGATATATTTTCCTAAATTGGTGAAAATTATGAATAATAATGATTTAATAATTGGTATTTTAGGCGGTATGGGGACATATGCAACCGTACATATTTTTAAAAAATATGCAGAGATTTTTTCTACTGAAAAAGAGTGGGATCGTCCCAGAATCATAATTGATAATCGATGTACCATGCCAAGTCGTGTCCGTGCCGTGCTTTACGGAGATGATAAAGATAAGCTTATATATGAGATGTCTGATTCTGTAAAAAATCTTATAAATAATGGATGTAATCGCATAATACTAGCTTGCAATACATCACATTATTTTTTGAATGATATTTACAATCTAGTGCCGGAAGCAAAGGGAAAAATAATAAATATAATTGAAATATGTGCAAGAGCATTACAAGAAAAGAATACTGATAAAGTATTTCTGCTTGCTTCAGAAGGTACACTGGATAGTGGTATATATCAGGATATTTTCAGTAAATACGGTATTACCTGTAAAGCACCTTTAGAATCTGAATATAATTCTTTACGTAGGTGTATCGAGGCTGTAAAAAGAAATGAATATTCAGATTCTATCAGGGATTTGTTTTTAGAATTAATTCACAGAGAAAAGATATGTGTACTTGGATGCACGGAATTACCGATACTATTTGAATTATACCGGGAGAGTTGCTCTGATATAGAAGTTTATGATCCTGTATTTTTGGCATTAAATCAAATTTATAAAGAATTTAATCAAAAAAAAATCTTAACCTTTGGAGTGTTTGATTATTTTCATATGGGACACCTGAAGCTTTTTAAAAAGTGCAAAGAATATGGGAACTATCTTATAGTTGGTGTGCAGGATGATGATTATGTAGATAAATATAAGTCCAATAAAAAAAGATTATATACGACAGCAGAAAGAGTTGAGATGATAGAAGCACTAAGTATCGTGGATTCGGTCTTTGTATATGATGAGCTAAAAACCGAAACAATGGAAATGGTTGAGTTTGATACACTTGCTCTCGGGGAATGTCATACAGGTGGACGCTTTGAAGTTATAGAAAATTGGTGCTTAGAACACGGAAAAAATGTTATCAGGATTAAGAGGACACCTAATATCAGTTCGTCTGATATTAAAAATTTGATAACAAATGAATAATTAATATAAAGGTGTAAAAATGAGTAAAAAAGTAATGATTATGTCAGCTGCTCTTGAAGGCAGGCTTATGACTGCTGTTGAAGCAGCAAAAAAAGCAGGAATAAAAACTGTAGCTTGCATAAGAAAAGAAGACGATATAAATCTTGTAAATGCTGATAGTTGCTATGCAGTTGATAATGAAGATGTAGATACACTTCTTGCTATTGCTAAGAAAGAAAAGATAGACGGTATCCTTGGGATGTGGGATAAATGTGTCCTTCCGGCTGCAATTATCGCTAAAGATTTGGGACTTATCGGAAACAGTCCTGATAGTGTAAGATGTTTGTTAGAAAAGGATAGTTTTAGAAAACTTCAAAGAAAGGCAGGAGTGTATACTCCTGAATTTTTTGAAACAGATTCTACTGTTGACTTAAAGGAAAAGTGCTCTAAACTAAAATTTCCCATTATTATGAAGCCTGTTTTGTGCTCTTCTTCTTTTGGACAGACAGTACTTTATGACGATAATGATATAATAAATGCATTTGAAAAGGCATCAGCAAACTCTAGAAATGGTTATGTATGTATAGAAGAATTCGTAGAGCAAGATTCTCTTAAGGTTCTCGAAGCAGATATCGTAATGGTAGGTGATGATATACTATGGGACGGTCTTCGGTGGTGTTATCGATTTCCGGAAGCACCACTTCGACCGGTACTTGATACTTATCCTGTTTTCTTGAATGATAATCAGGAAAAAGAATTCAAATCATCGGTAGAAAAGGTTTTAAAAACAGCAGGTGTTTCTTTTGGAGAATTCAATATTGAAGGCTTCTTTACAAAAGAAGGCAGATTTTTTATAATTGAAATTAATCCAAGACCGGCCGGATATAATAATCAGCAGGATATAGAGCTTTTCTGTGGAGTAAATTATTCCAAATTACTTGTAACAACTGCAGTAGGAGACATGTCTTATTATGAAGAGTTAAAAAGCTTTAAAAGAGAAAAAAAGTATATGCTATCTTATGCTGTATTTAGTTTTAAAGCCGGGGTAATGGATTACTTGTATATAGATGATTCCATTAAAGAATCACTTCTAGCCTTTAGGGCTTATCCCGGAGGAGAAAAAGGAACTTTTATAGAGGATATAACAGCCGATAACAGACCTGTAGGTATGGCAATATTCGGATTCTCATCAGAAGAAGAAATGGAGTGGGCGCATGAAAATATAAGAGAACTGGTACATGTAGTAATAAAGGATTAGTTTATCGATAGTGAGTTAACTAATCTTATATATTATGTGAATATGGTAAAAGCTATGAATAATAAGTATTATGAGGGAATAAATTTTAAGCATCCCCTTAGGGATTATCAAAGCAGAGTTTTAAGTGCCATGGAGCACCTTATGAATGATAATAAGCTGCACATATCAGCTGCGCCCGGAGCAGGAAAGACTATTCTCGGTCTTGAAGTTATAAGAAGATTAGGCGAGAGGGCACTTATACTTGTGCCTACGATTAATCTGAAAAATCAGTGGAAAGAAAGATTTTCAGAAAACTTTCAAGATGACTTTGATTTTTCACTGGATATTGCAAATCCGGGAATTATTACATGTTCAACTTATCAGGCACTTTATCGGATCTTTTCTGATGAAGAGAATAAAAAAGAATTAAGTGAAAAAAATAGTAAAAATCATAATCCCCAAAAGCCTTCAGATTCATTTTCCCAACTGATAAAGCAATATAAAGACCTAGGAGTGAAGGTTGTTTGCTTAGATGAAGCTCATCACCTCAAGAGAGAGTGGTGGAAAGCTCTGACAGAATTCTTGGATAAGATGGATGTAAAGCTTATAGCACTTACGGCTACTCCGCCACTCGATTCCACTAATCTGGAGTGGAAGCGATACATAGAGCTTTGTGGCGAAATTGATGTTGAAATAGCAATTCCGGAGATGGTTATAAAGAAGTCTTTATGCCCTCATCAGGATTACCTGTACTTATGTGAACCAACAGCTTATGAAGAGGAAAAAATACAAAAAGAAATCATACAAAATAAAGCCTCGGAGCTTACAATCTTAAGAAATCCCAATCTTTATCACGAGATTAAAGCTCAGCAGCTTTTCGTAAAACCATATGAGAACAGCGAAAAGCTTTTAAAAAATCCTGAGTATTTGGATCACTTGTTTTCTTACCTTGCCTTTATCAGAGATAACTGGCAAGTGGAGTTTGAAGGAAGCATGGAAAATGCATCGAAAGCATTTGATAATTACCATAAAAATATTATAAAAAAGCTATCAGAGTACAATGCAGGTAAAATCGATTTTGATATAGATGACCCGTCTAAGTGGATTACTCATAGCTTTTTTATACCTCTTATGAAAGATATATTAGAGTATACACCTGATGATTATTCAGAAGAATTACGTAAAAGCATAACAGAAGTTCTTTCATTAAATCATCTTTTTAAAAATGGAAAAGTCAGTGAATATGGAAATCTTGAAAAAATCGATAAAACTTTGGAAAAATCAGTTTCAAAGTTAGAAGCAATAGTTGATATAGTAAAACATGAGTCTATGTGCATGGGAAATAAACTTAGATGTCTCATACTCATGGATTATATAAGAAAAGAAAACATATCTAAGATTGAGTCCGATGAAACACTTACTGATTTTGGTGTTACAACTGTATTTGAAAGGCTTAGAAGACAGGAACACTTAGGAAATCTGGAAAAGTATTTTGCAAGGGAAAGCTCAACAAATACCGAGAAAAAGAAAACATACAGAACCAGAATTGGTGTACTAACCGGAAGTCTTGTTATACTTTCATCAACAGTTATGAAGGAGTTATTGTCAATAGTAGACGGATTAACTGTAAAGCCTCTTGGTACTACAGATTACTGTATGGTAGAAACAAGTGACTCTGTAAGTGAAAAGATATCAAATGTTGTGACTCGTCTTTTCTGTGAAGGAAAATTTGAGATACTAATCGGAACATCCGCACTACTTGGTGAGGGTTGGGATGCTCCCGCGGTCAATACATTGATAATCGGAAGCACCTCCGGTACTTATGTAAAAGTAAACCAGATGCGAGGAAGAGCCCTTAGAATTGACCCTCTGGTTGAAGATAAGGTATCTAATATTTGGCATGTTATGATGACAAATAAAGGTGTGGAATATAATAATATCTCCATGTCCGGTATTTGGGACTTGATAAATGTAAATCATGATACAATTTTAAATGAAGCTAAAAATATGAGACTTCGTTTTGAGTCAATAGTTGGACTCAGTATGGACGGTGATAAAATAACAAATGGTATTGAAAGGATATGTCCATCCAATATAAGTATTTCAAATTCTGATTCTTGGAATCAAACTATGATAAAGTATTCAGCTGATAGGATTAAAGTTTTTAACGATTGGGAAAGAGTAAAAATTTCAAATAAAAATCCTATAGTTCGTGAAGTAATAGACATAGATTCGAAAAAAAGATTTGTGAGTATAACCGAACACTTACATGGAAAACTTACAAAAAAGCAAATTCGGCAGATAGCTCTAGGACTTTGCCATGCTCTTAAGATTACAGGAAAGATAGGAGAGGATGCTAAAGTAAGATTTTTAGATTCTAACACAGTTACAAAGTATTACTTGGATTCTGAATCGGAAAGAGATGCAAGGCTTTATGCGAAGTGCTTAAAACAAGCATTAGAGCCACTTTACTATCCAAAGTATATGGTAAAATTTGGATTGATTTTTAAAAAGTATATCCCTATACCTGATGAATTCTCGAATCAAAAGAAGAATGCAGAAGTATTTTGTAACGCAGTAAATAATAATTCAGTCTTGATACAAGTATCTACTGATGAAGGTAAGAGAATACTGCTTGAGCAGAAACTAAAGCAGGGAACCGTATCTTCAAATAACGTAAAGATGCTTAAGGAAGTGTTATAAATCATTTTGCTCTCTACACCAAGAGCTTACTGCCATCATTTTCGATGCTTAACATTTTCTTGATAGATACTATAAAAAGTGGTAGAATTAATCATATTTCGCAGTTACACAAAGGAGAAATAGATGTACAAGTGCAATTATAAGAATCTAACCTTATCTTTTAATGAATTTCATAATCTGGATAAAGATCACATCCCCCAATACGGTGAGTTTTGCCTTCTTGAGCTAAAGGATGGAAGTTATACCGGTGGAAAATGGTATCCTAATAGTGAAGATAGTGATAATGAAAATAATAATATATCCGGACAGTTTATAAGAGGTTTGGCAGATACGATTCAGGCAGAAGAAGTGTCTAGATGGCATTCTCTTGATAAATATTCTATTTCAGAATGTCTGGAATACGAGGAAGTGGAATTTGTAAATATCGGGCCCAAGGAAGAAGATTCTATTTCCTATGAAATAAATGATTTTAAATCCATTGAGAAATCGGAATTTCCAAAGAGCGAGCAATACTGTCTTTTAATTATGAAGGATGGAGGACTTGCAGCAGGAAGGTGGGACGAGTATATCCCGGAAGAGGATGGTTCATTTGTATATGGAACAGCTTTAGCTTCGTACTCCATGGAAGCTGTATGGGCATGGACTCCTTTGAGCCCCGATGATACATTTTTAAGTGAAGAAGAGCTGGTAAATGAGAAAAAGCAAGAAGAAGAACTAAATAAAAATCCAACTACAGATCCTGAGAAATTCAAATACGGAACTGATATTGATATTTACTATGAAAAGGCTCTGAAAAAGCATCTTAAAAAATATCCATGGGCATCTATGACCCAAATGAAAAAACCGACACCATGGAGTATAGTGCCACTTCATGGTCAGTACGTATTTGGTCAGATCGAAGGCTCATATAAGGATTCAATGATAATAAAAGAGTGGAAGGATGGTAATACTGCTGATGAGTTTGTAGATTTTCTTTGCGACTATACCAGGGAAGCCATGAAAAACGCTAATCCTGATAAAAAGTTTAAATATGGATTAGATATAGATATTTACTTGGATAAAGCCTTTAATAATGTAAAGAGAGATTATAGATGGCTTGAGAAAAAAATGCTCAATAAAATCTGTAAATATGATATAAGACAAATTGATGGTGACTATGAATTTGTAAAAAAATATAAGATGAATAAAGAATACTTTATTTGTGATTATGGTTTAGCAGAGGATTTTATCAAATGTATAGAATCAGACTATAAAAATGCTGCACTTGAAGCAAATCCTGTTATAGATCAGTATTCACCTACTCTCAGTAAAGAAGAAATTCACGGATGGCATCTTGAGAGATATGAATTCTCTAAGTTAAAGACCGGTGATTACAAGGTATACGTACAGGCAGGTGACAGAGTAACAGGTGGTTCAAGAGTGTTCTTTATAACTCCTGACTGCTTCGAAGCAAAGACATACAGTGATTTTTTGGATCGTTACTTAAAGATAGTTCCGGGAGAACACTTTGGAATGCATAAGAAAGATCTTGTTAAGGATGTAAAGCTTAAGAAGTTTTTGGGATATTAACTTCGGTATGGAGGAAATTATGATTTCATTTGTTTTATCATTATTGCTGTTAGTTTTTGGATACATTTTTTATGGAAGAATTGTAGAAAGAGTCTTTCATCCTGATGACAGAAAAACTCCTGCATATAAGCTTACTGACGGAGTTGATTATGTACCATTAAGTACCTGGAAGGCTTATCTGGTTCAATTCTTAAATATTGCAGGTACAGGTCCGATTTTCGGAGCGATTATGGGGGCGTGCTTTGGCCCTATTGTGTTTTTGTGGATTGTTTTTGGAGCTATACTTGGCGGTGGTGTACATGACTATATGGTTGGTATGATTTCTGAGCAACACGAAGGAAGATCAATTGCAGAATTATGTGGTCTTTTTTTAGGAAAGCATGCTAAATGGATTATGAGACTTTTTTCTGTTGTACTTCTTTTACTTACAGGAACAGTATTTGTCACAAGTCCTGCAGCACTTATTGCTAAGTTGACACCTGATGAATTTGGTATTGGATTTTGGATTATTATAATACTTATCTATTATGTTCTTGCCACACTTCTTCCCATAGATAAGATTATAGGACGTATATATCCTATATTTGGTGCAGTACTTATTACCATGGCATTTTGTATTGTTGGCGGAATAATATTTGGAGATTATAAAATTCCGGAGATTACGCTTAAGGATCTTCATCCGGATAATCTGCCTGTGTGGCCCTTTATGTTTGTAACCGTTGCCTGCGGTGCAATCTCAGGTTTTCATGCTACCCAGTCACCTATGATGTCTAAGTGTATCAAGTCTGAAAAAAACGGTAGACTGGTTTTTTACGGAGCTATGATAACAGAGTCTGTCATAGCTTTAATCTGGGCTGCCGGTGGAGTTGCATTTTATGAAAGTACCGGTGGATTGTATCAGGCCATATCAGATGTAGGTCAATCCGGAGTTGTATACCATATTTCCATGGGTATGTTAGGTAAAGTTGGTGGAGTGCTTGCTATAATCGGAGTTGTAGTTTGCCCTATAACCTCGGGTGATACAGCTTTTAGAAGTGCACGACTGATAATAGCAGAGATGACAAATATCAATCAAAAAAACATTTGGAAAAGACTCGCTATAACTATACCGCTTCTTTTAATCGGAGCTATACTGACTCAGCTTGATTTCAATGTTCTTTGGAGATATTTTTCATGGAGTAATCAGACACTTGCCATGGTAAGTTTATGGATGGCTACTTCTTACCTGCTTAAAACGAAAGAATCTAAGATTTCCAGTCTTATAACAGCACTACCCGCTACATTTATGTCAGCAGTCAGCTGCACTTATATTATGATGGCAGATGAAGGTTTTCGTTTAAATCAAACGATTTCATATACTATAGGACTTTGCTTTGCAGTGGGTTGTTTTATCTTTTATATAATAAAATATAAGAAAATGTAGTTTTTAACTGCATTCTATACTACGAGTATAATGACATATGATTTTTTCTATGATACTATACTATCACAGCACAGCTAATGCTACTTACTTCAATTGTCTAAGAGGATTTACATCAGTAGCATAATTATAGTGAAAAACAGCTAGTCGGATTTACTTAATTGAACTTGTTAAGAGTTTTATAATTGAATATAATTACGACTTTAAGATTATTGCATCCAGGAATACAGCTATAAGGCTTTTACTTGATTCACGTGATTTGCGATTTACTGCAGCTCTTTCTCTGTCTGATATTATCAAACTTGTTGATGAGATGAACTATTATCTATATGATAATAAAAATATTTATAAGCTCAATCTGAAAAATAAGGATAGAAAGTTTATCTCATGCCTTATCGATAAAATGCATCTACTCATAATCCTAAAATTATCAGAGCGTATGATATCGATAAGATGATTGCTCTTATGGATTTTAAATGCTGAAGTGATTTACGATTCATCTCTGATAGTTAAAGTGTCCTGAAAGTGCTCTTTACGGTATTTGCTCGGAGTTAATCCTGTATACTTACTAAATATTTCCGTAAAGTAGCTCTGTGAAGGAAATGCTAATATATTAGAAATCTCAGAAGGCTTATACTCTGAGTAAATAAGCATATTTTTAGCGGTTTCAAGCTTCTGACGTCTTATATAGAGGCTTATGGGACAACCGACTTCCTCTTTAAAGAGTCTGGAGAGGTAGCTCGGATTTAAACCTACATAATCAGCGAGTTCATCTAAAGTAACTCTTGCATGAAGATTATCATATATATAATCAATACAAAGTGCGATAGGCTTAGAGCAGATACTGTTTTTTCTAAGTCTTCGCATTTTTTTTGCGTAATCTAAGCACATAACAGGATGTAACCTTGTTAGATCTATTACCTTTGTTGCTTTATCGGCCTTTTGTATATAAAAATCACTTAAACCGTAGGCTTCCGAAAGACTCATGCCGCCTTGAATACAGTATCTTGCAACCAGAGCAGTAGTTACAACAAAGTGATATTTTAGATTTTGAAGTGGATTTTCGGATAGTCTTCCGAGTCCGGGTTTATCTTCAAAGCTTTCTTTACAAAGTTCTTTTACCTTTTCTACATCACCTGCCTTTATAGTAGAGTAGAACTCTATCTCGGGGTTATATGGTGCACGTAGGAATTCATCCTCTCTTCTGACAAAATCTTTATAAAAAAGCTCTTTTTGAAAATCTGTTTTTGTACTCATATATATTCACCAACCTTATAATTATAATTATTTTTAATTATATCATAAAAACGACAAAATAGAAATGAAAAAGATATAAAATTGATATTAATCGTTATAATATTTACTCAGTTCACAGATAATGTGAATATTCACAAAATATATGAAACAAATATAAGCTACTAACAAGGGTTTATAATCAATTATTTTAAAAAGGAGAGGTTTAAAATATGCTAAACAAAGGAATTAACTTAGGCGGATTTTTATCTCAGTGTGAGCATAGTAAGGAGCATTACGACACATTTATCACCGAGAAGGATATCGAAACTATAGCAAGCTGGGGATTTGATCATGTAAGACTTCCGATAGACTATGAAGTCTTTGAAACAGATGAAGGAGAGGTTAAGCCTGAAGGATATGAAAAAGTAAAGGAAGTTGTAGAGTGGTGTGCGAATGCAAATATTAACATAGTTTTAGATTTGCATAAAGCATATGGATACGACTTTAACGATGCTGGTGATGATGTTAAGAATAATCTTTTTTCTAATGAAAACTTAAAACTAAGATTTCTAAATCTTTGGGACAGTATATCTAGAGCTTTTAAAGATTTTGATAATGTAGTTTTTGAGCTTCTTAATGAAGTGGTTGAAGAGCAGAATGCAGACGCTTGGAATGATCTTATAAAAAGAACTGTAGCTGTTATAAGAATTAATGCTCCTGAGAAATATATAATTTACGGAGGTATACAGTGGAATAGCGCAAAAACCTTGAAGCTTTTAGAAAAGCCGGCCGATGATAAGATAATCTTTACATTTCACTTCTACGAGCCACTCCTTTTTACACATCAGAAAGCCTATTGGGTAAAAACCATGGATCCGACCTGGGAAGTAAATTATCCTAATACCAAAGAGCATTATGAAGAAAGATCAAAAATAATCGGAGATCAGGGAAATGCAGTAAGCGAAAGTTCTCTTGACTATATCGGAATGGACTTTATAGAAGCGCTTGTTATGGATGCTATTAATGCAGCTAAGGACGCAGGAGTAAAGCTTTACTGCGGAGAATTTGGAGTTATAGACAGGGCTCCTATAAAGGATACTTTAAATTGGTTTAACGATGTTAATGAAGTGTTTAAAAAAAACGATATACACTACGCAATCTGGAATTATAAGAGTAAAGACTTTGGTCTGGTTGATAAGCACTATGATGATATAAGAGAAGATTTGCTTAAGGTTTGGTCATGAAAGCGAGTCTTGACGCAATATAATAAATAGTATTTGATAACAAGTTACGGCGTTTTAAGCACCTCCTCTCAGCTTAAAACGCCGTTTATATTTATGATTTTTATAAATTTATTTATTTAACCACTTCTCCTCAAAAAGTTCAGGTGGAATAGGTGTACCGAAATAGTATCCTTGTATCTGCTCACAACCTAGGTCACGAAGTATTTCTAGCTGCTCCATGGTTTCAACACCCTCAGCTATTGTATGGAGATTTAGTTCTCTGGCCATAGAGATTATTGCCTTTACAACAACATAAGCATTATGATTTGTAACCAGCTCATCTATTAATTCTTTTGCAATCTTAATCCTATCAAATATTAAGTTCAGCATACTGTTAAAGCTTGAGTAACCGGTTCCGAAGTCATCTACGGAGAAGGTGATATTGTTATGTTTTAGTGTAGTAATATTCTTATCCTCGGATAATCCCGAGTTAAAAGCATATCCCTCAGTAATTTCTATATCAAGCCACTCTGAAGGAATTGATTGATTTATCTGTTCTTCTGTAAATGTATCAGCAAAGTCTTGTTTTTGGAGCTGGAGCGGCGATACATTTATATCCATAACATATTCTTTATTATACTTTTCATTCCATATCTTTATTTGTTTCATGGCAGTTTTATTGACCCATTTTCCGATATTATCCATAAGTCCCATCTCTTCAGCTATAGGGATAAACTCTGCAGGAGATATAAAACCCAGCTCCGGATCATTCCATCTGATTAGCTCTTCCATACCGATAAGCTCTTCTGTAATACAATCAATCTGTGGTTGATAATAAAGAGAAAAGCTTTTATTATAATCTACACTTTGAAGTAATACTTCAAGCTTTCTTTTTCTGGAAAGGTGTTTATCGATGTTTGAATCAAAAAACTTAAAGTCTGCGTTGCTATGCTTATGCTTTATAGAAGAACATGCAGTATCAGCACACTTGATAAGCATATCCGGATCCGCTCCATCATGTGGATAAGCCGAGATTCCTATACTTATAGAGATATTTAGTGTTAATTTCCAAGTCTTAATCGGTGTGTTGAGTGTTTCCTTAAGCTTCTCTGCAAATGTTATAAGATTATCATAGGTTTCATAGTTATCATAAATCACTAAAAATTCATCTCCGCCTGTACGAAATACTGATATTTCATTACTTTGGAGAATATTTAGTCTATTACCTATTTCTCTAAGGACATCATCTCCGGTATCTGTACCGTAATTATCGTTAATAGCTTTAAATTGATTAATATCCATTGAGTAAAGAGCAAATTTTTTGTTATTGGTATATAATAGATTTTCTATGTAAATCTTGCCGTACTTGCGGTTATAAAGTCCGGTTAGAGCGTCTTTAAAAACAGCATTTTCAAGCTCTTCATTTGCTTCCTTAAGGGCTTTATCTTTTAAATCCACCTTTTCGCCGAGCTTTATATTCTCATCTTTTTGTTTATCCAATAGTCTTAGTGTAAGCTCATTAGCCTGCTGAGTCTTCCACATGACAAGATAACCAAGACAGGAGAAGATAAGAATAGTAAATTCATTGGCTGTAAGTACCTTAACAATGAAAAAAAAGACAATAACAGGAATAAGTAATAATCCAAATATCCAACCCGGACCCATGATTTTTTCGATATTCTCTTTCCTTTTCATATATTTACTCGAGTATTCCATGGAAAGCTTTAGAGAAGGGTCTGTAAATGAATAGGCCATAACACATACACAAGCCATATAAATTATATCTATGTATATGCTTTCTGCATCGAGCCCTCCGGCGGTATAGTAAGTATATCTCATCTCAAATATATTATATATTCCAAGTGAAATAAATATCATATATTCAGCTCTTGAGTGATTCGAAGCACCTCTGATACAGACTATCAGAATCATAAGAACTATAACATAGATTACAGCCAGAAGATAAGCTATGGAACTAAAGGAAAATGTGCCTTCATAAGTATTTATACCAAATCCGTATATATACAATTTACGCACCAAAACAAAGCCTGCTACACCGATTATGAAGGTATCGATTAACAGACGTATACGATCGCTTTTTTTGAAATCAACGATCATATAGGCTGTAAGTCCCATACCAAAGATATAATTCGGTACCAGGTATAATTGATCTGATAGATTTATTAAAGTGATATTGTTTTTATCTATATATGTGTAGATGAATAGTATAATATCCGATACAAACCAGGCAAATATTCCTCCTATGAAAAAACATGCAGGAATTTTATATTTACCTGTCTCCTTAAGTTTACTTGCAATTAAAACTATAGAAGCAATACAGGTAAGAGGAGAGAAGATATTATAGACTATATCTGCGCCTACAATCGTTGCAACAGTATAGATAATCCAAAAACATACGGTTACGGATGTCAATACCTTATGTATTTTATTCATAATACATGTCTCCAGATATTATTATTTGCATAATTTGAGTTTTTACTTGCTTCAAAGTATACTACGAATCATTATAGGTTGTCAACAGTGGGCAGGAGAATGTCAGTGTCAAGTTAGTTTTGAAAATAAAAGACTTGCAACAAAAGGAATGTTCGGTTAAAATATTATTTTATAAGGAAAACGTCTGTAGATAATATATATATTTGAGGTGTTAATTAATGAAGAGTAAAGCCGGAAAGCAATTTTTGACAACAATTATTATAGTATTTATATTGCAATCATTTTTAATTTCGTATATATTTATATCTTTTTATCAAAGCTCCACAAAGCTTATAACAGAGCTGGGTGTAAGTAGTCTTGACAGTCAGGCATCTATGATTGAAAACTACCTGGCTAAGGGTAGAAATGTACTTTGGTTTGCTGCGGAATCCGTAGATTATCTACAGAAAACCGGAGCAGATAAAAAAGAAATAACCGACTATCTTACAGAAGAAACCAATCAGATGCAGAGTCAGTTCGATAAGTATTTCACCGGTATTTATGGATATTTGGATGGTTCTTATGTTGACGGAAGTGGTTGGGTTCCACCTGAGGGATACGACCCTACCCAAAGAGACTGGTATATACAGGCTGTTGAAGCAGACGGTTTGATGATATGCTCAGCACCCTATGTGGATGCTCAAACAGGAGAGATAGTATTATCATTTTCACAACTTCTTTCTGATAAGAAAAGTGTAATATCCGTAGACATTGTCCTTGAAGAAGTTCAAAATAATACAGAAAAAATGTCATTTAATGGCCTTGGATATGGTTTTATCATGAATAATGATGGACTTATAGTAGCTCATAGTGATAAAAGTGAAAGAGGAAAGAATTATTCATCAGAAAGAGATTCAGAAGATAAAGTTGAATTATACAAGAAGGTTCGTTCTATATCCAAAAATGAGTTTGAGATGGAGTTTGATAACGAAGCATGCACTATATTTAAAGATGAAATAGAAGAAGGATGGTATGTAATAATAGTAGTTAGCAATACCAAGCTTTTCCATGATTTGAGAAATCAGATAATAGTCGGTGCTGTAATTGCTGTATTTATCTTTGTTGTAATCCTTATATTCTGTATATTATCATTAAAGCGTATAATGAAGGCAGAAAAGAAGGAGATGCAGACTCATGAAAAACTTGAACAGGTAAGCTTGAATGTTATTCGATCCTTAGCCTCTGCTATAGATGCTAAAGACAGGTATACCAGCGGTCATTCACATCGTGTGGCAGAGTACTCTAAGGCAATAGCAAAAAGAATGGGTAAATCAGAGGAAGATCAGCGTATTATATACATAGCAGGTTTGCTACATGATGTTGGAAAAATACGTGTTCCTGAGTCGGTTATCAATAAAAATGGCAGACTTACCGATGATGAATTTAATCAGATAAGAATTCATCCGGTCAGTGGTTTTCATATACTTAAAGACATACACGAAGATGTAAGAGTAGGTTATGGAGCTAAGTACCATCATGAGCGCTATGACGGTAAAGGTTATCCTAATGGCTTAGAGGGAACCAATATTCCTGAAGTTGCAAGGATTATTGGTGTCGCTGATGCTTATGATGCTATGACAAGTGACAGAAGTTACAGAGATGCTCTTCCGAAAGAAATAGTCAGAAAGGAAATAGAAAAGGGAAAGGGTAGTCAATTTGATCCTGAGATAGCAGATGTGATGCTTAATATGATGGATGAAGACTATAATTATAAACTAAGACAAAAGGAAAATGATTATAAAAAGATTCTTGTTATAGATGATGATATTATGAATGAAAAGATTGTCAGACATGCACTAAGGGATCTACGCTTCATGCGTGTTTTAGGAGCAAGAAACGAAGAAGAAACCATGAGAATTCTCGAAAAGGATGATATAGATTTGATTATTCTTGATTTGGTTATGCCGGATGTGGATGGATTTTCTTTATATGAGAAAATTAACGAAGATTACGATATTCCTGTTGTACTTATGACATCAGACAGAAGCGAAGAAACACTTAAGAGAATCAGAGAATTAAATATAGATGATTATCTTACAAAACCGATGAATGCATTTGTATTAAAAGAGACTGTTCACGGAGTACTTCATGGTGGCGTATATGAGAATTTAAGTAAAAATATGTGATTTTTATGAGACCTCTCATTTTTAGAGTTTAAACAGATGAGAGAATTCTAAGTTTATAAAGGAAAATATGTATCATGGGTGAATTAATAAGATTTGAAAATGTAGGAAAGATATATAAGACAGGCGATATAATTTATGAAGCTCTGCATGATGTCTGTCTTACCATAAATGAAGGTGAAATGGTTGTAATTCTAGGTCCTTCCGGTGCCGGAAAATCAACACTACTCAACATGCTTGGAGGTCTGGATGCAGCTACAAGCGGAAAGATAATATTTGGTGAAAAAGAAGTAACTGCACTAAATGACAGAGAGCTGGGAAAATTCAGATCAGAGGATGTTGGAATTATATTTCAATTTTATAATCTCATTCCCACACTTACTGCAATGGAAAATGTAGGACTCATGAAAGAGCTTGGAATAGATATTATGGATCCACTTGAAGCACTTAGCTTAGTCGGGCTTGAAGATAGGAAGAATAATTTTCCATCTCAGATGTCAGGTGGTCAACAGCAAAGAGTGTCCATAGCCAGAGCTATAGCAAAGAAGCCAAGACTACTGCTTTGTGATGAACCAACCGGAGCTCTTGATACCAATACAGGTAAAGAAGTATTAAACTTACTTCAAGCCCAAAGCAGAGTTCATAATCGAACTGTAGTAATGGTTACCCACAACAGTTTATTTGCAGAAATTGCCGATAAGGTTATATATGTTAAAAATGGAACCGTTACAGATATAGTTACAAATGAAAATCCAAAGGATGCAGAGGAAATAGTTTGGTAATATATAGCTATATAAATAATAAAACAGGAGATACATTATGAAAAAAGTTATTAAAATCATTGTAGGTGTTATAATTATAGGAGTACTTGGTTACGGGATTTATTATTATCTCGATGATACCGAAGAGGTAAGTGTAGAAAAAGTATCACAAACAGAAATAGGTCAGTCTGTAAGTGAAGTGGGTCATGTATCCGCTGATGAAAGCATAACCATATATGCACCTATATCCGGAACTATAAAGAAAACTAAGGTTAAAGTAAATGAAAATGTTATAAAGGATGAACTTCTTGCAGAGTATGATGTAAAGAAAATTAAACATGATTATAATGTTGCAAAGCTTAATTCGGATTCCCAAAAGGATAATTTAGAAACTGCTCAAAGTGATAATATATTAAATAATCAAAAGAAAAATATAGCTGATATTAACGAACAGGAATTAAAGTCAGAGTACGCTGACAAAGAAAAGAAAAAAGCCTCAATAGATGCAGAGCAACTTAAAAAGGATCGTAAAAATTCCAAGAAGCAAAGTGAACTTGAAAAGGATCTTGATAAGTTAAAGAATTCATTAACTCTTGCTCAATCTAAGTATGAAACAAGCGTAACTCTCCTAAATGAAGCAAACTCGACTCTTAGCAGTGCAAAGAGTTCACTTACTGCAGCTGAGAAAAAAGTAAGTGAATCAAATACCAGATTAACAAACTTAAAAAATGAAATAACAGGATACAAAAAAGATTCAGAATCTTATGAAAAATGTCAGGAAAAAATTAATGCAGAGACTGCAATTAATAATGAAGTTACAACTGAGAGAAATGCCATAACAGCTCAGATTCCTCAGTATGAAGAGAATGTTAAAAAAGCAACAGAAGAAAAGTCTAAGGCTGAAGCGGATTTAAATAAAATAATCAAAAAAATTGAAAAAAAACAAAAGAAATTATCTAAGATTCCACCTTCAGGTTTATCTTCTGATGATTACAAAAAGAGTTCTGAGATTCAAAGAGAACTTGATGAACTTTCGAGGGATATTACAGAACAAAATACAAAGAAGCTTAATGCTGATGAAAAAATAGTAACAGATAAGCATATTGAACAGTACCAAGATTCTGTTGATATTGCAAATAAGGAAGAGGAGTATGCTTACTCAGTACTTAAAAAGGGACAAAAGGGTGTATTATCGAAGACAAAGGGTATAATAACAGAGAAGCTTGTAAGTGATGGAGCTTACGTTGAAGCCGGTACACCGCTTTTTATTATACAGCCTCAAAAGGGATATAAGGTTGATGTGCTTATATCCAGATATGATATAGATAAGATTGAAAAGGGACAGAAGGCCGAGATAACCATCGGAAATACTATTTATGATGGAAAGGTTAAGAAGATTGCATCGGTAGCAGAGCAGGATAGTAACGGAAAACCACGTGTAAAGGTGACTATAAAACTTGATACAGATAAAGTGTACCCGGTTATCGGGCTCGAAGCCGATGTAAAGATTATTACATCTGAAACCAAGAAAGCACTTGGAGTTAGCAGAAACTGTATATATACAGATGATGATGGAACATATGTCTATACCCTTGTAGATAATGAAGTGAAGAAGAAGTATGTTACCATTGGATTAGAGGGTGATAGTAATGTGGAAATAGTAAAAGGCTTAAAAGAGGGAGAAATCATAATTAAGACAACATTATCCGATGATGATATCGGAGAAACATACGATATTGAAGAATAAA
>JAEEJA010000002.1 GCA_016281605.1 Lachnospiraceae bacterium
CTATTCACTTGTCAATCTTCTGTTTGCTTAAAGCGACTCAATTTCTTTCTCATCACTCAAGATGTTTTCCTTTAAGTGCGTCAGCGAGATATATAATATCACCCTGCAACTACTTTGTCAACAACTTTTTTTATTTTTTTTTATGTAATTTTTCAAAATACTATAATATTCGCAGTCGAGGCATCCCCCGACTGCGTTAATCATATGTATACCTATTATTTATGTTAGTGCTAATTACTTTGTTATGCTGTTATTCTATGATGTTCTTATTTTAGCGGTTCAGCCACATCTCACCCACCTTAGCTGTCTCAGATACGTATCCTCCTGTAATCTCTGCTGATTCCTTTACACTACCATCTTCACGCTGGGCGAACATATTTATGCGATTGTTTTCTATATTATAATCAAGATCAAACTTAACCGCTCCGTCATTCATATCTACCGGAGTCTTGTTGTCTGCATATAATACATATTCCCATGCCCTTCTGTCATCGCCGAACATAGAATCCACACCGGAATCCTTATTATATGGTACTCTGTCATACTGGGTAAAACATATCCTTGTAAGTGGGGATTTTAGATAATCCTTTGGCTGTGGAGAAAGATTCTTTCTGGTATCTTTCCCTGCCTTATCGTTATACTTTTTCACTAACCATGGGGTTGTGTAATACATATATATAGAATTACCCTGAACTTCGGCATTTAAATTTAAGCCATCGCCATCATCAGAAGTTACAGGTGCATAGTACATCTGATTCTTTTCTGATGTAAAGCCTCCGGAGTGGTATGGCTCGCCTACGGTGCATATTATATCATATACTGCGTCCTGAAGCTGATCGTCTCGCTCTTTCTCCCTGGCTGTATCTGATGACTTAGCCTTGATTGCTTTTTCATCCAGACTGTATCCTCTGTAACCGAAGAAGATGTACTTTCCACCATTTTTTCTGTCGTCTTTTTCGCTTTCCTCTTTTGTCAATGATGCGCCTTCATTTAAGTTTATGTCGCAATATTCTGTACAACCAAGTTCTATAAGTGACATAAGTGCTTCCTTTTCAGTCGTTCCACTTGCTGTATATATCTTATTAAAATATGTATTTGAATCCTTCTCATAGCTGGCATGGATGAATAATGGAAGCTCTGTATCACCATAAGGCTCAGCTTTTTCGGTTACTTTCTTCCTGCCGTCCTTACCTGTTTCTACTTTGTCTTTCTTATCTATACATAAAACGGTAGCTTGTTTAGAGTTGAACACACTTTCATCTACTTCCAAGTCTGTGAATGGCAGTCCTGGTGCCACTCCTCTGTTAGTCGTATAGTATACAAAGAATTTTTCCTTTTTCCAATCATACTTTACTTCTTTTGGATCATTTGCATCACCTTTCTCGAGCTTCCTCATCTGTATAGGTGTAGATACTGATGCACAATAATAATCTACTCCTCCTACCTGTATTCTTTCAGGTACTGTCTTAGCACTGGATTTGAAGAGGAGAATGCCCTTAACAGCTTCATTAATATCATCTGTACGCTCTACGCTTAGGTAAGAAGCAGCACGATCCAGATAATTAGCATAAAAAGCTCCTCTTACGTGTGCTTTACTGTAAGATAATTCATACATCGGTGGTTCATATATCAGTCTGTCTTCATCGTATGGAACGGCAATATCGTATTGTCCTCCCCATGAATCGGTGAGATTATCACGACTGGTTTTTCCTCCTATCTGGATGTCATACCATGCCCTACCTTTTACTAAGCCGACATTTACCGGAATTACTTCATCGGGAGTTGTGCCATTTGCCTGATTAAGAGCATTGGCATCAACCTGCTTTCCAAATGCCTGCTGTGTAGCCTCATTCTCTTCCATACCTGTATCATCAAAGGAAGATGAACCTACAAATATCTTGGATATGTATTTTCTCTTTATGGCAGGCTTTCTGATATAGATATAACAAGGATCTCCTGCAGCATTTTTCTTTCCGTCATCATTAGTCCACTCCGGATAAGCTATATTAAAAGGCTCGGTCTCATGAGGCGCCTTCATTTCCTGAACAGAGTTGAATTCACCCTCGGCTGAGTTTCCTGCCAGAGTCTTTTCTTTACTTACATCTGCAGTAATCACTCCGCCACTATTCTTTGCTTCATGCTTTCCTTTGGTTATTATGACATCGTTTAGTGTAAGCTTTTCTTCTCCATCCACTGGTCCGCTTACATACAGTCCGGAAGCTATGAAGGGCATATTCTTTTTTGAATATTTATACCCGCCCGGCTGATAAGATGTATATCCCTCAGGGATCTGCTCGTTGGTTCCTAAGAGTCCTGTCGGGAACATATAAGCATTCTCCGGTCCGATACCTCTGAGCACCCATTTGGCGCGGTTTCCGGTTCTCTGTGAAACGACAGTTACCGAATCATAAGCAATAGTCTTTCCTGTGGTAGATGGTTTATTAACAGTATAAGGAAGATTGTGTGCATATATGGTGGTCTGGTAAGCCTTAATATCTGTTAGTGCTCTGTATGGATTATAACTCCATGAATATCCCAAATGAAGGTATTTCTGATTACTTTCTACTACATATCCCTTATAGTAGAATGATTGTGCCAGGTTATTGTCATCAAGCACTACTGTGTTGGGTGATTTTTCCATCCTTTCTACCAGCTGAGAAAACTTCGCTTCTGTCTCTCCTACCTTGGCAGCAGTTGATTCGGAATCTGAACCAAATGTAAAGAATAAGGCTGATAGGTACTTGGTTCCTGATGTATATTTTACTTCGGGTTCGTAATAAAGGTATCTCGCTTCATCGTTCCATGTATTATCCTTTTTTGTTCCGTAACATGTATAGCTATATCCGTAATTACCAAGTCTTCCGGCCTCTCCACTTTTAGTGTCAGAGTCTCTGGTGGAAGCAAAGTTGTAAGGCACTCCGCTAAATGTAGTGATGGGTACCCAGCCATCTTTGTCATACTTTCCGTCTGCATGGTTATCAACTGCATGGATTCCACCTACCTTAATAGGCGTTCCTGCCTTTGGGTCCGTAGTGATCCACAGACCATCCAAATTATCCGGATATTCTTTATCTTCTGTCTTATTTTCAGCTTTATATCCCAGGTTTCCGGCACAACCGTACTTAACCTCTCCAAAGTTAACCTCCTTACTTGATTCAGGAGTATAAGTTGCCACACGGATATCACGAATTGCCTGTTTTGGATCCTTGGTAGTCTTAAATCCAAGATAGGTATAAGCCCACTCATCGTACCTAGAATAATCGTATCTTGCATTTCTTGCCAAATTGACATCCCAGAGCTTATATCCTTTGGCAGCAATCTTAGCCTTTGCGAGAGGCTCGGTGTCTGCAGATTTGACGATGATATCCTTATAGTACAATACGCTCTGATCTGAGTCTTTTATTCCTTCAGATCCTGTATTTGAGCTGGCATTCTTAACAGATTTTTCTGTGCGGTAGTGAATGTAAACACCGCCTACTTTATCCTTCTTCATCAAAGCATTGCAGTTTCCTGGCATTAATTCTCCAAATTGCTTAACATTATCATAACCATTGATATCATTTCCGTCTCCGGTTGTAATCTTAAAAGGAGCAACGTCATCAGTAACTACAATTGGTGATCCTGTGTTGGTATCTTTACTATAGAATATACAGTTCCAACCTCTGAATCCCCTTCGACCGTTAACATCACTTATACCTGCTTCACCATGATAACCATTATTCAAACAATAATCTTTAAAGGAGAGTGCCCCCATCTTGCCTTCAGCCACATCTTCTGACCCTGCGCCCTTGTAATATGAAAGATAATCTCCATCTTCTCCTTCTGTACGATCTGCAACATATTCAGGCGCATCTTCATAATCATAATCCTTATTTTCTTTTTTCCATTTCAGAATCATACTGATCAGCCAGATTAAAAGCATTGCTACAAGCATTACTCCCATAGTAATCCATCCTATAGGACCACCTACTGCTGTTGCGCCAGCTACAATCTTTCCTGCAATAGCCGCGATACTGGTGGCTGCACAGGATAGTCCACAAGCAGATGCAATCGCACATATGGCCGCGGGTATCAATGCCAAAACCTTCGCTACGATAGCGAACTTTGCAATCATAAGGATACAAGATACGATACCAAGCGCCATATTCACCCATTTCATAACCTCATTTGCCTTGTCTTCCCACACAGAATAGTCCCGATTGTCAATCAGTTGCTGTGCTGCATTCATCCTGACTGCATCAGAGGTATATGCAACCTTCTTACCTTTGATTTCTTCATTTTTATTCATCCAGACAGAATAACAATCTGTACCCATAATATCTTCTATGTGATCAGCTGCTTCTTCTATCTTTTCATCCACGGTCTTATCTTTTTCGTTCTCTCCGGCTGTCTGGATCAATGCAGGAAGTCCGGACATGCCTGCCATACGGCGTTCTCCATAAGACATGGAATCGATAACCGGATAAAGCTTCGTAAGATCCACCTCAGCACTGGTCTCATTTCCCAATGCAAGGAGATATTCTGCCAGGCTGTCATTTCCATCGGCTTCATACTGATCAAGCTCCTCGTATATGGTGAGGTATAATATACCCTGTTCATTCTCTGACAGATCTTCCTTTTCCTCTACCACTTCTTCTTCTGATTCTCCCTTTAAGCCCTCGAGTTCCTCCGCATATTCAGTCTCGTCAAAGGTTGCGCTGGCATTTTCATATGCAGTTGCAAATTCCTGAAGCTTTTTATGAAAAGCTTTTGCATCATCACCATATTCCTGGTAAAGCTCATCGAATTCATCTTCTGTTGTAGCTTCTTCTATGTCTTCCCAGACTCCGCTGTCAGCTACAGCTGCTGCCCATGATACAGATACCTTATCTCCCTTTTTTGCATCATATTCGTTCTCATATGCAGCCATACCTGTTGTAAGATAACCAAGTATGGTACTGGTAGTACCCGAGCTGGATCTGGTGACTATCTTTGCATAAAAGTCCCAATTCGCATCGCCATCCACTATATAATCACCTAGCTTTTTATCTGCCTCGGGAACATTGATGAGATTCAGCCCATTATATGCCTGCTTGGCTTTTGGCGACCCTGCATGATAATTAGCTGTAAATTCAAGTGCTGCCGCTTCTATGGTGTCTATGACTGATGCGTTGCTGTTTTCATACTCTTCCTGAAGCTTTTCATAATCCTTCATCTCATAGCCTGCATCCATGGAAAGCAAACGGATAGAGCAAATTGCATCCTTCTTATCTTCAGTTTCCTTATAGCCTAGAACTACGTGATTTCTTTCGGTTCCTTCATTCAAGTCTCCATCTACAGGGATAAAACCACTTTCCTTACATTTCTTAACAGCATCCTCAAGATTGTCAAGAGCATAGAACAGACGAATATCAGAAACATATGTGGTTTTCGCCTCCTCTACTGTCTCTGCCACTATAGGACCGAAATCACTGAGAGGATCTGCTATAAATAGGCAACAAACTAAAAGTATACATATCAGATTTCGAATCAGTCTGGCTTTTTTATTTTTTTTCCAAATCATAAGCTACCTCCTTCATCCAATCCGTTTCTGTCCTTTTTATACTTTATTATTATTAGAATTATCATAATAATTAGCGACGCTGCGCCAATTAGGAAGATACTCATCCAACGGCCATTACCAAATATTGATGACGTTACTGACATCTTTACCTTGACTTCTTTAGTATTCTTTGAGGCTATATCTCCTACATTACTATGAAAATATTTCATTTCATAGGTAGATATATTTTTAGAAAGAAGCATGCTTTTGCTATTGGTGGACCCTATACCGATCCATGATCCTCTGACAAGTCCTCCGCTGTTAACATATGCGGTGGTCGAAGTGCCATCCTCTAAGCATAGATCCTTGCAGGCTGCATCCTCCTTACATGTATTATCCTTAATTATTACAACACCTTTTAAGCTTATATCGTATCTAGAATCAACAAATACTCCGCCACCGTACTCTCCGGATGTATTTTCAGTTATTTCCACATTAGAAAGCACCATTCCGTCGTCAAATACAACGATTGCTCCTCCGTCTTCATCTGCTTTATTGCCCTTAAATACGCACCTGTCAAACAATATAGCTCCTGTGTGCTGTGGGTTATCCCTCATGAAAAAAGCTCCACCATCTTTTTTTGATTCATTATTAACAAATGTGCACCCAATAGCTGTAAATAATGTTCCGTCATATTTCTTATAATCAAGGTCAATATAGATTGCTCCGCCCCTCTTTATGGCCTGATTTCCTGAGAAGAGCATGTTCTTTAATATAACTTCCCCCCTTTGGCAGTATATCGCTCCTCCATCATCCTCTGAGTAGCAGTTATCTATCTTAGCGTTACTTAAATCCAGGATTCCGTCGCCAAAGAATATTCCACCACCGTAACACTTATCGGCTGAATCTATGGTCTTACAATTATTTATCCTACCTCCGGTCATCTTAAAACTTGTTCTCTTGCTTCCGGTACTTACATATACACCACCGCCATCCTCATCCGAGATACAATCATAGATTGTTCCACCTTCCATGATAAGATGACCTTCTTCCTGAATCGTAATACCTCCTCCGGCATTAGAGCTTGCACCGCCTGTTATGACTCCGCCCTTTATACCGTCATATCCCATTTTTTTAGGATTGGAATCTCTGATGGTAAGAGTTGCACCCTTCTGAATGTTAAATACTCCGCCATCCTTCTCGGTTTCATGATCCCTTTCACGCTTGATATAATGACCGTTTAGATCAATGATCACTTGCTTATTTTCCGGGATCTCGATTTGCTCATCCGATGTATAATTACCTCCCATAATGACAACCTTTTCGTCACCCGATTCATTCACCGCATCTGAAAGAGCCTCGATAAATGAATCTTTTTGTACGGAAGACTTAAGTCTATCTCCTACATAAATTTCTACGACTGACTTTGTATTATCATGAAGCGCTTTAGATTCCTTTACTATGGTCACTTCTGAATTTTTGTTATCATCACTTACCTCATAATCTGCACCATTATAAAAGAAATATATGCTTCCTTCCTCCTGATTGCATTGACCGTATCCGTCTGTTATTACCTTGGTCATCACTTCTAAATTAATACCTATCCTGGAGCCCTCATCAAAACCTTCACAGTACTTTGTTTTGCCATTTTTTTGATTGATGGTCCAAAATCTTAATTTTTCCATATCAGCAGGCATATAAAGGTCGTTATAATTCTCATCATCTCCACCTGTATAATTATTCTTGATCTTTGTAAGACCCCCTAAGAATGTAATGGCTGACTTTCCTCCATATATGCCGCCACCTTGATTAGTAACATCATTTTCAATTATTGAACAATCTCCAAGATAAAGTTCACAACCAATACCCAGATATATACCACCACCATTATTTGCATGATTATTTTTAATCCTTACGCCGCCTGTCACTGTTACCACTGAACCATCCTCACAACGAATGCCTCCTCCTTCGGAATAAGAGCCTCCGGTAATAAGTCCTTCTTTCCCGGTAGTATCGGTAATGGTAAGCTTTCCGCCTTCCTTTACTGCAATGACATATCCATCATCTGTTGGTTCACTGCCATAGAGTCCCCTGTCTATAGTAAAACCTGCCAGATCAAGAACAATACTCTTTCCATTCTCTATGATTATGGTGTCCATGCCTTCCTCCGGTGTAATATCCGCAGTTAGCTTTATAACCGTATCTGAATCTTCCTCAATATCATTCAAAGTAGCAATCAACTCCTCCCAGGAACCTATCTCTACATCTGCTTCATATTCATCCGCAGAAGTAACGTTATATGCCACCAATGATATTGCAAAAACAACCAATATGAACATAAAAATACTCACCAACGGTTTTGGAGTTTTGATATATTTAATTCCATTCATAGGCATTTTTTCCTCCAATACTTATATTATCTGATATATAAATATGCTACTACTCGTTCATCATATTTTCATTTTATCAGATGTTTTCTTTCTTTTTCTCCTGAAATAATAAATGCTCATGTATATACCCAGCATTGCAAATAATATCAGTCCTATCTTTATTCCCATACTTCCTTCCGAGAATATAGAGGCGCTTACAAGCTTTCCTTCTGAGTTCTTCCATTGGGCATACAAGGTGATGGTTTTCCTATGTTCGGATATAAGATTCATT
This sequence comes from Lachnospiraceae bacterium, assembly GCA_016281605.1. GTDB lineage: Bacteria > Bacillota > Clostridia > Lachnospirales > Lachnospiraceae > JAEEJA01. The sequence goes on from JAEEJA010000002.1 coordinate 8,183, forward strand.
ACTATTTCTCTATCCTTAAAAGCTGTTCCGGAACCATCCTTTTTGGTGTTCCAGCCTGAGAAAGTATAACCTTTATTACTCTTATATACATTTACAGGAAGAGCCACTTTATCGTCATATAGTACATCGAATTTTTTCATACTTCCTGATACCTGTTTTTCCTTGTTGTCATTGGAAGCATTATTATTAAATGCAATATAGTACTTGATTGGAGACGTCGTAAATGTAATCTCCACATTCTCTTTCGAAAATGTAAAGGAATATTCCCCATTCGCTGTTGATTGAAATCCACACTGACCTTTTACCTCAGTGTCGGTTATTCTATATCCTTTATCTGGTGTAATCTCGGATATCTTCAAGTTATCATTCTGATAACCTTGTTTCTCAAATAGTACTTTTTCTCCCAGCTTCACCGTAAGCGTCAATGGAACTTTAAATCGCACTGAGATCGGTACTTCAATCCACGGATATACATTGCTTCCCGATTTAAACTTGAGCTTATATACGCTATTATGACAATCATTCTTTTTGCTATCGAACTTCCACTTCTGACCATAGCTATCCAGGCATTTATACGTATCCTGCTTTGGAAAAGAAACACTTTCCATCTTGTAATTATTATCTCCGGATGCTCTGAATCTTACACCGTACTGATCCACACAGGTGACAGACACTTCCTTAGAACTTTCATCGAGAAGTTCAATTTCTCTTTTCTGATTTATCTCTATATCTTTAGGATAAGGATACTTATCACCGTCTATATCTATCCAGTTGTTCGCCTGTCCTTTTTTTGCTGTATTACCCCACAAATCTCTGTATATATAGTATGACTTTATCTTAACTTCATTTACCCAGATGCTAACTTGAGCTCCCCAGGTTCTGTGTATCAATCCCCCTCCAAAGTTTGCATATACATTGACGGTATATAGAAAATCTTCTCCGCAGTCCCATGATGAATCATATACATCATCACCTTCATCGAGAGAACCCTTGATATCTCCGGTACTATGTTTACAAAATAATCTTCCTACTCCGTGGTCTTTCCTGCACCATATCTCAACGTGTGCATCATCCCAGTCATCCGCATCATTCTTTACTTCTACACGTACTCTTACCTTGTAACCGGAAGCCGAAGGCTGAAGTTTCTTTACGACCAATACTTCCGGCTGCTTACTGTCGTTACTTACCTTATGATCAGATCCGTTATATACAAAGTATGTATCCGGGGACTTCTGATTGTAGTCCTTATAATTTCTGGTAGCAGTTCTCTTGTCAAACGAGTCCCTGTAATTCAAACCGATGAGTGAATCATTCTCAAATTTACCATTGATCAAAATCTCTCTATATACAGCAAATTCTACATCACTCTCGGATACCTTATCACTGCTGTTTTCCTTTAATAACTGCCGATTCATAAATATGACGGTTTTTCCTCCGCCAAGAACAAGTTTAGCATTGGTAGAGCTATCTGCCATCCATATACCAGCACCACCTTTGCCATAACAGGCATTTTCCTGAATAGCTGTATCCGTGACAGTAAGCTTCATCTTCTTGTTACCGAAGTCAGAGTAGATTCCTCCTCCCACGTTTTGGCTGGTATTTAATCTTATCTCGCTATTCTTTATCGTAAGAGGGGAGATGGTTACAATTCCACCACCAACGTCGGCACTCTGATTTCCTTTTATGGTAACATTCGTAAAAATCACTTCTTTAAGATCCCAACCGACATAGATGCCTCCGCCTCCTTCTGATGCGTAATTATCGGAAATCAGGATATTAGAAATCTCATCATCCTTTTTTTCATTTCCTGCAGGCACAATATAAATTCCACCGCCAATTTTGGCATTATTTTGTGTAATTTTATTTTTTCCAATATATATAGTCTTTGAGCTGTCCGATCTGGTCGCAGCGAAGATTCCGCCACCGGCTTCTGATGAAGAATTATTCGATATGGTGCAATCCTCCATGGTCATATCAGTTTTATTGCTTATACCACCACCATTGCTATTTGCCATATTTGAAAAAATTGTGGAATTAGTGAGAGTTGCTTTCCCATTACTAAATATTCCTGCGCCTTCGCCCTTTGCTTGATTTCCTTTTATTTCAGTGTTTTCTATATTGATTGTTCCGGTATTTGAGATACCGCCACCATTGTTATCATAATTTGATGAGATAAGACAATCCTTAAGCACACATTTGGCACCACCTGCTATATGGAGACCGCCTCCATAGGCGGCGTCTTTACCGTCATTTTCCTTATAGATTAGATTGTTCTCTGCTACCGTCACACCTGTAAGCTCTGCAGTGCCTCCATTTCCTACGAAGATACCACCACCATTTGGAGCATTGTTCATTGTAATATTGCCACCTGTCATTATGAGGGTGCTGCCTTTATCGGAAACACATATACCTCCACCAAGACTCGCATTGCCACCACAGATTTCACCAGACTTATCCTTACTTGAATCCTTAATAATTAGTTTGGAGTTAGCATGCACCCATATCACGCTACCCACTTTTTCCATATTATCAGTTTTTCCTGCAGATCTATCCAAAGCAAATCCATTCAGATCTATGGTATGCTCCTTTCCGTCACCTATAACAAGAGTCTTAGAAAGCATGATATTGCCATGAAGAACAATTGTAGAGTCCCATTCCATCAATGCAAGAAGCACCTGTTCCGTAAGAACATGTCCCTTTCCATATATAGTCTCTATATATAGATAATTACCGGTTTTCTCATCATTGCCCTTTACTACGATTACATTCTCATCTACTATAAATCCCTCAACGCCTTCCTCTGAATTCTTATAATTGTAGATCATGTCCGTACCATCCAGACATATACCTTTATATCCTGAATTATCCATACGAATCAGAGAATTCTTTCTGATAGTATCACCGACTTTAAGTTCTGAGGCATCTACCGATCTGTCAGCATTTTTCTGAGGGATACTACTCTTTTTTTCATCTGTCTTGTCTTTATCTGTACCTGTGTTATCAGCCTTTTCTTCTTTTTTGTCTGAATCTGCGCTGTCATCCTTCTTGTCCGATTTGTGGGAGTCTTTGCTAACATCTTTTGAATCTGATTTTTTATCAGTGTCTGTGTTGTTTTCCTTTGTGTCTTCTGCATCCTGTCCTTCACTGCTACTATTACCAGAATCTGCTACATCAGTATTATCCTCGGTAGCATTCTGATTTGTCTGAGTACTATCTGCAGGGGCAGAGCCGCTACCATCATCTGATACCTGTATTTCCTTCTCTGTATTAGTCGAATCATGTGGAGAAGCCAGCGATATTATCGGTTCTGAACCAACTCCATATCCCGCACTCATTATACCCTGCAAAATGAATGCAACAGCTATTATATAAGCTAATACTCTTCTTATGGTTCGTTTTTTTATTCTCATGGCAGCGCCTCCTATTTATATACTATATTTTCAGACTTACATCTATTCTTTCATTTCTTCTTCCTATGATGAGTACGCCGATCAATAATTATATGATTTTTCTCGTCTATTTTTAATAACGCTAATTATATACGTATAAATTTTTAACTCAGTTGGAGAAATCCCCCACCTCTAAGCTAGATCGTAGGTGGGGGTATTGACAAATTATACTTACAAAAGCTCTGCGAGTGATGCGAATAGTTAGCTTTGCTAACTATTGGATTCGGATAGGTAAATGTCTGCTAAATGCAGCCAAGAGATGTAAAACATCTCTTTGAATCACGGCGCGAAAAGACTCGCAAGCAAGTCTTGACTTATGACATTAGCTCTCACATGGTATCATGAGTTTTTAACAGGTAATTTTTTTCTTCTACTCACGATAAGACCACCTAAGAGAGTTCCTATGATAAGGCCCATACCTCCGCTTACAACAGCTGTTCCTCCTGATCCTACGCCAAATAAAGAACCGGTTGTCGAATTATTATTGCTCGTGAGCTCGGTTACTGTCTTCGTATCTATTTTGAAAAATACCTTAATAGAAGGTGCATCATCTACGAATAGATACTGCTTATTATTTAAGTTGGTAGCTGCGGTAGCGCCAAACTCATGGATACCTGTTGAATATCCTTTTGGTACCTCTTCAGAATTTTTCAAGTAAAGTAAAGAATCTGCAAGTATTGGAGCACCTCCCAAATACTTAACCGCATACAGTGAAAGCCACTGCTGACCTATATCTCCATTTAAGTCATTTTTTGTTCCCATAGCCTCAAAGTTTTCCTTTGATATTTTGTCACTTCCTGCTTTTCTGTTACTCTCAACAGCCTTATAATATGCAGTCTGATTCTTAATCATCACCTTCTCACCTTTTCCGTTAATGGTGGTGATATCAGCCTCCTCTACCATAAATTTCGGTATAGGAACAAACTTCGTATGATAATATTCCTTAGCCTCTAATATAGTCATTACTGTAGAAACTACGGTAATAATAACTGTAATTATAGCCATACCTATAGCGAGTTTGTTTGCAATAGAACTACCACTCTGTCCTAAGGATTTGCCTGAGTTCTGTGCTTCAGTCAATTTCCCAACTCTAGCGTCTATAAGTTTCTGTTGATCAGTAAATATATGAATGTTTTCTTCTTTGTAAGCCAATTCAAAAAGACTAACTTTTTTTTGCTGCAATTCTACAATTTGTTTACCAAGATTTACTGATTCTGTTTTGAGCGCATCGATATTATTCCAGATTTTTATACATTGAGTTGGAATTTTGCTCAGTTCGGAAGAACGTAAAACACTAGATACCACCTTTGTTGCGACGGTTGCCGCAGCAAATCCGACTGTTACACCCCACATTGCTACTGTCAGCGTACTCGCCTTGAAGCCTTCATTCTCAGATTCGGATTCTCTTGCCTTTGCCCTAAGAGCCTTATTGGTAAGTGCAACTCCACCTTTCTCATAGATTCCCCTGTCTACATTTTCATAGATCGATGAGATTTCAATATCCTCAGTCATTTCACTTACATCCTTATATGTATTCCCATCTGACAATGCTATTTGGAACAAATCTGTAAATGATAAGAATTCAAGACCTGCTATCTGACCATCTGTAAGAGCAGCTACTATCGGATACAGCTTTCTGATTCCTTTTGTATCAGATACCTCATCATAATCCTGCTTAAAAAACTCAAGCATGGTATCATCACCATAATTTATAGAATCAAGATAAGCACCAATAGCAACCAACTGTGAATCTATCGCCTGATCAAATACCTGTTCATTCGCATCCGTAAGATTATCTATTGCCTCTCTGTAATCTTCATTTATTGAATCACTTTTCACACTTGTATTAAGCATTTCACCATAATCACATTCATTTACTTCTTCCATTAATTCAGAAGTATCTTCGACACTGTCAATGAGTTCCTCAGCTTTATCCTCATAATCGGATATGTTTTCCTGAAAATACTGCCATTTACTGAGAAGCTCCTTAGCTGTATCGTTGTAACGCCTGTCCAATGCTGCCATAATATCAGCTTTTGTTTTAAGTGATTCGTCTTCATTTTGCATCTTATCTATAAGGTCATCTAGTGTCGTATCACGAAATCTGTCAACCCAAGAATCTTTTCCTGTATCTGTTGCCTTCGTAATAAGAGTCTCAATTGTTAAAGTAGCTTTTCCGTTTGCCTGCATAAGTATAGTTAAGATGTCAGCATGATTCTTCTTTTCTTCATCTGAGAGAGCGTTATAAGCCTCATCTCCCATCTCATACTTAGTCTTATTGAGAAGAAGATCTCCCATCAATTTACCTGTATCATCATCCTTAAGCTTATTAAGCATCTGTCTTACATAGTTGGCACGCTTATAGTTTTTTGAAGACTTTGATTTACTATAATTGGTTCTATATTCTTCCAGTGTACTTATAAATCTGTTCACAAAGGGCTTAATCTGTGATTCCATCTGCTCGTCCATTAACTTATTATAATCATCTATGGAATAGCCACCCTCCATGTTCATAACTGCCAGGTCTGTTACGGCATCAGCCGGATCATCAGTGGTTTTGTAACCAAGATACACAATCTTATCGTTAGCTCCCTCTTTTAAAGCACTGGCTGAACCCGCATCCACATTCAGGTCCGCAAGATTTCCGGAATCATCCTTAAGAATTGTATAGCCCTCTTCTTCTAGTTCCTTCTTTGCTTCACTTTCAGTTTCGCCCATACCAACCTTAAATTCGCTAATATAAAGAGTCTTTTTTTCTTTTTTTTCATCAGCTGATACTGAACTGATATCAGCTAGAGGCATGATGGTCATAAGTATCACTGCCATAAAAGTTGCAAAAATTCTTCTTGTTATTTTTTTCATAGTCTTCCTCCATTCGTTTTCATACATTTCATTAATTTGTATTTTGAAATATTAACCGCCTATAATAAATGCATTATACTAAATCTAGCGTGACAAAAGGGTGACAAAATTGTCACCCCTTTAAAAAATAAATGATATTTAGTTTTTTTAATAATTCTCTAATTCATATATATATACTTCTGCCCAGCTGTACTGATTCATAAATTCGCCACGATAACTATTTGCATCATCAGCCTTTCCCGCAAGATAATCATAATAATCACATTCTATCATATCTACATTAATCGCATAGAAATTTCTGTTATGTATCAAAAGATCCTCAAAACCAATTTTTTCTAGATCCTTTTTTAATGAATGTATAATCTTTCTAAAATATACAATTCCCTTATCCTCAGTTTTATCTTCAAATAAGTTTGCACATATTTCATTTCTTCCGGCTCCTGACCCATTCAGACAAATAAGGTATGCCATAAGCTCTTTTTCTTTTTGTCTGGAAAATTTTAATGTTGTTCCTTTATAAAAAACCTCGAAATTTCCAAAACACTTTACTTTTATTTTCTTATCAGAGGAGCTTATGGGAAAACGAAGGTTATCGAGTACTTCTTTAAGCTCATCATCCATTATTGGTTTTAATATATATCCGCTAACAAATAATCTAAGAGCTCTAAGTGCATATTCTTCGTGAGCGGTCACTATGATTATGTTTATTTTGGGATATAATTTTTTTATTTTTTTTGCGATATCGAGACCTGATATTCCAGGCATATTGATATCTAAAAATATAATATCTATATCATTTTCCTTGATTTTCTTCATGGCAGAATCATGATTATTAGCATAAAAATATGTATTGACCGGTGACACTCTCTCTAAAGCATCATGAAGTTCTTTTTGCATATAATCTTCATCATCTGTTATCAATACGTTCATAGTCATTTCCTCTCATGGGTCTTATAATATGCTACAAATGTAATAAATCGCATTTATTATACATACTTTTATTCTTCCTCAGACTCTGATTTTTGTTTTTTCATCTCACGTATCATAAGAAATGCCATAAATGCAGCACCTAAAAGTGCTACAATCATAATTATAAAAGTGATACCCATACCTGAATTCATTACGGTTGCTGTATAACCGGAATTTCCAACAACGTTCTGTGTATTTGCATCCTTTCCTAATATAACCATATATCCGGAAATAAACATAATTACTATACTTGCAACCATTCCCGCTCCATACCACCATACCTTTCTTGAATAGGAAATTACTTTCTTTTCAAGAGGTTTATTGGCCTCTTCGATATATTTCAAATCTATATTTTCCATTTTTTCAAGTAAATCCAGTCCGTTCATATTAACTACTCCTTTTTTTAGATGTTCTTGAAACCTGTATATGGTCTCATAATAATAATCGCATTTTAGAGTATATATATCACACTTATTCTTAAATACATATTATAAATCATCTTATATTTACATAATATTATCTTCTTCAAGTTGCTTTTTCAGCTTTTTTCGCAATCTGTAAAGCTCTGTTGTAACCTTGCTTTCTTTACAATTATGTCTTTTGGCTATCTGCTTTATATCATCCATATAGAAATATCTTCTTACAAACATATCCCTTTTTTCCGTAGAACAATCTCTTAGAAAGCGATTAATAGACTCAGTAAATATAATTTCATCAATTCTTCTCTCTATGGGATCTGCATCACCTATACACTCTGATAATTCATCAGATAGGGATATTACAGTGGCAGATCTCTTCTTTGCTGAAACCTTTCTACAGTATGACATAGATAAAGCTCTTGTTATTTTTGCTAAAAAAGCGAAAAGGTAGTCTCTTGGCTCATGTGGTGGTATGCTTTCCCATGTTTTTAACCAAGTATCATTTAAACATTCTTCTGAAGCCCCTTCGTCAAGTACTATTCTTCTTGAGATGCTTTGCAGTGCTTTTCCGTACTTTTCGGAGGTTTCTATTATTGCTCTTTCATCTCTCGCTAAGTAGAGATCAACTATTTTTCCATCCTCCACGTATATTGTCCTTTCATTGTGATGGTTTTCAAATTATCATTTATTAATATTATAAATACCAAAGATAAATCTGTCTATAAAAATGTGAATATAAAAAAAAGACCCTCTGGGTCTTATTTTTACGGAGAAGGAGGGATTTGAACAGGCCCTTCCGGTGTCTTTCGAATCGTCCTCCCTTTCGGTCGGTCTCTTCGGACACCGTCACAAAAGCACCTCGCTTAATCCGCCACTGGCGGCGCTTCGCTGCTTTTGCCCGCGCCGCTTTCGGCGCTCGGTCTAATCCTCTTTTCTCCGTAAAAAAAAAGACCCTCTGGGTCTTATTTTTACGGAGAAGGAGGGATTTGAACCCTCGCGCCTCTCACGCGACCTACACCCTTAGCAGGGGCGCCTCTTCAGCCTCTTGAGTACTTCTCCAAAAGCCTGAGATTTAACCACTTACCAATGGTAATATCTTAAACTTTGTTAACACAGCGTCAACATTTGATATCTTATCATACCTTATAATATCTGTCAAGCTATTTGTGCGATAAGTCCGTGTCACCAACTGTCACCTTTTTGTCACGCTTTATATGATGGAAATTATTATGAAAAGAATAATTAATAAATCATTAGCGTTAATTATTTCTCTTAGAATCAGATAGAGGATAGATAATTATTCTATCTAACGACCTCCCACACTACCGTACGTATGGTTTCGTACACGGTGCTTTTTTGGTTCTCATATTTTCAAATAAAACTCTGTGAATGTTGGATATCCAAATTACGGATTTTTTTGACGCATAGTAAATCTAAAAAAACGATTGGATTCAAAATCCAACCGTTATTTTCTTACTCAATACAGTACATATTATTACCTTCACAGTCAATAACCACTATTACAGGTAGTTTTTCTACTTTTAGTTTTCTGATTGCCTCTGTTCCCAGATCATCATATGCAATAACTTCGGATTCCTTTATACACTTAGATAGAAGTGCTCCTGCACCTCCAACTGCTGCAAAGTAAACAGCACAATTCTTTTTCATAGAATCTATAACAGCGGGAGTTCTCTTACCTTTTCCAATCATACCTTTTAAACCAAGATCTAACAAAGAAGGTGTATATTTATCCATTCTTCCTGACGTTGTAGGTCCTGCAGATCCTATTACCTGTCCTTCTCTTGCAGGTGAGGGACCAAGATAGTATATGCAATTATTTTTTACATCTATTGGAAGGTTTTCACCTTTTTGAAGTGCTTCATACATTCTTTTGTGTGCCGCATCTCTGGCTGTATACACAGTTCCTGTTATGTAAACATAGTCTCCTGCTTTTAAATTTTTAACAACTTCATCATCAAATGGTACTTCTATATACTTTTCTATCATAATTATTTCTCCGTGTGGAAAGATTTGTCAAGACTCGCTTTCTTTATCTAAAATTATAAGCTTCTGCTTATATGCCTGTTTACATGACAGCACATATTTACTGCCACAGGCATTCCTGCAATGTGTGTCGGGTATGTTTCAATATTAACTGCTAAAGCAGTTGTATATCCACCTAGTCCACCCGGTCCAATATTTAGCTTATTAATTTTTTCCAGTAACTCAATTTCTAAATCTTTTATATAAGGAATTTCATTATGAGTATCTGTATTTCGTGTAAGTGCCTTCTTAGAAAGCAAAGCACATTTTTCAAATGTTCCGCCGATACCTACTCCTACAACTACCGGAGGACACGCATTTGGTCCTGCTTCTCTAACAGCATCAATTACTACTTTTTTAATACCTTCTATACCATCTGCGGGCTTAAGCATAACAATTTTACTCATATTTTCACTTCCAAATCCCTTAGGAGCAAGAGTGATTATAAATGAGTCTCCCGGAACTATATCATAATGAATTATACCGGGTGTATTGTCTTTTGTATTTATTCTTTCTATTGGACAATTAACAACTGACTTCCTTAAAAATCCTTCTGTGTAACCCTGTCTGATACCTTCATTTATAGCATCTGTAAGTCCCATACCTTCTATATGAACATCTTGACCCATTGTAACAAATACAACTGCCATTCCTGTGTCCTGACATATAGGAATCTTCTCCTCTTTTGCTATTTTCATGTTTTCATCTAATTGCGAAAGAATTTTCTTTCCAATTTCAGATGTTTCTTTATCCTTTGCAGATATTATTTTTTCTTTGATATCGGATGAAAGCTCATAATTGGCTTCCATACACATTTCTTTTACATTTAGTATGATATCTTCTGTTTTTATGGTTCTCATAATAAACTCCATTCCCGGTTTTTTATGATTCACTTGGCTCTATCTTATCTCTTACTTTAGCCATGCTGGCAACACTGTCCCGTTTTTCGGACTCTTTGTCAATATCTATAAGCTTAACACCGGAAGTATTTCTTCCCATACTTCTTACTTCATCCATCTTGACCTGGATAATAATACCTTCAGTGGTTATTATCATTACTTCATTATCGTCATTGACAGACTTAGCACTAACTATATAACCTGTTTTATCGGTTATTTTATGACATATTATACCCTTTCCACCTCTGTGATATGTTGGAAATTCACTAATGTCGGTTCTTTTACCCATTCCTTTTTCAGTTACTATAAGTATACTGTCTCCCTGAGTATCAAGCTGCATAGCAACTACCTCATCACCCTCTTTGAGAGTAATACCCTTGACACCCATAGAATTTCTTCCCATAGAGCGAACTTCTTTTTCATCAAATCTTGTACATTGACCAAATTTTGTAATGATAATTATTTCTTTTTTATTATTTGTAGACTTAACTTCTATAAGCTCATCATCTTCTCTAAGATTTATGGCTTGTATACCGGAACGCCTAATATTTGCATATTCTTTCAGACTGGTTCTCTTCACTATACCCTTCTTGGTTACCATAAATAAGTATCTGTCTTCATCAATCTTTCTCATAGGAATTATAGCTGAAATCTTTTCGTCAGGCTGTAAAGGAAGCAGGTTAATAATGGCCGTTCCTCTTGCTGTACGAGAACTTTCCGGTATTTCATATGCTTTTAACTTATATACACGACCTTTATTTGTAAGGAAAAGCATATAATGATGAGTTGTAGTCATTATCAAATCTTCTATAAAATCATCTTTAATGGTTTGAGTTCCCTTTATACCTTTTCCACCACGATGCTGACTCTTAAAATTATCTTCTGTCATGCGCTTTATATAACCAAGATTAGTAATAGTTATAACCGCATTTTCTCTGGTAATAAGATCTTCATCCTGAAATTCTCCTATATCAAAACCAATAGATGTTCTTCTTTCGTCACCATATTTATCTCTGATAACAGAAATTTCAGTTTTTATTACTCCTAATAAAAGCTTTTCATCAGAAAGAATAGCCTTATACTCTTGAATTTTTTTCTGAAGTTCCGCATACTCATTTTCAATCTTTTCTCTCTCCAAACCTGTAAGAGCACGAAGTCTCATATCTACGATAGCCTGAGCCTGTACTTCAGAAAGATCAAATTTTTCCATCAGTCCTTCTTTTGCTTCTGCAGTACTTCTGGAAGCTCTGATAAGGGCAATTACCTCATCTATATTATCAAGCGCTATAAGCAGACCCTGTAATATATGGGCTCTTTCTTCAGCTTTATTTAATTCATATTTTGTACGTCTTGTTACTACATCCTCCTGATGTTTGAGATACAAATTCAGCATCTGGAGAAGATTCATGACTATAGGTTCATTGTTATAAAGTGCAAGCATTATAACACCAAATGTATCCTGCATTTGTGTATGCTTATATAACTGATTTAATATAATATTTGGATTAACATCTCTTCTGAGTTCTATACAAATTCTCATACCCTCTCTATTTGTTTCATCTCTAAGATCTGTTATTCCATCTATTTTCTTTTCTCTGTGAAGAACACTAATTTTTTCTATAAGCTTTGCTTTATTTACCATATATGGAAGTTCGGTTACAACTATTCTATTCTTACCATTTTCCATTGGTTCAATATTTGTGACAGCCCTTATTCTTATCTTTCCACGTCCGGTTCTGTAGGCATCCTCTATTCCTCGTCTACCCAGAATCTCGGCACCTGTAGGAAAATCAGGGCCTTTTACTATATCCATTATTTCTTCAATAGTTGTCTCTCTACCTTCTTCAACTCTGTTATCTATAATCTTAACCACAGCATTTATTACTTCGGTAAGATTATGAGGTGGAATATTTGTAGCCATTCCAACAGCTATACCCTGAGTTCCATTTACAAGAAGATTTGGATATCTGGAAGGAAGAACTGTCGGTTCATTTTCTGTTTCGTCAAAGTTTGGTACAAAATCTACTGTATCTTTACCAATATCTGAAAGCATTTCCACTGATATTTTGCTAAGTCTGGCCTCAGTGTAACGCATAGCAGCCGCTCCATCACCATCCATAGAACCAAAATTACCATGTCCGTCAACTAAAGGATATCTGGTATTCCAATCCTGAGCGAGATTTACAAGGGCTCCGTATATAGAACTATCTCCATGAGGGTGGTACTTACCCATGGTATCACCTACGATACGAGCACATTTACGATGCGGTTTATCCGGACCATTATTCAATTCCGACATTGCAAAAAGTATACGTCTCTGAACCGGCTTTAAACCGTCTCTAACATCCGGAAGTGCTCTCGATGCAATTACCGACATAGCATAGTCAATATAAGATGTTTCCATCTCATTTACTAAATCAACTTCTTCAATCCTATCAAATATTTTATCGTCCATACTGACCTCTTTTTATAATAATTTTGTCTTTTTATATATCGAGATTTTTAACATATTTTGCATTTTTCTCTATGAATTCTCTTCTCGGTTCAACCTGATCACCCATTAGAGTCACAAATACATCATCTATTCTTTCTTCATTACTCATATCCATAGTAACCTTCAAAAGTACTCTCTTTTCAGGATCCATGGTAGTTTCCCAAAGCTGTTCGGCATCCATCTCACCGAGACCCTTGTAACGTTGTATCTTATTATTTCCATCACGACCAATCTCGTTTAATAGATTATTCAATTCATTATCATTATACGCATACCAGATTTTCTTGTTCTTTTCTATCTTATAGAGTGGCGGTTGTGCAAGAAATACGTGACCTTGCTTTATAAGCTCTGGCATATATCTGTAAAGAAAAGTAAGCATAAGTGTAGCTATATGAGCTCCATCCACATCTGCATCCGTCATAATAATAATCTTATTATATCTTAATTTGTCTATATCAAAATCCTCTTCTATACCAGTACCAAAGGCAGTTATCATCGCCTGAATCTCAGTATTTGAGAATATATGATCTTTTCTTGCTTTTTGAACATTAAGTATCTTTCCTCTAAGAGGTAAGATTGCCTGTGTAGCCCTATTTCTCGCAGTTTTAGCACTTCCTCCCGCAGAATCTCCCTCAACTATGTATATTTCACAATTTTCTGGATTTTTATCACTGCAATCTGCTAATTTTCCGGGAAGTGTAGATGACTCCAAAGCTGTCTTTCTACGTGTCATATCCTTAGCTTTTCTTGCTGCTTCCCTTGCTCTTTGAGCTAAAAGTGCTTTTTCAATTATGATTTTTGCAATATTAGGATTTAACTCCAAAAATATCTTTAACTGCTCTGAAACAACAGACTCAACAGCACCTCTTGCTTCGCTATTTCCAAGTTTTTGCTTTGTCTGTCCCTCAAACTGAGGATTCTCAATCTTAATACTAATTATCGCAGTAAGACCTTCTCTTAAATCATCACCTGTAAGATTTTGATCTTTATCACTTAAAAGTTTCCTGTTTCTGCCATAATCATTAAATGTTTTGGTAATGGAATTTCTAAAACCTGTAAGGTGCATACCACCCTCAGGAGTAGTTATATTATTAACAAAACTGTATGTACTTTCCTGATAAGAATCATTGTGCTGCATAGCAACTTCAACTTCGATTCCGTTTTTCATTCCTTCACAATATATAATATCTTCATAAAGAGGAGTTTTATGTCTGTTAATATAATCTACGTACTCTTTGATTCCTCCTTCATAGTGAAATGATCTGACCTTTGGATTTTCTTCTCTTTCATCCGCAAGAGTAATCTTTATACCTCTTGTAAGGAATGCCATCTCACGAAGTCTTTGTCTAAGAGTATCATAATCAAACTCTGTTTCCTCAAATATAGTTTCATCAGGCTTAAATATTACTTCGGTTCCGGTTCTGTCTGTTTCCCCTATTTCTTCTAAAGGATACATAACCTTTCCTTTTTCATATCTTTGCTTAAACATCTTTCCGTTTTGATATATAGTTACTTCAAGCCAATTAGAAAGAGCATTAACAACAGAAGCTCCAACACCATGAAGACCTCCGGAAACCTTATATCCTCCACCTCCAAACTTTCCACCTGCATGAAGTATGGTAAATACAACTTCAACTCCGGGAAGTCCTGCTTTATGATTGATACCGGTAGGAATTCCTCTTCCATCATCTACTACCTTTATTATATTATCCTCTAAAATAGTCACTTCTATATTTTTACAGTATCCTGCTAAAGCTTCATCTATAGAATTATCAACTATTTCATAAACAAGATGATGCAATCCTCTGGCGGATGTTGAACCAATATACATACCGGGTCTTTTTCTAACTGCCTCTAAACCCTCTAAAATCTGTATTTGATCCGCTCCATACTCTGCTGTTACTTCAGTGCCATTGAGTTCATTACTCATTATTAAATCCTCTTTTCTTTAATGTAAAACACTCTATTTTTCAATATTTATAGTACCCTTAGTTACCTTTATTATCCTGTCCAATGTAAGTGATGAATTTACAAACTCCTCAAGTCCAGTACAGGTAATAAAAGTTTGTATATTTTTAATATTATCAAGAAGATAATTTTGCCTGCTTCTGTCTAATTCTGAAAGAACATCATCCAAGAGTAACACAGGCTTATCGTTGGTTATCCTTTTAACAAGCTCTATCTCTGATAATTTTAGTGCCAAAGCACATGTTCTTTGTTGTCCTTGTGAACCATATTTTTTAAGATCCACTCCATCATTCATAAACATTATATCATCCTTATGAGGACCGACATTGGTATTAAGAGATCTTAGATCCCTATCATATGATAATCTAAGCTGACTTTCAAAACTATCCTCACTTACATTTGGTATATACTCAGCAGTTATCTGCTCTATACTTCCTGTAAGAGAACTACTTATATCCGAAAGAAGCTTAGATATATGCTTTATAAAAACTCTTCTGGTTTCTATAAGACGAGTACCATACTTTATTAGCGCCTCGTCCCACAATTCCAATGTTGATTTTAATGAATTATCAAAACCAATTTGCTTTAACAGCTTATTTCTCTGTATAAGAGTTTTCTTATATTCCTTAAGATTATGAAAATATATCTTATCTAATTGACATAATTCCATATCCATAAATCTTCTTCTCTCATCAGGACCATTTTTAATTATATTAAGATCCTCAGGAGAAAAAAATACAACATTAAGGAGACCAAGTAACTCCCCTGACCTTTTTATAGGAACATTATTAATAGCAATTCCCCTGGTCTTATTCTTTCTTAGATGCATATCAATCTTTTGATCATTCTCACTTTTACATAGTATTAATCTTAGGTGAGATTCATCAGATCCGATACGAATTATCTCCCTGCTTTTGGCATTTTTATGAGATTTAGTAGTTGCACATATAAAAACAGATTCAAGTATATTTGTCTTTCCCTGTGCATTATTTCCATAAATCATATTTATACCCGGATGAAAATTTACATCCAGTTTTTCATAATTTCTGAAATTTTGTAAACTTAAACTTTTGATATACATATAATTTATACTATCTTATAACTTTCTTTTTCAAAGGTAAATGTGTCGCCTTTAAAAAGCTTCCTTCCTCTTCTTAACTCTACCTCACCATTTACCTCAACAAGACCATCAAGTATAACTTCCTTAGCTTCCACTCCTGAGTAAACCGCTCCCGCAAGCTTAAGAGCCTGACCAAGCTTTATAAACTCATCTTTAATAGTTATTTCATTCACTATTTACTCTCCTTAAAAATTAATTGGAAGTATGAGGTATATGTAAGACTTATCAGTATCCCTTATAAAACAAGGAGATTTAGCATTTATAAAGTACATATCAACCTCTTCATCTCCTATATTTTTCATGGCATCTATCATAAATTTAGGATTAAAGCCTATTTTTAGATCATCGCCTTCCTTTTTTACCTCTATATCTTCGTTCATAGAACCAATATTTGTTTTCATATTAAAATTAATAACATTGTCCTTAATATCAAATATTATTGGTTTTTTATCTGAATCCTTACGAAGAAGCATACTTCTGTCAATAGTCTCATATATCTCCTGCTTATTGATGGTTATCTTAATCCTATAATCATCAGTAAGCATTTTATCAACATCATAATAATTTCCATCTATCAGTCTTGATAATACTATTGTATCATCAAACTTAAATGTAACATGATTTTCACTAAAGTTTATATCAACCATCTTCTCATTATCGTCAGATAATATCTTACTTATTTCTCTTAAAGTTTTTCCTGGTATTATAACTTTTTTATGAGGATAAGAATTATCAAGAGTTATTTTTCTTATAGCTATACGATTACCATCCAAAGCAACCATACGTAAACTGTTGTCATCTATCTCAAATAATTCACCGGTCATAATTTTAGTATTCTCATTATCAGAAATAGAAAACTCAGTCTGATTTATAATACTTTTAAGATCAAATTGTGATATAACTACAGTATCACTTCCGTTAATATTTGGTAAAAATACAAATTCATCTGTAGGAAGCACCGGTATCTCAAATTTTGCTTTACCGGAAGTTATTGACATCTTTCGAATCTTTTCGCCCTCATCTGTACTCATATAGGAATCTTCATCACTACCAACATACATATTTATATCATCATTTGGAAGTTTTCTTACTATTTCAGAAAACATTTTTGCATCTACACAAATTTTACCAGGTTCCATAATATCACCTGTTAATGCAGTTTCAATACCTAATTCAAGATTATTTGAAATAAGCTTTATTACATCATCCTCAGCTATAATAGCTATAAAACCTAAAATTCTCATAGTACTTTTATTAGGTACTGCTTTTAGAGATATACCTATACTGTTTAGCAATTTTGATTTGTTACATGTAATGTTCATAACTTTGCTCCTTTTGTCATAAAATAAATAATAAAAAATAAATAAATATATATATATAATATTTTAGTAGTTATAGTAGTAGGTGCTGTGGATTTGTTTAAAACCACTTCAAAGCCTTTATTATTAGGTATTTGAAAAAATGATAACTCGTTTATTACTAAATGTTTTGTAGTTAAATAAAAGAGGATAAAATTAATAAACTATTAATTAAAATTATTATCATTTTTTAATTAATAACATTTAATGTTGATATGTTATTAAAATTATCTACTTAATCTCTTATACCAAGATTCTTTTTTATTCTATTACAATTATCTACAAAATCCGGATTAGCTGAAGGATTGTTTAATTTATCCTTAGCTTTATTTACTCCGTTCATAACTGTTGCGTGATCTCGTTTTCCAAGCTTATTTCCTATATTTGCATATGTAAGTGAAGTGTATTGCTTCATAAGAAACATTATTAGATGTCTCGGTTCAGTTAATTCATTGGTTCTCTTAGGACTAAGAATATCCTCCTTTGATACTGAAAATGTCTCACATACGGAATTTATTATCATTTCAGGAGTAATATTATTTTTAGTATTGGTTGTAATCATATCCTCAAGCTTTTCTTTAACAACATCAAGTGTAAGCTCATTAGGAGAAAATTTAACAGTTGCTATTACTTTATTAAGAGCACCCTGAAGTTCTCTAATATTAGAAGAAACATTGGTAGCTATATAATCAAGAATTATATTATCAATTGTAATACCATTTTCATCAAGCTGCTGTTTAAGTATAGCCATACGTGTTTCATAGGTAGGCATTTTTACATCAACAGGAAGACCGGCATTAAAACGTGATCTAATTCTTTCTTCAAGTACTTCTAGGTCTTTAGGTCTTTTATCACATGAAAGTACAATCTGCTTTTGAAGATCGTAAAGAGTATTAAATGTATTGAAGAATTCGCTCTGCACAGCTTCTCTTCCTATTATAGATTGAATATCATCGATAAGAAGAACATCTACACTTCTATACTTATTTCTAAAAGCCTTGGTACTTATGCTGTTATCTTTATTTTTTCTAATAGCCTCTATAATTTCATTGGTAAATGTTTCGCTTGTAACATAGAGAACATTCTTTGAACTGTCATTTTTAAGTATTCTATTGGCAATTGCATGCATAAGGTGAGTTTTTCCAAGACCGGAATTACCATATATAAACAATGGATTCATATATCTGTCGCCCGGATTCTCAGCAACTCTGATACAAGCATTGTAAACCATAGCATTCTCTTCACCTGCTACGAAGGTTTCAAATGTATATCTGGAATTAATAGTGGTTTCTGTTATAGTATCGTCAAAAAGACCGGGTTTATCGTTATTATCGACAATATCAGAATCATTTTTAGGAATAAAGAATAATTCAAAATCATCGTTTATTTGAAGAATAACCTGTATAGAAGCCTTTATCTGGTCTGAATAAAACTTCTTAATATAATCAATGGTCTTTTCATTATCAGGACCATTGGTATTAATATTTACATATAGATAGACGTCATTATTAACAACATCCTTTACGGTAAGTATCTTTATGAAGGTTCCATACATAATATCTGAAATATTAAATGTAGTCTTCATATATTCCAGTATTTCTTGCCATCTGGAAATCAATAAACTAGCTTCTGAATTCACTTTAGTAACCTCTCTAAATTTATAATAGGGGACAAAAACCCATGTTCCTTTATTTTATAACAAAGTTGTAAAAAATACAAGTTGAATTAATTTATTTATGTATTACTTATTAGTAATATAGGAATATAAAAAAATCATATTTAAATAAGTTATAAACAAAAAGTGGATAACTTGTTAATAATTCGTTAATTGGTATGTTAAGAAAAAAATATACGATATTTTAGCTAAAAAATAAACTTTTTCACATTTGTTGATAAAATTGTGGAAAATTTTTAATAGTGATATTTAATTATTAACAATTATGGATATTTAGGTTAATAAGAATAATGTAAATAACTGTTATTCTACATCAGTAAGTAATATATTTTATACTTTTTTCAGTTATTAACAAAATGTGGATAAATTGTTGATAATTTTAAAAATAGAATGGATATTCGATGTTAATAAGATAATAATCGATTTTTTTTCTTCATATTATATATATTATTTTTTAGATTATTATATTTATCAGTTATTAAAGTTATCATCATTTTGTAAACATGTTATTATCATAGTTATTATATATAGTTTAGTTTTCTTGTTGATATTTTTTCTTCTTATTATTAATAGTTATTCACAATCTTTTAAACAAAATGAATAATATGGAATTAAAACATATTATTTTTTTGCTTGACTAATATGGTATTTGCTATTATAATGACCTATGCACGTTATTTTTTAATAACGTTATTTTGTTGCATTTGTATAGTTTTTTAAGTAGGAGGTTTATCGTTATGAAGATGACATTTCAGCCTAAAAAAAGGCAGCGTGCTAAGGTTCATGGATTCAGAAAAAGAATGCAGACTGCTAACGGAAGAAAAGTGATCAATGCCAGAAGAGCTAAAGGCAGACATAAGTTAACTGCATAAGAAGAGTTTTAAAGTGTTTATATCTATTAAGAAGAATGATGACTTTTTAAACGTTTATCATAATGGAAAATCCTATGTCAATAAGTATCTGGTAATGTATATTATTAGAAATGGTAGCGAAGCCAACAGATATGGTATAACCGCCAGTAAAAAGATTGGAAACAGTGTTATAAGACATAGGATTACCAGATTGATAAGAGAAAGTATCAGATTGAACCAAAGTAGTTTAATATGTGGTTTTGATATTGTTATAGTTGCTCGTAAGTCTGTTTTAGGAAAGAAGTTTAGCGATATAGAAAGTGCTTTTTTACATCTTTGTAAACTTCACCACATATTAAAAAGATAGTTTTGATATGGCAAAAATATTTATATTATTAATAAGATTTTATCAAAGGTTTATATCTCCTTTAAAGGGAAAACCAACTTGTATATATACTCCAACTTGTTCTGAATACGCTATTCAGGCATTCCACAAGTATGGTTTCTTTAAGGGACTTTTTTTGTCTGTAAAGAGAATTTTAAGATGTCATCCTTTTCATAAGGGTGGATATGATCCGGTGCCATAGGAAAGAGGATTTTTATGAGCTTAGCTATATTTACTACCTATGATGGTGCAATACTTGGTCCTATTGCACGTGTATTAGGTTATATATTGCAAGGTATATACTATATTTTATCACTTATTGGAATTGAAAATACAGGTGTTTGTATTATATTATTTACATTTTTTATAAATGCTTTGATGATACCTTTACAGGTAAAACAACAAAAATTTACCAAGATGTCATCAGTTATCAGTCCTGAAATTAATAAGATTCAGGAAAAGTATAAGAACAAGAAGGATGCTGAATCTCAGAAGCTTATGAATTATGAGATTCAAGCTGTTTATACTAAGTATGGAGTTAGTCCGGCAAGTGGATGTCTTCCTATATTAATTACATTCCCTATAATATTTGCACTTTATCGTGTTATATACAATATTCCTGCTTATGTTCCTCAGATTTATGATATATATAAGGAACTTGCTTCAGAAATTATGAAGGCAGGAGCAAGTGTTGAAGATTTAAAGAAGTACATCTCAACAAATACTTATGTTGTTACTAATGCTATAAAAAAGGCTGCAAGTAGTCCTAAGGAAATCAATTATTATATTGATATGCTTTCACAGTTTACACCTAGTGACTTCAGTAAACTCGCTAAGGATTATGCAGATTGTAGTGATACCATCAATCAGGTTTCTAAGGATGCAAGTAGAATCAATACGTTTTTAGGACTAAATATTGCGGATATACCAAAGATTAAATCCTTAAGTGTATTGATTCCTGTAGTGTCTGTTATTACTCAGTTTATAAGTACTAAACTTAGTATGGCTACCAATCAGAATAGCAACAACAATTCACAAGCGGGAGCAACACAGTCATACATGAAAGCTATGACAAATGTTATGCCTTTTGTATCAGGTGTAATGTGCTTTATGTTCCCTATAGGTGTTGGTATATACTGGATTGCAGGTAACTTATTCCGTATAGTACAGTCACTTATAATTAATAAATATTTTGATAAATATGATTTAGATGCTGAAATACATAATAAGGTTAAAAAATCCAAGGGTCGCCTTAAACTCATGGGACTTGAAGACAAAGAAATTGAAAAATTGACCAGGGAACATGCTACTACTAAAGATGTTTTGAATAATCAAAATAATAATAACAATAATAGTAGTAAAAATACCAGTCTTGGCGAGGTTAAGGGTTCAGGATCTATCAGTAAATATACAGGTATAGGAAAAGAAAATAAAGGAAAAGGTAAGCAAAAAAGTGTTACCGAGATAGCTACAGCATCTCTTAAGGGAAATGATGTAGATAAAACAAAGGACAAGGATTCATCTGATTCCGAAACCAAAACAGAGGTTAAAACAGGTTCTATTGCGTCTTATGCTAATTTACTTAGCAGGGACAGTAAGAAATAAATATTATTAAAAATGCCAAAAAATGGTAGAAAAGGAGGAATTTCAATGTCAGATTGGAAAGAGTTTAGTGCAAAGACCGTTGAAGAAGCACTTACAAATGCCAGTGTAGAGTTTGGAACACCAAGTGAAAAGATTGAATTCGAAGTATTGGATAAAGGTTCTTCTGGATTAATTGGTTTATTTAGTAAACAGGCTAAAATCAAAGCTCGTGTTAAAGATGAACAGACAGTAAGTGATGAAATTATTGAAAAGAGTGTTAGTGTAGCTACTGATGCTAAGGTGGATGAAGTAAAGTCAAGTGTTAATGAGGTAGTTGATACTCCTAAGACTGAAAAAGCTGAGGAAGTAAAGGAAGTAGCTGATACTCCTAAGATTACTGTTTCACCTGATGAGGCTATGGCTAAAGCAAAGAAGTTTTTAAATGATGTATTTGCTTCTATGCAGATTAGTGTAAATATTGATATCAATTTTGATGAAGCAGAAAACATGATAAATATCGATCTTTCAGGAGATGAGATGGGAATTCTCATTGGCAAGAGAGGTGGAACACTTGATTCTTTACAGTATCTTACAGGTCTTGTAATTAACAAAAATTCAGATGCTTATATTAAGGTTAAAGTAGATACTGAGAATTACAGAGAAAGAAGAAAAGCTACTCTTGAAGGATTAGCAAAGAATCTTGCTTCTAAGGTTAAGAGAACACATAGACCGGTTTTCTTAGAGCCGATGAATCCTTATGAAAGAAGAATAATACACTACACACTTCAGAGTGATGAGTATGTTGAAACTCATAGTGAAGGAGAGGAACCATACAGAAAAGTTGTTATCACTCCAAAGCCGGGTATGAAGTATGATGGAGGTCGCAGAAATTATAGAAAATATAATGGACGCGGTGGACGCTCATACGGTGGAAGAAAAAATTATCATAAGAATGATAATTATAAAAAAGATTATAATAAATCTGAAAACACAGATAAAGAAGATTAATATTTATAAGTATAAGACTTATCCAGAGGGAGCTTTAAGTAAGCTCCCTTTTTATGAAGTATTTGGTTTTACTAGATAGTATAAAACGGAGGAAAATGTGAATATGAAATTTGATACTATCGCAGCAGTTACAACCGGAAGTGGTGGTGCTATTGGAAAGATTAGAATTAGCGGAGATAGGGCACTAGAAGTATCCGGTACAATTTTTCGGACACCTAAAAATAAAAAATGTGACATAAACTTTTTTAATAATAAAGACTCTCATACAATACACTATGGATATATAGTTGATGGTGAAGAAATAATTGATGAAGTTCTCGTACTTCTTATGAAAGCACCAAAAACATATACTCGTGAAGATGTTATAGAAATAGATTCTCACGGAGGAGCTTTATGTCAGAGTAAAATTATGAAGCTTCTTATAAAACATGGGATTCGTGTTGCTGAACCGGGTGAGTTTACAAAAAGAGCATTTTTAAATGGTCGAGTAAATCTTTCACAGGCAGAATCCGTTATGGATATCATTTCATCTAAAAGCGAATTTGCCCTAAAAGCTTCTGTTGATCAGCTTAATGGAAAATTAAGTGATGAAATAAGTTCTATAAGAAAAAAAGTATTAGATGATTTAAGTTTTATAGAAG
Source organism: Lachnospiraceae bacterium (assembly GCA_016281605.1). Taxonomy (GTDB): domain Bacteria; phylum Bacillota; class Clostridia; order Lachnospirales; family Lachnospiraceae; genus JAEEJA01. The sequence goes on from JAEEJA010000002.1 coordinate 31,908, forward strand.
CTGGATTAGATGATCCTGAACATATAGACATAAATGGATTTAAAGATGAGTTAAAAGAAAATATTCAAAAATATATTTCTTCTATACAGTCATTAATTGATAATTATGAAAATGGGAGAATATTATCACAGGGAATAAATACTGTAATTGTAGGAAAACCAAATGCCGGTAAATCTTCTTTATTAAATCTTATGCTTGGTTTTGATCGAGCTATAGTAACTGAAATTCCCGGAACTACCAGAGATACTATAGTTGAAACACTTAGATTTAAGGATATTGTATTAAATCTCGTAGATACAGCCGGTATAAGAAAAACAGAAGATATAGTAGAAAGTATAGGTGTTGAAAAAGCTGTATCTTATATAAATAATGCAGATTTTATAATATACGTTTTAGATGGAAGCGAAGAATCTGTTGTATTTGACGAAAATATTGTTAATCAAATATTTGAAAAAACAGGAGTTATACTTTACAATAAATCTGATGAAAAAAAGGTATCTAATCTGATGCTTCCGGATAAGTTAAAAGATTGGAATACTATAGATTTTTCTACCGTAACAGGAGAAGGTCTTGATGAATTATATAATTATATAGAAAAAATGTTTATTTCAAATAAGATAACTTATAATGATCAGATTTTTATTACATCCGAAAGGCATTACGAGGCATTGAATGCTGCTAATAATTCTTTAAAAAATGTAATTCAAACTATCGAAGATGATATGCCAGAAGATTTATATTGTATAGATATGATGGATGCAATTAATGATTTGGGCCTTATAGGCGGAGAAACTGCAACAGAAGATTTGATAGATAATATATTTAAGAATTTTTGTATGGGTAAGTAAAGGATAGGAGGTCCTTATGATTCAGTATGATGGGTATGATATTATTATAGTTGGAGCCGGTCACGCCGGATGTGAAGCTGCACTTGCATCTGCCCGACTTGGTATGAAAACTCTTGTTTTTACTGTCAGTGTAGACAGTATTGCCATGATGCCTTGTAATCCCAATATTGGTGGTACTTCTAAAGGTCATCTTGTTAGAGAAATAGATGCGCTTGGTGGTGAAATGGGCAAAAATATTGACAGAACATATATCCAATCCAAAATGCTCAATAAATCTAAAGGTCCTGCTGTTCATTCTCTAAGAGCTCAAGCTGATAAAATGGCATACAGTAAAAGTATGAGAAAAATTTTAGAGGAAAATGATAATATAACTATCAAGCAGGGAGAAGTAACAAAGATTTGTACACAAGAAGGAAAAGTTACGGGTGTACTTACTGTAACCAATGCCTATTATACCTGTAAAGCTGTTGTTCTTTGTACGGGAGTTTACTTAAATGCAAGATGTATAACCGGAGATGTAAGTCAGTATACCGGACCAAATGGTTTACTTAGTGCGACACATCTGACTGAATCCTTACTTGAACTTGGACTTGATATAAGAAGATTTAAAACCGGAACACCCGCTCGTATTGATGGAAGAACTATCGATTTTTCAAAGATGACTGAACAAAAAGGTGATGAACAAATCGTTCCATTTTCATTTTCAAATAAATCAGAAGATATTGAAAGAGAACAGATTTCTTGTTGGCTTACTTATACAAATGAGGAAACTCATAAAATAATAATGGAAAACATCGACAGGTCTCCACTTTATAGTGGAACTATAAAAGGAACGGGACCCAGATACTGTCCATCAATAGAGGATAAGGTTGTTCGTTTTGCTGATAAAAACAGACATCAAGTATTTATCGAACCAGAGGGAGAGTATACTCATGAAATGTATATCGATGGCATGTCTAGTTCCATGCCCGAAGATGTGCAGATTCGGATGTATCGATCAGTTCCCGGATTGGAAAATGCACAGATAACCAGAAATGCTTATGCAATCGAATATGATTGTATAAATCCTTTTGAATTAAAATCATCATTAGAAATTAAGAAGGTAAGTGGTCTTTTTACTGCAGGACAGATAAATGGTTCTTCAGGATATGAAGAAGCTGCTGCACAGGGATTGGTTGCAGGAATTAATGCAGTCAGAAAAATTAAAAATCTTTCACCTATGATACTTGGAAGGTCAGATGCTTATATTGGAGTACTTATAGATGATCTGGTAACTAAAGGAACTAATGAACCCTATCGTATGATGACTTCTCGCTCTGAGTATAGATTGCTTCTTCGTCAGGATAATGCAGATATTAGACTTAGAAAAATTGGATATGAGGTTGGACTTGTATCTCAAAAAGATTACAGTAAGTTATGCAAAAAAATTGAAAATATCGATAGTGAAGTAGAGAGATTAAAAAATACATATGTTGGAAACAGTAAAGATGTTAATGAGTATCTTGATTCTTGTAATTCAACCTTATTAGAATCCGGAATATCTTTATATGAGCTCATAAAGAGACCAGAGCTATCATATGATATTATAAAACCAATAGATAATTATAGAAATCAGGAGAATTATATACCTCTTGATGCAGATGTATGTGAACAGATTAATATCTCAATTAAGTATGAAGGTTATATAGAAAGACAAAAAAGACAAGTTCACCAGTTCGAAAAGATGGAATCAACACTTATACCGGAAAATCTTGATTATAATGATGTTTACAGTCTAAGAAAAGAAGCTGTCCAAAAGTTAAATGATATTAAGCCTTATAACATTGGTCAGGCTTCCAGAATTTCCGGTGTTTCTCCTGCAGATATATCAGTTCTTATGGTTTACTTAAAGAAAAACGGTAATGCTAATGAATAATGGAGGAAATTCATTGAAAGAAGTTTTAAAAAAATACTGTAATCAATCAAAAATTGATATCAATGATATTCAATTAAATCAGTTTAGTGATTATTATGAATTATTAGTAGAGTGGAATAAGGTTATGAACTTAACCGGAATTACTGAAATTGATGATGTAGCAATAAAACATTATATAGATTCTATTGCCTGTCTTAAGTTTTATCAATTTAGCAATTCTAGAATTGCTGATGTTGGAACCGGAGCTGGCTTTCCGGGTATACCACTTGCTATTATGTGTCCGGATTGCTCTTTTACTTTAATAGATTCTTTAAATAAAAGAATTACATTTTTAGAAGAAGTATGTAAATCCTTGAATTTAAGTAATGTTAGTCTCATTCATGGAAGAGTGGAAGATGTCGCTCATGATTCTAAATATAGAGAACAATTTGATATAGTTGTTTCAAGAGCAGTTGCTCCACTTAACATATTACTAGAGTATACTATTCCATTTTTAAAAGTAAATGGGAAATTATTATCCTATAAGGCAAAGGCAAGTGAAGAAGAATTATCTATTTCAGAAAATGCTTTCAAAGTTTTAAATGTATCTTTAATTAATAAACATGATTATAAACTTCCGAATGATGATGACAGGGTACTAATGGAAATTGAATTAGTTGATAAATTAGAAGATAAATATCCTAGAAATCCAGGGAAAATAAAGAAAAAACCATTATAAGAAATTAATACATATGTCCGTTACTTAAATATAATTATATATGTGGAAACTTTAAGTTAATTATATCTATAAATATATTAATGTTTCACGTGAAACATATGCAGATGCCTATAAAATCAGCAATTATGGAAATATATATTGTATTAACTTTATAATAATATATATTTAGGCGTAAATGTTTCACGTGAAACATTTTTTATTATAAAGTGTGTTATATTTATAACATAGTGTAAAATAATTGTCGGATTTTTTTTATTTAATGTTAGTTTATTATTATAATACGAAATTGTAATGAATATGGCCTGAGAACACCTCGTGAACCTGAGATTTATCGTGTTTCAAAATTTCTCCTAAAAACAGATGCAAAAAATAACATTCGCCCTTTGATTTTCTAAATTATACTATATTTGCGTGGCTCAGGGTTGTTTTTTGTATCAACGGAAAAACCATGAAACAATAGTGACAATTCATGCTTAGCATGAATTGCGGAAAGATGGTCACAATGATTCAATAACGTAAATACCATCTTTTGCGAGAGCGTGTCGATAAAAGCGTTGATATCTCTTGCAGAGTGTATTATAAAAAACCATAAAAGGATAAAAAAGTACGACAACAACTTGACACGAACATATTTATAATTCCATGTAGATATATACAAAAAACTGTGATATAATGTTTCACGTGAAACATTTTAGGAAGGAAATAGTTACTTGATATCGATATATAGTGCATTTGCAGTATATAAGAGCAAGTAATATATGAAGTATTAAAGATGGGAAGAATAATAGCAATTTCAAATCAAAAAGGTGGAGTCGGTAAAACAACGACCGCTATCAATCTTGCGGCTTGCCTTGCAGAAAAGAAAAAAACCGTTTTGGCAGTAGATATCGATCCACAGGGAAATACAACCAGTGGATTAGGTATAAACAGAAATGAAATAAAGTATTCATCATATCATATGTTTATGGGAGAGTGCGATGTACTTAAAACATTAACAAAGTCTGTTATGAATAATCTGACAGTTATTCCTTCTGACAGAAATTTATCCGGTATAGAGATAGAATTGATGACTGAACAGAATAATCAATTTATATTAAAGAAATCACTTGATAGAATTAGAGATTCCTTTGATTATATAATTATAGATTGTCCTCCTTCATTAAATATTCTGACAGTAAATGCTCTCTCTGCTGCAGATACAGTTATAGTTCCTGTTCAGTGCGAGTACTACGCGCTTGAAGGATTGTCAGAACTCATGCATACAATAAAGATAGTAAGACAAAGACTAAATGAAAAGCTTGAAGTTGAGGGAATTGTTTTTACCATGTATGATTCAAGAACACTTTTATCCAATGAAGTAGTGGAAAATGTCAAAGAAATCGTAAATGTGGATACATTTGAATCAATGATTCCAAGAAATGTAAGATTGGCTGAAGCTCCATCTAATGGACTTCCAATTAATCTCTATGATGAAAAATGTACCGGAACATGGGCTTACAGAAATCTGGCATCGGAAGTAATCAGATATACAAGAAGGCAAAAAAATGCAAAAAAGAAAAGTGAGGAATAATCATGGCAAAGAAAAGAGGATTAGGCAAAAAAGGATATGATGCTCTTCTTACTGCAGATATAGAGAAAGAAGAAAACATTCAAGAATTAAAAGAGTTCGCAATAATTGATATAAATAAAATAGGACCAAATGATAAGCAACCAAGAAAAGTGATGAAAGAAGAAAATCTTCAGGAGTTGGCAGAATCTATAAAACAAAAGGGTGTTATAGAACCAATTATAGTTGTTAAAACAGAAGGTGATTTTTTTGAGATTGTTGCCGGCGAGAGAAGATGGAGAGCAGCAAAGCTTGCCGGACTTAAGGAAGTTCCAATAAGAATTCGTGATTTTACACCACAGGAAGTAATGGAAATTGCTCTTATAGAAAATATACAGAGAGAAGATCTTAATCCTGTAGAAGAAGCGGAAGCTTATCAAAGTCTGATTAAAGAATATAATCTGACACAGGATGAAGTAGCTGAAAAAGTTTCAAAGAGCAGAACAAGTATAACTAATTCACTTCGTTTATTAAAACTTGATAAAAGAGTGAGAGGTATGCTTTCCGATGAGCAGTTAACAACAGGACATGCAAGAGCTTTGTTGGGATTAAAAAATAAGACGGAACAGTATAGCGTTGCAACAAAGATTGTAAATAAAGGTTTATCAGTAAGAGAAACTGAAAAACTTGTAAAAAATCTTACTTCTCCTAAAAAGGAAAAAACAAATGTAGAAGACAAACAGGATGAAGTAACTAAATTAATATATAAGGATTACGAAGAGAAATTAAAGCAGGCTGTAGGAACAAAAGTATCAATTAAGAATCAGCAGGATGGAAAAGGAAAGATTGAAATTGATTATTACAGTCAGGACGAATTTGAAAGAATAATGGAAGTTATTCTAAACAAATGAATTGAAGAATAACGTAATTTACTTTATATCAAACAAATCAATATTATAAATAATAGTAATTAGATTAAATATCTGATAATAATCAAGAATGGAGATAAAGATGAGTATACTTGAGACCTATAATATAAACTCTGAATATGTTATACTTGGACTATGCGGAGTAACACTTATATTACTGATACTTCTTATAATAAATATGGCAAGTGTAAGTAAAATTAAAAAAAGATACAACCGATTTATGGAAGGAAAAAATGGAAGAAATCTTGAAGAAGCAATCATGGAAAAGTTTGCAGCTATAGATGATTTGGAAGCAGAGACAGATTCTATAAATTCTAAGATTGTTGGAATTGACAGAAGGCTGAAGAAGGCATATCAGAAGTATTCTATCGTAAAGTACGATGCATTTTCAGAAATTGGTGGAAAACTAAGCTTTGTTATAGTACTGTTGACCGATGAAAATGATGGAATTATCATTAATTCCATGCATTCTTCAAAAGAGGGTTGCTATACTTACGCAAAAGAGGTTGAAAATGGTGAAGTAAATACCATGATTTCAAGTGAAGAAGAAGAAGCTTTGAAAAAGGCAATCAATTTTAATAATTGATTTAATTAAGTAGAAAAATCACATATTCGTCAAGACTCGCAAGCGAGTCTTGACATATTATTATCTTAATTATAGTGTGTTGAAATGTAATAATCCGTGATATAAAATAATAGATAACAGTAATAAATAACAGATAATAATAAATAATAATAAGAAATAACAGATAATAATAAATAATAATAAATAATAATAAGAAATAATAAATAACAGATAACAATAAATAATAATAATAAGAAATAATAAATAACAGATAACAATAATAAACAATAATAAGAAAAAACCGGGTATGATAATAATCAAACCCGGTTTTTAAATTCAGTCAGGATTTAAGCTTCGACTGAGGTTTATTCATTTTAATTTATTTAGAATCTGTTGAATTATTGGAATCCTTTAATTCATTTACACGGTCGTAAGCATCTTTTCTAAGAATAGCAAGTTCCTGAGATAGTTTTTTTACTTTATCTGTTAATTGTCCAATGTAGAGTGACATTGAAAAAATCATAAATAGTGAAATTAAAAAACCAAATAGAAAGAGCATATTAACCGGTGATGCTATTCCTAATAGATTTGAAAGTGATACTAAAAGATTGGGAAATACAGCAAGTATCATAACACATACACATCCAAGTATCCAACCTAATCCGATTTTAAATTCCATAAGCTTAGTACTTATAAGCCGGAGGATATAAACAATCGCAATCACCATGCAAATAAAGATGATAATCTGTAATCTAATCGACATAAGTTTCCTCATTTCTGCACATTTTTTTATTTATGTGCTTTAATAAAATATGGTTATATAAAAAAATATATGTCTATATTATTTTCTGAGTCTTGCAATAATTACCGCAATACTAACCTTTATCATGTAATAAACACTGTTTCTCATAGATATGGATGAAACTCCATCGGAACGCTCATTCATCTGAACAGGAACTTCCTTTACCTTATAGCCGGTTGATAAAGCACTTACTACGCTTTCCGGTTCAGGATAATCCTTTGGATAATCGTAAGTAAAGCATTCAAGGAGTTTTCTGTTTATCATTCTCATACCTGAAGTTGGATCTGTGATAGTGCTGCCGGTCAGAAATTTTATAAGATTTGTGAAAAATCTAATTCCAACTCTTCTTAGTGCAGAAGACTGAAAACCTTCCTTTTCTATAAAACGGCTACCAATCACCATATCAAGATTTTCATCTTCTAAAAGTTTTGACATGGATGAAAGATACTTTGCACTATGCTGTCCATCTCCATCAAACTGAACAGCTATGTCATAATCATGGAAAAACGCATATCTGTATCCGGTTTGAACAGCTCCTCCGATTCCCAGATTTACAGGAAGATTTAAATAACTAAAGTGCTTTTCTCTACATATTTCCAGTGTTTTATCTGTTGAGCAGTCATTTATAATAACATAGTCAAAATCAGGAGCATTGGTAACTATGTCTTCGACTGTTTTTTCTATACTACCCTCTTCGTTAAAAGCGGGAATAATAACTAATTTCTTCACAATAATCTCCATTATTATATAGTATTAAACTTTTGTAAATATACTATTATATATTACATATAAACATCAACATTATCATAAACATTATCTTTAGTATAATCTTTAGCATAAACGTTAATGTTATCATGTATTCTATATTATCAATTATCTGTTTAAGTCAAGACTCACAAGCGAGTCTTGACTTAAAAATTATAATTACAATTAAAAATTTTGATATTTACAGGTTATTTGATTTCTCGGATTTTGTGTAAAAATGATTTAAAATTCGGGCAAAAACAGGGTGCCAAAATTTTAAGAACATTTCATAGTTTTCATCAACACGTCCGTTATCGTTAATAATCTCAGAGGTAGTTGAATCTTCATGGATACGATGGGACATAAGAGGTTCTGAAATATATACAAATCGACCTTTTTTCTTCGACAACTTTTCCCATGCTTCCCAATCTTCACAACTTATAAAGTGATTATTAAAGATAGGTTGGTCTAAATTTTTTAAGCAATATGTGACTGCCGGACAGCAGATAGGATCACCAAATGAAAGTACAAATCTACGCAAAAAAATGGATGAAAAAGAACGAGGAAATTTTAAAGGAATGAGCATAAGACGCTTTATTTTCAGATTGAGATTATTAAAAACTTTTTCATTGTTTCTAAGTTCATAGTAATCTGTAAAAAGAATTAAATTGTCTTTATAGTGTTTTCCCTTATTTATTATTTTTTCAAGATAGTTAGGCTCATAGGTATCATCCTGATGCGCTATGGTAGCATACTTTGTTGTAACACATGAGAGACCAAAATTCCAATCCTGAGTAATACCACCTTCTCCGGGATTTATAAAAAGCTCTATGTGATGTCGGTTAGCTATATCTATTAAAAACACACAAGGAGTAGAGGTAACTATTATAATATTTGTTTTTACAGTTTGCGCTTCAAGTGATCGTATGCATTCTTCTAAGTATGGACTTTCTTTATAGGCACAAACAACAAATGTATGACTAATCTTTTTCATATTTTAAAGTATCTCCATAAAGATTTTTTTGTTTTGAGACACGGGGTCAAATAATTCTCAATAAAAAGGCAAGTCTAAGAACCAGTTCTCCACCAAGTCTGGTACGTAATCTGTGAGGATAAAAAATCTTAATTAGATAGCGTTTCAAAGTGACACGATTAGTGGCAAAGAGACACAGCTTTGCACGACTTGATGTATCCAATGCATAATAATATTGATGAAGAAATTGACGTAGGTATAATTTCTCATTTTTCATACCATCTCCGAAAAATTCAGTTTTTAGCCAATTAATGAAAAGAGAAATATTGTTTGCATCTCCTGCAGTAACAGCTTCTTCATGCCTTATGTGTGCAGCAGTTATTTCTTCATCATAAAGTATATCACCAAAGCAGGCAGCAACTCTTGCAAATCGTCTGTCATGTAGCTCATTTTGATTTAGGCGATTCGGAAGAGCTAATTTCATAAGCTTTTCGGTAAATACAAATGTAAATCCTGAACCGATAGAGTAATATATATTTTTATTAAGACTTAGATCATGTTGAACAGGAAATCTCCTTATATATTCACCGAATTCTGTTTTATATTCATATGAAGAAACATAAAGACCAATGTCGTCTTTTAAGTTCACACTATCCAAATAGTTAACGGCTCTCATAAGTTTATCCGGATACCAAATATCGTCCTGGTCTGCAAATGCATAATATTTTGCAGATGGACATTGATTTAGGATTGCATAGAAGCTATACGGTGGTTTTAAATTGCCTAGATTATCTTCTATGAGATGAATCTGTCCAGATTTTCGGACATAATCACGGATAATCTCAAGGGTATTATCTGTAGAACCATCATCACGGATATATATTTGAAAATCAGTAAAAGTCTGCTCAAGTATACTATCAAGCTGAGTTTTTAAGTGCTTAGCGCCATTATAGGTTGCTAAAGCAACAATAAGAGTAGGCTTATTCGATTTCATTGTTGTCTCACTTTCATCAAATAACATCATTAAATCCAAAATCATTAACTATATCAGTTGCATGAATATCAATAGCATCGATATCTGAATCAAGTTCTTCCGTTGTATGAGGTGCTCTGTCGTCATTCTCGGAAAAATCTTGGCCTTGTGTAATATCTCCTGAATCCTTTTGTATTTTCTGATTAATTTTTAACATTTTATCATCAAGAAAAGCTATTATATTAGCAGTTTCCATCAGTTCTTCTCGTATACTCTTAGGCGCTTTTCCATAGAATTTGTAGTACATTTTATGCTCCAAACTAGCCCAAAAGTCCATGGCTATGGTGCGAATCTGTATCTCAACCTTAGTATCTACAACCTCGTTCGATAAAAAAATCGGAATAGTCACAATCATATGATAGCTTCGATATCCGTTTGGTTTGGGCTTTTCAATATAGTCCTTAATAGCAAGAACGGTTACATCTGATTGTTTCATAATCGCATCAGCAAGATGATAGATATCTGAAGTAAATGAACAGATTATACGAACTCCTGCAACATCATTAACATATGCCATAATGTTTGATACAGTAAGTTCTAAGTTCTTCCTTCTTATCTTGCGAGCTATACTTTCCCCGGATTTTATTCGAGACGAAATGTGCTCAATGGGGTTATATTGCTTTGATATTTTAAATTCATTGTTAAGTATTTCAAGCTTTGTAGTGACTTCCTTTAGGACTGCATCATACAGCAGAAGAGCTCGGTTCCATTCAGCTTCTTCATTATAATAAAGTAATTCATTCATAGGTTTCTCCCATTCCAACCCCAATCATTGGTTGGATGATAAGAAATGTATACCTTGTCAGAAGGTATGGATAATTCATTTTCAAAAAGGCTGCATATCTGAGAGGTTAGATTTTCGTAGGCAGAGGATCCTGCGTCACCAAAAAGACTAACATTTACATAAGCACCCTTTTCGAGTTTTTTTCCTGCAAGCCAAAGATCATAATTGTCCTCTATACCTACCATTAACCAGGTTTCTGATTTATGAAGAGAAGTTATATATTCTCCAAGTTTTGTTTTTAAGCTCTCCTTCTGATCATTAGTAAGGGGAAGAGTAATCTTTGAATCAATAAATGGCATGAGTAAACCTCCTTTAAAGTGTTTATATCATAATAAAATAGTATTATTGTAAATAATTATTAATTGCATACAGAGTAATTTTAACACATTATTATACAGTGGTCAAAAAATATTTAGCTTTATAATGCTCACATAAATTATTTCGCTTCGCAAAGCTCACAAAGTTCTTTAATATGTGCTACTGTATGTTTTACGCGTGTTTGACCTAATTCGCCATTTTCTAATCCGTAAGATTTAAGCATAAATAAAAATCTTATATATCCCAAAAGTTTTATATGATTTATCTCTTTATCTTTTTGATCTTTAGTTTCTGTCTTATAATAATTATTTATAACTCCATCCCATATATAGTCACTCATTTCAGTAGTTATTCCAAGAAAATTCATGGTATTGTTCGGTTCATCTTCAGGGAAAGCCTTGTAGGTTATAAATAATGCCTGAAGATCAAAGATAGGTTGACCAACACTAAGTGTATCCATGTCTATGAGCATAGGTTCATCTCCGGATATCATAACATTTTTCATCTGGAAGTCACCATGAACTACGTGATTATCATAAGGAAGGTCAGTTAAGAAAGTTCTTAATTTTTCAACAGTGTTTTCATCAAAGTAATCAGCAATTATATCAATATAACCTATAAATATATCCTTGGCTTTTGGTATATTATCATCCTCAAATTTTTTGCTGTGAACTAATTTTAAAAAATCAACATACTTGATCAAAATTTCATCGATTTTTTCAGGTTCATCTATAACCATTTGGTTAAATGTTTTTGAATTGAGCATCTCAAATACAGATCCATAGCCATTTCCTACCTTTACCATATCATAAGAAATTGCAGTAGGAATACCGTGAATAAATGCCATTTTAGCCATCTTTTTTTCGTTTTCAATCATGGGTATGGCATCTTCGTTTTCATATACCTTTACGATAGTTTCGGAATCAACCTTATAGACCGTGCCAAAAAATCCGGTACCAATAATCTCCATTCCATCGGTTTTCATTTCGCGTAGTTTTTTCTTTACCGTAAAAAGATCTATAAATCCGGTCACTTCAAATATTTCATATACTTCTCTGCTTGTATTGATAATATAGAAATTATTTGATATTTTTTTTCTGAATTTTAATAGAAATCTAAGGCCGGCACTTGAGATATAATTAAGTTTATCAGCATCGATATAAACATCATAATCACACTCAAAATCAAATTCATCAAATATATTCTTCTCTATTGTTTCTACATTTGAAGCATCTATACGACCATCTAATTCTACGATAATTTGTTTGTTTTCATCGTTTTTAATCATATTTTTCCTCCCTGCAAAAGCATTTATGCTTTTGCGCTGCACGAGAACATCAAGTTCTCGTGTCGGATTATACAAGTTTGGGACTTCGTCACAAACTTGCTGGTCAAAAAAATACTCATCAGAGATTTTTTTGACTTTCCCTTCCTGCAAAAAGCATGTGTCGAAACTATTTGCAAAAAATTAAAGTATTATAAATTAAAGAAATTAGGCAGGAGATCTCCGAGCTTAAACACCTTTGTTTTGTTTTCGGAATTACATAGGATAATCTCGAATGTATCAGAGTCGCAAAACTCACTTAAAACCTGCCGACATATACCACATGGATAACAAAAGTCTTTAGCACCTACAATTGCAATCTTTGTAAAGTCTGTAACACCAGAACTGACAGCATTTGATATTGCTGCTCGCTCTGCACATATGGTTGCACCAAAAGAAGCATTTTCTATATTACAACCCGTAAATACATTTCCGTTCGATGAAAGAAGGGCAGAGCCTACACTAAAGCTAGAGTAGGGTGCATAAGCATTTTTACGAGTATTTGATGCAATTTGAATTAATTCTTCATTTGACATGGAATCGTCTCCTACTATTAATATATTAGTTTACTTTAATTAGATTTATATTTTATATGCCTTAGCACCGTGACTCTTTAATGACACCTGTATTTGAGAAATACTATTTTCACTTTTTCCACTCCACAATTCACAGATATCATAATTGTCATACAGCTCTACATCCTGTAAATCTAAGGTTATGCAGCTATCCTTTTCACCTACGTTAAATATAGCAATATAATTTCCGCCTTCACAGTCTGTGGCTGTCCAAAGTATATGTTCCACGCCATCAATACTTTTTCTCCAAACCTGATGGGCATTTCTTGAGTTTTTATGCATAGTTAAGATGTTTTTATTGGTAACAAGTTTTTTAGTAAATTCATCAAATTTTGTCATCTCAGCACCAATCATAAGAGGTGATCGCATGATACTCCAGAGAGTTAACATAGTTATCTGTTCATCCTCGGTAAAATGTGTCCAATTTTCAGGACCGTCATGTTGTCTTACTGCACCTATTGGAAGCATATCTGCATCCGGCCATGAACCGGGACCCGTATGAATAGACCATACACACGCTCTTTCAAACATTTCATAGAGAAGTCTCCACTCATCCCAAAAGTCATCTGTTATTCTCCACATATCTGCTAATTGCTTATATGTTTCTGAAAAATCAAGCTTTGCAGGACCGGGAGAAAGAGATAAAACCATGTCTCTACCACAGCTGTGGAGACTGTCACTAAGTAATTTTAATTCGTCCAGACAGTCAGGCATTTCTCTTGCGATATCATCGCACTTGATAAAATCAACACCCCAAGAAGCATAGAGCTTAAATATGCTTTCATAATATGCTTTAGCACCTTCTTCTTTGGGGTCAAGACCATACATGTCCGTATTCCAAAAGCATATGGAATCGGTTCTTGCTATATCTCTTGCTGTCTGACTGCTTCCTTCTATGGAAGTATTTTTATGAACTGCCTGCCGTGGTATACCCCTCATAATGTGTATACCAAATTTTAACCCCAAAGAATGAACATAGTCAGCCAGGGGACCGAATCCCTTGCCACCTTTTGATGATGGAAATCTGTTTTCTGCAGGTATAAGTCTTGAGTACTCATCCATACATAATTCTGTGAATTTGTGATATGCAAGATTTTCAGCCTTTGGTTCTGACCACTGGATATCTACAACTATGTAGTCCCATCCGTATTCTTTTAAATTTTCAGCCATATACTTTGCATTTGCTCTTACTGTTTCTTCATTAACAGATGCTCCGTAACAATCCCAACTGTTCCAGCCCATGGGTGCTTTCTTTTCATATTCTTTCATGTCTATATAAACCTCTTTTCTATAATTTATAATTATTCTTGTAATTATTATAAATGATTTCTTATTATGATTCCAGTATCTTTACAAGTCTGCTTGTTCCTAATCGATTGGCTCCGAGTTCTATAAATCTAAGCGCATCATCAAAATCCTTAATACCTCCGGCAGCCTTGATCTTAACATTTTTTCCTACATGCTTTGCGAAAAGTTCGATATCCTCAAAAGTAGCTCCTTCTGTGGAAAATCCTGTGGAGGTTTTAATAAAGTCCGCACCTGCATCGGTAACGATTTCGCACATCTTGATTTTTTCCTCATTTGTAAGAAGAGCAGTTTCAATTATTACTTTTAGGCATTTATCATTACAGACTTCTTTTAATAAAGAAATTTCGTTTTTGACATAATCATAATTACCGGCTTTAAGCTGTCCAATATTTATCACCATATCTATTTCTTCGGCGCCATCTTCAAGTGCTTTTTTTGTTTCATAGAGTTTTATATCGGTTGTACTGTATCCCAAGGGAAAACCGATGACCGTACAAACAGGAATCGAAGAGGATTTGTCAGTAAGGTAGAGATTTGCATCCTTAACGTAAGCGGGAGGTATGCAAACAGACGCAGTTTCATAAGTTATAGCCTGATCACAAAGCTTTTTAATATCCGAAAGTGTAGCGGCAGGGGAAAGCTCAGTGTGATCAACTATGCTTAAAATCTCTTTTATTTTATTATCTGAAATTGTTATATTATTTGACATTTGTTTTCTCCATTTCAATATTATTTTTTTGATAATTTCATGATTTTCCTATATCCGGTTTTAGCTTTGAAAAGCTTTTCACATCCGTTATAATCATTATTTCCGATGCTTGTAACTAAAAATTTCACTCCTCTAAGTTTAACTTTATTATTTATGACCGATGTGTCGGTATTTATGTTATATGGACAGGAAAATATTACGGCTCCTCCTTTAATGTTAGAGTATTACCATCCTGGGAAATAGTACTAACTCCAGCTATATTTGTTCCGCTTACTTTACCTGGTGCAGGAATAGTATTTTAAGCGAAATATGTACAGCATTTATTAAAGTATTATAACAATCAGTCAACTGTTTTTCAATGTATAATCGGTATTTTCACTTAAGAAAAATACATTTTTACTTGTTTTATGTGATGCAATTTGATAGTATTGAAGAAGAGTAAATTGATATGATAACGGAGGAATTGGTACTTTGAAGTTATTAACGGTAGCCATACCTTGCTATAATTCTGAAGAATACATGAGACGTGCTATAGATTCTGTATTGGTTTGCAAGGATGAGCTTGAATTATTGATTATTGATGATGGTTCAAAAGATGATACGTACAGAATAGCAAAGGAGTATGAGGAAGCAAACCCTGATTGTGTCAGAGCTATACATAAGGAAAACGGAGGACACGGCTCTGCTGTAAATATCGGGATACAGGAGGCTGAAGGGCTTTACTTTAAGGTACTCGATAGTGATGATTGGTTTGATAAAGAGAGCTTCATCTCTGTTATAGATCATTTAAAGAACTTTTTACAGGATGGCGAAGTTCTCGACATGCTGGTAAGTAACTATGTATATGAAAAACCTTCTAAAAATAAGCAGAAAGTAATGAACTATTTTGGAGCCATACCAAGAAATAAAGTGGTTACATGGAAAAACAGGATGCATTTTGGCACATTCCAAAATCTACTTATGCATTCACTTATATACAGGACCAAACTTTTGAGGGATTGTCAATTAAAGCTTCCGGAGCATACATTTTATGTAGATAATATATTTGCTTATTATCCTTTACCACACGTTCATAG
Source organism: Lachnospiraceae bacterium (assembly GCA_016281605.1). Taxonomy (GTDB): domain Bacteria; phylum Bacillota; class Clostridia; order Lachnospirales; family Lachnospiraceae; genus JAEEJA01. Next base: position 48,075 of record JAEEJA010000002.1, read on the forward strand.
ATTTTACTATCTTGATGTTGATTTATACAGATATTACATAGGCAGGTCAGATCAGTCTGTTAATGAAACTATAATGACATCTCGCATAGACCAACAGATAAAAATAACCAAGCTTATGATAAGCTATTACAATCCTTATTCATTTAGGGAAAAAAGCTTGAAAAATTATATGGTTAAATATCTATCAACCATGATGATAGTTACATCTACATTGCTCATAAATGAGGGTTCAGAGGAAAGTCTTAAAAAAAGGGATGAACTGTGGTTATACTTAAAGGAAAGTAATCTTCACCTCTATAAAACCGTAACTCACAGAAAGTATGGATATTCGATGCAGATGAACAATCGAATAGGTAACAGCGTAGTAATAAAAACATATAAGATTTTAAATAAAATATACGGATTTAACTAAACCGGAGGAAAAAGAGGCAAATGATTAAAAATATAATTTTCGATATGGGAGATGTACTTCTGGATTTTAAACCATGGTTAATAGCACAGAAGTATACTCAAAGTGAAGAAGATAAAGATACAATTATGAAGGCTTTGTTTGAAGGTGAGGAGTGGACTTTAGCGGATAATGGTCTTATATCAATAGATGAAAGATACGAAATAGTAAAGAAGTACGTACCTGAGAGACTTCATGAAGCCCTTTGGAATTGCAATTACAAGTGGTCAGAGTGTATGACACCCCATGAAGGCTCAGTAGATTTTGTGAAGTCCGTATACGAAAAGGGATATGATCTTTATGTTCTTTCCAATGCGAGCGGAGAATTTCACGATTATTTTCCAAAGTTCTATGATTTGGAAATGTTTAAGGGAATAGTTGTTTCATGCGATGTGCGCATGATAAAACCGGATATAAGGATATACAGACACATCTTGGATAAGTATGACTTAAATCCTAAGGAATGTATGTTTTTTGATGATAGAGAGTCAAATGTAATTGGAGCCAGAAAGGCCGGAATTGATGCAGTTTGTTTTAAGGGATCATTCTTTGCGTCTACGATTCCGGATTTACCTGAGCTTAACTGATTTTTTTACACGTGAATGCAGCAGTTTTCTGATAGCTTATAATCCGACACGAGAATTTGAGATTCTCGTGCGGCGCCTCGCACAAAGTGCTCGGCATGGAGGTAAAAATGAGGGTTGTAGATATAATTGAAAAGAAAAAAAGAGGGAATAGCCTATCAAAAGAAGAGATAGATTTTATTATTAATGGATATGTAGAAAATATAATTCCGGATTATCAGATATCTGCATTTCTAATGGCAGTCTGCTTTAAAGGAATGGATGATGAAGAGACTTATAATCTCACGCAGGCTATGCTTAATTCGGGTGAAAAAGTTGACCTTTCAGATATATCGGGAGTTAAGGTTGATAAGCACAGTACCGGCGGAGTGGGCGATAAGACCACACTGGTAGTTGCTCCGCTGATGGCTGCCTGTGGAGGCGTGGTAGCTAAAATGAGTGGTAGAGGGCTTGGTTTTACCGGTGGAACACTGGATAAATTAGAAGCCATACCCGGGTTTAGAGTTTCACTAACAAAGGAAGAGGTTACTGAAACAGTAAATAAAATAGGTGTGTCAGTAATTGGACAGACAGCAAATATCGTACCTGCTGACAAAAAACTCTATGCACTTCGAGACGTAACAGGAACCATAGACAGCATACCTCTTATCGCCTCATCTATAATGAGTAAAAAGCTTGCAAGTGGAAGTGATAAGATTCTCCTAGATGTTACGGTTGGAAGCGGTGCATTTATGAAGGATATAGATGACGCCCGTGAGCTTGCAAGACAGATGATAAGAATCGGAAATAAAGCCGGTAAGGAAACAAAAGCTATGATAACCAACATGGACACGGTTCTTGGGGTAAATGTCGGTAATTCTCTTGAGGTTATAGAAGCAATTGAAACACTGAAAGGAAATGGTCCAGAGGATTTTAATACACTTATTACCGAGGCAACAGTCCTGATGCTTAAAATGGGGGTTGGAATAACCGATGAAGAAGCAAGGAAGAGAATAACTGAAGCTATAGAGAGTGGAAAAGCTCTTGAAAAGTTAGCTGAAATGGTTAGGTGCCAGGGTGGTGATCCTGCATATGTATATAATCCGGGTTTATTTAAAAGGGCTCAGTATAAGGGTGAGTTTAAGAGTAAACAAGAAGGATATATAAAGCATATGAATACAGAAGGCTGTGGTATCTGTGCTTGTATACTCGGAGCGGGAAGAGAAACCAAGGAGTCGGATATAGATTTTAGTGCAGGTATAGAATTTATAAAAAAGACAGGCGATTATGTAAGTGAGGGTGAGGTTCTTGCCTGCCTTTACAGTAACAGTGAAGAAAAACTAAATACAGGATTAGAGTACCTAAAGGATGTATATACATTTTCAAAGGATGCACCACCTGAGGAAATAATAATCCACGAAATAATAGAGTAATCTGACTGTATCAGACGTCAAGACTCGCTAGCGAGTCTTGACGTTCACGAATAATAACTAATTCACAAGGTCAGTGATAATCACACAGGATTCATGATTACTCTTAAAAAACTCTAATTCATCTTCGGTTATATTACAACCCATAATATTGAGTGTTTTTAAGTTTTGAAGATTATAAAGTGGTGTCAGGTCAGACACGGTAGTATAGGATATATCCAAAAACTCAAGACTATTAAGAGAAGCCAAATCGGAAATCTCTGATATGGGATTATCAGAGAGAACCAGTGTTTTCAGGGATTCGGAAAGCTTGAGGTCAGATATATCCTTTATATTTTTGTTGGATAAAAACAGTTCATCTATATTACCTGGATTAGTTTTGTTTTTATGATTGGGAGTAGGCATACTTTTCTCGGTATTAATAGTGTTACTCTTTATACTAGGTGTACTCACGCTTGAACTTTTTTTGTTGCCCAAATACATGTATCCGATTCCTATAGCTATGATAGATGCCCAAATAATAGGAAAAACAGGAGTTTTTCTTTTTTGGGAGCTTTTCTTTAGACTTTTAATGATTTTTGTTTTGTACTTAATCTGCTCTTTTTTTTCTGTTTTTCCAAATATAAGAGTTGCATCTGAGTTATCAAATACATATCTATTTTGAGATGCATAAGATATATTTTCTAAAAGTAATTTTTCATATATATTTTCCTGATCATTTTGTCTATGTAGCTTTAAAAGCATATCGGATAGATGAGAATTCGATTTTTTAAGAAGATTCTGAACTAAATTATACAGACGATTCTTTGCTTCATTCATAAGCTTTTGGTTAAATTCTCCTATATAACACAGGTCACAAAGCATGAAATGATTATGATTATATAATATATTGGGCATATGGATATCGTAGTAAGGCATTTTTAAATCGGTAAGAAGGTTAAGAGCGACTGTTATATCAGAGCCAAGTCGAAGAATGTCTGCACAAGAAAGCCCTTCCATGTATATCATTTTACCTGCCGGAAGGTGCTCTTCAAAAAAAATGTAAGCCATATCTTCTATAATTTCATAAAATAATGGTGTACAAATATAAGGACAGCTAATCTTGTGATATACTTTAAAGTGCGCGTCAGAAAACTCGTCTGCCGGGATTGTTTTCATGATATAATCCTTACAGCTTTCTGTATCAGTAACAAGGTAGACAGCTGAATTAAAACCCCTAAGGACTAGTTTTTTGCCAACGTAACGACCTTCCAAAGAAGTATTTATAAACAGTTCATGTATATTATAAAATGTCAAAATTTTTCCTCCTTATCAAAAATTTTAAGTGTGAAGCAATCGATAATTCTCTCCTCTGATACTGCGACAACAGTAGTTATACCGGCTTTTTTAACAGAGATATAACCTGAATTATATGAGGCAAGTTCGGGATCTAAAACTGCTATTTTTATATTATTGTAAGTTAGAATTTCATCAGTATAAGCAGCAGAAAAAAGCTCCGGCTTTAGAATATAAGTAAATCGAGATAAAACTTTCGGATTGGTATGTAAAAATATTAAAGAAGAGTGAAATACAGGGTGCTTTACACTTAAATCCAATTCTATATCTACATTTTTTGATGGTTTTGAAGTGTGTGTATGTATATTGTTTTCAGTTTTTTTCTTCTTTGATGAAGAACCTGATGTGGTATGATTTACGGGCTTTTTCTGCTTAGGTTTTGTTGTTCTGGGCTTAGTTGGAGAGTTAGTCTTTGCAGGCGTAGGAGTCTTAGTTGGAGAGTTAGTCCTTGTAGCCGTAGGAACCTTAGTTGGAGAGCCGGTCCTTGCAGGTGTGGGAGTCCTGGTTGGGTTAGGGTGGGATGTCTTACTAGAAACCGGTTTTGGGGTATACGTATGGGCATCGGGTGTTTTAGTAGACTTCGGTTTGGGCATTACAGGGGCCGAGGTGTGTGAAGAGGGTTTCTCAGTATTTCTGGGTTTTATATTATTGTCGGACTTGCACTTGTATGAAGTATTAATGTTTATAGAATAATCGTCTTTATTCTCAATTGAAAGAAGATATTTTCCGGTTGATCGTGGAGTAATGTCAATAATATAGCGCATTTTCATGGAATCATAATAAATTGAATCCCATGAAATTAAGGATTTTTGGGGAGAAAACAGAGATATGTCTGTTAACTCACGATTTTCCGGTTTTATATAAACATATACTTTAATTGGAACACCTGCAGATGTAGCAGTAATTTGATAATATCCAACGCTTTTTGGATTTAAATCTGTATTTATGGATGAGCCTTCTGAAAGAACATATATAGATGCACCTTTCACTGAGCACGGCTCAAAACAATTAAGAATTAAAAAATTTAATAATAAAAAGAAGATGGGAATAAGTTTATGGTTTTTCATATTAATCCTTTCCCACTTCAAAACCATAAGCACATTATAGAGAGGTTGTTTTGATTTGTCAAATGAAATTTATTTATAGTCAAAATAGTTATGAAATATATAATCCTGAATCAGTTGTTATGTGTATGGAAGATAAAAGATATATGGGATATCTTGCATATGATTTGGATGAAAAAGAAAAGACTCATACAGCTCAGATAGAAGAAAACCCAAATAATAGTGGGAATTCCATAGTGTCAAAAGAGAATATTTCAAATAATAATGAAATTAAAACAGAAAATACAATATGCACTGAAAGGAAACACCTTTATCAGATTCCATTGTCTACCTCCTAAAAAATATTGATTAATTTTGATATTTTTATAAATATATCAATCCAGATTTCTAAAGTCAATACCTCGTGCATGAATCGCCCTTTTTACCGCTCTTTTTTACATGAATAGCCATTTTTTGGAAAACTATATTGATTTTTGAAAGGGTTCTTTTTATAATTAGAGTAAGAACAGTTGGTTCATTTGAACAAAACGATTGGAGGAGCTATGGGAATTTACTTAAATCCGGGATATGAGAATTTCAGACGAACTTTATCAGCACAAGTTTATGTTGACAAAACCATGATGATAAGCGAGCTTAATAAGATGATTGATACAGGGAACAATTATATCTGTATCTCGCGTCCCAGACGTTTTGGAAAAACCATTGCAGGGAATATGATAAGTTCATATTACTCAAAGGGGTGTGACTCTAAAGAATTGTTTTCCGGTCTAAAAATATCAAAAGTCCCTGAGTTTGAGGAAAAACTTAATAGCTATAATGTCATTAAAATTGACCTTAACAGCGAATATCAGAATATTAAAGATAAAAGACGCTTAATGGAATCTATTAAGAATGATATTAAATTAGAAATCCAAAAAGAATATCCTCATATTGTGTTAAACGAAGATGATACATTGGCAAAGTGCATTTTAAAAGTGTATAGTGAAACAAATGAAACCTTTGTAATTATAATAGATGAGTATGATGTGTTAATTCGAGAAAATGTGGATGATTTACTTTTTAATGAATACTTGAGTTTCTTAAATGGTCTTTTTAAGAGTGATACACTTCGTCCTGCGATTTCTCTGGCATATCTTACAGGTATACTGCCGGTAGTAAGAGATAAGGTTCAATCGAAGCTAAATAACTTTGTGGAATATACGATTCTTGATGCTGCAGAATTATCAGAGTATATAGGTTTTACTTCTCAGGAAATCAAATCTCTTTGTGAAGAATATGATATGGATTTTAAAGAAATGAAAAGCTGGTACGATGGTTACAGTCAAAATGGGTACGAAATATACAATCCTGAATCTGTTGTAAGGAGTATACAAAGAAAAAA
>JAEEJA010000009.1 GCA_016281605.1 Lachnospiraceae bacterium
AAAAGCATTTCTGATCTGATAGATGTAAGAAAAGGTGGAATACTTGTAATAGGTGCAGACACAGTTGTATCAATGGATAAAGCAATTCTAGGCAAGCCTGCAGACTCAAAAGAAGCATTTAAAATGCTAATGAACCTATCAGGTAAGACACATGAAGTATATACAGGTGTCAGCTGCAAGATCCTACAATATAATGAATATACTGAAGGATTAATTGAAACGGATAGCTTTTCTTTTTACTCAGAAACTAAGGTGAATATGTATCCGTTTAACGAGTACGAAGCACTGGATTATATAGCGACAGGTGAACCTATGGATAAAGCCGGTGCTTACGGAATCCAGGGAATCGGCGAACGACTTGTAGAATCAATAAGCGGCGATTATAACAACGTCGTAGGATTTCCACTTAGCAGGTTTATGAAAGAACTCTCAGAAAGAGAATACATAACCTACGAATAAATCAATAAATCATATATCTTAATAAATTCCTAATTTTCCCGCTAATTTACTTGATTTTCTTATAAAAGAGTAGTATTATAACAATATATATTTATTCGTGAAACCATAGTTTTGCGAAAATAAAGCCGTGCAAACATACGACAGTAGTGCCTCGTGCATGCTTGCATGCTAAGAGGTGCTATCTTGCGCATATTTATACGGGCGACAGCCCGGTATCGTCAAGCGTTAGGAAGCTTTGCTTCCGACCGGCGACTTGTCGACGGGCTTGACGATTAGCACGGCTTTATTGAGCCGCTGCGAGTCATTATGTGACGAAGTCACCGTAGCACAGCTTGCTGGGCGGACTCGCGATTGGCACGGCTTTTATCAAAAAGCCGATGCTCAAGCATTAGGAAGCTATGCTTCCGACCGACGAACTTGTTCGGCGGGTTCAGCGATTAGCACGGCTTTATTACCACAAAACCAATATTTATTTTTCTCCCGGAGGTTCCTATGTCAGAATCCTATGCAAAGCAACTTTCAAAAAAACAAATCCTTGAGCTTAGATCAGTTTTATCCGACCTACCACCCTATGTTAAGGATTTTATGCGTTCTATAGAGACTACAACGCAGCCTAGAACACGTATAGGCTATGCACATGATATTAAGTACTTTTTCGAGTTCTTACAGTCTGAAAATCCAGCCTTAAAAAAGAAAGAAATGTATGAAATAACCTGTGCAGATCTGGATAAGCTTTCAGCCAGAGATATTGAGGAATATATGGATTATTTGTCATATTATGTACGTGATGGCCGCGAATATACTAACGATAATGCCTCTAAAAAACGCAAACTTGTAGGAATCAGGACCTTTTTTAAGTATCTGTATATTAATGATATGATCAGTCAAAATGTTACTGAAAAGGTTAAAACTCCTAAAATCAAGGAAAAAACGATTACACGTATGGAAGCTAATGAAACAGCTGATTTTCTTGATACAGTTGAGTTTGGAAATAACCTGACAGATCGTCAGCAAAAGTTCCATGAACGTGATAAAACAAGGGATTTAGCACTTTTAACTCTTATGCTAAGCACCGGACTTCGTGTGTCTGAAACTGTCGGACTTAATATCGATGATGTAGATTTTGATAATTCCCGAGTTAAAGTTACACGAAAAGGTGGAAACGAAGCCTTTGTTTACTTTTCAGACGAAGCAACCGGCTATTTACAGGATTATATGAAGGAAAGAAAAGAAATTGTTGCTGTAGATGGTCATGAAGATGCACTCTTCCTCTCCTCTCACAGAAAACGTATAACTGTCAGAACGGTTGAAAACATGGTCAAAAAGTATGCCAGAGTTTCTACCCCTCTTAAGAAAATAACACCTCATAAGCTGCGAAGCACCTATGGTACAGCACTTTATCAGGAAACAGGCGATATATACCTGGTTGCTGATGTTCTTGGCCATAAAGATGTAAATACAACTCGTAAGCATTATGCAGAGCTTGATCAGGAAAGAAAACGTGGAGCAAGGAACAAAGTCACTCTGCGTGAATCAGTTTCTAAGGATACTTCTATTGCTGAGAATTATGTAGGTGACGGTACTGATTTTTAATAAACTATAACATACATCAAAATAATTTACAATAAAAATATTATGTTAACAATCTGCGTATAATAAAAGCAAGATAGTTTTCCTATCTTGCTTTTTAACTTATTTTGAAAAAATATTATAAATTATTAATTATTATTCCTCAGCCTCAAAAACAATCTCTACCTTCTTGTTTTCGGTGGTTAATGTTAATTTATTTCCATCAATATTCGCGAGAAATGGTTTATATGTATCATCAAATGTGATTCTATAACCATCACCCTCTCTGGAAACTGTACCATTATGAGTTTTTCCATTCAAAGTAAATTTACAGTTCTTATTATTTGTACATTCAAACTTAGGCTGTGCATCTTCAGTCATTTTATTTACTATTTCAGGATCATTTGCAAGAACAGTTCTATTTCCGTCAAAGGCAAACTCAGTAAGCTTCCATTTTGAATTAATAGAATAGTTACCATCAGAATCTACCTTGGTTCCACATCCTGTAATCATAATTAATATAAAGAATAAACAACATATAATTCTTTTAGTTTTCATAAAAATGTCTCCTATATTGTTTTATTTACTGCCAAGCTCCATCAGCTCCTACCCAGCAACCATCTACATACTTATTTGTTGCCATATATCCACTGGATTCAAAATAATAGCAATATCCGTCAATCCATACCCACTTTGATACAGGGTACCAACCAGATGCATCCTCGTACCACCATCCGGTTGAATCACTACACCAATGTCCACCGTAATACTCTTCTATCCAGGCACCGTCTGATCCGAGCCAGCATCCGTCACGATATTCTGAGTAGTCCATATATCCACTTGTTGTGAAGTAATAGTACTTACCATCTATTTTCTGCCACTGACTTACTGGATACCAGCCTTCGCTGTCCTCAACCCACCAGCCTGAAGCATTACTCTTCCATGAAAGAGTTCCGGCATAATCACATACACCATTAGCATTATACCACTTTCCGTTTACCCATTCATTTGAGTATTTATTTCCATTAGAACCACCATTACCACCGGAGCTGCTACCGCCATTTCCTCCGGAATTACCACCACCGGATGGATTGTATGGTTCAACGTCATCCTCTGGTTCTGAACTATTCTTAATTCTGAAATTGATTCTGACAGTTCCTTTTACATCATTTGTCTGAATTCCTTCGAATACTATGGTTGCAGTACCGATAGCTGTGTTGTTTTCATATCTTGTATTAAAATGTGTTCCCTCTTTAAGAGTTATTCCATTGTATGTCACAACCGGGCTCTGAGTTATAGGAGAACCAGTATATGGCTTGTTTTTAATGCCTGTGATTGTAGCCTTTTCGAGATTAATAACCTCTTTTAGAACTACATATAAAGCCTTTTCTCCACTGGCATTTTTGATGCAACTGAGTGGTTTCTCAAATACTTCTGCATATCCGTTCGCAGGAGTTTTTATAAAACAGTTATCTGAAATAGTGATAGTTTTACCTGATACAACGGCCGCATCCGTATAGCCAACACTTGAGCCGGATTTTACTTCAACATATCCACCATTAAATGTAAAGTTAGCATTTGCATATATTGCACTATCATTAGAAGAGCTTCCTTTTACAGTTCCGCCATTGATTGTTATATCTTCAGTTGAAGCTATAACGCTTTCTCTGGTTGATAGATCGATAGTACCACTATTTATTTGAATATTCTTTCCCTTTATTCCTCTGTCAAGTGTACCTGTGATAGATCCACCTTCAAGGATGATATCATTTGAATTTGATATCCAATCGGCATTAGTACATTTAATAGCACCTCTAACCTTGAGACTGCCTGCACTTTCTGAAATTCGAGCACTATCTCCGCTTAGTTCAACATTAGCACCGGATTCAATAATAAGCGCATTTTGTTGTGAAAATGTATGAATGATTGTAAGCTTGCTGCTTCCGCTGATATCTACAATTGAAATGTTGTTTGTTAAATTATATAGTTTTAGATCCTGATCCATTACCAGATTTATACTATCGGAGTATAAATCCCTAAAAGTAACACTATTACCATTTGCATCCCTATTTATTTCTAAATAATCAGGACAAGCTTCAGAACCTGTAATTACACGATTGATATAGCTTGCATATATTGTTCTTGAGGCAGCATATGCATCTTTTGAAGAAAAGATAGGTGTGTAACCAATAAGAATAGTCACAGCAAGAATAACAGCAAATATCTTTTTTATAACACTTCTTTTAGACATTATCCTTCTCCTTTTATAAATGTATTACCCTATATGTTTATATTAATAACATATTCCATCTGAACCTATCCAGTATCCACCAACATACTGATTTGTAACCATATAACCTGAACCGTCAAAATAATACCAGTAACCGTCAATTTTAAGCCAGCTATTTGATGGCCACCATCCTGATACGTCTTCAACCCACCATCCGGAAGCGTTGGATTTCCAGGTTAAGAAGTACTTATCATCCATTGTACCGTCACTATTAAACCAGTAGCCTTTATAATACTCTTCAGATGCCATATATCCATCCGGTTTAAAGTAGTACCAAGCACCGTCAATTTTCTGCCATGAATCTGTAGGATACCATCCGGCACTGTCCTCAACCCACCATCCTGAAGCGTTAGATTTCCAGCTTAGGATTCCGTCATATGTACAGTTTCCGGATTCATCATACCATTTTCCATCTACCCATTCATTTGAGTACTTAGGAGTGGTTACTGCTGGCTTCTTGGTAGTGGTATTGTTATTTGCGTTATTATTTGTATTGTTATTCTGTTTATTATTAGACTTATTATTGCTGCTGTTTTGCTGAGTATTTGTCTGGTTGTTCTGCTTGTTTTGATCATTCTGATTGTTATCACCTGGTTGTACATCTGGATTAGTACCACCACCTTGTTCCGGTGTAGGTTCAGGATCCGGATCCTTCTCAAGCATAGGTATTATATTCTGCTTTACTAATACCTGATTACATCTATCGCAATGACAACCTTCTGTAAGTCCGGTAGAAGTTGTTGTTGGTGCTACGTAAGAATCGATTACCTTGTTATGGCCTAAAGCATTAATTGGCTCAGTCTTAGTGCCACCGCACTTAGTACATGTATAAGTCTTTACTCCTGCTTCGAGACATTTTGGTTCTGTTGTTACTACGCCATTATTCCATACATGCTGGCAAGTGTTATCCTTCATTGGAATCACTTCCTGTTTTACAAGAATGGCTCCGCAAGTTGAGCAATGCTTTCCTTCAGTAAGTCCTGTTGATGTGGTAGTTGCTTCAACAGCTTTATCAATTACTTCTGTGTGACCTGTTGCTTTTATTATTGCACCATTGATTCTATCATTACATTTTGTACATACTTTATCTGCTTCTTTTCCGTTGGCTGTACAAGTAGGAGCTACAGCTGAACTATAGTCATATTGATATAAATGTCCGGATGCAGGAATAGTCTCCCCTGTAATAATTGCACCACACTTAGTACATTTTTTATCAGCTTTTTTTCCGGCTTTAGTACAAGTCTCTTTTACAGCTGATCCGGAAACCTCTTGATAATCATGATTCTTTTTAGGAATCACTTCCTGTGCAACAAGTACTTTTTTGCAAACAGAACAATGACTTCCTTCGGTTAATCCGGTTTCATAACAAGTGGCTTCCTTACGAGTATCTGTTACCAAAGTATGTATATGCTCTTTGATAGTAAATGTACAAGTTTTACTTCCGTTTACATCATTTGCATTGATTGGTTCAATATAAACTGTAGCTGTTCCGGCGTTGATATTGTTTTCATATCTAAGTGTGTAATGATAATTTTCAACTAAAACGGCATCTTTATAAATAACTGTAATATCCTGAGTTATTGGAGAGCCTGTCCAGTCCTTATTGGTTATACCATTAACTGTAGCGTTGCTTAGATTGATTGCACCGCCTTTAAGTGTAACACTTTTAGCTTTTGTACCACTTGAGTCAGCTATTGTATTTAACAGACAATTGTATTTACCAATTTGATATCCTGTAGGTTTTTTTATAATACAGTCATCTGCAATTACTATATTACCACCTGCTACTACAGTACCATCTGAAACAGATGTAGCATTGGATGTGGCATTTATTGTTCCGCCTGAGAAGTTGAAATTAGAGTGTGCATAGAAAGGACTTCCGCTGGTACAGCTAATGTTTATTTCACCACCACTTACAGTGATGCTTTTAGCAGCTTCGAAACAATCCTTATCACATGTGACATCTACTATGCCGCCCTCAATACTTATATTTCCATTTAAACTATTAAATATATATGATTGAGCACTACCGGTAATAGAGCCTCCTCTGAGACAAAAATCATTATTAGAACTAAGCTTAAATGCATTATTAAGCTGGATGTTTCCCTCACAATATGCACTTCCCTGTACTGTAAGTGTAGAATCACTGTTAAAGGCTACATTTGCATTTTTCTCAATTGTAAAGTTTGATGAGGTTAATATCTTTTTATTGACAGTAAGCTTTGAACTTCCACTTATAGATATGCTGGATGAAACAGTAAGTTCATTGAATTTAAGCTCCTGATCCATCACAAGATTAAATGGTCTGCCATTATAATCAAATAAGGTAAGATTGATTCCATTATTAGTAGATTGAATACTGTATATAAAATCAGGTCTAGAAGAAGAATTGATATAACTGTTGATTTCACTTGCTTTTATGTTTATGGTTTCCTGAATAGCAGCATTAACCTCACTTATTTGATAAGGATTACTATTTAAAACCATAAGAAAAACGATAATAAAAGCGACGATTCTTTTTACGATAGTAACTTTTTTACTCTTCTTCATCAGAATGATTCTCCTTTTGATTTTTTACATCTTCTTTTATTTTTTCTTTTTTCTTCATTCCAAGCATCACGTCATAGTCATCGTCATTATACTTAAAAATGAAAAGCAGAACTATTAAAATAACGCTTAAAGTAACACAAATATCGGCAAAATTAAAAACCGGAAATTTTATAAATTTAAAGTAAATAAAATCAATTACGTAGTTCAGCCTGATACGGTCGATCATATTGCCGATAGCACCACCAATTACAAATAATAGGCATATTCTTACAGGCTTAAATCTTGGATTATCCCATATACGTATATATACTCTGAATAAAAGGATAAATATGATAAATGTAAAAACCAGCAGTAGAATTGTTTTACCTGATAAGGATCCCCATGCAGCTCCGCTGTTTCTGATATAGGTCAGAACAAGAATATCGCCAATCAGGCTTTTTTCTTCATGAAGATCAAAGTTTTGAATTATTATGTATTTGGTCAGCTGGTCAATAAAGACCAGAAGTATTATTAATAAAATCGAGAGAAATAGTTTCTTTTTCATATTAATTATAATCTTTTATATACGTGATAAAAGCATCTTTCATAATATCATCATTTACATCTGTACAGATAAAGGCTTCGCCGATATCTTTTAGAAGTATGAATTTAATGCTGTTTCCGGAGACCTTTTTGTCATTATGAGTGTTCTTTACGATCTGATCTATATCGATATCCTCCGGTAGCTTAGGAAGCTTGTAGTTATCTTTTATATGACTTATAACATCATCTGCCTTCGAGGCTTCAAGATATCCCATATTCTTTGAGATGATTGTTGCCAGGATGCAGCCAATAGAAACACATTCACCATGAAGAAGCTCGAAATTCATATGCTTTTCAAGCGCGTGGCCAAGAGTATGACCAAAATTGAGAAGTGCTCTCTCTCCTGTCTTTTCATGAGGATCGTTTTCAACAACCGCTTTCTTTATCTTATTACATTCATTAACTATATAGAAAAGCTTATCAGAATCGAATGAATCACCATTCTTTATAGAATTGATATTTTCCTTTAACCAGTAATAAAAATCTGAATTTTTGATAAGTGCAGATTTTACAACCTCACCCATTCCTGAATAGAATTGACGCTCATCTAGTGAGTCAAGAGTCGACAGATTGATATAAACAAGTTTTGGCATATGGAAGGCGCCGACCATATTTTTGAATGAATCAAAATCAACACCGGTCTTTCCTCCTATACTTGAGTCTACATCTGCAAGAAGACTTGTAGGTACCTGAATAAAATCAATTCCTCTCAGATATGTAGCTGCAGTATAGCCACACATATCTCCCGTCACACCACCACCAAGAGCAAGTAGTATGTCATTTCTGTCAAATCGTTCTTCTATAAGCTTTACATATAACTCTTTAACTGTATCAAGCGTTTTACTTTTTTCTCCCTCTGGGAAAACAAAGCTAACTACCTTTGAATAATCATTCTTAACAACATCTAAAATAGCATCCATATAATAGGATGCTACTTTTGAGTCTGAAACTATGCATATTTTTTTTGTTTTGGTACTATTGTACGACTTAGAAAAGTCTGATATCCCTCCAAAATCTTTAGAATATACTATGTCATATATCTTATCACCTTTGAAAAAAATAGGTAATGATTCAAATAAAGACATTTTATCTCTCCTAGTCATCAAAAATAATATCTGCAAATGGATCTATACCATCTCCACCAAGAGTTGATCCATATACATTAGATGAATTACTGTTTTTATTTGCCATACTAAGCTTTGATCCGCCACTGGAAGAAGAATTACCGGACTGTCCGTTTGAAGATCCAATAGAACCATTATCCCTTGAAGAACTATCTGCAGCTCCTATGTTGAACTCAAATACATTCTTATCCTCTTCTTCTTTCTTATTATATCCGGCTTCAGCTACCTTAGATGCAGCATTAGGATCAAAATCATTATCGTCAAGTGTTCTTCTTAGCTTTCTGATAAGGCTGTTAAAGTTGGCTTTGTATTCAGCATATTTTGCTGTAAGGTCAAGAATCTCCTGTTCGATTCTTTCTCTCTGATGCTTAGCTTCTTTAACTATATCATTAGCACGACTGTTTGCTTCAAGCTCTATAGCCTTAGCATTCTTCTCAGCATTAGAAATAGACTCCTCACTGTTTTTATCAGCAAGAAGAAGCTTTTTATTAAGCTGATTTTCAGTCGATTTATAATGCTGGACTGTATCGGTAAGTGTTATAACCTTTTCCTTTAATTCAGCATTTGACTTATACAGCTCACTATAGCTTTTTGTGACCTCATCAAAAAATGCATTGACATCTTTTTTGTCGTAACCAATGCCACCTTTGAATCTTTTTTGCTGGAGATCAAGCGGTGTTAACATTTAACAATCCCCCTTAACAAAGTAACATTATTCCCCAAGTAACGGTGATACTGATGTGCTTGTAAGTATCTCTTCTCGCAAATCACCGGTAACTTCAATACTATTAGGTACTGCTATAAATATATTTGCGGAAATAGCCTTCAGGTCCCCCTCGATACCATAGCATGCACCACCGATAAAATCGATAATACGCTGTGCAGGCTCAAGCTGAAGTCCTTCCATATTTATAACAATTGCCTTTCCTCTCTTAAGGAAATCTACTACTGTCTGAGCATCGTCAAATTCCTGAGGCTTTATAACAAATACCTCACTTGATGATGCCTTTCTTTTTCTTTCCATACCACCATCAAAAGCAACAAGCTTATCAGAAGCTGTGCTGGTTTTGAATTTTTTAGTTTCACGAGCCGGAGGGGCTGGTGAATAAGATTGACGTGCAGGAGCACGTGACGGAGTTCTTGAAGGAGCCGGAGCAGGCTTTGATTTTTTTCTGACCGGTTCTACATAATCGTCTTCTTCATCATCGTCTTCGTCAAATATATAATCATCATCCTCATCGTAATCTTCATCATCATCGCTGATTTTGAAAAAATCAAGAAATCCTTTTTTCTTAGCCATAATAAATAATTCTCCATTCTATATGTACTACTGTCTTTCCCCGAATATGGCTGTTCCAACCCTGACCATAGTTGCGCCTTCTTCGACTGCAACTACATAATCATTAGTCATACCCATTGATAACACCGACATATCAACATTATCTATGTTTTGTGATTTTATGTCAAGTAATAATTCATGCATACCTTTGAATATAGGTCTGTTCTCTTCCGGATCATCTACAAATGGAGCTATTGTCATTAGGCCTTTTACATTTATATGTCTGAAGCTGGATGCTATTTCCTTAACAAGACCTAAAGCTTCGTCCTTTGAAACTCCAAACTTGCTCTCTTCTCCAGCATAGTTGACTTCAATAAGGATATCTACAAATATATCTCTTTTTGCAGCTTCCTTTTCGATTACCTGAGCAAGCTTATATGAATCTACAGAATGAATAAGAGATGTTTTATTGATAATGTACTTAACCTTGTTTGTCTGTAGATGACCTATCTGATGGAATCTGACCGGTACTGATACCTCATCAAATTTCTTTTTCAGCTCCTGAGGTTTATTCTCGCCGAAATCATTTACCTCATATTTTATAAGCTCTTCTATATCCTCAAGAGGCTTTGTTTTACTTACAGCTATAAGAGTTACTTCCTTTGGGTCTCTTCCGCACTTAACGCAGGTTTCATCAATTTTAGCTCTTACTTCATTATATCTGTCAATTAGCTTCTCGCTCATAACTACACCATCCTTTAATATAATGTCTGATTCTCATCAACCTGTGATGCATCCAATACAACATTATCAAATTCTTTTAGGTTTTCGCCATTATTTACTATAGTAAACTCATCCTGTGACTTTATTATTTCTACTTCCATAAAGTCGGCTATTCCGGCATTTGCAAGGAATACTCCGGTAAGGTTGTCTCTTTCCAGAGAAAGAACAGGAGTCGTTTTTTTCTTATCCTTTGAATAAACCTGATCAGTATCCTTAAATGCATCCTTATCTACATAATAGAAATCCTCGTCTGTCTTGTAGATAATAAGCTCTATGTTTTGTTCCTCAGCATCGGAGCTGGTTGCATCCTCATCATATCTGATTATATTAACGGTTTTTGAAAATGCATCCTCTTCTTCAAGAATATAATCCTTAGGTATCTTATAAACCTCCTTTTCCAGCAGTGCTGAATTCGGAACCTTAAGACCTTCTATCTTATTGAGGATTATTTCGATGTTCAGGAATCTTTCGTTTATATAGTCGACCATATATTTGTTTAAGGAAATGTCGAGATAAAACATATCATTTCCTTTAGAAATAAGAGTAAATGTACTCTTATATTCATTTGAAGAACCATTAATTGTAAATCTTATACTCTCTTCTTCCTCAAGCATAGCGGCCTGATCTTTATTTATCTCACACACTATATGCCAGTTTTCGTCAGCTATAAGCTTATAAACGGTAGAACCGGTATCGAGTATATCACCGGAAGTAAGAGATGTCTTCTTATAATTGGCTGTATTAAAGTCATCCTCTGATAAGGTTTCAGGGGTTTTCTTTTCGTAACCGTCCAGGTAATAAGTTACAACTCCACTTTCAGATGCTTTTATAGTCTGTAGTGTTGAGCTTACTGCTGTTCCACCTGCATGTATCTTGCTCATCATTACCTGACTTGAAAGCTCCATAACCTTACTCTCAACCTCTGATTTAAAATTATAGAGATTATTGAATTTAACATCACTGTAAGAAGCCTTGTAGCTGTCAATAACATCTCTTATGTAAGCATAATCCTTATCGGAAAAAAGCTCGTTGCCCTCGTCATTTTCTCCGGCTTCTTTTATCGATGCGATTACATTGCCGGTTTCATCAACCGTGCAGACTGGAGTACCCTTCTTTATCTTATCGCCGTCCCTTACGAAATAAATGAGGTACCCTGATTTAGATGAGGTAACCTCTTGTTCATTTCTGAGAGCTATTCCTGTACATTTGATGTTGTTATTTATATTACTCGAGCCAACCTTGTAAGTAGTTATCGGCTCTTTAGAAATAGAAATAACGATACTTGCAATCACATAAATAAGAATGATAGAAAAAATAATGACTACAGAATTAAATCTCGCTGCTCTATTAAGTTTTATGATATTACTTCTGTCAGTTTTTCTCATTTTATACCTTGAATTTATAAGTTATTGTTTCATATTGAACATTATAGCTATCTTGTCATATTAAACATCAAAGCTATTTTGTCATATTGAACATCATTGCTATCTTGTCATATAAGTCACCGGGCGATGTACCGTCAGCAACAAACAACGTATATGGCTTGTTATCTATGAGCACGTTCATGGCAAGTACATTTCCGGCTGCTTCTGTAGTTCCGGTTTTCCATGACTCAATAGTTATGTGGGATGGAAGGCTTGCTCCACCTACAAGGAACTGATTAGTAGGTGATATATCATCCTTCATCTCTACTCCCTGTGAATTTGTATAGGTGTATGTAAAGGAAGTATAAGAATCAATTTCCTTGATTATATCGTATTTTTCTGACTCCAGAAGAATCAGGTACATATCATAGGCTGTTACATAATGATTATCATCATGTAGTCCATGCGGATTACAGAAATGTGATCCGGTCGCTCCTATTTCAGCAGCCTTATCGTTCATCATCTGGCAAAATGTACCAACGTCGCCAGCGACATACTCAGCTAGTATTATAGCGAAATCGTTATACGATCTCATAAGCAGGCCATACATAAGATTACGTACTGATATAGTACATCCTGCATTCAGCTGACTTACAAGAGCACCCTCTTCATCTATATAGATATCATGACTAAGTGTCACATTGTCATCAAGACTTATTTTTCCCTCATATAACGCATCGCAAACAACCAAAGCTGTCATTAGCTTTGTTGTACTTGCAGGGTATATACGTCTTAGGGAGTTGTGTGATACTAAGGCTGTATTTGTTTCATTATCAACGAGTAACGCAGCATAACAATCATCCTTGAATAGATCTGCCTGAATCTCTTCATCGTTTCTTACAACAGCATATTCTGACTGATATCCACCCAGCTCATATGTAGGCAGACTCATGCTTATTTTTACTTCACCGTCCTTAGTATCGCTGTACGAATTATCGAAATGTGAGTTTTTGAATACAAAGAAACCTACCCCTCCGATACATATGATTACCAGAAGGAAATAGTAAATAAAAACCTTGCTCATAATTTTTCCTTAATTAGTGTTTATAAAGTACTCTCCAGTCCAGATCTCCTCTTTCAAGAGCTTTGATAAGAAGCTCCGCTGTAGCAAGATTGGATGCAAGAGGAATATTATATATATCACATAATGTAGATATACTATGAAAATCATTATTATGTGGCTGACTCTGTGTATTTTCTCTAAGGAAAATAACCAGATCCATCTGATTACTCTCTATCTGTGTAGCAATCTGCTGAACACCACCTAAATGACCGGCAAGAAACTTATGAACTGACAGTCCACATGCCTCCTCTACAAGTCGACCGGTGGTAGCAGTCGAATACACATCATGATTCTGAAGTATACCTCTGTAAGCTATACAAAAATTCTGCATTAACTTCTTTTTTGGATCATGTGCTATTAACACGATATTCATTTAGAATCCCTCCCCAAATGTAACAAATCAATACTTACGCTTTTGAAGACTGATATTTAAAACTATTCCGAGTCCTAAAGCTGAGCTTATCAAGGATGTAAGACCATAGCTGATAAACGGCAACGGAATACCGGTATTAGGAAGTAGCTTTGTCGCAACACCTATGTTGATAAATGACTGGAAAGCAATCAGACACCCCATTCCAAAAGCGAACAGCATGCCAACATCATCTCTGGCATGCCTTCCTGCCCTTATACATTGTAACACTATAAGCAGAATAATTCCAATTATTATTACACTTCCGAAAAAGCCAAATGACTCTCCTACTGCAGAAAAGATAAAGTCTGTCTGCTGCTCGGAAATAAGGTTGGTCTGAGCGGTATTTGTTGTCTTATTGTTCTTTGCCAGCCCCTTTCCTGTAAGCTGTCCGGAACCGATAGCCATAACAGAATTTTCCTGCTGCATTGTCTCATCTTCATATTCTGATGGATATATGAAAGACATAATTCTCTTAACCTGATGCTCATACAAAAGATTCTGATCAGGTCGTTGTATATACCAGATAAAAAGACTGAAAAGAGGTATAAGAATAAGCAGAGTTACTCCGATTATCTTATATCTGAGACCAGCCAGAAACAGCATTGTAAGTAGAACTATACTCAGACAAAGTACTGTTGAAAGATCCGGCTCCCTGAATATCAGCAGGATTGGTATAAGAAGAAGTATTATAAACGAAGCAAGTCCACCTATAGAATTTACTCTGTTCTTATCCATCAGCTTGCTGAGAAATGCTGCAAAGAAAAGTATACAGCAGGTTTTAGCGAGCTCTGAAGGCTGGAAGGTGATTCCGGCCAGATTGAACCATCTTGTAGCATTATTAACAGTAGAACCTGCAACAAGCACAAGAACAAGAAGTACATTTACAAATAAATATAACGGAATATACAGATTCATTGCTATATGATAATCGATGAGTGATAAAACTATCATTATCACTATTGCAAGACCTACACCGGTAGCCTGTTTTACAGTGAAATCATCATTTACACTGTCGATAACAAACACTCCAAGTATCATTAGTGAAATTACAAGGAATAATAATATGAAGTTGTAATATCTGAAGTTGTATTTTTTAAACATATTTTTTCCTTTGTATAAGACTTATATCAGTCTTTCTGAGCCGAAGCATATTAGTCGGCAACATCTCCAGAATCCTGCGAGAAGGTTGCATCATTCAGCGCTTCTTTATCATATAGATAAGCATATATAAATCCGGTCAGATCCGCGGCATTACCGGAGGAATAACCGTTTGGAATAACAGTGGTTACAGATACCTCAGGTGCAGAGTAAGGTGCATATGAGATAAACAGAGCGTGTGCAGGCTTATCTTCTCCTTCCTGAGCGGTACCGGTTTTTCCGGCTACTTCAACATTTATTGAATTAAGCAGCTTATTCTTTTGAAGGTCATCAGTTACAACCATTCGCATTCCGGTATGAACCTGATTCCATAGTCCATCGTCTATGTTGACCTGTGATGCTATTGTATGGTTTGACGACCGGACGACATTTCCTTCATAATCCGTTATTTTGTTCATAAGAGACAGATTGTAGCAGGTTCCGCCGTTTGCAATAGTAGAAACATACCTCGACAGCTGAACAGGTGCATAAGCATGTGTACCCTGTCCGATGGCACTAACAACGGCATCGTTATTAGAAAAATGTGGTTCTATCTCTTCTATCTCAACTCCTGATTTCTCAGTCAGTCCAAACATTCCCGCATACTTTTTAAGACTTGCAAGACCTTCATCATCGACATATTTTCCGGATCTTGTAGCAAGTCTGTAACCAACAGTAAAGAAGAAGTAGTTACATGATACATCGAGCGCAGTCGGAATATTGATTGAACCATGTGTCAGATGGTAGTCTCTGTAGATCCAACATTTTGGCTTGGTATATACATCCTCGAAAACTCCGAGGTCAGTTATATACTCATCAACACCAAGAACATTTTCTGATACACCACTTATAGCAGAAATAGGCTTAAATGTAGAACCGGGAGCGGTTCTCATCATCGTAGCTCTGTTATAAAGCGGGTCAGTATGATCCTCAAGCAGCTTATTATAATAATCAGGATCAACGTAATTAGTCAGATAATTATTATCATAGCTCGGGTAGCTGACCATTGCTCTTATCTCACCTGTATTTACATCCGTTACTACTACAGCTCCGGAACATGGTGTAAGAGCAAGCATAGCAGGTGTGATTTCCAATGAGTTGAGCTTTGATATTATAAAGTTGTATGGGCTTATAACGCCTGACTGGAAGCTTTCATACTCAGCATCATTATCCTTATCCAGAACACCCTGATCATATAACAGATTGATAACATCATGACCGGATATAGAACCCTCACGTATCATATTTCTGATGACTCTGTTATTGAAGTCATCATCATCCTTGAGATATTTGATTATATAATCAATAAGTGTTGTATATATTTCATCAGAGTCATAATACTTATCCTCTTCCTGAATTGAGGTAGTATTGATAGCTTCAACACTTATAAGATATCTGAGGAAATCCTGAAGGGATGTCTGGTCTGTTGTATAGTCAATAAACTCTTTAGAATTCTGATTTACAGCAGATGAATCATAGATTCCCTGTTTACTGAGCATTTCACATATATATTCACAATAATCCTTATATTCCATATCCAGATTTTTAAGCTCAACAGGATTATCTGTAAGAATTCCGTCTACAGTCTCTAAGGTCGTCTTCTGTCTTGTAACAAATGATTTATAGGTATTTCTTTCGAGCTCGGTAGCACCGGATTTGGTCATATCTGAAAGCTTAATCAGATTGTTATTGAAGAATGCAGCATAGACATCTGTGATAGCTATCAGCTTTTGAGGATTATCCTCTGATGTATAAGCGATATTATTTATCTTTGAAATAAGTATAGAGGCAATCTCTTTCTCAAGCATATCATAGCAATACTTCTGTAAATCTGTATCAATAGTCAGATATACGTCATTTCCGGCTATAGAAGGCGTATCCTTTGTAACCTCAATAACCTTTCCTAGATTATCTACATAAAGAGTCTGCTCGCCGTCTGTACCATGCAGGTCTGTTTCATAGACCTTTTCAATTCCGGCCTTGCCGACTACATCTCTGCTATCGTACTTCTTCTCTCCGAGCTGTTCATTGAGTGTATCTATATCATCCTGAGAAGCTTTTCCTACATAGCCTATTATGTGAGAATAATACTTAGATTCATTATAAACTCTGCTTGATTCGACCATAATATCCATACCGAGCAGATTATCCTTATTCTCAGTAATGGCTGCCCTGCTCTTTTCTGATATATCATGTGCTATCTCGACTGGTACGTACTGCTGGAATCTGTTAAGCCAAAGATTATATCTGCATGCAAGTATCTTCATTCCGGTTTCATCATCATATTCTTTTCCTATCTCAAACAGCTTCTTCAGATATTTAACTACATCTTCAGCACTTGAATTCAGCTGTTTGTCAGTCAGATCGTCAACAGTATCAGCTGCATATACATCCTTGAGGAAATTCTTTAGTACATTTCCCTTAACATTAAACTTGTATTTTCCTGCTTTATAATCAATTCTGAAGTTTGAGTCTATATCATCACCATTGGTTTTAAGAATATTCAGCGTATTTCCGATTATTCTGTTCTTCAGCTGATTTTCGGATATATTCATTTTTTTTGCTTCATCAGGAAGCAGATTGCTGTTACCAAATGTAAGTGTATACGATATCTTGTTGTAAGCAAGGAGCTTTCCGTTTACATCATAGATATTTCCTCGGATTGAATTAACAGTAAGTGTCTTTTCTGATTTATACTCAAATGTATTTACATACTGTTCACCTTGCTCTATCTGAATAGTAAAAAGTCGGTTTATGAGTATCACAAAAAGAAGGATTATTACCAGAGTAACCGGGAATATCCTGCTTCTTACGTAATCAAGTGTGATTTCTTTTAGGGATATTAATAAATCCTTAAACCACCTCATTCTCTTCTACCTTCTTCTTCAAGTATTTATTAATCCAGACATAGAATCTGTATATTATAATGGTCGCAAGAGCTGTAAAAAGCATCTGCGGCAGCATTACATGTGTTAAATAGAAAAACAGATTGGTTCTGTTTCTGAGCAAAAATGTCGCAATATATATCACAAAATTAAAGAATAATTCATCCACAATTATAATAATAACCGGCATCATAACATCTTCCATAAGAAATTCCTTATGGAAGGCACCATTCAGATAACCGATTATCATAAATAGAAACATATATGGACCTATAAGGGTTCCAAAGAAAATATCATACAGAAAACCACAGAAAAAGCCTGTCAGCATTCCTTCTCTTCTTCCCCTCATAATACCAAAAGACATAGTAAGTATTAAAAGAAGATTCGGTGCAATTCCTCTTACATTTTGAAATGAAAATAAAACACTCTGTAAAAGAAATGACAGAATAATTAGTATGAAAATAGAAATAATTCTACGCATTAATAATTCACTTCCTGTTTACGGTCAAGTATAACAAGTACATCCTTGATATCTGAAAAATTGACTGTAAGTGTTATACGTGCAGTCTGAGTAAGATTGTTAGGATCTTGTTCTACGCTGGTAACATATCCGATTGTGATTCCATATAGATATCTATCAGAAACGCTGGATGTGATTACCTTATCCCCTTCTGTAACTATCGCATTCTTATCTATGTCAGTCGCCAGAAGATATCCATTATCCATATTCTGAAGGCTTCCTTCGACATTGCATAAATAACCGGCTGAGCCTATCTCAGCAGTAACATTTGCTCTGTCATCAATGATAGCTCTGACTTTTGCATAATCATCATATGACTCAACGACGATTCCTAAAAGACCTTCATCACATATAACATTACAGCCTTCATAAACATCATCATTTAGTCCTTTATTTATATAGAACTCATTAAACCAGCCTGAGGAATTAACTGAGAAAATTCGAGCGGCTGTTTTCTTGTAGTCAGGATACATCTCATCAAGATCATATAGATCCCTGAGTGTCTGAAGCTCTGCAAGCTCAGCCTCCTGCTTACCGAGATCATTCTGATACTGTGTAAGCTCCTTTTTAAGTTCTTCATTTTCCTTTTTTAATTCCTTTACATCTCCAAACACCTGAACCTTATCATCAAACCAGGAGCCAACATCATTTGCTCCCTCCTGAAGAGGTGTCATAAACTTACCGGTAAATTCCTTGATTGGCTTAACGGCATCAGGAAAAAATGCTGATATTACTGTCAGTGCTATACATATGACTGATAATACAATCAGGAGATATTTAGGACTTACATCTTTTTTACGTTCAAGCTTCATTTTTTATCCTTATATTAGCTTTATTATAATTACTTCTTTATAAAAGATTCATTGATGCGAGGCTTATATACTGTTTATTCCCTATTATTATATGGTCAAGTAGTGGAATACGAAGCTCCTCACCAAGTTTTTTTATTTCTTTGGTTATTATTATGTCCATATCACTGGGATTTGGATCTCCAGAAGGATGATTATGTACAAGTATTATGCCTGTCGCATCAGCCTTGAGTGCTTCAATAAAAAGCTCTCTTGGCGAAATAAGGCTCCTGTCCACTGTTCCCTCGGAAAGAAGTACCTTATGCAGGTATTCATTATTCGTAGATGTAAATACCGCGTAAAGTCTTTCTTTTGTGAGATATCTTACCTGCTCCATAAAATAATCCGCAACAGTCTCAGAATTATTGAAGCGGATATTCTCCTTCCTTCTTTCTGAAGACATCCTGCGGGATATCTCTGTCATAGCTATTATCTGGCTTGCTTTTGTCTTACCGACACCCGGTATCTTCATCAGGTCATTTAAATGTCTGTAATTCAGACCATGAAGACCTTTATAATGCGGGTGATCATTAAGAATTCTCTGAGCAAGCTCAATAACGCTCATATCTCTTGAACCGGTGCGAAGTATTATCGCAAGAAGCTCTGCATCTGATAAACACATTGCACCGTGTTCCTTCAGCTTTTCGATCGGTTTTTCATAATCGACCATATCAGCTATTCTTAAATTATTCAATTTACCCTCCGTTCCTCTTTAGTGTGTGTGGGAATGGAAAGTAACACATAGATAGCATTATGTTACCATATACTACTATTTTTATCTACTATTTTCTGTAGGGACATCATTATACCAAACTTTGCATGAGGATACGTAAGTCCACCCTGAAAATATACTGCATATGGTTCTTTTATTGGCGCATCAGCTGATAATTCTATAGATGCACCTGATACAAATGCACCTGCCGCCATAATGACGTCACAATCATACCCCGGCATTGCCCATGGAACTGGTTTAACATAGCTGTCAACCGGAGCGGCTGACTGAATACCCTCACAGAAGGCTTCAATAAGCTCCGGACTTCCGAGTGTTACAGCCTCGATTATGTCATATCTATCCTCGTTAGAATCCGGTATCGCTTTAAAACCAAGGCCTTCATATACATTTGCAGCAAAAATAGCTCCTTTAAGAGCGGCTGCTGTTACTGTAGGAGCCATAAAAAGTCCCTGTGCAAACTGAGCTGTAACACCAAGTGAAGCACCTACTTCCTTTTTAATTCCGGGTGTTATGAGTCTGGCTGCAGCATTCTCAATACACTCATGAGTTCCGCAGATATAACCGCCGATTGGAGCCATACCACCACCGATATTTTTAATCAGTGAGCCAACAACCATATCAGCTCCAACATCTGATGGCTCGATTGTTTCTACGAATTCACCGTAGCAGTTATCTACCATTATGATTATTTTATTTTTATAACCTCTTTCGGCTTCTATTTCTCTTATATACTTAATTGCCTCACCGATAGCTTCTACAGAAAGTGAAGGTCTTGTATCATAGCCCTTGGAACGCTGTATCTCGATGAGTCTTGTGTTCTCTTTTATAGCATTTTTAATTCCATCAAAGTCCCAGGAACCATCAGGAAGAAGGTCTACCTGGTCATAGGTGATTCCGTATTCAGCAAGGCTTCCCTTTTCTTCTCTTACACCAATTACGCCCTGAAGAGTATCGTAAACAGGACCTGCTATTGAAAGCATTTCATCCCCCGGTCTCAGGTTTCCGGCAAGTGCAATTGTAAGTGCATGAGTTCCACAGGTTATCTGCTGTCTTACGAGAGCGTCCTCAGTATGGAAGACCTCGGCATATATTTTCTCCAGAGTATCACGGCCACTGTCATTATATCCATAACCTGTAGTACCCTTAAGATGCTCTTCAGCCAGTCTGCATTTCGCCATAGCCTGCTGAACCTTTATCTGATTATATTCTGCTATTTTATCTATTTTATCGTATCTGTCCTTTAATTTTTCCTCTATCTTGGCGCAGTAATCATAAACCTTTTCAGATATACCACTTTCAAGATAATACTTCTTTAATTCATCCATTTTGAATCCTTTCAAGCATACGTTCATCAGTATCTTCAGAGCTTAAGCTGTAATCATTCGAAAACTCATCTCTGTCCAGCCATATAACATCCTTTTCTCTTCTGAACCAGGTAAGCTGCCTTTTAGCAAAATGTCTGGTGTTTTGCTTTATCTCGTCATATGCTCTTTCTAAAATTTCATTAAATTCTGCAGAATCTTCTTCGATATTGTTTTCCTTTATGAGCTGTATTGCGTCATATATTTCCTTATATCCGATAGCCTGCATAGAGTTATATTCTCTTTTAACGCCATTATTCAAAAGCCCTTTAACTTCCTCATAAAGCCCCTGCTCTTTCATAATGTCTACTCTTTTATTGATCCTTGAATAAAGCCTGTCTCTATTCATGGTTATCACGTAATATCTGCTGTCATATACAGATTCTTTTGTATGCTGCTCGGCATTATGCTCTGAAATAGGCTTGTTATGATAATGAAAATATTCAAGTGCTCTTATTACCTTTCTGTGATTATTCTTATGTATAATCTCAGCAGAGGCTGGGTCTATTTCCTTAAGCTTTTCGTAAAGACTATCTATATCCCCTGTTTTTTCAAGGTAATCCTCCAGCTCCTTACGATAAGCCTTATCCTCGTTTTCCGTATCAAAATCAACATCATATAGAAGTGCCTGTATATAAAATGCAGTTCCGCCGACAATTATCGGTATATGTCCTCTTTCGTATATCTCATTAACAAGTCTTTTGGCATCCTTTTGA
>JAEEJA010000010.1 GCA_016281605.1 Lachnospiraceae bacterium
GTTCAAGCTCCTGACTGCAAGAGTTGCTTCGCAACTCTACAAAAGCTCCGCGAGTGATGCGAATAGTTAGCTTTGCTAACTATTGGATTCGGATAGGTAAATGTCAGCTAAATGCAGCCAAGAGATGTAAAACATCTCTTTGAATCACGGCGCGCGAAAAGACTCGCAACCGAGTCTTGACAAATGTAAACAAAAAAACTTGACACATTTATTCATCTTTGTTATACTTCATTACGTTGTGTAGAACAATGTTTATTTTTTATTATCAAAAGGAGATTATCCCATGGCATTCGAGAGTTTATCAGCAAAATTACAAAATGTATTTAAAAACTTAAGAAGCAAGGGTGTTCTTACTGAAGCTGATGTTAAAGCGGCCTTAAAGGAGGTAAAGCTTGCACTTTTAGAAGCTGATGTTAACTTTAAAGTTGTTAAAACATTTATTAAGTCAGTAGAAGCTCGTGCCATAGGACAGGATGTCTTGACATCACTTTCTCCGGGCCAGATGGTAATAAAGATAGTAAACGAAGAGATGGTTTCCCTTATGGGTTCTGAAACCACAGAGATTAAGCTAAAGCCGGCAGGAGAGCTTACAGTTATTCTTATGTGCGGTCTTCAGGGTGCAGGTAAGACTACTACAACCGCAAAGATTGCAGGTAAGCTTAAGTCTAAGGGTAGAAAGCCACTACTTGTTGCCTGTGATATATACAGACCTGCAGCGATTGAGCAGCTCCAGATTAACGGTAATAAGCAGGGTGTGGAAACGTTCTCCATGGGAACGAAGCATAATCCTGTTGATATTGCAAAAGCAGGTATAGAGCATGCAAAAGCCGGTAATTTCGATGTAGTTATACTTGATACGGCAGGTCGACTTCATGTAGATGAAGACATGATGGTTGAGCTTGAAGCTATTAAGGCTTCTACAAGTATTGATCAGACCATCTTGGTTGTCGATGCGATGACAGGACAGGATGCTGTAAATGCAGCTTCTGCATTTAACGATCGTATCGGTATAGATGGTGTTATACTTACAAAGATGGATGGTGATACCCGTGGTGGAGCGGCTTTATCTGTAAAACAGGTAACCGGTAAACCGATTCTTTATGTTGGTATGGGTGAGAAGCTTTCTGATTTAGAACAGTTTTATCCTGACCGTATGGCATCAAGGATACTGGGTATGGGTGATATACTTTCTCTTATTGAGAAGGCAGAACAGGACCTTGATAAAGAGAAAGCTATAGAGATGTCAAAGAAGCTTAAGAAAGCTGAGTTTGATTTTAATGACTTCCTTGATCAGTTAGAGCAGCTTAAAAAAATGGGTGGTATAAGCTCTATCTTAAGCATGCTTCCGGGTATGGGATTACCTGATAACTTAGATATTGATGAAGACGCATTTAAAGGTATTGAAGCTATTATTCACTCTATGACACTTAAGGAAAGAGCTAATCCTGCTATTATTAATGTTTCAAGAAAAAATCGTATTGCAAGAGGAGCCGGAGTTGATATATCCGAAGTTAACAAGCTCATGAAACAGTACGAACAGACTAAAAAGATGATGAAGCAGATGAATGCCAGCATGAAGGGAAAGGGAAAGAAGAAGTTTAACCCTATGAGTATGTTTGGTGGCGGAAAGAATCCTTTTGGATTCTGATATAGCTGATATTTACGAAGAATCATAAGATTATTTATATGATCTTCGTTAATATATATTATTAATATAAGTTTTTATTTATTTAGGAGGAAAAAACAGTGGCAGTTAAATTAAGATTAACAAGAATGGGAAAGAAGAAGGCACCTTTTTACAGAGTTGTAGTTGCAGATGAAAGAGCACCTCGTGACGGAAGATTTATAGAGTCTGTAGGTATCTATGATCCTAAGCAGAGCCCAAGTGTATTTAAGGTAGATGAAGATAAGGTTAAGCAGTGGATAAGTAATGGTGCTAAGCCTACTGAAACTGTTGGAAAGCTTTTAAAGAATGCTGGAATTATTGAATAATTGATATTTTTTACGATTATTCCTCGTTCAAAAGTGCTCAGAATGGAGATTAATATTTATGAAAGAACTTGTTACAGTACTTGCCAAGTCTCTCGTAGACAATCCGGATGCAGTAATTGTAGAGGAAACAGAAACCGATAATGAAGTTACTATACGTTTAAAAGTAGCTGACGAGGATATGGGTAAAGTTATTGGCAAGGGTGGAAGAATAGCTAAGGCTATACGTACTCTTGTTAAGGCTTCTGCATTTAATACTGAAAAAAAGATTTTCGTGGAAATTGGCGAAGAAGAATAATTATTTCCTGCCTGTTAAGCTTTTATTTGCTTATTCAGGCAGTTTTTTTTGTTTTAAACTCATTAGACAATGGAGAATGATATAACATGAATTTTTATTGTATGACTTTGTTTCCTGATATGGTTAATGATGCATTTAACACCAGTATTACCAAGAGAGCCTGTGAAAACGGGATTATAAGCATGACGGCTGTAAATATTAGGGACTTTGCTGATAATAAACATAATAGTGTGGATGATTATCCATACGGTGGTGGTGCAGGTATGCTTATGCAGGCTGAACCTGTATACAGGTGTTATGAGTATATTAAAGGCAAGATTGGATCGAATGCAAGGGTTATATATACCACTCCTACAGGAAAGGTATTTAACCAAAAGATGTCAGAGGAGTTTGCTAAGGAAGAGAATCTTATATTTCTGTGTGGACATTATGAAGGTATAGACGAGAGAGTGTTAGAGGAAATAGTTACGGATAATGTTTCTATAGGCGATTATGTTCTAACAGGAGGAGAGTTAGCATCTCTTGTTATGATGGACTCTATATCGAGACTTGTTCCCGGTGTACTTAATAACCTTTCATCGGCAAGATACGAGTCACACTCTGAAGGTTTACTTGAATATCCTCAGTATACAAGACCTGCAGTATGGCATGGGAAAAGCGTTCCGGAGGTGCTTCTTTCAGGTAATCATAAGAAGATTCAAGAGTGGTACAAGGAGGAATCCTATAAAAGAACGATGGAGAGAAGGCCGGATATGTTGGAAAACGATATATGATTAACATCATCAAAAAAAGATGACATATAATCCTCTAAATGATATACTTATAAAGATTAAAAGAAGAGGAAGGTTAGAGGCTGTGAAGCAAAAAAATGATATATTGGATGTGAAGGATGATCGCAAATATGCGGTTCTAATAGATGCTGATAATATCAGCTATAAATATGTAAATGATATACTCGATGAGATAACAAATTATGGAGTGGTGACTTATAAAAGAGTATATGGTGATCTTACCAAAAATCAGAATAAAAAATGGGAAAAAATCAGTTTAGAGTATTCTCTCATTCCATTTCAACAATTTAATTACACAACAGGAAAGTCTTCTACGGATTCAGCCATGATAATAGATGCAATGGATATATTATATTCAGGTAATGTGGATGGATTTTGTATAGCATCAAGTGATTCTGATTTTACCAGACTTGCTCTGAGACTTAGAGAAGCCGGATGTGATGTGATAGGAATGGGCGAGAAAAAGACTCCGAAGCCCTTTGTAAAGGCATGTTCACAATTTAAATATTTAGATATTCTTAGAGAAGCACAGAATGAAGAAGATATTCAGACTGTTACGTCCAGGGATGATATACTTCAAACTATAAGGAAAATCTTAAATGATTCTGATTTTGAACCAAATAGCTATGGTTATAACATGGGTGAATTAAATAAAAGATTATTAAAGATTCATAGTGATTTTGATCCTAGAAACTATGGTTACAGCCGTTTGTCAGTATTTTTAAATTCATTTGATTTCTTTGAGATAAGAGAGGGTTATGTTAAGCTCTTAGAAAAGGATGATAAGGGAAATATACCTAAAATTAAAACAGTTAAAAATGCTGTATCCGGATATGTACAAGAGTATGATAAGGGTAAGGGTGTTGATATAAAGGATATAAAGGTTTTCCTTGAGAAGCGCTACAAAGGCTTCGATATAAGTGATTATGGATATTCGAAATTCTCCACTTTTTTACAGGATTTTGGTAACATGGAATTTCATTATGAAGGAGCAAATCATAATATAATGACAGCAAGTATAGCAACTTCTAAATAATAGTACTTTATATAAAAAAATCTTTTATTTTTTCTGTTGATGTTGTAAAATATATGAGATTTAATATTATTTAATTGCAATAATTGTGTCTGTCCTCGATATTTTTAAGTATGGAGGACATAAGAATATGAAAAAAGAAATAATAATAACATTTGCAATTACTTGTGTTACAGTACTTTGCATATGTTGGTTTAAGTTTGGCAAGGATAATTCCGATTTACATACAGCCAATTTAAGTCAGGAAGCTTCTTTAGGAAAAGAGGTTGATTCTAAGGAAGCTATATCTTCAGATCTTTCTCATGATTCGGATAGCAGTAATCAAAATGAAGGCTTGGAAGATATAAAGATTTATGTTTGTGGTGCAGTTAAGAACCCCGGCGTTTATGAGCTTTCAGACGGTAGCAGAGTATCTGATGCGGTAGATATGGCAGGTGGTTTTTTAAAAAGTGCAGCAAAAAACTATTATAATCTTGCTGAGTATGTTAAGGATGCTCAAAAGATTTATATTATTACAAAGAAAAAGCTTAAAAAAGAGAAAAAGAAAGAAAAAGAGTTGATAGGTGACCATAAAACATCTGAAAACAGTAGCGGTAAAGTTAATATCAATACAGCTGCAAAGGAAGAACTTATGACTTTGCCTGGGGTCGGAGAAAAAAAGGCACAGGATATAATTAATTATCGCACAGAAAACGGTCAGTTTTCTTCTTTGGAAGATATAATGAATATTTCCGGAATTAAAGAAGGAGTTTTTGGTAGTATTAAGGATATGATAACAATATAAATCATGGAGGGAATTATGGCAGTAAAAGTCTTGGTTGTTGATGATGAAAAGCTTATAGTAAAGGGTATAGAGTTTAGTTTGAAGCAGGATGATATGGAAGTTGATACTGCATTTGACGGCCAGGATGCCCTTGATATGATAAAGACGAATAAATATGATATTATCTTATTGGATTTAATGCTGCCATCACTTAATGGATTTGAAGTATGTCAGGCTGTCAGGGAATTTTCTGAGGTTCCTATTATCATGCTTACAGCTAAGGGAGATGATATGAACAAGATTCTCGGGCTTGAGTATGGAGCTGATGATTACATAACAAAGCCTTTCAATATACTTGAAGTAAAAGCCAGAATTAAAGCAATTCTTAGGAGAAATCATAATCATTCCGTAAAGCAGGAAGATTCAAGCGTTCTTTCCACAGGGAAACTAAAGGTAGATAGAAGCGGTCGCAGAACATTTATCGATTCCAATGAGATAAATCTTACTGCAAAGGAGTTTGATTTACTTGAATTGCTTATGACTAATCCTGAAAAAGTATACAGCAGAGAGGAACTTTTGAATATTGTATGGGGCAGTGATTACCCTGGAGATGTAAGAACGGTTGATGTTCATGTGCGTCGATTGAGAGAAAAAATAGAAGAGAAACCATCTTCACCAAATTATATTCATACAAAATGGGGAGTTGGATATTTTTTCAAAAACTGATATTAATTTTTATAATTATTTGAGAGGTTTGTTTTGAAAAAAGCATTTAAAAAAGTATTCCATGTTTTATACAGTCTTAGGGTACAACTCTTTTTGGTATTGATTGTTGTCGGTATCGTGCCTTTGTATTTTTTAAGTAATATTATCATTAATGTTCACAACAAGCAGATTATCACTTCTCGTGAAGATGAATTAAAGTCTTATGGAACAGTCATTTCAAATTTAATCTTATCATCAGATTATCTTACAACACATTTTGACAGCTCTGTAGAAACAGAGGTTAGAGAGATAGCTGAAATTTATGACGGTCGTATAATAATAATTGATGATAATCTACGTATCATAAAGGATACTTATAATCTTGAGGTAGGAAAGACTCTTATATCCTCAGAAGTTGTAAAGTGTTTCTATAGCGCAGAATCCATATATACCAATGAATTGGGTGATTATATACAGATTACAATGCCTATTGTAAGCTCGGACACTCTTACTGTTAAGGGTGTTTTGGTTATGAGTTTTTCAAAAAAGAATATAAATCTCATATCCAGCAAGGTTAGCAACAATATTCGTATGCTTATGGTTGCAATTTCATTGGTAATAATACTTATTGCTATTCTTTATTCAATATTTGTTACATGGCCTTTAAAGAAGCTAAATAAAAATATTGATGAGATTTCCAACGGAAAAATGGAAGAAGCTGAAGGTATCAGGGGATATGAGGAAGTTCAGAGTATGGCCGACTCATTTAATACCATGCTTGATGTAATAAAGTCACAGGATGAATCCAGACAGGAATTTGTTTCCAATGTATCACATGAGTTAAAAACACCATTAGCATCTGTAAAGGTTCTTTCTGACTCGCTGTTAACTCAGGATGATATACCGGTAGAGCTGTATAAAGAGTTTTTGGGCGACATAAATAATGAGATTGAAAGAATGACTGATATTGTTAATGATCTTCTTTCTATGGTTAGACTTGAAAAAAATAATCCTAACATGACAATTACCAATATTAACATAAATGAGCTCATAGAAAAGCTTTTAAAGCGATTCCGACCTATTGCATCATCAAGAAAGATTGAGCTTATATATGAAAGCTTTAGGCCTGTTCAGGCTGATGTTGACGAAGTAAAAATATCCATAGCTATCAATAATCTCTTTGAAAATGCCATAAAGTATAACTTTGATGGAGGCTGGGTAAAGGTTGCTCTTAACGCCGATCATAAATTTTTCTATATCAATGTGGGAGACAGCGGAGTTGGAATACCTGAAGAATTACAGGATAAGATATTTGAAAGGTTTTACAGAGTTGATAAAGCTCGTTCAAGAGAAACCGGAGGAACAGGACTTGGTCTAGCTATAACCCGAAAGATAATATTACTTCATAACGGAACAATAAAGGTATACAGTAAGGAAAAGGAAGGTACTACATTTACCATAAGGATACCTCTGAATTATGCTGCAGGAGAAACAGAAGATAACAGCTTAGAAGAAGGAAGGGATGATAATAATGCATAAAAAAAAGATTATTAAACTAATCAGCGTGATTTTATCCATGCTTCTTGTCGTTCTAACTGTTGGTTGTAGTAAAAGAACAGGAAGTGTCGAATATGAAGGATATTATTTCTTTTATACAGACGCTGCCCTGTCCGGTGTATATCATAGCGAATATAAGCCCAAGGAAAAAGATACTACAGAGCTTATAAAAGAGTTTATTGCTAAGATGGGAGAAGTTCCTGATGATGCTTCGGGAAGGCAGCTTATCCCGGAGGGAGTCAGTGTTGAGGATTTTAACCTTGATGAAGATGGTAATTTATCTCTTTACTTTAATTCGGCTTACGCCAATACATCAGGTGTTCCGGAGACTCTTATGAGGGCTGCTATAGTAAAGAATCTTATGCAGATACCGGATATAAACGGAGTTCAGTTTTATGTTGCAGGTCAGCCTCTTGTTGACTCTAAGGCAGAGCCCATAGGTCTCCTTACATCCGATGATTTTATAGATAATACAGCTGGTGAGATAATGTATACACAGAGAGTATCTATAACACTTTTCTTTGCAGATAAATCTGGTAATACTCTTAAGAGGTGTGCGGTCGATATTAATTATGATGCATCCATGACAGTTGAACAGACTATAGTTGAACAGCTTATGAAGGGACCTAATTCTATTAACGGAATCGAAAGTGATGAATTACTTCCGACTATACCTGAGGGAACAAAGGTAAATAAGATTACAGTTAAGGATAAAACCTGTTATATAGATTTTTCAAAAGAATTTATGGATAAAAACGACAATATAACCGGTTATGTAGCTCTGTACTCAGTTGTAAATACACTTACAGAATTATCAAATATCGATAAAGTGCAATTTTCGATAGACGGAGAGCAGACCTTAACTTATAATGAATCTATTAATTTCGGTTCGGTATTTGAAAGAAACCTTGATTTGGTTTCAGGTTGATTTTAGATTATAATTATGATAAAATCTTCATTTGGTTGAATAAAAAAGCTTTATGCAGAAATGAGGAAAGGTTGAAAAAAATCTCTGAAGAGCATTTTTTCAACCAGCAAGCTTGTGTCGAAGCCACAAACTTGTATGTTTTCGACACTAGAACAAGAGGTTCTCGTGCGGCGCCTCAGAAAAAAAAGCTTCGGCATGGAGGAAAAAAGATGGAAATAATATGTTTAGATTTAGAAGGTGTTTTGGTTCCTGAAATATGGATTGCTTTTGCTGAGGCAAGTGGTATACCTGAATTGAAAAAAACAACAAGAGATGAGCCTGATTATGATAAACTCATGAATTATCGTCTTGATATCTTGGCAGAACATAATCTCGGTTTAAAAGAAATTCAGGAAACAATTGCAAAAATTGATCCTCTTCCGGGAGCAAAAGAGTTTTTGGATAAGCTTCGCAGTCTTACACAGGTGATTATCATTAGTGATACATTTACACAGTTTGCTTCTCCTCTTATGAAGAAACTTGGATGGCCAACTATCATGTGTAATTCTCTTGAGGTAGCTTCAGACGGAAAGATAACCGGTTTTAAAATGAGGGTTGAAAACTCTAAATTCACAACTGTTAAAGCCCTTCAGTCCATAGGATATGAAACAATCGCTAGTGGAGACAGTTTTAATGATCTTGGAATGATTAAGGCAAGCAAGGCTGGATTTTTGTTCAGAACTACTGAACAGATTAAAAAAGATTATCCTGAATATCCGGCATTTGAAGATTATGATGATCTTTATAATGCTATCGAAAAAGTAATTAATTCATAATTTATATTGAGGTGGTGATAATATAAGACGTCCTGTATTTTGGATGGTTTTATTGTTAATCGCCGGATTTATAATCATCCTCAGACTTGATAAAAGTCAGGATGAGAACAATTATTATCTTGATACTTACTTCAGTAAAGACAGCATTAATGGTGTCTTTGCTGAAGGTGAAGTTGACAGATACGAAGTAAAAGAAGATTCTGAAGGAAATGTAAATTTCCATCTGTATTTAAAAAATATCTCATTAAAAATTCCCGGTAACAGTGATTATAAAAGCTTTAATGCTAAATTAAAATATTTACTTATATTTTCAGATCTGAAAAAAACATCTTTATTAAAACCCGGAAATCATATATCTATGTCAGGGAACTTAAATCAGATTAAAGCAGCTACAAATCCCGGAGAATTTGATTATAGAAATTATCTTAAAAGTAAAAATATATATTACACATTTTATCCGGATAATATAACAATAGAATCATCAGCAATTAATTATTATAAAAACATTTTATTTGAAATCAAAAATAAAGTAAGTGATTGTTTTGATAAATACCTGCCAAAAAGGGAAGCAGGTGTATCTAAAGCATTATTCTTAGGTGAAAAGAAGGATCTTAATGAGGACATTAAAGACCTGTATACTTTAAACGGAATTGGACATATATTGGCAATAAGTGGTTTGCATGTAACTATTATTGGTGCATTTTTCCTAAACATTCTTTTACTGCTTGGTTTTAAAAGAAACATTTCATCGATTATTACTTTGATATTTATCTTATCATATGGAATTATGACAGGTTTTAGTGTTTCTACAAATAGAGCATGTGTTATGATGATTATTTTTCTTATTGCACCTGTTTTTAAGAGAACCTATGATTCTTTAACTGCTTTATGTATTTCGTGTACAATAATAATCATACAGTCTCCATATCTTCTTTTTTCGGGTGGATTTTTATTATCATTTTGTTCATGCCTTTCTGTTATTTTGTTAAATATGCCAATTTACTATATATTAACAGGTAATGTAAGATATGAAAATCTTAAAAAGCATAAAATCGGATTAATAGATGAAATAAAAAACATTGATGTTCATTCAAAAAAAAGTATAATAAAAACCCTTAAAAATTTTTTGATATATTTGCTTAAGAAATTTATTAAAGCTTTGTCAGTAAGTATTGCAGTCACTCTTTTTAACCTACCTGTTATTATGTATAATTTTAATCAGATTCCTGTATTTGCTATTATTCTAAATATATTAATAGTTCCATTAACTATGATTATATGTATATTATTATTCATGGGAGCAATAATAGGAAATATAGATTTATTTGATTTTGCAGCAAAAATAACTTTTAAAATAATTGAAAATCTTTTACAAATTGTTGAAAAAATCTGTAATTTTATATCAGGTTTTGAAAATTCTGTAGTAATAAGTCCTTCTCCGGATTTTGTTAATATTATCCTTTATTATTTTATATTAATAGGTTTTTCTGTATGTATACGCTTATTTATAAAAAAAGATTTTACTGAAAAAGTTTTTTTAAACAGAGGTCCTAAAAAGAGATTATATGTTGCGAGAGTAAGTTTTATTACATTTTGTTTGATCGGTCCTATTATTTTGTTTTTCAAATCAGATGATAATTTGAAAATATCTTTTTTGGATGTTGGCCAGGGAGACTCTATATTTATAAGAGATAATGAGGATAATACATTTTTAATTGATGGAGGAAGTACAAGCAAGGAAAAAGTTGGAGAGTATATCATTTCACCATATTTAAAGCATGAAGGTGTGAGAGAACTCGATTATATGATAATAACTCATGCTGATGATGATCATATAAACGGACTTAGTGAGTTAATTGAGTTATCGGATAAGACAGGGGAGGTGAAGATAAGAAATCTTATATTACCTGAAACTGCTCTAAGGGATGAGATATACATAAGCTTTTTGGAAAAAGCCAAAGAAAAAGACATAAATATATATTATATAAGCACCGGTAATGAAATAAATTTTAATAGATTAAAGCTTACATGTCTTCATCCGTATAAGGGCTATCTATGTGAAGACAGAAATGAGTATTCTACTTGTTTATCTCTATCCTATGGCGATTTTGATTGTCTATTAACAGGAGATATATGCGGAGAAGGAGAAGAGTGCTTTATAAACAATTTAAAGGATTATATCAAAGAAAAAAGCATTCATTACGAACTTTTAAAGGTTGCTCATCATGGCTCAAGGTTTTCGACCCCTTATGAATTGTTGGATTTGATTCATAACGATTATTCGATTATTTCTTGTGGATTAAATAATAGATACTCTCACCCTCATAAAGAAACCTTAGAACGCCTTAGTTCAGTAGGTTCCCAGGTTTATAGAACAGACCAGAAAGGATGTATAACAATAATTATTGAAGATAATAAGATTGATATAAATCCTTTTTTACGTGAAAAGAAGTGAGTGTATTAACACTTATGTATATTTAGAAATATATTACATAAAATCCGAATGCATATATCTGCTGGGGGTTATGCCTTCGTAATCTTTAAAGACCTTGGAGAAGTAAAATGCATTGCAAAAACCGGTTTCATCAGCAACTTCAGCTATACTTAAGTGTCCTGCACGTAATAGTTTTTTGCTTTCTTCAAGTCTTAATTCGAGAAGATACTTAAATATTGTTTTTCCTGTACTTTTGTGAAATATACGATTCATATAATCAAAATTTCTGTTCAGTTCCTTTTCGAGTATATTTCCTGTTATCTTTTCATTATAATGATTTCTTAAATATGTAATCAAATCTGTCAAAAAGGTTGTCTGAAAGTTCGTTTGAGTAATGATTTCGGAGTTTGACCTTTGGATATACATAAGTATTAAATGTAAAAGGGAGTTTTCCATAGAATCAAAATTATATGCAGCAATTTTGTTTTCGTTTATTAGTCTTTTAAATATATTTATGGTTTCACCGAATACTATAGGAGTCAGGTGTGAAAATTTAGGTATTAAAAAAAGATCAGTTTCAGGATAATTGTTTTTATCATCCTTTGAAGGAAGATTTGATACTGAAACATGACTTTTAAAGGTTAACGATAGATATTCTTCATCCGTAAGAGTTTTTTCTGTAAGGTTTTCCCAGAAAAAATGAACAAAATAATAATTGATGTCACTGTCTAATGGCTTTCCCCAATGAGTGCGTCCGGGAGTAAATATAATTACATCTCCGGAAGAAAGGCTATAAGTATTGTCATCCTCACAAATTATCATATGTCCGCTCTCAACGATATACATAATCCACTCAGTAGATTGTCTTTTAAAGTGCATATTATGGCCCTTTATATTTACATATCCGTTAAGTGAGACTTGTGGAAGAGAAGTTGATTTATAGGGGTTTGTTACATATAACGTTGTATTAATTATAGATTTTTTTATATATAAATGTGTATCTATTCCGGCTTTTTGTTTCATGGTATAATCCTCCAACAATAATAAAGTCGCTATTACATATTTTTATGTCGGTCTACTTTATTTATTATTATTTATAATATGTTATCATAAGCGTATAGAAAAACAAAGTATTATTTGTATTTTTAAAACGGTTTTTTATATATTACATACTTATATCAAGCATTAAAAAGAAAGGAAAATCTATTATGTTAAAATCAACTCTTAAGAAAGCTGCGGTTTTTTTGTTAGCTACATCAGTAAGCTTTACTACTGTTCAGTTTTCTGTTGCTGCAAAAAAACCAATACTAAGCAGTAAAAAGCTAACATTGTCAGTAGGAGAAAGCAAAAAAATCAAGGTTAAAAATGCTAAAAAAATATCTTTTAGGAGTAAAGATAAGACTATTGCAACCGTTAATAAAAAAGGACTTGTAAAAGGTATTAATGAGGGTGCAGTAAAGATAGTAGTTAAAGCAGATAAAAAGACACTTACCTGCTCTGTTACAGTAAAGAAATCCGGTTCAGGAAGTGATCCTTCGCCCAGTGCAGCTCCGACAGCTTCACCTGCAACAGTAAAGACTGCAGCTCCAACACTAGCACCGTCTGTAACACCTACTACTTCACCAACTAGTGAACCTACTATTGCGCCGACCGAAAATCCATTTCCTGATAATCCCGAAACTAAGATTGTGTGGCCTGAAGGTATGAAGTCCGGATTAGTGGATGATTTTAATAATTATTTTAAGTTAGATATGACTGAATATGATAGGAAGAAGGGGACTAAATTGGGAACTATGAATACTATCAGTTACTATTCTGAAGTAATTGGAGCTGATAGAGAGTGCTTTGTATTTCTTCCGCCAGAGTATGATGAAAGTAAAGAGTATCCTGTTATCTATATGATACATGGCCTTGGTTGTACAGGCGGACAGTGGGTAAATATGAACATTCGCTCATCCTTCAGTGCAATGATTGGAAGAGGTGAAGTAAAGCCTTTTATTGCTGTTATTCCTAGTGTTGTTCCAAAGGATGGCTTATCACAGAATACTTACTCATCAGAGAATATTGGTGCATTCACAGGATTTATAGAAGAGTTTTCTAAGGATTTAGAGCCGTACATAAAGAAAAATTATAGTATATCAGAAAAACCGGAGGATACAGGTGTTTGCGGACTTTCCATGGGAGGTATGGAGGCACTTTCTCTTGGATTTAGTTTAAAGAATCACTTTAATTTTATCGGTTCATTTTCTGCTGCTCCAACACTTGATACAAGTTGTCTAAACATAAAGAATTGGGATTTTGCACCTGAAGTTGTTATGGTTTGTACAGGTGATAAAGATGAAACTGTAGGTGATAACCCTTACAATTATCATATGACATTAAAGGAAAACGGAGTAGAGCATATATGGTATCTTTATCCGGGTGGTACACACTCAGATCCGGTATGGAAAAATGCTGCGATAAATTTTGTACGCTATAGTTTGGGTGAGACTTCAGTAAAATAATAAAGGGGTATATAACAGAAAGGAGAAGAATTATGATGTTAAAACAAAGTAAAAAAGTATTTGTATTACTTATGGCTGTTGTAGTGTGCTTTTCTTCCGTTAAGCTATCTATGGCGGCTAAAGCACCAAGTATCAGTGCTAAAACATTAACACTTAAGGTTGGGGAAAGTAAGAAGCTTAAAGTTAAAAATGCAAAGAAAGTAAAATGGAAGAGTAAAAATAAGGAAATAGCAACAGTAAGTAAGAAGGGTGTTGTTAAAGCACTTAAAGAAGGAAGTGTTAAGATTATAGCAAAGACAAATAAGAAGACACTTAGCTGTAAGGTTACTGTTACTTCAGCTGAAGTGAAAGTATCACCGGCTCCTGCGGCTACAAAAGCACCGGAAAAAACAGCTGCGCCTACAGTTGCTCCTACATCTACTCCATCTACCGAACCGGCAGTTGTACCTACTGAGAATCCATTCCCTAACAATCCACCTACTCAGGTTGTGTGGCCTTTAGGTATGAAGTCTGGATTAGAAGATGACTTTAATAAATATTTTAAGTTAGATATGACTGAATACGATAGGAAGAAGGGAACTAAACTGGGATCCATGAATACTATCAGTTACTATTCTGAAGTAGTTGGAGCTGATAGAGAGTGTTTTGTATTTCTTCCGCCGGGATATGATGAAACAGTAGAGTATCCGGTAATTTATATGATTCATGGATTTGGATGCACAGGAGGACAGTGGGTTAATATGAATATTCGCTCATACTTCAGCACGATGATTGGAAGAGGTGAAGTTCCACCGTTTATAGCTGTAATTCCGAGTGTTGTTCCTAAGGATGGAATTCAGGATAAGACTACATCAGCAGAAAAGATTCAGGCATATACAATGTTTGAAGAAGAATTTACTAAAGATTTAGAGCCATACATAATCGAAAATTACAGTGTATCAACAAAGCCGGAAAATACGGGTATTTGTGGACTGTCTATGGGTGGAGCTGAGGCACTTACGATTGGTTTTGATTTGAAGAGTCACTTTAATTATATAGGTGCATTTTCAGGTGCTCCTACAGCTGACGCAAGCAAGCTTGATATATCAGATTGGGATTTTGCTCCAAAGATGGTTATGATATGTATAGGAGATAAGGATATGGTCGAAGGATCACTAAATTATCACAATGCATTGACTGAAAACGGAGTAGAGCATATATGGTATCTCTATCCGGGCGGAGAGCATTCTGATCCTGTATGGAAAAATGCTATAATTAACTTTGTTCGTTACAGCTTAGGAGATATGGAATTAAGCTAATAGATTTTCCCTTTATTATATTTTATGAACAAAACCCCGGATTAAAATCCGGGGTTTTGTGTTATGATGGTTCTTTTATATCTAAAAGTTTCATGATTAAAGCCATACGGGCATAAACTCCAAACTGAACCTGTTTAAAGTAAACTGCCCTTGGATCGTTATCCACATCAACAGATATTTCATTTACCCTAGGTAGTGGATGCAGTACAAACATATCTTTTCTGGCATATTGCATCTTTTTTTCATCAAGTATAAAACTATCTTTAAGTCTTACATAATCCTCTTCATTAAAGAATCTTTCTCTTTGTACTCTTGTCATATAAAGAATATCAAGCTGCGGCATATAGGTCTCTAGCTCATCGGTTTCTGTAAACTCTATATTATTGGCTTCTAGAACTTCTTTTCTCAGATAATCGGGTATTTTTAATTCATTGGGAGATATAAGTATAAATTTAGTGTTTTTATATCTAACCATAGCATTGATAAGAGAATGAACGGTTCTTCCAAATTTTAAATCTCCACAAAGTCCAATAGTAAGATTATTTAAATCATCCTTAAGCATCTTTATGGTTAAGAGATCGGTTAGTGTTTGGGTGGGATGATTATGACCACCATCACCTGCGTTTATAACAGGAATATCAGAGTAAAGGGTTGCAACCTTAGGTGCACCTTCTTTAGGATGTCGTATAGCACAGATGTCAGCAAAGCAGGATATAACTCTTATGGTATCTGCAACACTTTCTCCCTTTGCGGCAGAAGATGAATCTGCAGATGAAAAACCTATTACTTTACCACCAAGATCAAGCATAGCAGTTTCAAAGCTTAATCTTGTTCTAGTGCTTGGCTCATAAAACAATGTAGCAATTTTTTTGCCGTCACACACATGAGCGTATTTTTCGGGATTTTCCTTTATGCGTTTGGCAAGATCAAGTATTTCATTGATTTCGTCTACTGATAAATCCATAGGACTTATAAGGTGTTTCATCACTAATGACCTCATTCTTTCTAAAAAATCTAAAAAGATTATATTGTAAA
This sequence comes from Lachnospiraceae bacterium, assembly GCA_016281605.1. Lineage (GTDB taxonomy): Bacteria > Bacillota > Clostridia > Lachnospirales > Lachnospiraceae > JAEEJA01. The sequence goes on from JAEEJA010000010.1 coordinate 16,151, forward strand.
CAGATTAAATTATCAACAATAAAATAAAAAACAATTATTTTTTAAAGCTCTAATAGGTCAAAAGTACTTGCATATGCTTGACATAAATATATAAAATGTGGTATATTACTACATTATGTGAGGTCGGTGATGATTCCGATCCGTATTGAAAGGAGATATCGATATGACAATTAATAAGGAAACTAATGGAAGCTCACTTATAATGGGAATTGAGGGAAGACTTGATACAGCAACTTCTCCCGAGCTTGAAGCAGAGTTAAAGGCATCTTTAGAGGGTATTGATGATCTTGTATTTGAATTCTCAAATCTTGATTACATTTCCAGTGCGGGACTCAGAGTTCTTCTTTCTGCTCAGAAGACCATGAATAAACAGGGCAAGATGGTAATCAGAAATGCAAATGATTCAATTAAGGAAATATTTGATGTAACAGGATTTACAGATATACTGACAATTGAATAAGAAGAAAGTGGGTGAGACTTTGAAAAAACTCGAACTTGAAGCCAAAACTGATAATCTTGATCAGGTGCTTGAATTCGTAGACAGTACACTTGAGGAAGTTGAGTGTTCTATTAAAACCCAGACTCAGATTGATATTGCAGTTGAGGAAATATTTGTAAATATTGCTCATTACGCTTATAATAATGTAATTGGTAATGCTACTATTTTGGTAGAGATGAATACAGATCCTCTGACAATCAGTATTACCTTTATAGATAATGGTACTCCGTATGATCCGCTTGCAAAGGCTGACCCGGATGTTACCTTATCTGCAGAAGAGAGAGAAATAGGCGGACTAGGTATATTCATGGTAAAGAAAACCATGGATGATATAAAGTATGAATATAAGGACGGAAAGAATATTCTTACACTTAGAAAAGAAATCTAATTGGAGGCTTTATATATGGAAACTAAAGATATTACTATTTCTAACGATGGAAAAGGAATTGAAGAAGCTTTAGAGTTAGCCTCTCAGACCGCTGTTAAACTTGGTCTCGACTCTCGTCAGAGTATACACATGAGACTTCTTGCCGAAGAATTAATGGGTATGGTTAAGACTATTACTCATGAATTTGAAGCCTCTTTTAAGATTATCACACAAAATAGTGAAGTCAATTTGATATTGGATGCTAAAGCGGATATGGATTATTATAAAAAACAAGAGTTTATATCCGTCTCATCAACCGGAAAGAATGAATCTTCTCGTGGAATCATGGGAAAGATAAAGAATATGTTTGAGCATGCTATGCATCCTTATGGAGGAGCTGAGACAGAGGCGATGGTTAAGAATGCGAGTATTGTTGCTTTTGAAAATTCCGGAATGCATGATATGGGAGCATTTGCAATGTCTTCATATGTTTGGTCATTACAATCTTACAGAGGTAGTGTGGAAGAAACTGATGAAGAGGCATGGGATGAGCTTGAAAAATCAATTATAGCTAATCTGGCAGATGATGTTAAGGTTGGAGTTGATAAGGATGATGTTAAGCTTATAATTGTTAAGAAGTTTTAAATTAATAATTTGATTGATATATTTTTTATCATTTATTTATGAAAAAAAAAGGGGCGATACATGGGTGTATTGCCCTTTATTTCTAATATGGGAAACGAGTTTTGACAAGATATATAAAAAACTGACAATCAAATCAATAAATAAATTAAAGGGGTATATATGGAGGATAATATAAATTTTATTAATCAAAAGACTATAATTGAAGAGGGTAAGACATCTTTGGGTATAGAGTTCGGTTCAACAAAGATAAAAGCCGTTCTTATAGATTTTTCGGGTAATGTGATGGCTCTCGGCGATTATATGTGGGAAAACAAGTATGAAGATGGTTTTTGGACATATTCTATAGAGGATATTAAGTTTGGACTTAAAGCTGCTTATAAAGAGCTAAAAGCAGACGTCATGAATAAGTATAATATTACTCTTAAAAAAATAACTTCTTTCGGTGTATCTGCTATGATGCATGGTTACATGGCTTTTGATAAGGATGATAATCTTCTTGTTCCATTTAGAACATGGAGAAATACAACTACAGGCGAAGCCAGAGATGTATTATCTAAGTGTTTTAATTTTAATATACCTCAGAGATGGAGTATAGCTCATCTTTATCAGGCTATATTAAATAAAGAATCACATGTTAAGGATATATCTTATATCACTACTTTGGCAGGATACGTTCATTATCTGCTTACCGGATATAAGGTGCTGGGTATCGGAGATGCCTCCGGTATGTTTCCTGTTGACTCAGAAACTCTTGATTATAAGAGTGATTATATTGATAAGTTTGAAGAGCTTATAAAGGATTATGATTTTGGATGGAAATTGAGAGATATATTACCTGAAGTAAAAATAGCAGGAGATAGGGCAGGTGTCTTAACAGAAGAGGGAGTATCACTCCTTGATGAAAGTAAAACCCTTATTAGTGGAGCTCTAGCCGCTCCTCCGGAGGGTGATGCGGGAACAGGTATGGTTGCTACAAATTCCGTTACACCGCGCTTTGGTAATGTTTCTGCAGGAACTTCCGTCTTTGCAATGATTGTTCTTGATAAGCCTTTAAAAGAAAGACATGATGAGATAGACGTAGTTACAACACCTGATGGTAAAGATGTGGCGATGGTTCATTGTAATAATTGTACTTCGGATATTAATGCTTGGGCTGATATGCTTTCAGGATTTGCAAAGGCTTCCGGAAGCGATATGACAATGAATGATATCTATGATACAATGTTTAAAAACATATTAGAGGGTGATGATGATTGTGGTGGAGTAATAAGTTATAATTATTTTTCAGGAGAACATGTGACAGGCTTAGAAAGTGGTGCGCCGCTCCTATTAAGAAAGACAAATGCTTCATTTACATTTAAAAATCTTATGAGATCTCTCGCATACTCAGCTGTAGCTACATTAAAGCTTGGTATGGATATTCTTTTTGATAAAGAAAATGTAGCCATAGATAAGATGTATGGACATGGAGGATTTTTTAAGAATTCAAACGCCGGTCAGACAGTAATGGCATCTGCACTTAATTGTCCTGTAAGTGTTATGGAAACTGCGGGAGAGGGTGGCCCATACGGTATGGCATGCTTAGCGTTATATACATTTAAGAAAAAAGAAGATGAAAATCTCGATCTCAAAGGATTTCTTGAAAATTTATTTTTTTCGAATGCAAAGGAGTACTCTTTGTCTGCTGATGAATCAATAAAAGTTGGATTTGAAAGCTTTATAGCAGATTATAAGAATTATTTTGATGTTGAAAGAAAAGCTGCTGAGATTAATAAAAACAACTAATGGAGGTAAATATATATGCTTGAAAAGATCAAAGAACTTGTTTTCGAAGCAAATAAATTATTACCTAAGTACGGTCTTGTAACATTTACATGGGGAAATGTAAGTGCATATGACAAAGAGACTGGTTATATGGTTATTAAACCGAGTGGAGTGGAGTACGATAAACTTACTCCGGATGATATGATTGTTATGGACTTAAAGGGAAATAAGCTGGAAGGAAAGCTTAGGCCATCTTCAGACACACCTACACATGCTGAAATATATAAGAAGTATCCTGATATCGGAGGAGTGGTTCATACACATTCTTCATACGCAACCTCATGGGCACAGGCAGGAAGAGACATCCCACTTTACGGAACAACACATGCAGATTATTTTTATGGTCCTATTCCCTGTACCAGACTTTTAATGGATGAAGAGATAAAAGAAGATTATGAGAAAAATACAGGAAAACTTATAATTGAAACTTTAAAGGATAGAGATATAAATCCTATCTATACACCGGGAATTTTATGCAAAAACCATGGAGTATTTACCTGGGGCACGGATGAAAAGGAAGCTGTTCACAATGCAGTCGTACTTGAAGAAGTAGCTAAGATGGCTTACAGAACAGAGGTTATTAACAGATCCGCTTCCCCTGCACCGGACAATATAAGAGATAAGCACTTCTTTAGAAAACATGGAGAGAACGCTTACTACGGACAAAACTAATCCTTCATTAATTGTTCATTATTATTTATGTATTAATTATTGACACCCCATTTGAAATGTGATAATGTATGCATGTAACAATTTTGTAAAATTTTGTTAACAAATGTTAAAAAGTTTGTTATTTATTAAATTGTAACATGTTAAAAATGAGATTTCTATCGTACTTATGGCATATGTTACAATTCGAATGGGGAGATTTTTTATGAAGAAAAAAAAGATATCGACATTAATAATAGCTATTATGCTTTGTGTATGTTCGATAGCAGGTGTAACTATTTTTGCAAAAAGATCAGGTGATTCTGCAAAAAAAAGCGTGGCCGGAACTGCCTCTGCTGATGCCACAAGTGCATCGGATAAGGGTGAAAAGGAACTGGTTTCATTAGCAACAGGACCTTCTGTAGAAACAGATGAAGGTGAAGCAGCTTTAGATGAAGATGAATTTGAAGAAAAGAGTAATCTGGATAATAATTTAAAAGCTAAAAAGGATTTTAAGCTTAATCTTGTTTATGACAGACTTGGTATGGCAAAGGTAAATGATTACCTGAATGTTAGAAAAAAACCAAGTATGAGAGCAAAGATTGTCGGAAAGATGACTAAGTTTTCAGGTTGTAATATATATAATATTAAAAAAGGTTGGGCTAAGATAGTATCAGGTAAGGTTAGAGGATATGTCAAAGCTGCATTTTTATATAAGGATGAGGCTGCAGAAGAAAGGGCAAGAGAAGTTGCAACACTTAGAGCTAATGTGAAGTGTACAACCTTGAACGTAAGATTCCTTCCTTCAACAGATTCAAGAATATATGACCTTATCTCAAAGGGGTCTGACTATGATATAAAGAAGCTTAATATCAAAGAAAAGTGGATGAATAAGTATATAGAAAGACATGCTAAAAAGAAGGATATCAAACTAACTAAGAAAAGCAATATGATGAGTGATCTTAAAAATTGGGCATGTGTAGGTATTGATGATGAACTTTGCTTTGTAAATAAAGAGTTCATAAGAGTTTCATACAAAGTTGACAGGGCAGTTAAACTTCATCAGAAGAAGGATGGTACTATTGTTTCTAAGGAGGGTTCATCAGGAGGTAATTCTAATGGTTCTTCCATAGTAGCATATGCTATGAAATTCTTGGGAAATCCTTATGTATGGGGTGGTACATCACTTACCAACGGCTGTGACTGTTCAGGTTTTACCATGAGCTTATATGCAGCTTATGGAGTCTCACTTCCTCACTTTGCTGCTTCTCAGGCTAATTGTACCAAATCTGTTTCATCATCAGAAGCAAGACCGGGAGATCTTTTCTTCTATGGATCCGGAGAAATAAGTCACGTAGGTATGTATATTGGTAACGGTCAGATAATACATGCCAGCAATTCGAGAACAGGTATTATAATTTCAAATGCTTACTACAGAACTCCTGTTAAGATTGGACGAGTAGGATAAATCTATATATTATAAAATCATAAAAAAATCCACCTGATGAAGGTTGTGTAATCTAATGTCAGGTGGGCTTTTTTTGTCATATTTTTATTAATTGGAAAAATTATAATGATTAAATATTTTTGTAAATTTTTATCTTTAAAAAAATAGCATTATATGTTATCATTACATATCGGGTGAGAAAAAATAGTTTCCCACATTCGCGGTTTAAATTTTTATTAATATTATTTATAAAACTTAATAAGGAATCATTATGAGAAGTTATGCTGTTATAATTATCGGAGCTGGCGCTTCCGGTATGATTGCCGGGGTAGTTGCTGCCCGTAAAGGCGTAAAAGTCCTGATTATTGATCGTCAGGAAAAATGTGGTCATAAGCTATATGCTACCGGAAACGGAAGATGTAATTTTACCAATGAAATTATGAAGCCGGAGTACTTTATTCCTGATTTGCTTAATGATCAAGAGAGATTATTAAGGATGGATTTTGTGAAAAAATGTCTGGATAATTTCAATAAGGATGATACCATAGAGTTTTTTAAAGAGATAGGTATGCTAAGTTATCATAAGGATGGATACTATTATCCTGCCGGTGAACAGGCATATTCTCTTGTTCATGCTCTTGAGCGTGAATTAAACAGATTAAACGTTACTATTAAACTGCAGACTGCAGTTGATTATGTAGAAAAAAAGAAAGTTGGATTAAGGGAAAGTTTTATAGTTCATACCGATGAAGAAAGCTTTATGTGTTCTAAGCTTCTTCTGGCTTGTGGAGGAGAAGCAGGACCAATATACGGTTGTAAAGGTGATGGGTACAGATTTGCTAAAGATATGGGGCATGATATAAAGACTCCGTTACCATCGCTTACTGCACTTTATACAGATACTTCTAAAAAGATAAGGAATATCTGGGCAGGTGTCAGATTTAAGGGTGAAGTTAGGTATGCGGACAAATCGTCATATGGCGAGATGATATTAACTGATTATGGTATTTCAGGTATACCTATATTTCAGCTAAGCGGTATGATTATAAGAGAATTAAATAAAGTAAATAAGTCAGTAAATGCTCCTATCAGCAGTGAATTGATTTTTGTGGATTTTATTCCTGATTATGATGAGGAAGAGCTTTTTGATTATTTTAAAGGTTTAATAAAGAATTATGGATCCTTGTCTGTAATAGAGCTTATTAGGGGAGTTGTAAACTTTAAAATATCTGAAGCATTGTTAAATGGTATTTATGATGAAGAAAAACATATAAATGATTTAACAGATGATGACTTAAAAAGAATTATAGATTTATTTAAGAACTATGAGTTTAAGATAATCGGATACAGCAGTTATGAAAAAGCACAGGTTACAAGCGGTGGTGTTAATCTGACTGATGTTGATTTTAGTACAATGATGTCTAAAAAGGTAGAAGGGTTGTATTTTTCCGGAGAAATCCTTGACGTCTCTGGATTGTGTGGGGGTTATAATCTTCAATGGGCTTGGACCACCGGTTATATAGCCGGGACAAGTCTTTCCGTATAAATAATACATTTATTTACTAATAATATATATGAGGTGTGCCATGATTAGAATGACTCAGATAAAAATACCTGCGAGCTTAATTATCGAAAGTTGTCCCGCAGATACTATAAAGCAGGGTATTATATCAAAACAGGAGGAAGCCTGTGTCAGGGTTGAGGTCGCAAGTATGCTAAATATACCCGATGATGAGCTACATGAGCTTACGGTAGAAAAGAAGTCTGTAGATGCACGTAAAAGGGATGAAATATACTTTGTATACAATATAACTTTCCATACCATAAGAGAACATAAGCTGGTAAGTCAGTACGGAAAGGGAAATGCATTTGTAATTCCTGAGCGAAGCTTAAAAGATGAAAACAGCATCATGAAGGATGTTGCTCTTCAGATTGCTCTTGGAAGAAGACCTAAATCACGTCCTGTAGTTGTTGGTACAGGTCCTGCAGGTCTTTTTGCTGCATTAGAGATTGCTGAGGCAGGTCTTTGCCCTATAGTTATCGAGAGAGGCGGAGATATTAATTCCAGAGATAAGAAAGTAAATGATTTTTGGAATGGAGCAGAGCTTGATCCGGAAACCAACGTACAATTTGGTGAAGGAGGTGCAGGTACATTTTCAGATGGAAAGCTCTATACCGGCGTTAAAGATAAAACAGGTAAGATTAGAGATATACTGGAAACTTTTGCTAATTACGGAGCTCCATCACAGATATTATATGATGCAAAGCCTCATGTAGGTACAGATAGATTGCGTGATGTGGTTGTTGCTCTAAGAGAAAGGATACTTGCTCTTGGTGGTGAAATTTTCTTTAATACACGATTTGAGACGCCTATTATAAATGAGAATAATGAGCTTGTAGGCGCAGTAATCAAGCAGGATGGTAATATTATCCATCTTGAGTGTAATAAATTGGTTCTTGCTACAGGACATAGCGCGAGAGATACATTTAAGAATCTAAAAGCAGCAGGGCTGTATATGGAGGCTAAGCCCTTTGCAGTAGGCGTAAGAGTTCAACACTCTCAAGGAATGATAAATAGAAATCAATACGGAAAGTCCTTTAAATCTATGCCACCTGCTGATTATAAGCTTACTCATACATCTAAGAGCGGACGAGGAGTATACACATTCTGTATGTGTCCGGGTGGATATGTTGTAAATGCTTCTTCAAGAAAAGGAAAGCTCTGTGTAAACGGTATGAGTTATTATGACAGAGGCAGTGCGAATTCTAATTCTGCAGTAGTTGTAACCGTCGGACCTTCTGATTTTGGAAGTGATGATGTGCTTGCAGGAGCAAGATTTCAGAAAACACTTGAAAAATATGCATATGAAAGTGCAAATGGTAAGATTCCTTTACAGTTGTTTGGAGATTTTGTTAACGATGAGATAAGTACCGGTTTTGGACTCTTAAGACCTCTTACAAAGGGGGATTATGAGTTTGCAAATATAAGAAAGATACTTCCGGAATTTGTTAGTATACCGCTTATAGAGGGCATGCAGGCTTTTGAACATAAGATCAAGGGCTTTGCAGATGAAGAGGTTATTATGCTGGGAGTTGAGACAAGAACATCTTCTCCTGTTCGTATGATAAGAGGAGAGGATTATCAATCCAATATTATTGGTTTATATCCTTGTGGAGAAGGCGCAGGGTATGCAGGAGGCATAATAAGTGCCGCTTTAGACGGCATCAGAGTCGGTGATATGATAGTTGCAACAACTGAACTTGAATAAATCCACGTTTTTTCTTGACATCATTGTAATTTCTGATATAATTATACACGTGCGTGCAGTAATTATGTGTTTGACTGCATTATAACTTTACTTTGAGTAAAGTGCATAGTTTTCTACTGGAGGGAGGTTAGGTGTGAGACTATGTCAAATGTTATCGTAAAAGAGAATGAGACATTGGATAGTGCTTTACGTCGTTTCAAGAGAAATTGCGCTAAGGCAGGTATTCAGCAGGAAATTCGTAAAAGAGAGCATTATGAGAAGCCAAGCGTTCGTCGTAAGAAGAAGTCTGAAGCAGCTCGTAAGCGTAAATATTAATTTTTTAGTATATTTTTGAATTATTAGGGCTGTGTGTGGCGCTTCCATATGCCATATACAGCTCTTTTTTTCTTTTATTCACCGAGATTTTTATAAAAGTATGAATAATAACGATTTATTACTGTCAAAATCATATTTATTATATAAGGAGTATATGTATGAGCGAGAGAATTAAAGTTGTATTAGATGCCATGGGCGGTGATTTTGCACCTGTTGAGACAATTAAAGGAGCTTGTATGGCTCTTAAGGAGTCTGATAAGATAGAGCTTTTCCTAGTTGGACAAGAAGATAAGATGAAGGAAGAACTAAAAAAATATAATGATGTTGATCGTGAAAGAGTAAAGCTTGTACAGGCTTCTGAGGTGATAGGTTTTGATGAGCATCCGGTTGAGGCTATTAGAAATAAAAAGGATTCATCACTTGTTGTAGGTATGAAGCTTCTAAAAAAGGGACATGCAGATGCCTTTGTGTCTGCAGGCAGTACCGGTGCTATTCTAGTAGGAGGACAGCTTTTGGTGGGAAGACTTAAAGGGGTTGAAAGATCGCCTTTGGCTCCTCTTATTCCAACGGTTAAAGGTCAAACACTACTTATAGATTGCGGAGCTAATATGGATTCTAAGCCTACCAATCTGGTTCAATATGCACAGATGGGATCTATATACATGAAAAATATAGTAGGTGTGGATAATCCTAAGGTAGCTATAGTAAATGTTGGTGCTGAGGAAGAAAAAGGAAATAAGCTTGTTAAAGAAACATTTCCGTTGTTAAAGGAATGTAAGGACATTAATTTTATCGGTAGTATAGAAACAAAGGAACTACCTGAAGGTGTTGCTGATGTTGTTGTCTGCGATGCATTTGTAGGAAATGTTATATTGAAGCTTTATGAGGGACTCGGAAAGACATTTCTTGGTCTTATGAAGGAAGCTATATATAAAAATACAAAGAGTAAGATAGGTGGAGCATTATTAAAGAATTCCCTTAAGGATTCCCTTAAGAATTTTAATGTAAATGCTTCTGATGTTGGAGGAGCTCCTATGCTTGGTCTTAAAGGTCTTGTAATAAAGTCACATGGAAGCAGTGATTCTGTGGAAATAAAAAATGCAATCCTCCAATGTATAGAGTTTTCTGAAAATAAAATTAATGATAAAATTGGCGAAGCAATAGGGAAGAAGGAAAACGAAGATTGATATGAAAAAAAGAATTATATATGAACTTATTTCTGAGTGTTGTGGTGTTAAGCAGGAATTTATTAGAGATGAAGCTTACTTTACTTATGATTATGGTATGGACGAGTGTGAATTGAGAGAGCTAATAATAAAGAGTGAGGAAATTTTTAAAACAATAGTTCCTGAAGAAGAAATAACTAATATACAAAAAGTTGCAGATCTTATTTACTGTTTTATATAAATAAGTCTTAGAAATCCTCCACCTCTATGTTAAATTGCAGGTGGAGGTATTGTGAGTCTTGACTAATGGAATGAGGTAATTATGAATAGACAAAGAATCATAGAGGAATTCGAAAAAAGAGCTGGTTATATTTTCAATGATAAAAAAATACTTCTAGAAGCATTGACTCACAGTTCATATTCCAATGAAGTAAGAATCAATCTTTTGCCTTGTAACGAAAGGCTTGAATTTTTGGGAGATGCAGTCTTAGAACTAATATCCTCCAGATATATATATACCAATTTTCCTGAAAAGCACGAAGGTGAGATGACCAGAATAAGAGCAAGTTATGTTTGTGAACCTACCCTTGCCATGTGCGCTAGAGAAATAAGACTAGGTGAACTTTTATTCATGGGAAAAGGCGAGGAGATGTCTAATGGAAGAGAAAGAGATTCCATACTTTCAGATGCTTTAGAAGCTACTATTGGTGCAGTTTACTTGGACGGGGGATATGAAAAAGCTTCAAGATATATTGAGAAGATTATTCTTAATGATATAGATAAAAAAGTTCTTTTCCATGACTCTAAATCAGCTTTGCAAGAGCTTGTTCAGGAAAATGATTCTATGAAGCTTGAATATGTGTTGCTTGAAGAAACAGGTCCGGATCATGCAAAGTTTTTTAGGTATGCAGTCGAAATTAATGGAAAACAGATTTCTGAGGGAAGCGGCCAGACAAAGAAGAAAGCAGAACAACAGGCCGCCTATAAGGCGTTGCTTATATTAAAAAAATAAATTATAGATAGTTCTTAATAGTAAGAACTGCATCGTTGGAGGAACAGAAAAAATGTATCTTAAAAGTCTTGAAGTTCAGGGATTTAAGTCGTTTGCAAATAAATTAGTATTTGAATTTCATGATGGAATTACTGCTATAGTAGGACCAAACGGAAGTGGAAAAAGTAATGTTGCTGATGCTGTTAGATGGGTTCTCGGAGAGCAGAGCGCTAAACAGTTAAGAGGAGCAAAGATGGAAGATGTCATCTTTGCGGGTACTGAGTTAAAAAGACCTTTAGGTTTTGCTTATGTAGCCATTACCTTAAGTAATGAGGATCATAAGTTAAATGTACCTTACGAGGAAGTAACTGTTTCGAGAAGAGTGTACAGATCAGGTGAAAGTGAATATATGATTAATCAGACTGCGTGTCGATTAAAGGATATTCATGAGCTTTTTTTTGATACCGGTGTAGGTAAAGAAGGTTATTCTATCATAGGTCAGGGACAAATCGATAAGATATTATCAGGAAGACCTGACGACAGAAGAGAACTCTTTGATGAAGCTGTAGGTATCGTAAAATATAAGAAAAGAAAGTCAGAAACAGAGAAGCAGTTAGACCATGAAAGAGAAAACATGGTACGTATCGAAGATATCTTATCTGAGTTAGAAAGGCAGAGAGGACCTTTAAATGAAGAGGCTGCTGTTGCTAAAAGGTATCTCGAATTACGTGATGAACTTAAAAAATATGAAGTAAATATGTTTCTTGTTGATTATGATGATTCTAATAAGAAAACAAAGCATATAGATGAAAATATAAAGACAATTGATATTCAATTTGCTGAAAAAGAAAAAGAGATAGAAGGCAGCAAATCAGAATATGAAAAAATAGAAGAAGAGATAAGAACACAGGAAGAGCATATTGAAAGCATTAGAGAAAAAATAAGCTCTAAAGAAATAGAAAAAAATAATTGTGACAATAATATTGAAGTTATAAAGAAAGATATCCTTATTATCAGAAATAATGAAGAGCATTACAATGAAAGACATAATGCGCTTACAGATGAAATAAAAAGAAAAACTAAAGAAAAAGATAAATATATAGAATCAAAAAAAGAAAATGAAGAAAAAAGTATTAAGCTTGATGAAGAAAGAAAAGAATCTAATGATAATGCTCACAAAATCAGGATTACGATTAAGGGTATAGAAAAAGATATTGCTCAAAAAACAGAAGAAATAAGAGCTGAGATGGAGAATGGTTCTCAGATAAAAACTAGTAGACAAAAGTACACTACTCTTATGGAACAGACTTCTATACAGAAGGCTAATATTAATCAAAAATTATTAAAAAATAAAGCAGAATATGATTCACTGACAGAGAAGGCTGAAATAGAAAAAGATTTAATAGAGGATAAGTCTGAAAGCCTTCAAAGTCTGGATGCTATCGATAAAACTCTTGAAGAGTCTATTCAGAATTTTAAGAATAAAAACCTACATATATCAGCAGAATTAAATGAAATTCAATCACAATTTCATATGAAAAATTCCAGTCTTCTTTCTATAAAAAATATGACAGAAAGATATGAAGGTTATGGACAAAGTATTAAGAGAGTTATGGAGCAAAAAAACTCTAATCCGGGAATAATAGGAGTTGTTGCTGATGTTATAAAAACTCAGAAGAAATTCGAAACAGCAATTGAGACTGCTCTGGGGGGTCAGATTCAGAATATAGTAACCGATTCTCAAAATACGGCCAGAAGCATGATTGATTATCTTAAGAAAAATCGGTTTGGAAGGGCTACATTTCTTCCGCTTGACGCTATAACCCCATCAAAAAGTAATATTCCGGAGAGTACACTTAATGAAAAGGGTGCTCTTGGTATTGCTTCAAGCCTGGTTGAAGGCAATAAGAAGTTTGATATTCTTTTGGAATATCTTTTGGGTAGAGTGCTTGTTGTAGATAATATTGATAACGCTATAAAGATTGCAAACAAATACAATCATAGAATACGTATGGTTACACTTGAAGGAGATCAGATAAATCCAGGTGGAGCCATGAGTGGCGGAGCGTATAAAAATTCCAATAATCTTCTTGGTAGAAGACGGGAAATAGAGAATCTTGAAAAGGAAGTAAAGGAGTTACAGGTAAAACTAATCAATTTAAAGAAAGCGCAGGAGGAAAACAACAGGCTTTTTGAAAGAGAAAGAGCAAAACAAGAAGGTAATCAAAAACTTAGGAGAGATCTTCAAATTGAGTTAAATACTGCAAAAGTAAATTATGACAGATACTTAGAAGATATCGAAAAGAATAGAACTCAAAAAGCGGATATAGAAGCTCAGATGGAAGATTTCGAAGGACAGCTTAAGAACATTAATTCAAAGGCTAGTGAGTATGATGATGTACTTAAGGAGTCTTTAGATAAGCGTGAAAAGCTTGAAATAGAAAGACAGGAATTAGAAAGAAATAAAAAAGAACTTAATAAACAGTTAAATGATACATTAAACCTTGTTAATAACCTTTTTACTCAAAGCTCAACATATTCTAATCAGGCAATATTTGATGGCGATAACATTCATAGATTGAATGAAGAAATTATAAAGGCTAAGCACGAGCTTGACGAACTCGAGGATGATAATACAAATTTTGATTCTAGACTTAAGGAAAAAGAGGAAGAAATAGAAAAGATTAAAGAGTCTAAGAAGGGCATAGAGGAAGAAGAAAGACATTTAAAAAGAGAACTCAATGGTACTGTTGCTGATAATGAAGACTTAAAATCCAAGAATAAGGAGTTCTTAAAAAGACAGGAAGACCTGATAAATGAAAAGAACTCTCTTGATAAAGAGAAGATAAGACTTTCTAATCAGCGTGAAAAAATAACAGAATCTATGGATAATCTGATTAATTATATGTGGGAACAATATGAAATCACATATAATCAAGCATTACTTCTTAAGCAGGATTTAAAACTGGATGATACAAAGCTAAAGAAGAAGGTTCAGGAAATTAGAACTGATATAAAGAAGCTTGGTGATGTAAATGTAAATTCCATAGATAAAAGTATTGAAGTAAATGAAAGATATGAATTATACTCATCACAACATGATGATATAGTAAAAGCTACTGATAATCTTATGAATATTATAGCTGAGCTTGATGAAAGGATGAGAATTACATTTAAGGAACAGTTTGCTAAGATTAACGAAAGCTTTAATAAGGTATTTCAGGTGCTTTTTGGTGGAGGAAAGGGACACTTAGAACTTACTGATGAAGGTGATGTATTAACCTCCGGAATAGCAATCATTGCTCAACCACCGGGAAAAAAGCTTCAAAACATGATGCAGCTGTCAGGTGGAGAAAAAGCTCTTACAGCTATATCGCTTTTATTTGCTATTCAGAAGTTAAAGCCTTCTCCATTCTGTCTTTTAGACGAGATAGAGGCTGCGCTTGATGACTCTAATGTAGATAGATTTGCTCAGTATCTTCATAAACTTACAAAGGATACTCAGTTTATAGTGATTACTCATAGACGAGGAACTATGAATCAGGCTGATATTCTCTATGGTATAACCATGCAGGAAAAGGGTATATCAACACTTGTTTCTGTAGATTTAGTAGAAGCAGAAGGTATGGTTGAGGATAAGAGAAAGGAAAAAGATAAAAAATAATATATAAGAGGGATAATTATGTTTAATTTTTTTAAAAAGAAGAATAAAAATAAGGATTCAGAGGTTGAAAATATAGAATCAATAGAAGATGATTCTTTGAAAGTAGATTCAGATGTAGCGGATGAATCTGAAAATACAACTGAGTCTGAAGATATCGAGAGTATTGTAGAATCTGAAAAAAATGAAGAAAGTGTAGAAGCAGCAAAAATCGTAAATACTGAGGAATCAGTAAAAATCGTAAATACTGAGGAATCAGCAGGTTCTGATAATAATCAAGAGAAAACTGAATCGGAGACAGACGACAATATTAAAGAATCAGATACACCTGAGGAAAAAAATAAATCAGAGACAGAAGAAAATGTAGCTTGGTCGGAAAGTGATGAAGAAACTGCTGAATCTGATAATGAAGTTGAAACTCTCGAGGAAACAAAAAAAGAAAAAAAGGGTATGTTTGCTCGTCTTAAAGAGGGTTTATTTAAGACAAGAGATAATCTTAGTAAGGGCCTTTCCGGTATTTTTTCGGGTTTTTCAGAGTTAAATGATGACTTTTATGAGGAACTTGAAGAAATTCTTATTATGGCAGATATCGGAGTGACAACAACAGAGAATATAATAGAGTCTTTGCAAGAAAGAGCAAAGGAAGAAAAGATAAAATCAGCTGAGGATTGTAAAAACCTTCTTAAGAGTATTATTAAGGAGCAGATGAGTGTTGGAGAAAACGAATATGAATTTGAAAACGAAAAGTCTGTAATACTTATGGTTGGTGTTAACGGTGCAGGAAAGACTACGACCTGCGGTAAAATTGCTTCACAGCTTAAGAATAACAAAAAAAGAGTTCTTCTTGCGGCTGCCGATACATTTAGAGCAGCAGCCATAGAACAGTTGACAACATGGGCTAATAGAGCAGGTGTAGAGATTGTTGCAGGTTCCGAAGGAACAGATCCTGCCAGTGTGGTATTTGACTCCATCTCTGCAGCAAAAGCAAGAAATGCTGATGTTTTGCTGTGTGATACGGCAGGAAGATTACAGAATAAGAATAACCTTATGAAAGAGTTAGAAAAGATTAATAGAATTATAGACAGAGAGTATCCGGAGGCACATAAGGAAACATTTATTGTGTTAGACGCTACTACAGGTCAAAATGCTCTTTCACAGGCAAGAGAATTTTCAAGTGTTACCGATATAACCGGTATTATACTTACTAAGCTCGATGGAACTGCCAAGGGCGGTGTTGTTATAGCAATTCAGTCAGAATTAAAGATTCCTGTTAAGTATATAGGTGTAGGTGAGGGTATTATGGATCTTCAAAAGTTTGATGCTGACAGCTTTGTAGAAGCACTGTTTGATCAGTAAAATCCATATGATTACTTATGCTTGCAAAAGTATAGTAAAACATATATAATGAAATTTGCTTTATTAATTGATTTAAGGGAAAGAGGTATGTTTATGAAACTTGAAAAATTTGAAGAAGCGGCTAAAAAAGTAAAGGAAGTAACATTTCCCACAAATTTAATATTTAGTGAATATTATTCTCAAAAAACAGGAAATAAAGTGTACTTTAAGCCGGAGAATCTTCAAAATACAGGTGCTTATAAGGTGAGAGGTGCTTATTATAAAATTTCTACATTAAATGATGAGCAGAGAAAGAAAGGACTTATAACCGCATCTGCAGGAAACCATGCTCAGGGTGTTGCAAATGCTGCACGTATATATGGTGTTCCGGCTACAATTGTTATGCCTACTACAACTCCTATAATTAAGGTGAACAGAACTAAGGCATATGGCGCTAACGTGGTGTTATACGGAAATGTTTATGATGATGCGGAAAAGAAGGCTTATGAAATAGCAAAGGTTAATGGTCTTACATTTGTACATCCTTTCAATGATCTTGATGTAGCAACCGGACAGGGAAGTATAGCTATGGAAATATTCATGGAGCTTCCGACTGTTGATATAATCCTTGTTCCTATAGGAGGAGGCGGACTTTGCTCCGGAGTAGCAACTCTGGCTAAACTTCTTAATCCTAATATTAAAGTAATTGGCGTTGAACCAAAGGGTGCAGCCAGTATGAGTGCTGCCATTGAGGCAGGAAAGCCTGTAACACTTCCGTCCGCTGTTACTATAGCAGACGGAACCGCTGTTAAGACTGTAGGTGATAAGGTATTACCGTATGTTCAGAAAAATGTTGATGAGATTATAACTATCGATGATTCTGAACTTATCATTAATTTCCTTGATATAATCGAAAATCATAAAATGGTAGTTGAAAACTCCGGTTTACTGACTGCCGCTGCATTGTCGCATCTTAAAGTTAAAAATAAAAAGGTGGTATCCATCCTAAGCGGAGGTAATATGGATATTATAACACTTTCAAGTGTAGTTCAGCATGGTCTTATAGCAAAGGGACGAATCTTTTCTGTTTCTGTTCAGCTTCCTGACAGACCGGGTGAACTTTTAAGAGTTGCGGATGTTATTGCTAAGCTTCAGGGAAATATTATCAGACTTGATCATAATCAGTTTGTAAGTATTAACAGAAATGCAGCTGTTGAACTAAGAATAACCATGGAAGCATTTGGACCTGATCACAAACAAAAAATAATTGATGGTCTTTTTAATGCCGGTTTTAATCCAACACTGGTTATGACATCTGATTTTTATTGATAATAATGTATAATTCATATATAAATTGAGGTAATTATGGACGAGAATAAATTTAACACAATATTACATTCACCAATCGGTACCAGAGATATTTATGAAAAAAAATGTATTCAAAAGTTACACCTTCAGGAAGTAATTCATAATGTTTTTCTTTCATATGGTTTCTCTGATATTCAAACTCCTGTTTTTGAGTATTTCAATGTATTTGATAAAGAAAAGGGGTCTGTATCCACCAGGCAGATGTATAAATTCTTTGATAGAGATAATAATACTTTGGTTTTAAGACCTGATATTACACCGGCTGTTGCCAGATGTATAGCAAAGTATTATGCAAAGGAAGAGTTACAGATACGTAAGTGCTACATTGGCAATACATTTGTAAATGTACCACCATATAAGGGTAAGTTAAACGAAATTACTCAGGCAGGAGCTGAGCTTTACAATGATGATACTTCCGATGCTGATGCTGAGATGATAAGTCTTATGAAGACAACCCTTGAAAAGGCCGGATTAAAGAAATTTCAGATTGAATTGGGACATGCAAAATTTTTAAAGGGTCTATTTAATGAAGCCGCATTACCGGATGATGCGATTACAGAATTATGCAATCTTATCGAAAGCAAGAATTTCTTTGGGGTTATGGATATACTTGATAATTATCCTGTGTCAAAAGAGATTAAAGAAATATTTGAAAAACTTCCTGAGTATCAGGATGATTTTGATTCTTCCGTTGAATATATATTAAAAAGAACATCAAATGAAGATGTTATACAGGCTCTTGACAGATTATCAAAGGTTAAAGCGCTTCTGGAGATATACGGAGTTAGCTCATTTATAACCATAGATTTAAGTTGTTACAGCACTTACGAATATTATACAGGTATAATATTTAAGGCATATACTTATGGCAGTGCGGAAGCTCTTGCTTCCGGTGGTCGTTATGATAAGTTAGTAAGTCATTTTGGAAAAGATGCACCTGCTATCGGATTAGCTATCAACATTGATGAGCTTCTGATTTCCATGATAAGACAGGATATAGATTTTGAATTAGAAGATATGAGGACTTATTTGCTTTATGATAGGGATTGTACATATGAAGCATTGGAAAAAGCTACAGAGCTTAGACAAAGCGGTAGAAATGTTATGCTTGTAAGAAAGTCTTCAAGAAGAGATGTTTCGGAATACAAGACTTCTGCTGATGCAGTAGGGATAAATGATTTTATCTATATCAATAAAGATCAATAGGTTGAAAGGATTTTATTTTAGAGATGGAATATATTACATTTGCTTTATCAAAGGGAAGGCTTGCTTTTCAAGTTCTTGAGCTATTAGAAAAGACAGGAATTACCTGTGAAGAGATGAAGGACAAAAAAACAAGAAAGCTTATATTTGTAAATGAAGAATTAAAATTAAAATTCTTTTTGTCAAAGGCAGCAGACGTTCCTACTTACGTTGAACTTGGGGCTGCTGATATTGGAGTTGTAGGCAAGGATACAATCTTAGAAGAAGGAAGAAAGATTTATGAGGTACTCGACCTGAATGTAGGTAAGTGTCGCATGTGTGTTGCAGGACCGAATAAAGCTATCGAAAAGTTAAATGATGGCTCTTTAATAAGAGTTGCAACTAAGTATCCTCATATAGCAACAGAGTATTTTTATAACAAAAAACATCAGACTGCAACCATAATAAAGCTAAACGGTTCTGTTGAGCTTGCTCCTATAGTAGGACTCTCGGATGTAATTGTTGATATTGTAGAAACCGGTACAACTTTAAAGGAAAATGGTTTGGAAGTTTTAGAAGAAATATGTCCTCTCTCTGCAAGAGTGGTTGTAAACCAGGTTAGTATGAAAATGAAGCATGATAGGATTACTGATATAATATATGGTTTAAAGAATCAAGTTAAGCCTGATTAGAAGGAGAAAAGTATGAGAATAGTCAGATTAAATGAAGAGTCAAAGAAAGATATCCTTACGAATCTTCTTAAAAGAAGCACAAATCAATATGGACAGTATCAGGAAACTGTAGACTCTATATTAAAAGATGTAAAGGAAAATGGTGATAAAGCAGTATTTGATTATACTTTAAAATTTGATAATATTAGCTTAAATACCGAAAATATCCTTGTAACTGAAGAAGAAGTTAAAGAAGCATATAACGAGGTAGATGATGCTTTAATAAGTATAATAAGAAAAGCACTTAAGAATATTAAAGAGTATCATGAAAAGCAGATTCGATATTCATGGTTTGATTCAAAACCTGATGGAACTATACTTGGTCAAAAGATCACTCCTTTAGAGAGGGTTGGGGTTTACGTTCCGGGTGGAAAGGCAGCTTACCCTTCAAGTGTTCTTATGAATGTTGTTCCTGCTGTAGTTGCAGGAGTTGATAAGATTATTATGACTACACCTGCTGATAAAACTACAGGAAAAGTATACCCAACTACAATTGTTGCAGCTAAGGAAGCAGGAGTCGATGAGATATATAAGATAGGCGGGGCTCAAGCAATTGCAGCTATGGCATACGGTACAGAAACTATAAAGAAGGTGGATAAAATAGTCGGACCCGGTAATATATTTGTTGCTCTTGCAAAGAAAACAGTGTTTGGCGAGGTTGGTATAGATTCTATAGCAGGACCATCTGAAATTCTTGTTTTAGCTGATGAAACTGCGAATCCGAGATATGTAGCTGCCGATATGCTTTCTCAGGCTGAGCATGATGAACTTGCAAGTGCTATTTGCGTTACTGATTCAGAAAGTCTTGCAGAAAAGATAAATGATGAGATAGAAGGATTCGTTCCGAATCTTTCAAGAAAGGATATAATCCGTGCTTCACTCGATAATTTCGGTTATATTCTTATATGTGACACAAAGGAAGATGCTATAGATGTTGTAAATTGTATTGCTTCTGAACATTTAGAAATAGTCACTAAAAATCCTTTTGAAGATATGACAAAGGTTAAGAATGCAGGAGCTATATTCTTAGGTTCATACAGTTCAGAGCCTCTTGGAGATTATTTTGCTGGTCCGAATCATGTACTACCTACCAACGGAACTGCCAAGTTCTTCTCACCATTATCTGTAGATGAATTTATAAAGAAGTCAAGTATTATTTCTTACTCAAAAAATGCTCTTGAGCTTATACATGAAGATATTGAGGCATTTGCTAAGGCTGAGAAGCTTACAGCACATGCAAACTCAATAGCAGTTCGTTTTGAATAAATAAATGGAGGAAAGAAAAGCTATGGAAAACATCAGAGAAGCCGGTGTTAAAAGAGTTACAAAAGAAACTGATATTGATTTAACAATTAATCTTGATGGATCAGGCAATGCTGAGATTGATACAGGAATTGGTTTTTTTGATCATATGCTTAACAGCTTTGCAAGACATGGTTTTTTTGATTTAAAGCTATCATGTAAAGGCGATCTCAATGTAGATGGACATCATACCGTAGAGGATGTAGGTATCGTATTGGGACAGGCTTTTAAGGAAGCTGTCGGAGATAAAGCAGGAATTGCAAGATTTGGGGAGTGTATACTTCCTATGGATGATGCTTGTGTTATGTGTTCAGTTGATATAAGTACCAGACCTTATCTTGTATTTGACCTTCCTGTGGAAGCTTCAATGGTAGGAGACTTTGATACTGAACTTGTTCATGAGTTTTTCTATGCATTTTCCTATTCAGCGGGAATTAATATAAATATAAAAGAAATATCCGGGGATAATGCGCATCATATTATAGAAGCAGCATTTAAAGCCTTTGCAAGAGCTTTAGATAAAGCTGTAACCTATGACCCAAGGATTTCGGGCGTTTTATCAACTAAAGGTAAACTCTAAAAAATCAATCTTTTATGACTTAGAAAGGATAATAGTTATGGGAAACAGAAAAAGAATCATAGCATACATAAATGCAGAAAATGATATTATGGAAAATGTTATCAAGTTAGCCGAAAGCTATTCATGCAACGGTGCTGATGAATTGTTTATCTATAATTATACAGGAGATGAAAAGGCTCAGGAAAAATTTTTAAATCTTGTCAGAAAGATTGATAAGCTTATAGATATTCCTTTTAGTATTGGTATCTATGTTGACAGATTTGAAGATGCTAAAAAAGCATTATATACAGGTGCTTCAACTGTGGTTTTGAGAAAGGTTATCCTTCCTTCTGATAAAGAGTTAAATGAAATAATCGAAAGATTTGATAAGTCAAAGCTGGCAATAGAAATTGATATGATGCATGATTTCCATGATTCAGAAGCACTTAATAAGTTTTATGAAAAGGGTTTTGGACATATTATCTTAAAGCACGTTGAGCTTGGAGTTAGTCTTGATAAGACTCTTGAAGGTGTTAAAAAGCCTGTTATAATCCGTGACAGTTTGGTAAGAAACAATATTGTAGATATACTTAAGCTTGTAAATGTTGATTGCATCGCAACCAATTATTACGAAGAAAAAAGCATATATAAGGCAAAGAAAGCTCTTCGTGAAAATGAAATGGATGTTGAGATATTTGAAAGCTCAGTAGATTTTAAGGATTTTAAGACTGACAATAACGGACTTATACCTGCTATTGTTCAGGATTATCGTACAAATGAAGTTCTTATGCTTGGATATATGAATGAAGAATCGTTTAACCAAACCATAGAAACAGGAATGATGACTTATTATAGCAGAAGCAGAGGTGAACTTTGGATCAAAGGAGAAACCTCAGGTCACTTCCAATATGTTAAATCGCTTGATATAGATTGTGATAATGATACTATTTTAGCTAAAGTTAGACAGGTTGGCGCTGCCTGCCATACAGGAAACAGAAGCTGTTTTTATACAAATCTTGCTAAAAAGCGTTATGTAGATACCAATCCGCTTTCTGTATTAAATGACGATTACAATACTCTTATGGATAGAAAGATGAATCCTAAAAAAGGTTCATATACTAATTATCTATTTGATAAGGGGCTTGATAAAATATTAAAGAAGCTCGGTGAAGAAAGTACAGAAATCGTAATTGCTTCTAAGAATGAAGATAAGGAAGAGCTTAAGTATGAAATAGCTGATTTTATGTATCACCTTATGGTTCTTATGATAGAAAAAGATTTGGATTGGGAAGATGTCATGAAAGAGCTTGTTAACAGAAGATAAAACAAGAGGGTATTTTATGGAAATAGAGAGAAAATATCTTGTGAAAAATCTGCCTTCAAATCTTGATGATTATTCTTATTACGATATGGAACAGGCTTATATTACATCATATCCAACTCTTAGGATACGTAAACAAGTTTTACATAGCAAAGAAGGGAAAGATGAGGAGAATATGATTCTTACATATAAGTCTCCTGTTAAAACTGCTTCTTCTGCAAGAGTAAATGAAGAGATTGAAGCAATTCTTCCGGATTCTATAGCTTATGATAATCTAAAGAAAAAGTGTGAAGGATATATAATAAAAAAGAGAAGATATTTAATACCACTTTCTGATGGATTAAAGATAGAACTCGATATATTTAAAGAAAGATTAGAGGGACTTATTATTGCAGAAATAGAGTTTAAAGACGAAGAGGCTGCTAATAATTACAAGACCCCTGATTGGTTAGGTGGCGATGTAAGTCGCGATAAAAGATTTACAAATACCTATCTTGCTCATAATGAAATAAATATAAATGATTTATATTCGTGATTTTTTTTCATTTGACAATTTAGGATAATTTTATACAATAATAAATGTTTTACTAAAAATTAATTAAATTATGGAGGCGTAGTTATGTATAAGATTTTAAAGAAAGAGTATCTTGCTAATAATATCTGGCTTATGGATATTGAGGCTCCTATGGTAGCGGGTTCTTGTTATCCGGGACAGTTTGTTATAGTTAAGATCGATGAGTTGGGAGAAAGAATTCCATTGACAATTTGTGATTATGACAAGGAGAAGGGGACTATAACTATTGTAGTTCAGGCAATAGGAGCATCTACAACGATGATGGTTGAGTATGAAGTTGGAGATTGTTTTGAAAATTTTGTAGGACCTCTTGGTAGACCATCAGACCTTTGCGAGCTTACGGATGAAGAGCTTAAGAAAGAAAAAATTCTTTTCGTTGCCGGTGGAGTAGGTACTGCGCCTGTATATTGTCAGGTTAAGTGGCTATATGAAAATGGTTATGATGTAGATGTTATAATTGGTGCAAGAACCAAAGATATTATGATATTTGAAGAAGAAATGAAGGCTGAATGCACAAATCTTTATATATGTACAGATGACGGCTCTTATGGTTTTAAGGGAAATACCTGTGATATGATAAATGAGCTTGTAAAGAATCAGGGTAAAGAGTATACAAGAGTTGTAGCAATTGGTCCTATGATAATGATGAAATTTGTATGTATGCTTACAAAAGAGCTTGGCATAAAGACAATCGTAAGTATGAATCCTATCATGGTTGACGGTACAGGTATGTGTGGCGCATGTAGACTTCAGGTTGGTGATGAAGTTAAATTTGCATGTGTAGACGGTCCTGAGTTTGACGGACATCTGGTTGATTTTGATCAGGCCATGAAGCGTCAGGCTATGTATAAGACTATCGAAGGAAGAGAATTACTTAAGGTTCAGGAAGGCGATACTCATAAGGGTCGTTGTCATTCCTGCTAAATTCTTAAAGATTACTATGTAAATAATGTCAATAATGAAAGGAATAATCAAATGGAAGTAAAAGATGTTTTTAAAAGAATACCTGTACGCGAGCAGGATCCGCTTGAAAGAGCAAAGAACTTTGAAGAAGTATGTTTAGGTTATGATAAAGAAGAAGCAGAAGCTGAAGCTACAAGATGTCTTCAGTGTCCAAATCCAAGATGTGTTCAGGGATGCCCTGTAAATATCGATATTCCGGGATTTATAAAGGAAATAAAAGAAGGAGATGCTGCTAAAGCATATTTAGTTCTCAGTAAGTATTCAGCCCTTCCGGCTGTATGTGGTAGAGTCTGTCCTCAGGAATCACAGTGTGAGTCACTTTGTGTCAGAGGTATAAAGGGTGATGCTGTATCTATCGGAAAGCTTGAGAGGTATGCTGCTGATACTGCAAGAGAGCAGGGTGTAAAGCCTGTTAGAGAAAATCCATCAAACGGAAAGAGCGTTGCTGTTATAGGAGCAGGTCCTGCAGGTCTTACATGTGCAGGAGACCTTGCAAAGCTCGGCTACGATGTTACTATTTATGAGGCACTTCATAAGGCAGGCGGAGTTCTTTCTTATGGTATTCCTGAGTTTCGTCTCCCTAAGAGCAGAGTAGTTGATCCTGAGATTGAAAATGTAAAGGCTCTTGGTGTTAAGATTGTAACTGATGTAATTATTGGTCGTACTGTTACAGTTGATGAACTTTTTGATAAATATGGATTCGATGCTGTATTTATCGGTTCAGGAGCAGGCCTTCCAAGATTTATGGGAATACCCGGAGAGAATGCAAATGGTGTATTTTCAGCTAATGAATACCTTACCAGAAACAATCTCATGAAAGCGTTTGATGAGAAGTACGATACTCCTATTATCGCCGGTACACGTGTTGCTGTTGTCGGTGGAGGAAATGTAGCTATGGATGCTGCTCGTACAGCGCTTCGTCTTGGTGCAGATGTTCATCTTGTATATAGAAGATCTGAGGCAGAGCTTCCTGCAAGAGTTGAAGAAGTTCATCATGCTAAAGAAGAAGGTGTAATATTTGATACTCTTTGTAATCCTGTTGAGATTCTTCAGGATGAAAACGGTAATGTTAAGGGAATCAAATGTATAAGAATGGAGCTTGGAGAACCTGATGAATCAGGAAGAAGAAGACCAATCGAGGTAGAAGGTTCTGAGTTTGAAATTGATGTTGATACTGTTATTATGTCTCTTGGAACATCACCTAATCCGCTTATCTCATCTACAACAGAAGGTCTTGAAATCAATAAGAGAAGATGTATAGTTGCTGAGGAGGAAACCGGAAAAACCACTAGAGATAAGGTATATGCAGGTGGTGATGCAGTTACCGGAGCAGCTACAGTTATACTTGCAATGGGTGCCGGAAAGA
>JAEEJA010000011.1 GCA_016281605.1 Lachnospiraceae bacterium
GTTTTTTACTCTCATGATCATTATGATCATCTGGATTATGAAATAATAAAGGATCTTGATAGGATTACTGATAAATTCTATGTTCCCGTGGGCATCGACAAACACCTCATACGCTGGGGTTTTGAGAAGAAAAAGATTCAAAATATGACATGGTGGGAGGAGTTTGACTATAAAGGAATAAAGATTGCGTGCATTCCAACACAACATTTTTCCGAAAGAAATATGATTGACTCTAACGAGACCCTCTGGGCATCGATTGCTCTTATGGATGAAAACTGGAAAATATACTACTCCGGAAATAGGGCAAACTATCTGTATAAAGCATGATAGCGTAACTGAAACCAATTACTGGTGGAGGGATTTTGAGTAGATGAAACGTAGCTTTCAGGAATACCGTAATCAGTAAGCATCTGGTCTACCTCAGATTGTGTAAATCCAAAAGATTCTTCAAAGCCATTATCATAAATTAAACTTATTTCCAGATGATTCAGTCCTGTAAATATACTCTCCTTACTTATTCTCAAACATCCGGTCACAACTGCCCTTTCAAGCGCATCATTTTCCCGCAAATACGAATGTCTCTTGTATAAATGTTAACATAGCACTCTGAAATACAACTCTCGAAAATAACAATTTCTCTCTGAGCATATACATTGATCAAAAAACAACGAGCGCCTATTTTGGGATATAATTTTACCATTTTTTTATCTTCCATGTTAACCTCCATGCCGAGCAGAGTAGTGTCAAGTCTGACACTCCTTTTTTGTTACATTACAAAATCCTTTATTTTCGGGAGGTTTAAATAAAATGAGCATTTACCTCCCTTTTTCGGTATAATGTCATTAGCTAAATCACATCCCGAAAGGAGTTAAATGCTCATGGACATTATACTTTATTTACTTCAATTAATTCAACAACTCTATCAACATAATTGTTGGCTGATAAACTTTATCTGTAAGTACATCCCACTCAAGCAGTGGGTCCTTGATGACTCCCACTCTCCAAAGTATCAAAAATTTAAGATTACAAATCAATAAAAGATATAGGCAGATACCGGCAGAGTAACTATACAGAGATTCCTGAACTTGCTTATTCTTATCTTTCTCATATCTTGCACTGTTGATGCCATATTATAATCCCTCCTCAAAACAAAAAGAGCCTATCTTCTGCAATGTTTATTACGCAGAAGATAAGCTCTACTTAAATTTTTTATTGATTTTTATTGATAAAAGTGATATATTTTACTTAATAAAGAGCACCCTCTCCAAAGGTGGAAGCTCCAAGAATTGTACTAGTCCTTACGGACGTAGCCTATCCTGTATGCCGACAGGATAGGCATTTTTATTTTTTGCCTTTTTTCTCGAAGAGAAAAGAAAGCAACGCTACAATCAGCGAGCCAAGAGAAACCAGCAAGCTGATTACTCCAAGCACGACCATAATAGTCTCATAAACTGTCATAAGCGCCACCTCCTCTCCTATGTATCCGGTTACCCGGTATAGGTCTAGGAGGCTACCACCCTGTCATAGGTGCTCTATATTACGCAGTTTCCTGCGCATATATAGATTAACATTATAATTTCTTATTTGCAATAGATTTCTTGGGTTTAGATACAGTAATTATTTTTATGGACAGCGAATCGGAATACACCGAATAATCTTCTAAGGATATTGTTTGCCCCCCATCTATCTTTACTTAGCTTACTCAACTCAATTTCAATTAAAGACTCAATTTTCTGACAATACATTATACACATCACCTCAACATTATAATATCGTTGACTCATCTATTTTTCTTCCATGAATCAATCTGGTTTTCAATATTTTCTACTAGTTCTATATACGCAGTAATCCACGAATCTAATTCTGACTCTTTAATAGAGGTCAATGCCTTTCTTCCGGAATCATCCATTTTCAAATCAGCTTCATGAACTATTTTATGCCGTCTATTAACAGCTTTTTCTATTACTACACCTTTATCATATCCTGTATAGTCCAATTTTATTCTTGCTCCCCAACCACATATTTCACTATAACTGTTAAAGCTCGACCTGCTCATATGTTCACATACAGCTTCCTCAAACAATGTTTGAATCGTTTCCTCGTTATGTCTTTGCACTAAGTCATACAAAGTGTAATTTACTTTGTTTTTTCCTGCATCTTCTGGAAGCGCTATATTTTTCAATATGGATACCTCCCCCCTAATTGGAAGCCATTCAGTTACAACACCTCTATAGTATTCTTCAAACGCAGAATGCAAAAAGACCACGGCAGCTCGCAAAATATCTGTACCTTTATACTTTGTAGTGGAAACGCTTCCAACTCTAGAATACATTGTTTTCAAAGCTTCAACTCTCTTTATATTATCATCAAATACATTTTTGTATTTACTCATATTTTCACCCATCAATAATGCCCTGGGATAATCCAGGGCATCTTACATCTACAATATTATTGATCTACATTTCTTCCTTTGGATCAGAACCAAATCTATTATCCCCATCAGTTCCTGCTTTAGCCACCATATAATAAGGATTATTTGTCCAACAATAGGAATTAAATTTAGCAAATACCACCAACCGCTTTTTTCAATATCATGAAGTCTTCTTGTACTGACTGCAATGTTAGGAATAATCATTGCTATTGCCCAAACAAGTGAGACTATTGCTAGACTTTTAGAGTAATTACTTAAAAGCTTAAATCCCAAATTTACCATATAAGAAAACAAATACCAATACCAAAAACTCACTTCGTCTTGCTCTTCCACTAAATGTTGCATACTTGCTGAACACTGATTTAATTGCATCAATAAAACTCATAATTTTTCTCCTCCATTATTGTGTTTTTTTCTCTTTTATCATCGCTCGCATTGCATTTATTGACCTTTGTCTATTATCATCACCATTTAACGCGATACTTACATTATTTCCGCCCTTCGAAACAAGATTAAAGCTTATGTATTCAATGGTGTTATTTCCTATCTTCTCAACCTCATTTTTTGTTGAAACACTTACTACATCATCATAAAAAAGAACATCTGTCGTTTCTGTTATTTTTCCCGAAAGAGTATTAAGAAATACTTTATATAAATGAATTTCGTTTTTTGTGAAGAAAACCGTTACCCTCTCATATAAATCACTTCTCCAGATTTTATCTTTTGGATCCTTACGAATCTGTCCCGAACCAACAAACTTATATCCTTCAAATGAAATAGGTTCTATCTCATCAACTTCGCTGGAATCAAGCCCCAAAAACTCACGTGCATTTGAACCAAGTTTCTCTATCATTTGATTTACTAAACTATCATATTCATCACCTGATAAATATATGGTCTTTTTTCTATTTAGCATACCAATTCCTGCTATAATTCCTAAAACTCCCACAAGTCCTAATCTAATTGCAATAAAAGAATTAAAAGAATTATATGAAAATACTGCAAAAGCAATTAACATGGCAACTACTCCTCCTGCCAAAAATGCTATTGCCAATCCTTTGTTTTTAACATCCGCTTCCTGTCTAGCAAAAAAATAATTTCGCGCGTTCTTTTCCATTGTTCTTATCCTCCAATATTTATTTTATTTTTTAATACTCTTTCGAGTTCAGAAATCTCTTCTTGCGATATTTCATTCATTTTTGCTTGTTCCAAGTAAAAGTGATATCCCGGCTTACGATTTAAGTTCTTTCTTTCAAAATAATCGTATTCTATATATGCTCTAAGATAATCTAATAAACCGCAAGGAAAATCCTCATATGCAATCTCAATATGCCTAACACATTGATCTATAGTTTTCCTATCACACAAAAACGGCTTTCGCCCATCTAGCAATTCAACAACCTTGAGAATGTATGGTATTACTCCCTTTTCATCTGCTAAATTCTCGTTTCTATTAATGAGAGAAGTAACATTTGCTCCAGTTATAATACTTTTCTTTTTTCTAATAAAAGTCCCACCGCAACAGCTACATACTGTGTCTGTGACAGTTATATTTGCACCACATGTA
The DNA here is from genome assembly GCA_016281605.1 of Lachnospiraceae bacterium. Taxonomy (GTDB): domain Bacteria; phylum Bacillota; class Clostridia; order Lachnospirales; family Lachnospiraceae; genus JAEEJA01. The sequence goes on from JAEEJA010000011.1 coordinate 3,999, forward strand.
GGACAGGTTAATGATTCATATGTATAATCCATCAGTTTTTCCTCCCTACAATTCAATGTGATGGTTCTTTTGTCTAGAATCAAGGCTTTCTATCTTATCCTTTGCCATTGATGTAAAAAGAATTAAAACCCACATTATAACCAACAAAAGAACTTCAATGATTAACAGCAACTTAAACGGCATCCCCGTGTTTATTATTGCGGTTAATGTCGAAATAATAAATTGCAAAATAAGATATGTTGATGACATTGTCATCGATGGATACTTATAAAATGTCTCCTTTGATGACTTCGCCTTGGCAAACCAAGTAATAAATTGTGATAAAAAAGAAATTATATCAAATACCAGAATTGTCCATATTTGCGCTGTATATTCCTTAGGAATAATCAATGCCAGAAATAGGGTCAGTATCAATAGCAGTCCCAATATTATTAAACCATAATATTTCTTCATGCCTTACACCTCTCTTTTCATTCCACACTTCGGACAGAATTTGCCGAGACGTTCAAACACATAGCCACATTTAGTACAACTATTCTTTGCACCAACTACAGGCGTACCACACTCATCACAAAATGAACTTCCTGGAGTAAGCTGTGCCCCACAATTATCACAAAACAGATTAGCTACAGGTTGATTAATACCATCAATTGCTGTATTGAAAGCCGTCCCTATTGTATTACCAACGGCTCCGCCGACACCAGCCATCACTCCTAGCCCGATTCCAGCACTGCTAAAGTTACCAGTTCCTTCATTTGCTGCAAGTTTCTCAGCCACATCAAATCCTCTTTCCTGTTGATAGCTATAGCCTTCAATGCTACGTTTTTGAGCGATACCTTGAGATTCAATTACCATCTTTTGTGATTCGGTCTGTTGATCTATCACTCCTACCTGCTGTCTTATTTTTGCGTCAGCAATATCTGCATATTGCCTATAGTGAAGTTGCTTAAAGTTTTCGTACTGAGGGTCCCCGTCTGGTTTTACAATCCTTGTAACGAAGAATTTTTCGAGACTCAATCCATATTCAGCAAAGTCACCGATAAGTCTCGCTTTGAGTTCATTTGAAAACTCTAATAATTTTTCATCTATTTCGAAGATATTAATTTTATCTTGCTTTAAGGTTTGGGCTATATAAGCTTTAATTCTCGTCATGAGAAATGCTCTGAAATAAGATACTAGTTTTTCTCTGCTCAGATCCTTTTCTGTTCCTACTAGTCTTACAAGAAGCTCTTTTGAATTAGCAACCTTTAAACTCATTTCACCGCCAGCACCTATTGCAATCGGAAATCCATATGTCGGTTCAATATACTGGATTTTGCTATCTGTTCCCCATTGGATTGCCATTTGATCCGACTTATTAATAAAATATACTTCACAATGAAACGCTGAAACTCCACCAGTTGGAATATTAATTATCTTATTTAAAATAGGTATATTCTGAGTTTTAAGAGTATATCTTCCAGACCCAAACAAATCCATTGGTTGCCCATTCATAAAGAAAATTGCTTCCTGCGATTCATGAACTATCAATTGTGAATTTGTATTAAAATCCTCAGCTGGATGCTTCCACACAAATGTACTATTATCGCCTTCATATTTAATAACCTCAGCTATAGCCACTTTCGCCCCTCCTATACCCTTGTGTCAGTTTTGAAAAGCTGTCATTACTCAGTCTAGTTACATTTACAGGACCACCCCAAGTGTAACCATTTTTTACTCCTCCCGAAATTTCCCTTCATCACACATAATCTTACTGAACTAAATATAATATTTCATTAGGTAATTGCGAAACTCACTTCGTGAGTTCGCAATTACCTATTAATTCAATATTATTGTAAAAGATTCTGTGTTATATCCACGTCCACGGAATAAATCCCATCTGGATCCCCATCATAATGACCATATGCTTCCCATTCATTATCTTCATATTCTGATGGCTCAATTATAATATACATAATCCCATTTTCATTCATAGGATTAGATACTTCATATCCAAATTCATTGTATAATGTATATGAAACACTTACTTTATACTCATCTGAATCTCCACTGACTTTATTAATTGCGTATGTTGTGGCATCTAAATCAACATCTGTTAATTTTTTCTCATAGTGAAAGTTTTTACAATTATATAAAGTCTCATACAATACGTGTGGAACTATTTTTTCTTCAATTAAATATTTATCAAGTTCTGTTATTATTTCCTGTTGCTCACTTTGCTCTGAACTCTCACTTGTTTCCGAACTGCTACTCGTCTGTGTATCATCCGTCTTTTTCTCTGATTTTCCACATCCACAAAAAGCCAAACTTGATACCAATACAACTGCAAGCAATTTACTTAATTTACTATATTTTCTCATTTTAAGATTTCCTCCTACTTATCTCTAAAACATAGGCGTTTGCGAAACGCCAAAAGCCGCATAAATACGACTTTTTTTACTACAAAAAACTAAAATCTCCTCACGGTTTGTGATATAATGGAGTTGACAAGAAACCATAAATCACACCCCGAAAGGAGATAGTACTATGATACCACAAAAACAACTCACTTTGACAGATATTTTTGAAGATTGTAAAGAAATTTATAATTCTGACAAACCTCAATTCCTGACTCTGCTCGAAAATCACATTAACCTTGATGAAATTGTCCCGACTTCTTTTTTTCGTCATTACTATGCATCAACAGGTAGAAATCGTAAGTACCCTTTGACAGCCATGCTTTGGGCTTTAATTATCCAGCGCATTTTTTCTATCCCAACAGATTCTCTTTTACTTGTATTTCTAATCATCTCCTCCTAGTATGAATTTTTTTCCTTTTTATTGGGATTAGATTTTGTTTACAGAAGCCATTATACCCCCCAATTGTTTGAATTTTTTTGAACTATTTATAAAACATCAGTACGAAGACACTTACTCCAATCCCTACGATGAACACATCTCCCCTCATCAATAGCTACATTTCCTCTTGCAAATTCTGTTGAGAGGATTTATACTGTTACACAAAAAAAGAAAGGTGCACGTTAGTGCAGCAGGTGTAGAAATGAAGAACTGATAATTTGATTTGAAGTACAAAAATATTATGATTATTATGGCCTTGAAGGTCTGTTTTTGTGTGCCGAATTAGATTATCGTATTCATTTTGTAATCATGTATATGTTTGAGCTCCTTTGCATAATGACATTGAGCCAAAATCAGAGAGAAGAATTGGTTTTACACTGTAAACTGACATGAAATATGATAAAGCTATGTTAAAAGTACGTTTGATCTGCTTCGGAAGGAAGGCAGATTTTTTTTGTCATAAGGAACGGAGGTATATATGTCACAGATACAAGTTAATAATTTGACATTTTCGTATGATGGAAGTCCTGATGAAGTTTTGGAGGACGTTACATTTAACATTGATACAGATTGGAAGTTAGGACTTATTGGCAGAAATGGAAAGGGGAAAACAACGCTTCTTAAACTTTTTATGGGTGAATATGAATATAAAGGAAATATAAGTACCTCGACACGATTTGATTATTTTCCATATCAGGTTTCGGATAGAGACTTAAAAAAAACCACATCGGATCTAATAGAGGTTTGGAAACCGCAGGTAGAGCTTTGGCAGGTGCTTATGCAGATGAATCAGATGAACATGGATCCTGAGTGTTTATACAGAGCCTTTGGGACACTTAGCTTGGGAGAGCGCACAAGAGTGATGCTTTCTGTACTTTTTGCCGATGAAAATGAGTTTCTTTTGATTGATGAACCTACAAACCATCTTGATGATAGTGCCAGAATAATAGTAAAGGATTACCTTGCGAGGAAAAAAGGCTTCATCCTTGTTTCTCATGACAGAGACTTGCTGGATGGAGTATGCGATCATATACTCGTTTTAAACAGAGCGACAGTAGAAGTTCAAGTCGGTAATTTTTCTTCATGGTGGGAAAATAAGCAAAAAGCAGATGCTTATCACCAGGCTGAAAATGAAAAACATCTTAAGGAAATAGGAAAACTCAAATCTGCTGCAGACAGAAGTACCCGCTGGGCAATAAAAAACGAAGGAACGAAGATTGGATTTGACCCCATAAAGGAGCATGACAGGTGCCTTTCCACCAGATCGTATATCGGAGCAAAAACCAAGAAAATGCAAACCAGAGTAAAGGCGTATGAAACAAGAATTGAAAGAGAAATAGAAGAAAAAGAAGGTCTTCTTCAGGATATAGAAAGGATGACAGACCTTAAGATACAGCCTCTTGAATCCCCAAAAGAAGTTCTGGTAAATGCATACGACATGTCCATAAGGTATCCGGATAGCGAGAAGCCATTATTTGATGCGCTTCGGTTTCAGGTACGAAGGGGTGAAAGAGTCCTGCTTCGTGGAGCCAACGGCTGTGGGAAATCCAGTATTTTAAAAGCAATTTTGGGACATGAATCAATGATAATTTCAGGTAAACCGGAAGTATCATCCGGTTTGATAATTTCCTATGTAAATCAAGATACATCGTTTCTTAAGGGAACACCTCGAGCTTTTTGCAAGGAGAGGGAACTAAGTGAAAGCTTATTTTTAGCTGTCTTAAGACAACTCGATTTCCCGAGAGAGCAATTTGTAAAGGATATGGAAGATTATTCCGAAGGACAGAAAAAGAAAGTCTTAATAGCTGCAAGTCTTATAACTCCGGCACATTTATACATATGGGATGAACCCCTTAATTATATAGATGTATTTTCAAGGATGCAGATAGAAAAGCTTATACTAGAGTATAAACCTACTATGCTTCTGGTCGAGCACGATGTAAGATTTCAGGAGAAAATTGCAACTAAGGTGGTTGATGTGTGATTTTGATAGGAAATTAATACTAAGTGGTTTGATATGTAATTCCAGAAGAAAATTGGCTCAAAGGGGATCGTTATGTACTAGACCGGGGGGACGTTATTTTCGTCCCCCGAGCTTTTTTACATTGTCCACTTTTTTACTATTTCTGCAAATCTTGGAAGCAGGAGTGACAGGTATCCATATTTTGAAGTATTGATAATTCCTCTTTTTATAAGCCTGTCACGATAAACGGACATTGAACCGGATTTCATATTAAAAAACCTAAAACCTGATAAGCGAAGGGATTTCCTCCATACATAATCTACTATTGCAGTCAGTTCCTTTGTTGTAAGTGCATTTTTCTCTACTTTGTTTTCAAGATTAAGGTAATCATTAGCACTTGTATCAAACTTGTATTCATATCCCTCAGACTGACCGAAGTATATTAAGCTAACCTTTGCAAAATCTTTGCAAATATCTAACTTTTTAAAAAATTTTTTAAAAAAGTTTTTAAAGGCAAAAAAATCGGGAACTCCGTATGGAGAACCCGACCTTTCGTACTAAATATTCTAAATGAATGTTCTTATTCCTGAATTGTTATATTTCTTCCTCTTTCTTTTGCCTTATATAAGCAATTATCAACTCGTGTAAATACTTTATACTGATCATTTTCACCGGATACCGTAACAACACCCAGGCTAATGGTGAGATGCTTTTTCATGCCTGAAAATTTGTGTTCCTCAACTGTTTTTCTTAGTTTCTCAGCAAAGTCATAAGCCATTTCTTTTGAGAACTGAGGCAAAACCGCAAAGAACTCTTCACCGCCCCATCTTCCTACATGGCATCCCGGCACTGAGCAAATACAATCCTTAAGTATATCCGCTAACTCTTTAAGTACTAAGTCACCTTCTGCGTGTCCGTATTCATCATTCACTGTCTTAAACCAGTCTACGTCTAACATTATAAGGCTCAATTCATCATTGGTTGAAATCGAATATTCTAATGCCTTTTCTATTACTACTCCAATCTTTCTTCTGTTAAACATATTGGTAAGAGAATCGTACTCTGAAAGATATTTGAGTTTATCATTTAATTCAGCAAGATCATCGTAAGCATTCTGCAGCTCTTCAGTGGTAGCGGATACCAAAGTTGTAAGGCGTTTTATAAGAGAGGCCTGACCTTTAAGCACAGAGTCATCTATCTTTAACGGCGGGATAGGTTCTCCCTGTGGTTCTCCCTCTCTCATAGCTATAGATAGTAATGTTATATTGTACTCAAGTACATTTTTTGTCTTAGGATTTCTTTTTACTTCTCCCCATGTATGGAAGCCAGATGTGACGGCAATTTCATTGAATGGTATCATTTCCATATCTACGAAGTTTTCCCAAAAGGCCTTACGAACCGAGCACGAGTACAGTAAAATTGCTTCCGGTTGAAATTTTCGAACCTCATCAATTCTCTCATTTACTTTTCTTACTATAAGAGATGGATTTCCAAAACATAAGTAAATATCCATATCTTCTGTTACATATCCCGCAAGATCTAGAGTGCCATCCGGTTCAACCGTTATAGTATGTCTCAGTAGTTCATCTTCAGGAACCTTTGCTATAAGAGGGAATTCAAACGTATTTTCTGCGAAGTTATCATCTCTGCTTATGTTAAGGTACTTCTCATATATTTCAACGGCAGGTTTGTTGTTTATTGCTATCATGCGACTTTCATCTGCCTTTGTTATGGTAAAGGGTCGTCCGAGTGTCTGCCAACCTACAGACTTATCAACATCTATATGAAAATCTTTTCCGGCGTAATATATAGCAAAAATAGCATTATCTGTAAGACCGTTTTCATTAAATATATAGTGTTCGCCGATTTCCATAGAATGACCGCCGGCGTACCCTCCAAAAACCGTAATATCTTCTCTGCATTTACTTATTTCTTCAAAGATAATACGAGTATTAAATTCGGTTCCCGGCATAATAAGCTCTAATGCTTTAATTTCACTATTATTATTGATTTCGTTGCAAATTACTTTACCGATTTCTAATTCATTTGTTTTTATATCCTCATAGTTTTTTATATAGATATCAGTCGATTCAAAAAGTAAGGCACTTACAAGAATTGATGGTTCCATAAGACGAGCATTGCAAATCTCACCCGCAGATATAGAACCTGCCAGATATGCAGAAGGAAATTCTTTCATTATTTCTCCAGAAAGAGCTTTAAGAACTGTTTCATCGGGAAATGCACTAAATACATGAAATAATATATTCTTATAATTCTTTTTATTAAGTTCATCATTTACTTCTTTAAACTGATGCAAAAAATCCTCGTCTTTTTTATAGTCGATCAATATTTGCTGCATATTAAGTCCCCTCTTTTACATTATTATATTGATAAGTACATAATTCTACATTTCATTATATGATATAAAATAATAATGTCAAATATTTTTATGCCTCACATTCCATATTAGTTTGTATTTCTGAAAATACTTAAGAATTAGATATCCTTAAAGATACAAAATAGTAAAATATACATTGTTTTTTCTCGAAAATATTGTATAAATGAAATATATAATTCATTTTTTTATTTAGGAGGCAAGTCTGATTATGACTATGAGAAGTCATGGGAACAACCAAAGACTACAAGAGCTTACATTGATTATCTTCATTCATTTGGTATCAATACCATCAGAATCCCAGTTGCATGGTCTAATGGTGATATCGATGATGGTAAGCATAATATACGTACCGAGCTTTTTGACAGAGTTGAAGAGGTAGTTAATTATGCACTTGACAACGGTATGTATGTAGTTATTAATGATCACTGGGATAATCAGTGGTGAGGCGGATTTGGTGCCGCAAAGCTTGATGAAAACAAAAACAAAGTTCCTGACGAAGAACTGAGAGCTGATGCATGGGCAAGATATGAAGCATATTGGACTCAGATTGCTACACGCTTTAAAGATTATTCAGATCATCTTATATTTGAATCTGCTAACGAAGAGTTGGGTAATAGAGTAAAGACTCGCTTGCGAGTCTTTACTCTATCCACCATTCAGGCGTTAACTCACCGAGTTTCATAACCTGCCCTTTTGAATAATCAAGCATAATATCGATATCCTTATATTTCCCCGGCATAAGCTGTACCATCAATTCTCTGCACGCTCCACACGGAGCGCCTTTTCCCTCATTTGGCGGAATGCAAAGGACTCTGTCTATTTCATATTCTCCGTTTGTGATCATATTGAAGATTGCATTCCTCTCGGCGCATATTCCAAGAGTTGAGCAAGTATCAATGCAAACTCCGACATAGATTTTACCTGATTTTGACCGTACCGCAGCGGATACTTCCCCTGCCGTAACATAATCTGAGATTTTTACTCCTCCGAGTACAGCCTTCGCTGCATTGTACATATCAATCCATATCTGATCCATTATTTGTATCTCCACTTAAACTATACTGACTTATTACAACATAATTTACTTACAGTTCTCTCAACACATCATTATCAAAGTAATATATGTTTTCCCTTTTATAACCATACTTAGATCCACTAACGCTGATATGCGGCTCAAATGTAAAGAACGAAACATCGCCAATTTTAACGTAATTTCCTTTTTCAATATAAATTCTGTCTTCTTTCTTACGCACGATAGAATGACCAAGATTGCCCATGAAATCAAGGTTAATATATCCCTCTTCACGAATATAATCATTCATCCGGTAATATAACTCTTCAAATGTCATTTCACGGCTTACGATCTCTGTCATCTTATTATGGAGTTTCTTCTCCATCTCAAGTCCTGCACGCCACTCAATGTTTTTGATTTGATCATCTGACTGCGGTACTGCCCCGTCTTGGATAATAATCGTTCTCGCATAGTCTCCCCATGTATCACCAACCTGCGGGCTGAGATCTATCGTGACAATATCATCCGCAGCAATCACACGATCCGATGTGGAATACTCTCTTCCTGAAACGGAAACCGTCGTTTCGTCACCGGCAAAGACAAATGCCCCGATATCCCAGTACCAGAACGAATCCGCTCCAAGTTCGCGCATCTTATCCTCACAGAGCAGGCGTACTTCTTTTAGCAGCATTCCCGGTCTGATTTCTGCTTTGATATATCCGATTGTGTCTTTTGCAATCTTCTGAACTGCCTTATATTCAGCTAATTTCATCTTCCTCAGTCCTTTTCGTAAAATACAATATCCATCCGGTCATTTATATGTTCGACCTTACCGGTTTGGTGATATGCGTTTTCCAGTCTCTTATATTCATCGTCCGTACACACCTGACGGCACATCGGTTCAAAGGTCTTTGTCACTGCAAAGCACTCTTTTATATTGTCACAGGGATACTCGGAGCACTCACCGGCATAACCATTTCCCCGATGATCCTCATGTGTCACCACATTTTCTATAAAAGCATATGGTCTAACATTTCTTGTCAAATTCGGAATGATCACGCACACGCATGATGAAACGATCTTGCCATCCAGTTCGTTGAAAATCAGATGATGATTCGGATCCTGTAAAATCTGCATCCATGTTTCCTTCAGATGTTCATCTTTTTCAGGGATTCTGTTCTCGTGCAGAAACAGATACAATTCAAGTATTGTACCCAGATCACTTTGTACGGCTTCTCTAACCATGTTTTTTCTCCAATCTCATGACATCATAGCAGAGGAAGTCCCCGTTATCCGACTCAATGATGTTATATTCTATTTCCTTGTATCCTCGTTTCAGATAGATCCGCTTGGCCGGAAATGATGCATAAATCTGGACATATTCATACATTTCCAGTATCTTTTTCTCAGCAAAATTCAGCAGTTCATTCCCATACCCCTTATGCTGATATTCAGGTAATACAAACAGACGGGTTATATTATTATCCGAAATCGTTACTGTACCGACTGGCTCTCTGCCCTCGTATAAACCATATACCCTGCCGTCAGAGATATCCGTCACAATATACTCATCCGAATGATGCTCCTGAAAGAACTCCACAGCTCCTGCCGGATAATATCGGGGATATATTGATTTGATTGTGAATCTGGTAATCTTACGAATTGTTTCCAGATCTTCTTTTTTCGCTATAACTATCTCCACTTATTATTCTCTCTTTCGTAGCACTGCCAGAGCCGCATAGTGTTTAACCTCAAAGCGTTCCGGTGCGATTCTATCCATAAGATTCCTGTGTTCTTTGTCCCACTTGCCTAATTCTTCATCTGACAAGGATGCTCCCACTCCCCTGCAAGCCTGCATTCTTCCATGCCATGACTCTTTCGTAAAAGGAATCTTTAAGTCATATTCTTCGTGTTCTTCCATCTCGAAATATTCATAAGTCACATCCGGGATCCATATCGGATGCCTCGTTTCCCCTGCGCCGGACCACTTCGGGCTGTACTTTAGGACAAGTTCCTCACTTGCTCCGGCTATTTTATCCTCAGACGGCAGCCATGCCATATAAAGAACCAGAAGCCTTCCGTCTGGTTTCAAAAGTTTAGCCAGTTTAGGCATGACCTTTTCATGGTCAAAATACCAAAAGCACTGGCAGGCAGTAATGACATCAAAGGTTTCATCCGGTAAATCAATATCCTCTGTGGAAACCGCCTGAAACTCAATATTCATATTCGCAGCATCAGCCAGCATCCTTGCTTGTTCTATCTGCTCCGGAGAAATATCGGTCCCAATCCACTTGGCTCCATATTTGTACATATTACGCGGCAGTACGCCTGTACCCGTTCCGAGATCAAGGACTTGCTGTCCATCTATACAAAGACCTCTGTCTACTATCTTCTTGTAAAACTCATCCGGGTAGATATCTCTGTACTTGGCATATTCCTTTGATGTTTTACCCCAGTCAAATGCTTTTCCGGCATCTATCCTGCTATCCGTTATTATCACTTAATCTTCCCTCCTAGATTATTGTTGCTCATAGTTTATCATAATCTCCGATTTTTTCAAGCATAAACAAAGCCGGCCAACATTACAAATTCGCTTGGTCTTAGCTTCGGAATACTGTTCTTTTCCGATAATTTGCGAAGGGGAACTCCTGGCACTCACTCCTGCCGATATCCTCCCGGACAAAAGCTCAATATCTGCAAAACCTATGTGAAGCTGTAGAGCGAAGAACTGTTCTTGATACCGAAGACGGATAAAAGTAATAGGAAAATATCGATACCTCGTTTTGATTTTACGCGATAGCCTACGGATATGATGACATCAAGATTATAGTATTTTGTTTTGTAGTATCAAACAACTCTGCCATCTGTGCTTGCGTAAGCCACACCGTATCTCCGTCCATAGGGACTGACAACGTTACTTCTTTGTCTTTCGTTTCAAATATTATAATCTCACTTTTCTTCACAAAACACACCTCCCGCACATATTACCTTTTTCCATATTTTTTTGATTCCTTCCACAAACTGTTCGTCTGGCTTAATACCTGATAATAACTTTTCAATTAATCCTGCCAATTCCAATGCCATTTCATCATCTGTATAATACTCAAACAGCTCTCTGATATTCACGCTATGTAAATTATAAAATGTCATTAATGCATCATCCAGAACTTGCAAATGATTTGATCTACATGTAATCGTCTCCACGAAGGTGCCTTTAGCATTTTCACATCTACATTCGATTACCGGTAACTTACCATTTATAAGTGGTTTGTTAAAATCAACTGTATATACTCCTTCCGGATGTTTAGCATATGCCAAATTATAACGCATAACCTGCTGTATATCATAAGAATTAATTGCACGAATGTCTGTATTGTTTGTAAAATCAAAATCAGATTCAGTTAACGCCAATACTTCTCCGACACGAAGTCCACACCAATAGAGTAATTCCAAAGCATAATAATATTTATCACTATCTTTCATGCACTCAATAAACCTCAAATACTCTTCTTTGGTCCAATAATTCATTTCATTTTTCTGTACGACTCCTATCGGCCCAGCTGTTTTAACTGGATTACTAGGTAAGTCATAAAATCGTGTAACATGATTAAATATATCACTTAACTGGGCCTGTATCGTCTTAAGATATGTTCCGGATAAACCGTTTCCATCTTTATTCTGAATCACAAGTAATTTATTTTGCCATTTTAATATATCCAAAGGTTTAATACTGTTCATTGGCATGTCCTTAAAGTACGGAAGAATTTTATATTTAACAATATACTCTTTTGTCCTCCACGTACTCGGCCTTACGCGAGGACGAATGTCACTTTCATAATTCTTATAAAACTCTCCGAATGATTTTGACATATCTTTTTTACAAAATTCTTTAAAATCTTTCTCCCAAGTCAATGCTTCTTCCTCGGTTTTAAATCCCCTCTTCATTTTCTTTCTGGAATTATTTTCAAAATCCCTATAAGAAAAATTTGCATCCCATTTCTGTGTTTTCTGATTAAAATATGCTGGCATAATTATTCCTCCTTTGCAAAAATATGTATCTAAAAACAAATATAACAGAAATGAAATTACTCATTTTACAACCTACAAACCGCCTGGGACTAGTCATCATTTTCGTATCACTAAAATACAAAAAGCCTGCAAACCCTTTAAATACAAGGGTTTGCAGGCAATAATACCTTTTA
>JAEEJA010000012.1 GCA_016281605.1 Lachnospiraceae bacterium
AGCGTGGAGTAGAGATGGAGGCTGTATACTTTAATTCACCTCCTTATACTTCGGCAAGAGCGCTCGAAAAGGTTGAAAAGCTCGGAACAATAGTTTCTCAGTATTCAGGTCCGATAAAGCTTCATATAATTAATTTTACTGACATACAGCTATGTATCTATGACAACTGTCCACATGATCAGCTCACGATCATAATGAAGAGGATATTCTTCCAGATAGCCGAAAGACTCGCAGAGGCTAATGGATGCGATGCTATAGTAACCGGTGAATCAATCGGACAGGTTTCATCACAGACCATGCAGAGTCTTGCTGTTATAGACGCAGCTGTATCATGTCCGGTATATAGACCGGTTATCGGAATGGATAAGCAGGAGATAGTAGAATACTCTCAAAAAATCGGCACCTTTGAAACCTCAATCGAACCATACGAAGACTGCTGTACCATTTTCGTAGACAAACATCCCGTTACAAAGCCAAAAATGAAGTCTATCGAAAAATCAGAGACACATTTAGTTGGAAAAATAGAAGCATTAATAGAAAAAGCGATAGAAGAAGCCGAAGTAAAATGGCTAAAATAGGACATTTCTTTAATTAATTAATAAAAATTTAAATTTTTACTTGCATTTAATTCACAAGTCTGTTATTATAACATTCGTTGTGAATATGGTCCGTTGGTCAAGCGGCTAAGACGCCGCCCTCTCACGGCGGAAACAGGGGTTCGATTCCCCTACGGACTACAAAAACAGCTACATGCGTTGCATGTTGCTGTTTTTTTGTATAATGGGAATCGAACAGCGAGACTGCAGCTTTGCTGCAAGAACGACCCGGTGGGTCGTTCGAGTCGAAGCTCGGCACGAAAGGCGGCTGAGCCGCCGGCGTGATTCCCCTACGGACTGTGGGAATCGAACAGCGAGTCCTTTAATATATTTTTGTTTAATTAATAATATTATGATACAATACCTATGTTTCATAGTCAGCAAAGAAGGAGATTTTCTATGGACAACGGTAACGGATTACATTTTGAACCTAGTGAAGAGTATCAGCCTCAGTATTTTTCAACTCCGGTTTATAATTTAGAACCAGAGTTCGAAAGACAGCAGATGATGCCTGAACCACCAAAAAAGAATAATAAAGGTAAAATAATTTTCATTATTTCTGCTATTATTTTTGTTCTTGCCGGTATAACAGGTGCTCTTATCTTTATGCTTTCTAATAAGGAAAAGGGTGGAGCAGGAAGTCTCGAAACTATATGCTATTCTTATGTTGATGCTTTTAATAAGACTAATGCCTCCGGACTTAAGGATTACATTTCCAAGGATGTCAGTGATAAGGATTCATTTGTAAAGCAGGTTGATAATTACAGTACTGAGCATAAGAAGCTTATTAAGGAGCTTGATAAGTCTAAGACTGAGGTTACTATAGGTGACTCTTATTCAAAGACTGACAGAATTGATATACTTGAAAGATATGATTATGACAAAAACAAATCTGACGATGTCAGAGATGCATTTTTATCAGTTAAATATACAGATCAGAATGATATAGAAAATTCAGGAACTTATTCATGTGTTATTACCTGTATGAAGGTTTCTAATAAATGGTTTATTCTAGAGATTAAGGATATTGATATCAAACCTTATGAAAAGACCGGAGTTGTTGATATACCTAGCGGACTTTCTGATGATATTATGTCCAGAGAGTTTTATTTCGCAGGAAAAACACTCAGTTTACCATTTTTATATAATGAAATAAGTGATGAATACTCTTATAATCTATCTGATTACGGCTATGATGATGATTATGAACTGGCACCCGGTGATACAATTCCGGGTACTATAGCTCTTTATAATGACAATATTGATAAACAAGCAGATATTTGGATTGGTTTTATAAATGATACAGATGAAAAGCGTGTGATATCCGAATGTAAGATAAATACGCTTTATATAGATACCAGTTATACTAATTCAGGAGATCTTCCTGAGCTTATCCTTCCGGGAGGTATTACCTGGGGAAGTACAGCCGAGGATATTACCAAGGCTTATGGAAACCCAAGTGTGGATGTATATAGAGTAGACGATCTGGGCTATACAAGGTATACATATAATTCAAGTGATCATACTTATTATATAGATCTGGATGTTTATGATGACAAGGGGTTATGCACTGTGAACATTAATTCATTTTAACAGGATAAAGAGATGTGAGTGAAATAGCTGCAGAACAAAAATCAAAACCAAATATGAAGAAGGAGCTTTTGACAATTGGTATTCCTGCCGTTATCGAAAGCTTGATTACAGTAGTAGTTACATCTATTGACACCAAGATGATTTCCCCGCTGGGAAAGAAGGCTGTGTCAGCCGTGTCTATTACCGGTCAGCCAAAGCTGCTTTTCTTCTGTATATTCTTTGCACTTGGAACGACAGTTTCTATTTTCGTTTCTCATTCACTCGGAAGAAAGGATAAGGATGAAGCTAATGAGTACTTCCATACTGTACTCCGGGTTACTATATTCCTTTCGCTCGTTCTGGGAGCACTTCTGTTTATATTTGCAGATCCCGTAATAAGGATTTTCAGTAAACAAAAAGAAACAATTGATTTGTCTGTTCAATTTTTCCGTATAATTATGGGACTTATGATTTTCCAGACTCTTTCTATTGTTCTTAATGCCGCTTTACGAGGTATCGGAAAAACCAAGGTAACTCTTGTTTCAAGTATTTGTAACGGTGCTGTGGATCTTTTTGTTAATTACCTTATAATTGAAGGTCATTGGGGATTCCCTAGACTGGAAGTAGTCGGAGATGCACTTGGTACTGTAGCAGGAACTGTAGTTTCATGTATCGTTAGTATTATATTCCTGACAAAGCATAGCGACTTCCTCAGCTTGAAGGGACTATTCAGAAAAAACAAGAAATATGTTGATGTTAATACAAATGTAAGAAAAAAGGCCGGAAATGTTGTTTGCGAGAATCTATTTACCCGTCTCGGTTTTTTGGTTTCCGGTATAGTTATTTCAACTCTTCCATATGAACAAACAGCAGTTTACTTTGTAGCCATGATACTTCTTAATTATTCATTTGCGTTTGGAGATGGTATTCAAAGTACTGTAGTTACTCTGACCGGTAGAAGCATGGGAGCTAAAAAGTATGATGATCTTAAGCTCTATGTTAAGAAGAGTATGATGATAGCGATTATAGTTTCAATCGCGCTCAGTGCTATTTATATTTTCGGAGCCGGGCCATTCTACGGTTCGTTCTTTAAAGACCAGGAATCTATAATGACCGGAACCAAATACAGCTATGTTGCTGCTGCACTTACGTTTTTGCAGATAACAAGAATTGTAAATGTTGCGGCTATGAGAGGAATGGGAGAGGTTAAAGCGCCTAGAAATTTGGCGACACTCTGTGTCCTTATAATTAATCCTTTATGCAGCTACATATTTGCAATAATGCTCAATATGGATGTCTGGGGAGTATGGCTTGCAACAACTATCAGTCAAATAGCATGGTGCCTGATGAGCTTTATCATAGTAAGATCATGCTACAAAAAACTAGGGATAGCAGAAGAAAGTTAGTTAAATAAAAGTATTATGAAGGCTTTATAACACTGTAGATACAATAGTGTTTATAAAGCTTTCTTTTTTACTCATATCATCAGTAATAGAATCTACAGGAATATCAACAAGGATATATCTGGTAGTATGACCTCTGAAGTAAAGCTTATCGTCAATGCTTACAATTTCTTCAATAAGTACGTCCTGCGCGTTTCCTTTAAAGCTATCCTCAAACTCTTTTTTCTGATCGGCAGTAAGTTCAAGAAGACGACTGCTTCTTATGTTTTTAATTCGTTCATCCACCTGATCAGGAAGCTTATCAGCGATAGTGCCTTTTCTTCTGGAGTATTTGAATACATGCATCTCGTAGAGACTTAGTTCTGACAGATGCTTGTAGGTATCCTCAAAGTCTTCATCTGTTTCACCAGGAAAACCGACTATAACATCAGTTGTAATAGCAGGTCGATCGAAAACCTCACGTATTCTGCGACAGGTATCGGCATATTCCTCGATGGTATAATGTCTGTTCATGGCCTTTAAGGTTTTATTGCAGGCACTCTGAAGAGAGAGGTGGAAATGTGGGCAGAAGTTTTCCAGTTTAGAAACAACCTCTAAAAACTCTTCCGTAATTGCACGTGGCTCGATAGAGCTCATACGGATTCTTTCTACACCCTTTATTTCTGAAATAAGCTTAATTATATCCTTAAGCTCATAATCACCATCCTTATAGCTGGAAACATTTATTCCTGTAAGAATTATTTCTTTCGTTCCGTTTTCTGCAAGAGTTTTTACTTCGTTTATTATGTCAGAACATTTCTTACTTCTGATTCGTCCTCTTAAATAAGGGATTATGCAATATGTGCAGAAGTTGTTACAGCCGTCCTGTATCTTGATATAAGCTCTCGTGTGATTCTCAGGCATATAAAGAGTCATATTCTCAAAATCAGGATCCTTGTTTATATCACTAAAGTTATTAGTTGTTTTACCATTAAGCATAAATTCAGAGAGGATTCTTGCGACTGAGCTTTTGCGATTATTACTAATTATCACATCCACAATACCTTTTTCAACGAGCTCATTTCCGCTTGCCTGAACATAGCAGCCTGTAGCGGCTATAATAGCTTCAGGGTTTGCTCTATGCATACGGCTAATCATCTGTCTTGATTTCTTGTCAGCCATATTTGTGACAGAGCAGGTGTTGATTATATATATATCAGCCGCCTCACCTTCTTCAGCCTTTATACAGCCATATTTCATAAGCTCTTCAAGCATAACATCTGACTCGTACTGGTTAACTTTACAGCCGAGAGTAGTGATATGGATTTTTTTAGAATTCAGATTGGAAAACATCGCGTAAAACTCCCATAAATAAAGCGTAAAACTTAAAACATAAGTTGACTTTTTTTGACATAACTTTTATTATTATAGCATAAGTAAAAAATCTGTAAATAACGGAGGTTATACAAATGACACAGGTAAAAGTATCACTTAATTCTATGGAGAAGGTTAAGTCTTTTGTAAATGATATCAGTGGTTTCAAAGCTGATTTTGATCTTGTTTCAGGTAGATATGTTATAGATGCTAAGTCAATAATGGGTATCTTCAGTCTTGATCTTTCAAGTCCTATTCAGCTCAATATCTATGCAGATCATGATGAGGACGTAATCATGGAAACAATCAAACCTTATATTGTTGACTAATTTCTGATTACTTTATATTTTAAATAATAGGGAGCGTTAAAGCTCCCTATTATTATTTATATAAATTAACAAATAAGACAGGAGCTTTATGCTTGATAAGGATATAAGAGAACCTCTTTTTGATTATCTGGACGAAAGATACGGAAAGGTTCGTACAATTGAAGAAAAGGTTATTAAAAACTCAAGAGCAGATGTCATTGCTGTTGTCGACGGCGAGCTTCTGGGATTTGAAATAAAGTCTGATAATGATACCTATACAAGACTTAAAACCCAGATAAAGGATTATGAGCTTTTTTGTGACAGGTGCTATATAGTTGTAGGAGAGAGACATACTCAGGTAGAAAAGCATGTACCGGAGCATTGGGGCATAATTGTTGTAAATCAGGAAAATGTGATAGTCGACCGTGATGCCGATCTGTCTCCTAAAGTCAAGCTTCATAATCAGCTTGACCTTCTGTGGCGTAGTGAGCTTAGCAGTATTCAGGAAAAAGAAGGCCTTCCAAAGCTTGCCTCTACCAAGAGAAAGCTGATATATGACAGACTTATAAATACTGCCGGAGAGGACCGGATAAAAAGAGACATTACAGAGCAGCTATTCGAAAGAGACTATACAGTTTTTGATAATAGTATCATAAAAAAGAAAAGAAAAAAGAAACGAATTATATCTGGATCTGCGAGCGACAAAGCGAGAGCACACGTGACGCACTACGTCGGTCGAAGAAAAAAGAAATAATAAATTACAGTTAAGATAGGATCTTATCATATGAAAAAACGTATAATGGTTACATCCCTTAAAAACAGAAAGTATAATGGTGAGTTAAACTATTATTATATCAATGATGGATCAAGGAATTTGTATTGTGACGCACTTTCTTCAACTGAAGCAGGCTGTAAATATATTCTTTCCAATTATGATATAGACCTCATCCTTACATTTGGTAGTGAATCTACTTATGATCCGGGAGATGATGTAAAAAATATGCTCCTTGAAGAAGGAAAATCCTTCTATATGTCAGATAACAGCCAGATGTCATCATATAGTCTTCTTAGATACAGACTTGCAGAATATCTTGATGATATAAACTCAGAGGTTCAGGATATAAGAGACAGCTTAAACGAAAGACAGACAAAAGTGGCTGAAGGCTTTATCAAGGACTTCATGAATAATAATGTACCTGCAAACGGAAAGAGCAGGAAGAATAAATACTTTAATTCACTTGTTGAGGATGAAGAGCTTCGCGATAAGTTTGAAGAAGAGATGAACAAAACAGCGAAGAAAGCTAAGATAGACTTAGATAAGTTTAAAAATTTTGTTCTTTTTTATCTGTACAGAGAGTACATAGAATACGGAAAGATGCATCTTCTTGATAGCAATGAGGATGTCAGGATCAGATTCCTTTCATCAGGCGAAAATGATGATAATGGTATATCCTTTGCAAACCTTCTTATCGAGCAGATGACACAGCTTAATGAAATATCTGAAGACGATGAGGTTGACGAGGTTGAGCTTTTCCTTTGTATTCAGGATGATAATGCTAAGGATACATTTGTTCTTACAAGTCTTATGGAGATGATAAAATCACTGCCAAACAGCAAGCTTACCGTTTCTAAAATAATAATGGCAGAATCCTATACCAATATAGTTGCATCTCGTATTTCTGATGATACTGATAAATTCCTTATCTCTGAACTCATATCCGGTACAAAGGCATTTCTCAAGTATGGTAAGACTGATATGCTTATAGACTTCAGGGACAATATGAATATTCAGAATCCTGAAATAGACAGAATACTTTATTCTATGAAGAATATTGATACAGGTATATCATTATGTGATATAACCGATATTGAACGAGGAATCAGTAACCTCAGAATGTATTTTTCAGATAATATGAAAATAAACGGAAACAGCTTTGCTGAGAAATACTTTAATGTTGTTTTAGGAGGACTCAAGCAGGATTTTGGACCACTTTTATCCGGTGACAGACTGGAGTTTATCGATCTTGTTAAATGGGCATATAAAAAGGGCTTCTGGCAGCAGACACTTACGCTTATTGAATCCAGAGCTCCTCGTGATTTTGTTAATAAAGGTATTTATTATTACTGTAATTCCGAGGAAAATAGAGAAGAGGTAATAAAGAAGCTCGGTCAGATCTATTATAATTTTAAGCTGCATGAAAAATATAAGCTTGATGATGTATCTCATTACTATGTTAAGTTCTATGGCAGAGGAAGAGTAATTCGCAAGGATGACGCGAAATCATATCAGCTTGATTATGCAACACTCAGAGTAAAAGAGCTTGAAAATAAATCAGAGGAAATCATTACAGCACACACTCTATGTAAGGACATAAATGCCCTGAAGGATCTGCTGTTTTCATATTACAATATCGGTGATGTCAGAAACGCAACAAACCATGCAGCGGATGAATTCAGTGGTTTTGTTTCAATCATGGAAGCATCAGATATAAGTGAAAGAATGAATCTCATAAGTCATAGTGTTAATTACTTTATTTATTGCTATGATAAAGTTCTCGGATTACTTGAAAAACCGGCTGAAAAAAGTGTTTATACTATCGAAACATCAGATATAGTTGAATACACCAATACACTGAGAAAAATTGATAGAGATAAACATAAAGATAATAGCAATAAATGATAGTAAAATGTAGGTTATTTGCACGTGTCAAGAAAAAACACTTGACACGTGTTTTCTTGTCTGATATTATAATCCGAGTGTAAAGGAGATTTATTCTCGAATTATGGATGAAAGAGTCAGACAATCGTTACTTTTTGATTTTTATGGAGAGCTGCTAAATGAGCATCAAAGAGATGTATTTAGTGCTTCCGTGTTTGATGATATGTCTTATTCTGAGCTGGCAGATGAGTTCGGATGTTCCAGACAGGCAGCTTTTGATCTTATAAGAAGGATCAATCAAAAGCTTGAAGGGTATGAGAAAAGGCTCGGACTTGTGAAAAGATTTTCAGAAGCAAGGAATAAGAACAAGGAAGTTGCAGAGCTGATTGCTTCTGCTAAAGAGTATATAAATAAGTCTGATATAAACAGTAAGGATAAAAAAGCTATATCAGATTATATAGGAAAAATTGCCGAATTATCAGATGAAGTATTTGATGATTTTTAAACAGGAGAAATCGTATGGCATTTGACAGCTTAAGTGATAAGCTTCAAGGCGTATTTAAAAAGCTTAGAAGCAAAGGCCGACTTGACGAAGCAGATGTTAAGGAGGCTATGAAGGAAGTTAAGAGAGCACTTCTTGAGGCTGATGTTAACTTCAAGGTTGTTAAGAATTTTGTAAATAGTGTTACGGATAAGGCTATCGGTGAAGATGTAATGAAGGGTCTTAATCCGGGACAGATGGTTATTAAGATAGTTAAGGATGAGCTTGTAAGCCTTATGGGTTCAGATATAGTTGAACTGAAGCTTCTTCCAAGTAATGAAATAACCATCATAATGATGTGCGGTCTTCAGGGTGCCGGTAAAACAACATCCGTTGCAAAGCTCGCAGGACAGTTTAAAAACAAAGGTAAGAAGGCACTTCTTGTTGCCTGTGATATCTATAGACCCGCAGCTATTGATCAGTTAAAGATCAACGGTGAAAAAGTAGGTGTTCCTGTTTTCGAGATGGGTACAGATCATAAGCCTGTTGAGATAGTTAAAGAAGCGCTTAAGTATGCTAATCAGAATAATATCAACCTTGTTTTTATTGATACAGCCGGACGTCTTCATATCGATGAAGATATGATGGAAGAGCTTAAGGCTATTAAACGAGAGGTTGATGTTACATATACACTTCTGACAGTCGATTCCATGACAGGTCAGGATGCCGTAAATGTTGCAACTACATTTAACGATGAAATCGGTATTGATGGAGTTGTACTTACAAAGCTCGATGGTGATACACGAGGTGGTGCGGCACTTTCGATAAAAGCCGTAACCGGTAAGCCGATTATGTACGCCGGTATGGGCGAGAAGCTTGACAGTCTTGAACCATTTTATCCCGACAGAATGGCAAGTCGTATTCTCGGAATGGGTGATGTAGAAACACTTATCGAGAAGGCGCAGGCTGCCATTGATGAAGAACAGGCTGTTGAAATGGAAAAGAAGCTAAGGAAAGCTACTTTTGATTTCAACGATTTCCTTGCTCAGATGGAGCAGATGGAAAAAATGGGAAGCATGTCCGATATAATGAAAATGATTCCCGGTCTTGGTTCAAAGCTCGGCAA
Source organism: Lachnospiraceae bacterium (assembly GCA_016281605.1). Lineage (GTDB taxonomy): Bacteria > Bacillota > Clostridia > Lachnospirales > Lachnospiraceae > JAEEJA01. Next base: position 9,499 of record JAEEJA010000012.1, read on the forward strand.
GGTTGAAATCGACGATGATGCGATGAAGAAGCCGAAGGCTATTATTCAATCAATGACTGATGAGGAAAGATCAAATCCGGATCTTATCAATGTCAGCCGTAAGCAGAGAATTGCTAAGGGCTGTGGTATGGATATAGCTGAAATAAACAGATTTATGAAACAGTTTGAGCAGTCACGTAAGATGATGAAACAGTTTTCAGGTATGATGGGTAAGAAAAAGCGAAGAGGCGGCTTTAATATGCCTTTTGGTTTTTAATATAATAATTATTTTATGGAGGAATTATAAAAATGGCAGTAAAAATCAGATTAAGAAGACTTGGTTACAAGAAGCACCCTGTATACAGAGTAGTTGTAGCTGACTCAAGAAATGCAAGAGACGGAAAGGTTATCGATGAAATCGGAACATATGATCCAAATCAGGAGCCTTCTCTTTTCAAGGTTGATGAAGAAGCAGCTAAGAAGTGGATCGGAAATGGTGCTCAGCCAACAGAGTCTGTAGCAAGATTACTTAAGCAGGCTGGTATACAGAAATAATACGACCGGAGGTTTCGATGAAAGAGTTAGTAGAGATAATTGCAAAATCTCTTGTCGATAATCCTGATGACGTCGTAGTAAATGAGACTTCTGACGATAGTACAATTAACATAGAGCTCACTGTTGCTCCTGATGATATGGGAAAAGTAATAGGTAAGGGCGGAAGAATTGCTAAGTCAATCAGAACAGTTGTTAAGGCGGCTGCTTCAAAGGGAGACAAGAAGGTTATAGTAGATATCAGATAATAATAAGCCGTGTTTATACACGGCTTATGTATTTTTGGGTGAATATAAATGGAAGATTATTTTAGAATAGGGGTATTGTCATCTCCACATGGCGTAAAGGGCGAGATAAGTGTTTATCCTACAACTGATGACCTTATGAGATTTAAGGACCTTCGTGATGCTTATATAAGCATCAAAGGAGAAATGAAGCCTGTTCACGTTAATAGCTGTAAATATAAAAAGAATATGCCTGTGCTTGGCTTTGATGAATATACTTCAATTGATGATATACAACCACTTAAAGGGTCTGAGCTATATGTGGATAGAGCAAATGCAATCGAGCTCGAGGAGGGAGAATACTTTTTAGCTGATGTTATCGGATTTACTGTTATGTCAGCCGATAAAAAAATCGGAGTAGTAAAGGATTATATCGAAAATGAAGCTGATCAGGTTATCTTTATAATAGAAGCAGAGGATGGCTCAGAAAAAATGATACCTGATATTCCTGAGTTCATATCAGAAGTAGATCTGGATGAAGGAATTATGTATGTAAAGCTTATAAAGGGTATGTAAATATATGAATTATTATGTGATGACTCTTTTTCCGGAGATGATAGACAGTACTCTTAGTCACAGTATTACCGGAAGAGCACTTGAAAAAGGACAGATACAACTTAATTCTGTAGATATTCGTGACTATGCTCAGAATAAATCCAGACATGTAGATGACTATATCTACGGTGGAGGATCCGGAATGCTTATGCAGATAGAACCGGTGTGGCTATGCTACAAGGATATAATGTCAGGACTCCCGAAGGAAAACACAAGAGTATTATATATGTCGCCGCAGGGAAAAACATTTAACCAGGAAATGGCCAAGGAGCTATCGCAAAGCGAGAATCTTGTATTTTTATGTGGTCATTATGAAGGTATAGACGAAAGAGCTATAGAGCTAATAAATCCGGAAATGGTTTCAATCGGTGATTTTGTGCTGACCGGAGGTGAGCTTCCGGCTATCATGATGATAGATGCTATCACAAGACTTATTCCGGGCGTACTTGGAAGTGATGACAGTGCCATATATGAGACATTTTATGAGGATCTGCTTGAATGTCCGCAATATACAAGACCGCCGGAATATGAAGGTCTGAAGGTTCCTGAAATACTTCTCAGTGGAAATCATAAGCTGATTGAAGAGTGGCGTAGAGAGCAGGCTATAAAAAGGACAAAAGAGCTGAGACCTGATATGTATCAAAGATTTTTGACACATAATAATATATATGATAAAATCGATGATGTTGTAAATGACAAAAATGAGAGGTAAAAATTATGAAAAAAAGACTTGTAGCTCTTTTTATGACAGTTCTTATGGCTCTCGCTGTAATAGGCTGTGGTAAAAAAGAGGATAAAACAGAGGAGGCTAAGTCAGGTGCTTCTTCACAGGAAGAAATCGTTAAGCTTGTTAATGAGGATCTTCCGGGTATTGCAGCAGAAAGAGATAAGGCAGTTGAGATCTATAATGGTTTCTTTGCAGATGGAGCCGATATAGACTCAGAAACCTGGAAGGGACAGCTTGAAAATGATGCCCTTACAGCATATGATGCTTATCTTGAGAAGCTTGCAGCTCTTACCTATACAAATGCTGATGTTCAGAATCTTAAGGATCTTTTTGAAAAGTCTGCAAAGTATCAGAGAGATGCGATCCAGTACGTAGTAGATTCTATCAATGCAGTAGATTCTTCCAAGCTTGCAGATGCTCAGCAGGCAATTGAGGATTCAAGAACATATCTTGGTATGTATCAGGATGAGCTTAAGAGACTCTGTGACAGCTATGGAATCAAAATCAACGGTGAGTTCCAGAATACTACAATGACAGATGCTTCTGCTACAGATGCTTCACCAACTGATGGAGAATAATTATCCCAGATAAAACGATTTGGATGAATCATCGACATATTTTAAATAATGTTTTATAATATAAGACGGGTGTTAAGTCACCTGTCTTATATTTTTTAGCTTTATAGGAAACTGCGTTTCCTACAAAGCAAAAAACGCTCCGCTAAGGATTCGTCTCGGCGTGTAAGGTTTATAGTTGCCGTTGGCAACACACGCCTCGCGCGTAGAGTGTCGCGAGCGACACTCTTTGTTATAGGATATGGGAGGTTACATATGAACGACATCAAGATACTTGTGGTAGATGATGAGGAGAGAATGAGAAAGCTCGTAAGAGACTTTCTTGTGAAAAACGGCTATCTGGTCATTGAGGCCGGAGACGGAAAAGAGGCTTGTGATATCTTTGAAAATAATAAGGATATTGCCCTTATTATTATGGATGTTATGATGCCGGTAATGGATGGATACAGTGCCAGCCACGAAATTAGAAGTTCATCTGATGTTCCGATCATTATGGTTACTGCAAAGTCTACTGAGGTTGATGAGCTAAAAGGCTTTGAAATGGGAATAGATGAGTATATCACTAAGCCATTTAATCCTAAAATTCTTGTTGCAAGAGTAGAAGCTGTTCTTAGAAGGACTAAAGGAGATTCTTCTAATGACAATATCTCTGCAGGTGGTATCGTAATAGATAATGTTGCTCATAAGGTAACTGTTGATGGACAGGAGATAGAGCTTTCATTTAAAGAGTTTGAATTGCTGGAATACTTCCTTACAAATCAGGGAAGAGCTCTTACCCGTGATAATATACTAAACAGAGTTTGGAATTACGATTATTTCGGTGATGCAAGAACTATTGATACACACGTAAAAAAGCTGAGAGCAAAGCTTGGTGAAAAAGGATCTTATATAAAAACTATCAGAGCCGTGGGATATAAATTTGAGGTTGATTCATGAGAATAAGATTTAAGCATTCTATAAGGTTTAAGATAGCTATAATCGTTTTTGTAACAACGCTTCTTACAATCCTTATTTCATGGGCTCTGAGTAATCATTTTATTGAACGTTTCTATGTGTCCCATACTAAGAATATGCTTGTCGAGACATATAAGTCATGTAATACATTTTTCCAGAATACAGATAATATTCTAAAGCTGGAAAATGATGAGATAGTTAGTCTGGACGGTTATATAGAAAACCAGACCGGAGCTTCAATATATGCTATCAGTCCTGACAATTTCAGAGTCTATTCATCTGTTAAGTTAAATGATAATACTATCACCGGCCTTAAATCGCTTATCGAGGATTATAAGGTTGATGAAATGATGCAAAACAATGACAAATACAAGGTCATAAGAAATACAGTTAATCCCGAAACAGTAACTACTGAAACCTCAGGAAACTATTATGATCTCGTAGGTATACTTGATAATGGGTTTATTCTTGTACTTAGAACACCGGTTGAAACAGTTCACGACAATATCTCATTTTCCACAAAGCTGTTTGCCAGTGTTTCTCTGGCGCTTCTTATATTTGAGATACTTATCGTGCTTATAGTAACCAATATGTTTTCTAAGCCGATTATCGAGATGTCACGCGTTGCCAGACGTATGTCTGATATGGACTTCAGTTCTAAGGTTGAAGTTACGTCCAATGATGAGATCGGAGATCTGGGCGAAAGCATGAATGAGCTTTCAAACAAGCTCGAGAATTCTATTACTGAACTAAAATCAGCTAACCTTGAGCTCTCAAATAACCTTCGAGAGAAAGAACAGATAGAGGATATGAGAACTGAATTTCTGTCTCATGTATCTCATGAGCTTAAAACGCCACTTGCTATTATACAGGGCTATGCTGAAGGCTTGAAATCCGGTGTTGCAGAAGATCAGGAAACAATGGACTATTATTGCGATGTTATTTCTGATGAAGCAACAAAAATGAATGAGCTGGTTATGAGGCTTATAAACCTGAATCAGATAGAAACCGGAAATGATTTGAGTATTGAAAGATTTGATCTGACAAAGCTTATCGAGGATGTAATTAATAACACAACAATCCTC
>JAEEJA010000013.1 GCA_016281605.1 Lachnospiraceae bacterium
AAAGAGATGTTTTACATCTCTTGGCTGCATTTAGCTGACATTTACCTATCCGAATCCAATAGTTAGCAAAGCTAACTATTCGCATCACTCGCGGAGCTTTTGTAGAGTTGCGAAGCAACTCTTGCAGTCAGGAGCTTGAACTCCGACTGAGTTGAAAACCTGTTGAAAAAATAACAGGTTTATAATAGAATTTCTATATATTTTTATTAATTCTTATTATTCATGGAGGTACAAATGGAACAACATTTCAGAGTTGGTGTTATTGCAAATACTCATGGTTTAAAGGGACAGGTAAAGGTTTATCCTACTACTGACGACGCGAATAGATTTAAAAATTTAAAAAAATGCTATATCGACACCGGAAGTGAGCTAATCACCGTTCATCCCAAAGTGATTTCTTTTGTAAAGAATATGGTAATTCTTAAATTTAAGGAATACGACCATATTAATGATATTGAAAAATATAAGGGGCTTAATCTTCTTATTGACAGAGCCGACGCAGTCCCGTTAGAGGATGATGAATTCTATATTGCTGATATGATAGATGCACCTTGTTATTGTGATAATTATAAAGAAGGTAAAATTTTATCCGAGCCTCTCCCTGAGTTTAAATTAATCGGTAGTATTACAGATATTTTCGATACAGGTGCTAACTTTTGTATTACTGTCAGGTTAAGTAAGCCGGTCGGAAAATTAAAAGAGCTTATAATACCAATCATACCTGAATGCGTTTTAGAACTTAATGATAAAGAAAAATATGTAAAAGTACATCTCATGAAGGGGTTAATATAACCCCCATCATGAGATGTTTTTTAATCATTTTTTATTTTTTTCTTTTTATTATCATTTTCTTTAAAAGGATTAACTCTTATGTAATCCGAGCCAAAGACCGGAGAACTTTGATATGGAATAACCTTTTCCTCAGTTGTTACAATGTCATCCCCTTCAATTACATTGATGTTTGCATTTACACCAGATTTTATCTTATATCCGTTCGCTGAAACGACATCATGTTTAAAATTCCTAAAGCTGTTTGTAGTAAGATATCCTGCCTTCTCCCAGTGATTAACTGCTGATGTTGAATATGGATATACATCGCTTAATCTGACTCTCGCTCTCTGTACCATCTCTTTATAAGTTTCATAATCATGAGATATGTAATTTGTTTTTATATTATTCTTGTAGAGATGCCACCAATCATCAGGCTGCCCTGAGTACGGACATTCATTATAGTAATACCTTCTGAACGAAAGATCAGGAGTAAAAACAACTTCATTTCCTATGTTCTTTCCACAGAGTAGATCGGCACAATCGTCATTATTACGGAAGTTAAATATATTAGTATCATTGAATTTACTTTCATCATCTAGGAATCCTGTAGCTCCAAAGGTATAAGAAACCACATTTTTCTCATAACCTGACTTACCTGTAAGATGTGTCGAAGTAAGTATATTTGCCATAGTTCCGCCAAGACCGTAGCCTGTAACTATTAATCTGTATTTACTGTCATCCTTACCCAGGTCACTTAAGATTGTTTTAAATGATACTTTTTTCTTATTTACAAGGAATTTATAATTCTTAGTAATATCCAAAAACTTATTAACAACCTTGGAAAGTCCCTTATTTACACCATTAGAGTCATATTTATAGTGCAAATAATTACTTATATACCTCTGATAATTATGATAACCTATTGCTGAGTATGTTGTAGGACGGGATTTAGTCACATTATCTGCATCAGTCACAAGATTAGACATATCCGATCCACTAAATACAACGATGAGAGCAAATCTTATCTTTTTATTGTAATGAACCTTCTTAAGCCCTATAATCGAATCAGCAAAAGCTCTGTAATAAATGGTAGAACCAAGCTCATCCTTTCTGTTTGCGTATTGATATCCGCCAAAACTCATAGTGTTGTAAATCTGCATATAACCATAAGATGACAGTTTATCCGACAAGTCTTCATCGAGTCCCTGTGTATAATTACCACCTGCCAAATCTATGGCCATATCAGCAGTGTATGGATTGTAAAGCATTCTAACTTCTTTATCATCCGTACTATCTTCATATTCATATATATAATTCGGAACATTCATACCCTCTTCATCACTTGATATGGCTGATGGAGTGGTTAATTTGTAGCTTTCAAATGATGATATATAATCTGCTTCCTTCCAGTAAAAGAGCTTCTTGGCTTCTCCTATACAAACCGTATCTACAGGCGCATAGGTTGCATGTGCTCCGACTGTGCTGTAAGCAGAGCCTCCCGACTCAAATATATAATAAACATTAGAGCCGTCTATACATAATTCTTCCATAAGAGGCGGCATGATAAGCCTTCCATGATCCTTAAAGCCCTTTATATCATAGTTTTTATTAAGATCAATTTCATAAAGACAAACCTTAGAATCCCTATTATCCTTCTTAGAACCTCTTCCTCCGGAGATAGATACTGCTAAGCACACATCTCCATCAACTCTGGCAAAAACCGCTCCATTTGCGTTGTATGGTATGGATATTTCCTTTGACGAGATAAGATCCACGGTATTCTCTTCTTCATTATAGCTTATTTTAAAACCATCAAGCACTCCCGTACCCTGTTCATCGGCATTACAGTAACCAACCCATAAACGATTATCGTAAAATGTAACAAATGAAGCCATTCTGTCACATGGTACATTTACATCATAATCTATATTTATAGTATCTTTATGCTTCTTTACTGCAGCTTTAATACTATTAATATCGATAGCTGAAAGCTCATAATCTGAGCTCTTTGCTATCCATACATATTTTCCGTCATAAGTAATTCCACCAACATGGTTTTTATCGCTTAGATTAAGAGTAGTAAGATAATTTTGAGTTTTCTTATCAATAACATATATTACTGACCTATGATCCTCCTTATGTTCTGTCATATAAGCTCTACCGAGTCTAAAAAGATTATCAGGTCTGTATGCATGACCTGCCAGATCTTTAATATAAATCTCACCCCGGCAGTATGCTGTTACGAGTATGTAATCACCGGTTGTACATATACCCTGAACAGTCATAGAAGAACACTTTTTGCCATCCATATTGGTTTCGGACATACCGGGAAGAGGAAAAGAACCCACTGTAGAAAGCTCATTTAAGTCCTTGTATCTTTCCTTAAGCTTAGGTAATCTCCTCATAAACCTTGAATTTGTACTAGTCTTTGGAACATGAATTGACTTATTGAACATGAATAATGCAAATGCAAGAAAAAGAATGGAAACAAGGGCGTTACGCACTATGCGACGCCCTTTTGTGTTTTTCTTACTTTTTTTTACTGATTTGTTTTTTTTCTTAAGCTTTGAATCAGACATTATCAATTCCTTCTTGAATAATATTATTTAGCTACTATATTTACAATTCTTCCCGGAACATATATTTCTTTTATTATGTTCTTTCCTTCAAGCTTAGAACTAATAGCTTCTTTTGCTATATTTAATACATCTTCTTTTGCTGCATCCTTAGCAATATTTATGGTTCCTTTTATCTTACCGTTTATCTGAACAGCAATTTCAACAGTTGACTCAATTGTCTTTTCTTCATCATACTCAGGCCATGTCTGCTCATATACATAACCTTCGCATCCGAGTTTTTCCCAGATTTCTTCAGTTATGTGAGGTGCAACAGGATTTAAAAGTATAAGAAGAGTCTTATATTCAGCTTTATTTAACTTCTCAGCCTTATAAAATACATTGATAAGCTCCATCATAGCAGCAATTGCTGTGTTGAACTTAAGGGATTCAAAGTCAGAAGAAACCTTCTTAATGGTCTGATGCATCTTAGTCTCATTTTCCTTTGAATACTCTTCTCCATCAACAACTAAATCCTGAAGTTTCCAAACTCTCTCTAAGAATCTACGACATCCCTTTACACCATTTTCTGACCATGAAACAGCTAAGTCAAATGCACCTATAAACATCTCATATGTTCTCAGTGTATCTGCACCATAATCATTTACTATATCATCTGGATTAATAACATTTCCTCTTGATTTAGACATCTTCTCGCCGTTCTCACCGAGTATCATGCCATGAGAAGTACGTCTCTGATATGGTTCAGGTGTTGTAACATAATTCTCATCATAAAGGAACTTATGCCAAAATCTGGAATAAAGAAGATGAAGTGTGGTATGCTCCATACCTCCGTTATACCAATCAACCGGCATCCAATAGTTAAGTGCTTCCTTAGAAGCGAGAGCCTCAGTATTCTTAGGATCTGTATATCTTAAGAAGTACCATGAAGAACCTGCCCACTGTGGCATGGTATCTGTCTCGCGCTTTGCATCTCCTCCGCAACAAGGACATTTTACATTTACCCAGTCTGTTATAGCTGCAAGTGGAGATTCCCCGTTATCTGTAGGCATATAGCTTTCTACTTCAGGAAGAAGTAATGGAAGCTCTTCTTCCTTAAGAGGTACAAAACCACATTTTTCACATTCTATGATAGGAATAGGTTCACCCCAGTATCTCTGACGTGAAAATACCCAGTCACGAAGCTTATAATTAATCTTTCTATGACCTATACCCTTCTCTTCTAAGAAGTTCTTAATCTTTTCTTTAGCATCCTCTACAGATAAATCATCAAGAAATCCTGAGTTAACCATAGTTCCGGTAGCTACATCTGTAAATGCTTCTTTTGTAAGATCAACTTCTCCTTCAGTGCTCTTTACTACTTGAATTATCGGAAGATTAAATTTCTGAGCAAACTCAAAGTCTCTTGTATCATGAGCAGGTACTGCCATGATGGCACCTGTACCGTAAGACATAAGTACATAATCTGAAATCCATACAGGAATTTCCTTATCGTTTACAGGATTAATGGCACTTATGCCCTTAAGACAAACACCTGTCTTTTCTTTAACAAGCTCAGTTCTTTCAAAATCAGACTTAAGAGCAGCTTTTTCTCTATATGAGACAACTTCATCAAAGTTTTCAATTAAATCTTTATATTTGTCAAGTAAAGGATGTTCTGGAGATACAACCATGTATGTTGCTCCAAAAAGTGTATCAGGTCTTGTTGTATATACTCTTAATGTTTCATCAACCTGCTTTAACTTAAAGTCTACCTCTGCACCTTCACTTCTTCCAATCCAGTTCTTCTGCTGAGTTTTAACTCTTTCGATATAATCCACATCATTAAGACCATCTATAAGCTTGTCTGCGTACTCGGTTATCTTAAGCATCCACTCACTCTTTACCTTACGTACAACCTCACCACCGCAGCGCTCACAAACGCCGTTTACAACCTCTTCATTAGCAAGTCCAACCTTACAGGATGTACACCAGTTAATAGGCATTTCTTTTTTATAAGCAAGTCCTGCTTTAAAAAGCTTTAAGAAAATCCACTGTGTCCATTTATAATAATCCGGATCTGTAGTATTAACTTCTCTTTCCCAATCAAATGAATAACCAAGACTTTTAAGCTGGTTTTTAAATCTTTCAACGTTATTTTTTGTAACTACTGCTGGATGAATTTTATTCTTTATTGCATAGTTCTCTGTAGGAAGTCCGAAAGCATCCCAACCCATAGGAAATAAAACATTATAACCCTGCATACGACGTTTTCTCGAAACTATATCAAGTGCTGTATAAGGACGTGGATGTCCAACATGAAGTCCCTGTCCTGATGGATAAGGAAATTCCACTAAAGCATAAAACTTAGGCTTAGAGTAATCATCCTCAGCTTTAAAAGGGTTTTTCTCATCCCATACCTTCTGCCATTTTTTTTCAATTACATGATGGTTGTACATTTCTGTCATTTTTATCCTCCATTCAAATCTTTAGAATCTATAATCAAGAGTTTCTATAACTGTTTTCTATATATTTTTATCAATAACAAAATCACATTATTTGAGAATTATAGGCATAATTATATTTCCAACTATGCCAAGAGCTGTTCCTATGAGTGCTCCTGCTATAACATCCCTCGGAAAATGGACTCCCATGATAACCCTAAACAAAGCCATCCATGCTCCCATGATAAGAACCACTATTCCAAGCCATGAATAAACTGATAAAACAGCCATACCTATAGCAAATGCTGAGTACACATGTCTGCTTGGAAATGACTGACCCTGCTTTCTCTTTGCCGGATTCATATATTTCTTATAAAGAGGAGTGAATTCGTAAACCTCATAAGGTCGTGGTGAATTTACCTTCTTTCTATATATGGAAACCGCAGTAAATCCAAGCATAGGAACTAAAACATAATTAATCTTTAATATATTTAAATCTTTTAAATAAAAGCCAAACCCATTTTCGGATAATAAAAACTGCATAACAAAAAGAATGATGTAAATAAGAGCAATAACAAATACGAAAATACTTGTAAATGCACCTATATATGAAGATAAATCATCCTTACGAAGCTTATCCATAATATTTTCATAAGTTTCTTTTTTCATGTACTCTCTATCTCCGATTTAACTTTCTTCTGATTCATTATTCAAAACAGCGATGCCAAGCTCCATTAGTTGTTCTTCTTCAACAATATCCGGTGCTTTTGTAAGCATACATGAAGCATCCTTTACTTTAGGAAATGCAATTGTATCACGTATAGACTCTGACTTACTCATAAGCATAACAAGTCTGTCAAGTCCATAAGCAAGGCCTGCGTGAGGTGGAACACCATACTTAAAGGAATTCAAGAGGAAACCAAAGTTTTCCCATGCTCTCTCTTCTGTAAAACCAAGCTCCTTAAACATACGTTCCTGTATATCATTCTGATGGATACGTACCGAACCTCCACCAATCTCATTACCGTTAAGAACTATATCATAAGCCTTAGCCCTAACTTTACCCGGCTCTGTATCAAGTAGAGGTAAATCCTCTTCCATAGGCATGGTGAACGGATGATGCATAGCAAGATATCTTCCCTGTTCATCGGACCACTCTAAAAGAGGAAATTCTGTAATCCAAACAAATCTGAATACATCCTCATCTATCATCTCAAGCTGCTTTGCAAGCTTTAATCTAAGGGTTCCAAGCACATCCCAGACAATCTTATCCTTATCTGCAGCAAAGAGAAGTAAATCACCTGTTTGGCCGGAAACTGCTTCAATTATCTTTCCCTGTAATTCTTCATTTAAAAACTTGGCAAATGATGACTTTATGGTTCCGTCACTCTTAAGCTGTATATATGCCAGTCCCTTAGCACCTATTTCCTTGGCTTCTTCAACAAGAGCATCAATCTTCTTTCTTGGCATATCACCCTGACCTTTGACATTGATTGCTCTAACTGAGCCACCTGCTTCGATTGCACCGGTAAACACCTTAAAATCACAATCCTTGACAATTTCCGTGATGTTTTTTAATTCCATATCAAATCTCATATCAGGCTTATCGGAACCAAATCTGTCCATAGCCTCCTGCCAAGTTATACGTTCTATAGGCAAGGTCACATCTATATCAAGAACTTCTTTAAAAAGTTTCTGTAATAGTCTTTCATTTACTTCAATAACATCGTCCTCATCAACAAAGGATAACTCCATATCAATCTGTGTAAATTCAGGTTGTCTGTCAGCTCTCAAGTCTTCATCTCTGAAGCACCTTGCTATTTGAAAATATCTGTCATAACCTGCACACATAAGAAGCTGCTTAAAAAGCTGAGGCGACTGAGGAAGTGCGTAAAATGAACCATTATGTACTCTTGATGGAACGAGATAATCTCTGGCTCCCTCGGGAGTAGACTTTGTAAGTATAGGTGTCTCTATCTCTAAAAATCCTTCAGACTCCAAAAACTGTCTTGTTATATTGGATATCCTGCTTCTCATAAAAAGTGTTCTTTGTAATTCAGGACGCCTAAGGTCAAGAGTTCTGTTCTTAAGTCTTATCTGTTCATCTGTTTTAATTCCCTCTTCTATCGGGAAAGGAGGTGTCTCAGACTCTGACAGGATACGAAGTGCATCTGCGTTTATTTCAAGTTCTCCGGTCTTTAAATTAGGATTAACCGCTCCTGCTCTTTTATTTACCTTTCCGGTTACAGCTATTACAAACTCACTCCTAAGTGTATATGCCTTATCAAATACTTCCTTAGGGGTTACACTTTCATCAAAGATAACCTGAACAAGACCAGAACGGTCACGAACGTCAACAAAGATTATACCACCTTTATTACGGCTCTTTTGCACCCATCCCATAACTGTAACTTCTTGTCCTTCCATGCCAAGGTTGATCTCAGCACACCTAGCAGTCCTTTTTAGACCTTTCATTGATTCAGCCATTTTTTTTCCTCCGTTTATATTAGTCCTTATTTAAGGTAATATTATCCATATACTTATATTTGTAATAATGATAAAGTGCCTTATACTCTTCACTATGCTTATCCTGAGCATGACCATGCATCTCATCGAAATCTCTGTCATTTTTAACTTTCTTTATTACATGCAGAGAAACATTAGACGCATGTGCAGATATACGTTCAAAGCTGTTAAGAAGATCAAAAAATGAGATTCCTGCTTCTATAGAGCACTTTCCTTCCTGCAACCTTTGTACATGATGAGACTTTATAACCTCATTTAACTCATTAACTGTTGCAAGGAGAGGTTCAACTCTGATACTTAGGTTAATATCATCCTCATTAAATGACTTTGTTGTCATCTCCAAAGTATAAGAAACCGCATCAATAACGGTTTTTAGTTCATTATTTCCTTCCTTGGAAAACTTGATTTTTTGTTCGTTTTTACTCTTGGCAACATAAAATATATACATACAATAGTCGCCCATTCTTTCATAGTCACCAATAGAGTTTAATATCTCATAAACCGTAAGCTTATCTTCAGAAGTAAGCCTCTTTCTGTCAATACGCACTATATAGGACGAAAGATCTGTCTCGCAGCGATCTATAAACCTTTCATTTTCTTCCATTATAGGAATCTTTTTTTCATCAAAAACTTCAAGCATAGATGTAGAGAGCTTAAAGTTTTCCATGATGAGATCACCCATCTTTATCATAAGCTCTTTACACTGATTAAGAGCAATGGTAGGTGTATTTAGAAGCATATCGTCGAGCTTTGTAAATTCTTCATCAACTTTATCTTTACCGCTTACACCAACTATCTTAGCGGACAAATCAGAAATCTTAGATGATAAGGGTAACATGATAACACTGGTTAAAACATTAAAAAGAAGATGTATATTGGCTATATCTCCTCTGTTAACTGTATTATCCATAAAACCAAAGCCTACAGCATGCTGAAAAATAATCATAAATACACTTAATACAACCGCACCTATGATATTAAATGCTACGTATCCGACTACAATTCTTTTAGAATTTTTGTTTGAACCTATACTTCCGATAATTGTGGAAGAACATTTTCCGATATTCTGACCGACAATAATAGGAATGGCAACAGAGTAGGTTACAATCCCGGTAACAGATAAAGCCTGTAGTATACCTACAGATGGATTGGAACTTCTGAGTATCACAGTTATTATAATACCTGCAAAAATCGCAATTAAAGGATTATTTAAATACTCAAAAAATGATTTGAACTTATCATTATCCTTTAGAAGTTCAAAAAAACCTTCCATCAGCATCATACCGTAAAAAAGCATACCAAGTCCGCAAAAAACACCGGCAATATCTTTAGCTTTTTTGTTTTTGGTAAGAATAATCGTAAATGCACCAATTCCTACAAGTATCGGAGCCAAACCAGAAGGCTTTAAAATTTGTAATATAGGTAATTTACTGTTTATATCACCAAGCCTTAGAATCTGAGAAGTTATGGTACTTCCTACATTGGCACCAAATACAACCGGAAGGGTCTGGGTAACTCCCATAATACCTGCATTTACAAAACCCACAAGCATAATTGAAGTAGCAGTTGAGCTTTGTAAAATCGCTGTAACTCCCGCTCCGAATATCCATGCTTTTAACTTTCCTTCATTTTTCGTTTTACTTACTGTAGCCTTTTCCAATACTCTTTCAAGTCCTGAACCGGCAAGCTTCTCCATAAAAGAACTCATCTGGGATACTCCGAATATAAAAAGTCCGATACCACCCAGAAGCTTCAATACGCTCAATAAATCCATATTTTTACCTCGTAAGTTGGTTTATACTTCAAACAGTAAATCTCCATATGATGGTACAGGCCAGTCCTTCTTATCAACCAGCATCTCAAGCTCATCTATTGGATTTCTGAGTTCATCCATAGCCGGAAATACCTTTTCTTTAAAGAACATTGCCCTCTCTTTTCCATTTTCCTTTATTTCAGCTTCTTTATCAAGCTCTTTAAGATTATTTAAAGCATTTTCTGCTTCTGAAAGAAGAGTGGAAACCGCTTTAAGTATGTTAACCTGAGTAGATGTATCAGCTTCCGGAACAGCTTCTCTGACAGAATTAATAGAGCTTGCAAGCTCTCTGGTGTACTTTATGCCTGCAGGTATAAACTGCTTTGTTGCCATGTCAATCATAGTTTTAGCTTCAATGTTTATAACCTTTGAGTAATTTTCATAAAGTATTTCAGCCCTGGCTTCTAACTCTGTCTCAGATAATACTCCCTGACTCTTAAAAAGATCTATGTTTTTCTCAGAAGTATAATAAGGTATAGCTTCTACCATAGTCTTAATATTAGGAAGGCCACGTCTTTCGGCTTCAATTACCCACTCATCAGAGTAACCGTCACCATTAAAGATAACTCTCTTATGATCTTCCAAATAACTCTTTATAATTTCATCAAGCTCTGTATCAAAATCTTCAGCCTTTTCAAGTCTGTCAGCTATTATCTCAAATTCTCTTGCAACAATAGTATTCAGTACGATATTGCAATCGCCTATAGACATGGATGAGCCAACCATACGGAATTCAAACTTATTGCCGGTAAATGCAAAAGGTGATGTACGGTTTCTGTCTGTAGCATCTGTATAAATAACAGGAAGTACATGAACACCTGTATCCAGGTCATTACCATGTATACTGGATGAAACGCCACCTCCGAGTATCTGATTTACTATATCATCCAGCTGTTCACCTAAGAATATGGATATGATGGCCGGTGGTGCTTCATTGGCTCCTAATCTGTGATCATTTCCAGGACAAGAAGCAGATAGTCTTAATACTTCAGCATTCTCATCAACACCCTTTATAATAGCAGCCAATACAAGGTGGAAAAGCTTATTTCTGTGTGGTTTTTTGCCCGGATCAAGCATATTTATACCGGTATCAGATACTATAGACCAGTTATTATGCTTACCTGATCCGTTAACTCCTTTGAAAGGCTTTTCATTTAAGAGACACTCAAGATTGTGTCTCTTTGCAACCTTCTGCATCATCTCCATGATTATCTGGTTGTGATCTGTTGCAATATTTGCAGTTGTATATATAGGAGCAAGCTCATGCTGGGCAGGTGCAACCTCGTTGTGCTGGGTTTTAGCCAGTATTCCCAGCTTCCAGAGTTCTTCGTTAAGCTCTTTCATAAATGAAGCAATTCTCTCTTTTATGGCTCCGAAGTAATGATCATCCATCTCCTGACCCTTAGGAGGCATGGCACCAAATAGTGTACGTCCTGTAAAAACCAGATCTTTTCTCTTTAAATACTTATCTCTGTCAACTAAAAAATACTCCTGTTCCGCACCAACAGAACAGCTTACCTTCTTTACATCATCATGTCCGAATAGCTTAAATATCCTTAAAGCCTGCTTATTGATGGCTTCCATAGATCTAAGCAACGGAGTTTTCTTATCCAGTGCTTCACCTGTATAAGAGCAAAAAGCTGTTGGTATACAAAGAACAACTCCCGCAGCATCTTCCTTTAAGAAGGCCGGAGAAGTACAGTCCCATGCAGTATAACCTCTCGCTTCAAATGTAGCTCTTAATCCTCCGGATGGAAAGCTGGATGCATCCGGTTCTCCTTTTATAAGCTCTTTTCCTTTGAATTCAAGAACTGCTCTGGATTCCGAAGCAGCACTGATAAACGAATCATGCTTCTCGGCAGTAACGCCTGTCATAGGCTGAAACCAATGTGTATAATGTGTCGCACCATTTTCCAAAGCCCATTCCTTCATGGCATGAGCTACAACATTTGCGATATCTGAGTTAAGATCCTCTCCGTTTTCAAGGGTCTTTTTCCATGATTTATAGACATCCCTAGGAAGACGTTGCTTCATAACCTCATCATTAAATACATTTTTTCCAAATAACTTTTCAATCGTACTCGTTCCCATTAATATTTCCATCCTTTTTATATGATTAGTCTTTTTACATACTAACACGTGAAACTATACCATAAAATCAGATATTTAAAAAGACTTTTTTTCTATCCGAGTAAAGAATATACAAATATTCCGGCAAATATAAACAATAACGCTATAATTTTTTGTTTATTTATCTTCTCACCGAATATTTTCACTCCAAATATGGTTACATATATGTAGCTTGTCGCTTCAAGTATAGGTCCCATGGAAAGAGGAATCCCTTTATAAGCCAAAATTGACAATACAGTAGTAAAGAAAAAAAGACCATATGCGCTTATAACAAGCGGATTTAAATATTCTTTTATGGGACTGTCATATTTTTTAAGAGCGGCTTTCTTAAGCATAACCTGTGATACGGCACTGATAAATATACCTATCAGTAAAAAACATGAATAAAATAAAACTTTTGAATTCATTATTATTTCCTCAAAAAATCATTATTGATTATCAATATCATTATCCAAACTGCTACTATTAAGACTATCATCTTTATCTGCCAATGAGTACAGTACAACTCCTACAATTACCAGAATTGCACCTACAATCTTTCCAATACTTATCTTTTCGGCAAAGAATATTATTCCAAACAAAATTCCCCACACAACAGTTACAGCTTTATTACTAAAGGCTGTGGTTAAAGGTAACTTTTTTATAATCTGCTGCCAACAGATAGCATATATACCTAAAAGTATAATTACAGCACCATAGTAAAGAATAAATTCCATACTCATAAAAGGCTTTGTACCTGCTGCCTTACTACAAATTGCACTTAAAGAGTATAAAAGTATTATTAGATGCAATAGTATAAAATACTTTATTTTCCCTTTCATTATACAATCTCACCTCCGCCGATTACATAATCTTTTTCTGTATCATAAAAAACCGCAGCCTGTCCGGGGGTTGCTGCTCTTACAGGTTTTTCGAATTTTACCAATACTTCTTTTTCATTTATACGTTTGATTATAGCTTTTTCCGGATTATGATGATATCTTATACGAACCTTTGCTTCAATTTCATCTCCTGATTCTATGTCCGAAACAGACAGAAAATTAAGGTTTTCTACTTTAATTGTATCCGTATAAAGTGACTCGTTATCAGAAAGCACTACTTCATTTGTTTCATTCCTTATTTCCTTTACAAATACCCTTTTACCAAAAGCAATTTTTAACCCCTTCCTCTGACCGATAGTATAATGGATTATACCTTCGTGAGTGCCCAGTATATCTCCCTCCGGATTAATAAAATTGCCTTTTTCCGGTATAGTCCCTTCAAAATGCTCCTCTATATATCCTGCATAATCGCCATCCGGAATAAAACATATCTCTTGAGAATCAGGCTTGTCTGCAACAGGAAGCGAAGCTATCTCAGCTATTTTTCTTACCTCATCCTTTGTTAAATCCCCAAGAGGCATGATCGTCCTCTTTAAATCATCCTGAGAAAGCTGATAAAGCATGTAAGTCTGATCTTTACTTGCAGAATTTGCCATACTTACACTTAGTCTTCCGTTATCTAACTTAACTATATGAGCATAATGACCGGTTGCCACATATTCTGCTCCATACATATCTGCAGCCTCAATAAGCTTTTTCCATTTAATGTTTCTGTTGCATCCCACACATGGATTTGGCGTTCTTGCATTAATGTAATCATCCATAAACTTATCTATTACCTGCTTTTTAAAATCCATCATACAGTTTACGGCATAAAAGGGAATCCCAAGAACATCAGCTATTTGAGAGGCATCATCTATTTCACAGCAACGACTATCAGTCCCGTCATCATTTATCCATGTTTTAAGCATAACACCGATAACTTCATATCCTTTTGCTTTTAATAGATACGCAGTTACCGCACTGTCAACTCCTCCGGACATACCAACTATAACCTTACTCACATTATTCTCCTCTATAATCTTATTATATACAAAACAACAAGCAGAGATATCCTTTAAAAAAGACATCTCTGCTCTTTACTTAGTATTTATCACTTTCCCGGCTTGTAAGAGCTCTTTAATGAAACTATTCTGTTAAATACCTTCTTTTCATCAGTTGAATCTTTTGTATCAACATTAAAGTAACCATTACGTACAAACTGGAATGAATCTCCGGGAAGGGCTTCAGCAAGTGAAGGCTCAAGCTTACAATCAGTTAATACGGTAAGTGAATCAGGATTGAGATTTATGCTTCCATCCTCATTATAAACACCCTTTTCTTCATCTACAAGATTCTCATAAAGTCTAACCTCTGCATCATAAGCCGTTTCGGCCGCAACCCAATGTATGGTTCCCTTAACCTTACGTCCCGTAAAACCACTTCCGCTCTTTGTTTCAGGGTCATATGTACAGTAAACGGTTGTTACCTCACCATTTTCATCTGTATCATATCCTGTACATTTAACAAAATAAGCATTCATTAATCTGACTTCATTATCAGGATAGAGTCTCTTATATTTCTTAGGTGGCTCTATCATGAAATCTTCTTTTTCTATGTACAATTCCCTGCCAAACGGAACCTTACGCTTTCCAAGCTCTTCATTTTCCAAATTGTTATCTACATCCAAATATTCAATCTCATTTTCCGGATAATTGGTAATAACCAGCTTAAGTGGATTAAGAACAGCCATAGCGCGAGTACGCTTAAGTTTAAGATCTTCTCTTATACAATATTCAAGCATAGCATAGTCAGATGAAGCATTGGCTTTAGCCACACCTGAAAGCTTCATAAACATTCGTATTGACTCCGGTGTAAATCCACGTCTCCTAAGAGCTGCTATTGATACAAGTCTTGGATCATCCCATCCATCTACAATTCCTTCCTCTACAAGCTTCTTTATATAACGCTTTCCGGTTATTACATTGGTTAAATAAAGCTTTGCGAATTCAATCTGACGAGGAGGATTCTCAAAATCAGTATTATTTACAACCCACTCATAAAGGGGCCTGTGATCCTCGAATTCCAGTGTACAGATAGAGTGAGTTACCCCTTCAAAGGCATCTTCTAAAGGATGTGCAAAATCATACATAGGATATATACACCACTTATCACCCGTATTATGATGTGTCATATGTGCAATTCTATATATAACCGGATCCCTCATGTTCATATTAGGAGAAGACATATCAATCTTAGCTCTCAAGACATGGGTTCCATCTTCAAACTCCCCTGCCTTCATACGTCGAAAAAGATCTAAATTTTCCTCTATGCTTCTGTCTCTGTAAGGACTGTTCTTTCCAGGTTCCTTTAATGTTCCTCTGTACTCTCTTATCTCTTCTGCTGAAAGATCACATACATAGGCAAGTCCCTTCTGTATAAGAAGTTCAGCCTTCTCATACATCTTATCAAAATAATCAGATGCAAAGAAAACTCTCTCTCTGTCAATATCTCCTGCAATCCAAGCTACATCCTCTAATATAGAATTAACATATTCCACATCTTCCTTGGTTGGATTAGTATCATCAAATCTTAAATTAAAATTACCGTTGTACTCCTTTGCAAGTCCCGTATTAAGAACTATAGATTTAGCATGACCTATATGAAGATATCCGTTAGGTTCCGGTGGAAATCTGGTAATAACATGATCATAGCGCCCATTCTTTAAATCCTTATCTATCTCATTTTCAATAAAATTTCTGGAAATTACTTCTTCCTTTGCATTTTCAGCAGACATAATAAAAATCTCCCTTTTCTAATCTTTTTTCAAAAAATCGCAAGCTTTTTAATTATAGCAATTATAAGTGTTTATTGTCAACATACTATAAAAAATATATATTTTTCAATGCAACTTCAAATCATGCCTATGACTATATATACATCCGCAAAAATCCTGTCTGTACAAATTATATTCCTTAGATAATTCAATAGACCTTTTATATCCATTTTTCTTTTTAAAATCAGAGTATAGATAGGCAATATCATATTTATCGGATAACTCTTTACCAATTCGATTCAATACTTCTGCATCTTTATAAGGACTTAGCGACAAAGTTGTTGTAAAGAAATCAAACCCATTGTCTTTTGCATACTTTGCAGTATACTCTAAGCGCATACGATAACATAAGTGACATCTTTTTCCACCCTCCGGTAAATCTTCTAAACCTCTGATAAGCTCATTGAATCTATCATTATCATATGTTCCTTCTTTAACTTCTATATTATTTATCTTTTTCATTTCATTACTGAATCTTAAAAGCTCATCATATCTTTTATCGAATTCTTCTTTAGGACTGATATTAGGATTATAATATATACATGTAATATCAAAATACTCAGTAAGGTAGGTTAAGCAATAGCTGCTGCATGGCGCACAACAGACATGAAGTGCTAACTTTTTTTGCTTATTATCCTGTTTTATGCTTTCTAATATTTTATCCAATTCCTTTTGATAATTAATCTTATTCACTATACTCTCCAATCAAAATCAAGTAGGAAGGAGAAAGTCTCACCCTACTTACTGTCAAGACTCGCTTGCGAGTCTTTTCGCGCCGTGATTCAAAGAGATGTTTTACATCTCTTGGCTGCATTTAGCAGACATTTACCTATCCGAATCCAATAGTTAGCAAAGCTAACTATTCGCATCACTCGCGGAGCTTTTG
>JAEEJA010000014.1 GCA_016281605.1 Lachnospiraceae bacterium
AAAGAGATGTTTTACATCTCTTGGCTGCATTTAGCTGACATTTACCTATCCGAATCCAATAGTTAGCAAAGCTAACTATTCGCATCACTCGCGGAGCTTTTGTAGAGTTGCGAAGCAACTCTTGCAGTCAGGAGCTTGAACCCCGACTGAGTGAAGCTTGTTATAACTCCCACCTATGCTACGCTTAGAGGTGGGGGATTTCTCCGACTGAGTTAAAAATCTTGCAGATGTATCTACCCGTGATTATTAATAAAGCTTTCTTTTCGGTATAAGGAGATACAAACTAATATGAATAATAAAGAGAGTATCACAGGAATTTCAATAGAGAAAGCTCTGGAAAATCTATTAAAAAGTGCTTCTGTTATAAAGGATATAGAGAAGGTTGACTTAGATGAAGCATACTTTAGAGTACTGGCAGAGGATATATATGCAGACTATCCGGTACCTGACTTTAACAGGTCTGCTATGGATGGCTATGCAGTGTGCGCAAAAGACATAGCAGGAGCTTCTAAAAGTAACCCTAAGGTACTTAGTGTAAAGGGAGAGCTTCTTGCCGGAGACTATAAAGAATTTGTTTTCGAAAAAGGAAGTGCTGTTCGGGTTATGACAGGAGCCTATATTCCCGATGGTTACGACACTGTAGTCATGCAGGAGGATACTGATTACGGGGCTGAAGAAGTAAAAATCAGTAAAGAATTAAAAAAGGGAACAAATGTAAGTCCTGTAGGGGAAGATATAAAAGAAGGAGAAAAGATTCTAGAGAAGGGGACCCGCCTTTTAAGAACTCATATCGGACTTTTGGCAGAGCTTGGGATAGATAGTGTAGACTGCACTGTAAAACCCAAAATCGATATTATCTCTACAGGCTCTGAGCTTTTAGAACCGGGAGAAAAAAGACAAAAGGGAAAAATATATAATAATATTTCTTATATGATAAAGGCAATTCTTAAAAGAGAGGGGCTTAAAGTAAGGCAATTTAGATGTAAAGATGATATAGAAGAGCTTACTCGCATGCTTAAAGAAAGTTTAGCGTACGCTGATATAGTGATTACTACCGGAGGAGTTTCTGTTGGAAAGAAGGATCTTTTGCATGAAGCACTTGATATGATAGAAGCAGAAAAGATTTTTTACAGAGCAGATATACAGCCGGGAACTCCTACTATAGGAAGCATAAAGCATGGCAAGGTTATATTGTCATTATCCGGAAATCCTTATGCAGCTCTTGTAAATTTTGATTATTATATATGGGAAATAATTGCTTACATTACATGCTGTCCTGAATATGGGACTACATATACAGAGGCTATAATTCATAATGATTATGAAAAGAAAAATAAACATAGAAGATTCTTAAGAGCTTTTATAGATGAAGGTGGAGTGTGGTTAAGAACTAAAGAAAACAGAGCTTGTGTTATATCAAATCTTAAATCATGTAATTGCTATGTGGATTTAGAAGCCGGAAGAACACTGAAAAAGGGAGATAAGGTAAGAGTATTATATATAAAACAGTAAGGAGCTTAAGGTGCAGGAATCAATATTTGACAAGCTTTCCATTGGTATACTTACAGGTGGTAAGAGTAGCCGAATGGGAAAGGATAAGGCTTTGTTAAAAATAAATAACGAAACATATATTAAAAGATTAACAGAGGAAATGGGAGATTTTAAGGATCTCCTTGTTTCTGCGTCTAAAAAAGGCTTATATGAGAGCTTTAGTAAAGTAACAGTTTATGATGAACATGATAGCATTGGCCCCATAGAGGGTATCAGACAGGTCCTTAAGAGCGCTAAAAATGAATATGTTTTTATATGTGCTATAGATATGCCTTTTATAACCAAAGAGCTTGTATCTTACATGTCAGAATTCATATCATCTGATTATGATTGTTATGTGATTGCAGATGAAGATCACCTGCAACCGCTTTGCGCTATATACAGTAAAAAGTGTCTTCCCGTGATTGAAAAGCTTATTACGGAAAAGAGCTATCGTTTATTTAATATATTTAAAAGTGTAAGAACCAAATTCATAAGTTTAAAGTTCTCATGCTTTGATAAAAAAACAGTAAAAAATATAAATACAAAGGATGAATATATGAAAGCTGTTTTTCCTATTGTTTTTTGTGTGAGCGGATATAAAAATACAGGAAAAACCGGACTCATAGAAAAAATAATAAATGAGTACATATCTAGAGGTATGACGGTTGGTGTACTAAAACATGACGGGCATGATACTATAGAGGATGCAGTGGGCACTGATACCTACAGATTCGCATCCGCAGGTGCCTGTATAACTGCTGTTACAAGTGATACACGCTATGCTGTCTTTTCTGCTTCTCATGATGATTATGAAGCATTGATAGATATGATGAAATTATCTAAAGCATCTCCTCAGGTGATTATACTTGAAGGCTTTAAGAATTCTGATTATCCTAAGATTGAGATAGTAAGAAAAGAGATTTACGAAAAAAGCGTATGCGACAGCAGTAAACTGATATGTGTAGTAACCGACTGCTTATCTCCTGATGATGTTGAGTGTCCTATATTTGGGACAGGTGACATAGAGGGGATTTTTTCATGTTTAGAAGATTATTTTGGATTACAAGAGGAAATATAAATGAAATTAATTAAGACCACTGAGGCTGTCGGACATGTGATTTGCCATGATATAACCAGGATTATACCAGGTAAGGAAAAGGGAGCGGTTTATAAAAAAGGACATATTATAAAAGAAGAGGATATCCCCGTACTTCTTTCTGTCGGAAAGGAAAGTCTCTATGTATGGGAGAATGATGAAAATATGCTTCATGAGGACGAAGCAGCAGAAATCTTAAAGAAAATCTCTGTAGGAGATTCAAAAGACTTTATATGCACTAAGCCCTCGGAAGGAAAGATAGAGATTAAGGCAGGGGTACGCGGGCTTTTTAAAGTTGATTCAAAGCGATTAAAAGAGGTAAACAGCTTTGGAGAGATGATGATTGCAACCATACATGGTAATCAAAGAGTAGAAAAGGGACAGCGTCTTGCAGGAACGAGAATAATACCTTTGGTTATTGAAAAAGAAAAGCTTGAAAAGGTAAGCGCTCTTGTAGGAGTTGAACCTTTGTTTTCCATAAAAGAATTTAAGAAGATGACTTACAGTATCATAACTACCGGAAATGAAGTATACAAAGGTCTTATAAAGGATGCATTTGGCCCTGTACTAAAGAGCAAGATGGATGAATATCCTACTGAATTTAGAGAGCAGGTTATACTTCCTGATGATAAAGAAAAAATTACTGATGCCATATGTAAGCAGTTAGATAAGGGCGTGGATATAATCCTCTGCAGCGGAGGTATGAGCGTAGATCCGGATGACTGTACACCCGGAGCTATAAAGGATGCGGGAGCTAATATAATAAGCTACGGCGCACCTGTTCTTCCGGGAGCTATGTTTCTTTTAGCTTATGTGGAAAAAGCAGGAAAAAGGTCTGTGATTCTTGGACTTCCCGGTTGCGTTATGTATAATCGTCGTACTGTATTCGATCTCTGCTTGCCACGTATTATGGCAGGAGAGACCATAACGCACGAAAGCCTTGTATCCTACGGAGAAGGCGGACTTTGTCAAAATTGCGAAGTGTGTCATTTTCCAAATTGCGGCTTTGGTAAGTGATTTTTTTGGAATGGACTACATCGGAGGAAATGTATATGAATAGGCTGTCACACATTGATGAAGATGGAAATGCATCTATGGTTGATATAACCGAAAAGAGTGAAAGCATAAGAGTGGCAAGAGCAAGTGGAATAATAAAAGTAAGTAAAGATATATTCCTGGCTATAAGAGAGAAAAGTAATCCTAAGGGAGATGTTATAAGCACAGCAAGAATAGCCGGAATAATGGCAGTTAAGCGTACTCCGGAGCTTATTCCACTGTGTCATGCTTTACTTATAACCGGTATCAACATAGACTTTTCTTTTCATCAAGAGGAAGGGTATATATCATGCGAATGCGAAGTAAAGCTTACAGGAAAAACCGGAGCTGAAATGGAAGCTCTTACAGGAGTAAGTGTTGCTCTTCTAACTGTATATGATATGTGTAAGGCTATAGATAAAACCATGGAAATATCAGACATTAGACTCGAAGAAAAGAGTGGAGGCAAAAGTGGTCATTATAAAAGGAAATTATAATGAAAATATTTAATAAAAAACTATTAAAATTCAGTGCTGTATGTATGCTTATAATTGCAGTTGCTATAGCTAATACAGCATGTGGTAACACAAGTGATTCAAGCAAAAGTTCTGAGAAAAAAGAAAGTAAAACCGAGCTTATAATACTCGCTGCAGCATCTCTAACTGACGCATGCAATGAGTTGAAGGAAATGTATGAAAAAGAGCACGAAGACATAAAGCTTACTTTTTCATATCAAAGTTCAGGAGCACTTCAGGCGCAAATCGAAGAGGGTGCACCTGCCGATGTTTTTTTCTCTGCTGCTACTACACAGATGGATGCTCTTACAGAAGGCGGATTTGTAGAGAAAGATGATGTAAAAAAGCTATTGGAAAATAAAATAGTACTGGTAACACCTGCAGAGGGTGATGAAAAAATAAGTGACTTTAAGGATGTTACCGGAAAAGATGTTTCGCTTATAGGTTTAGGCGATCCGGATAGCGTTCCCGCAGGTCAGTACGCAAAGACTGTATTTGAAAATATGGGAATATGGGATAAGGTATCTAAGAAGGCTAATTTTGGTACAGACGTACGTGCTGTCCTCACGTGGGTTGAGGAAGGAGAGGTTTCATGTGGTGTTGTATATGCAACTGATGCTTACACTACAGATAAGGTAAAGATTGTAGCCGAAGCTCCTGAAGGAACCTGTGATAAGGTTTATTATCCGGTAGCAGCTTTAAAGGGAAGTGAGCATAAGACTGAGGCAGATGAGGTTAGTGAGTTCTTTGGAAGCCAGGAAGCGCTAAAGGTGTTTGAAAAGTACGGATTTACTCACGTATAAAACTATTAGTAATATTGGAGGAGCTTATGGACATGACTCCCTTATGGATATCCCTTAAGGTTGCAAGCATGGCTACGATTTTTACATTTTTTTTAGGGATAATCATTGCTGGATTCATAACTTTTAAATCAAGAGTAAAGCACTTAGCGGATGGATTTTTTAGTCTTCCGCTGGTGCTTCCTCCAACTGTTGTTGGATTTATACTCTTAATAATATTTGGCAAAAATTCAAGTCTTGGAAAAGTGCTTTTAAAGATGGGAATTAATGTAATATTTACATGGCAGGGAGCAGTTATAGCTTCGGTTATCATATCATTTCCTGTTATGTACAGAACCCTAAGAGGTGCTTTTGAGCAGGTTGATAAAAATCTGATTCATGCAGGTATGACACTGGGGCTTTCTGAATTTAAAATCTTTAGAAAGATAATTATATCGGAAGCTTGGCCAGGAGTAGTTGCAGCTACGGTTTTATCCTTTGCGAGAGCCTTAGGAGAGTTTGGAGCGACCATAATGATAGCGGGCAATATACCCGGAAGAACTCAAACCATGCCAATCGCTATTTATACGGCTATGCAAAGTGGAGACAGAAGTCTTGCGTTGAAGTGGGTATGCTTTGTTTCAGTGTTTTCAATTATAATTCTTTTTATAATGAATTTTATAACAGAGAAATTTGTAAAAAGATAAGATATAATTTCTGAAATTATTACGGTGAAATTTTATGAAACTTTATGTTAATATTGAAAAACAATTAGGAGATTTTTATTTGAAATCTTCATTTGAAACAGAAAATGAAATATTTGCCATGCTTGGACCTTCCGGATGCGGAAAAAGCCTTACATTAAAGTGTATAGCGGGTATCGAAACTCCTGATAGGGGAAGAATAGTACTTGGAGAAAAAGTACTTTTTGATTCTGAAAAAAAGATAAATCTAAAACCACAAATGAGAAACATCGGTTTCCTTTTTCAGGATTATGCATTGTTTCCAAAGATGACAGTTAAGGAAAATATACTTCTGGCTGCGTCTGATAAGGAGTATGCTTGTGGATTTAAGGAGCGCTTCTGCCTTCAGGATGTATGGGATAGTTATCCCGGAGAAATATCAGGTGGTGAGAGTCAAAGAACAGCTCTGGCTCGCATGCTTGCAGTTAAGCCGGAAGTTCTGCTTTTTGATGAACCATTTTCTGCCTTGGATAATTATCTGAGTACTCGTTTAGAGCATGAAATACTTGATATTACACAGGTCTTTAAAGGTCCTGTGGTATTTGTTTCTCATGATAGAAACGAGGTTTACAGATTAGCATCAAGAATAGCTGTTATGGATGAGGGTGAACTTATAGATATACAGGAAAAGCATGATTTTTTTGATGCACCTAAAAATCTTGCGTCCTCTAGGCTGACGGGATGTAAAAATAATTCTTCAGTGATTATTAAAAATGATAAAATTATGGCAACTGACTGGGGAGTTTCGATTTACTTAAAGGATATTTTGATTCCGAAAGAGACTCTTTATATCGGTTACAGAGCTCATTACTTTGAGTACTTAGGTAAGGAGTTTAAAAAGGGTGATAATATTATCAGTTGCAGGCAGGAGAGAATAATAGAGGATACATTTTCTGTTATAATATGCTTTAGAAACATAGATAATACTGTGAAATCCGAAAACTCACTGTTAACATGGGAGATAGAAAAGGATCTTTATGATGAAAATGAAGATGATATAAGAAATTCTGTTTTTGGATTGCGTATAAGACCGGAAAAGCTTATGTTTTTCGGGAAATAGGAATTTAATTATGAAGGATAATTACGGAAGAGAATTAGAATACCTAAGGATTTCCCTTACGGATAAGTGTAATTTGCGATGTAAGTACTGCATGCCAAAAGAGGGGATAAAATCCATAAATCATTCAGAAATACTTACTTTAGAAGAGATTATAAGGCTTACTCGCATCTTTACTTCTATGGGAGTTAAAAAGGTGAGGCTGACAGGTGGGGAGCCACTGGTTAGAAAAAATATCATGTATCTAATCCATGAGTTATCCGACATGGATTCTATTGAATCCCTTGGTCTAACCACCAATGCCATTCTTTTGGAAGAAAGCTTAGAAGAGCTTTATAAAACCCGTCTTAGAAACATAAATATAAGTCTTGATACACTAAATAAAGAAAATTTCTATAAGATTACCGGGTTTGATGGACTTGATAAGGTTATGAATGCATTGAAAAAGTGCGTATCTTACGGATTTAATGTGAAGGTAAATACTGTTCTTCTTCGTGGTGTAAATGATTCGGAGTATGAAAGTATAGCATTGCTTGCCAAGGAGGAGCCTGTCGAAGTCAGATTTATAGAGCTTATGCCTATGGGTATTGCTCAGAAGTATAATGGAATTAGATCTGAAGAAATCATAGATAAGCTTGGTAAGAATTATAAAATTCTTGATTTTTCGGATTCCGATAGTCATGACAGTAAAGATGCAGATAATAATGGTGTCACAGGGTCTTTTAAAGAAACTCTACATGCCCCTGCAAGAGTATATAAATTACAGGGCTTTAAAGGAAAAATCGGATTTATAAGCCCTTTATCGGATTCGTTTTGTGACCGTTGCAACAGATTAAGACTTACATCAGACGGAAGATTAAAGACCTGTCTTTATTATCCTCCGGGACTTAATCTTAAAGAATTAATAAGAGGGGGCGCCTCTGATGAAGAAGTAAAGAGTAAAATAAAAGAAGAAATCTTAAGAAAACCCTTAAAACATGGATTTTTAGGTGGGAGAGATTTTGAAGAACAAGAAAAAAGAAATATGAATGAGATTGGAGGTTAGTGTGGAGCAAGGTATAATAAAAGCAGTCTGTACTTCTGATAAAAAGGGAATTGCTAAGCAGGCGTGCGACGAAGTGAAACTAATAGAAAACCATGGTATAGAGGGTGATTGTCATGGAGGTACAGAAAGGCAGGTTAGCTTGCTTTCTTATGAAAGGGTACGTGAGTTTGAAAAAAGTATAAACGGTAATTTTAAGCTTGAAGCAGGTGCTTTCGGTGAAAATCTGCTCGTGTCAGGATTGGATTTTAAGAGCCTTTCCATAGGTTCTAAATTAAAATGTGAAGAGGTTTTATTAGAAATCACTCAGATTGGAAAAGAGTGTCATACGGATTGTAATATAGCTAAGCATACGGGAAAGTGCATTATGCCAACTGAAGGTGTATTTGCAAAAGTTTTAAAAGGCGGAGTGCTTAGGAAGGGAGATTCTATTATGATAAACTCAGAGGAAATGGTCTTTAAGGCTGCAATAATTACTGTAAGTGACAGGTCCTATAACAATGAAAGAGTGGATGAGAGTGGACCTGCTATTTGTGATATTATAAGTGAATCCGGATATATAGTAATTAAGCAAATCATAGTACCTGATGAAGAAGAAGTTATTTACAATGAGCTTATAAGTATTACTGATAATCAAAAGCCGGATATTATATTCACAACCGGAGGTACAGGAGTTTCTCTTCGAGACAGAACTCCTGAGGCTACTATGAGAGTTGCAGAAAGGGTAGTTCCCGGAATCAGTGAAGCCATAAGAAGCTACAGTATGACTATTACTAAAAGAGCTATGCTAAGTAGGGCAGCTGCTGTCATAAGGAAACAGACACTGATTATAAATCTGCCTGGAAGTCCGAAGGCAGTTAAAGAGTGTTTAGAGTTAATTATACCGGTACTTCCTCATGCTATAAAGGTGTTAAAGGGAGAAGAGGACGGATGATGGATTTTGACATGCTAAGAGTTTGCAGAGATAACAGCAGGAAAAACGAAAAAAGCTGCTTACCGGATGAATATTATGTAAATCTCCTGATAAATAGCGAATATGAAGGACGGATAACCTGTACCAATGAAAATCTACAGGAATTGATTTACGGATACTTACATTGCAAGGGAATATTAAAAAAAACAGAGCAGGTAAAAAGCTTTAAGTACGGGAAGGAAAAAGAAGATGAAGTAAGTATTTATGTAGAAGTTGAAGAGGTGAAGCCGGATGATGAAAACCTAAGTAATTCTGCTTGTATTACAAGATACGTTAAATCTATGGATTCTATGATTTTTAATATTGCCGACATATTTAAAGAAGCAGGGGAACTACATAAAAGGACAGGAGCCACTCACAGTGTACTGCTTTTTGAGAAGGATAAGATTTGCTTTCAGGCTGAGGATATAAGTCGCCATAATGCTGTCGATAAAGCTATAGGGTATTACTTCATGCATAAGGAAGACTTTACTGTGCCGGTATTATTTACATCAGGAAGAGTGCCTGCAGATATGATTGAAAAGCTTTATAAAGTGGGTTTAAAAGTGCTTATATCAAAGTCGTTACCTACCAAGCAGGCTGTAATCCATGCCCAAAAACACGGAATTCTTCTCATATGCAGGGCTTGGCCTGATAGTTTTGATGTTTACAGTTGCTTTTAATTATGATTTTATGTTACAATAACAGATGTTTTGTTAAAACCAGATTTATCCATTATCAAGGTAGTGGATAACTATATATAGTAACTGTTGAAAGGATGAAGTCTCTTGAAAAAGAAATTTATGAAATTCATGCAGGGTCGATACGGAGCGGATCACTTATCTAATTTCCTCATGGTTTTTGCTATGCTCCTTATGATAATTGGCATGATTACCAGGAATTCAATAGCTATACTTATATTTTTTGGAGTGGCTATACTGATACTTGGTTTTTCTTATTACAGGATATTTTCCAAAAATCATTATAAAAGGTATGCAGAGAACGAAAAGTATCTTAGTATACATAATAGTGTAAAGGGATTTTTGGGTGGAAATGTAAAAAAAGCTAAAGACAGAAAGAAAAATCATATATTCAAGTGTCCCGGTTGCGGTGTAAAAATCCGTGTTCCGAGAGGAAAAGGTAAGATAATGATTACCTGCCCGAGATGTAAACATGAATTTACTCGTAAAAGTTGATAAAGGTTATAGATATGACTAAAGAGATTGATCCTTACAAAGTTCTTGGGGTTTCTAAAAGTGCTTCGGTAGATGATATCGAAAAGGCGTATAAGAGGCTTTGTCTTAAGTATCATCCTGATTCAAATATAAATAATCCCAATGCAGAGTATGCAAGGCAAGAGTTTGTTAAACTGCAGGAGGCATATTATAAGATTAACAAGCATCGTATAGATGGTTTTTCTCATGGGAATTATGGGAATGTGTTCGGAGATTTTAAGGTGTCTGAGTCAGAATACCTTTCCATAAAGGATGTATCTACGGTAACACATCTTAAAGCTGCTGAAAATCTCATACGACACAGGTATTACGATCAGGCGATATCACTCATGGAGGTTATGGATAAGAGACCTGCCTTGTGGTATTATCTCATGGCTCATGCTTACCTTGGAGAAGGAAATAAGAGTGAAGCCTCAGAGTATGCTAGGATGGCTTATGAGTTTGAGCCTGAAAATATGAATTATATGCATTTTCTGACAGCTATCAATAAAGAGAACACCGGTGAGGTGAATGGTCAGGAGGCTGTAGAACTGCCTTCGGGTTCGAGGATACTATCCTCAGCGATTGTATTTTTAATTTTTATGATTATAGTAATAATTGTTATGACCCGCATAATGTGAAAAGAGGTACTTATGATAAACATAAAGTTTAAGATGGAAAGAGAAGGGCTTGTTAAAGAAGGAGATACAGTACATGTAAGTGAAAAAAAGACAGCCCTTAATTATTCGTATATCATAGAGCCTGCAGTGGCGATGTCGGGTTGCTATAAGGTAAACGATCGTATAAAGTCAAGAGAAGGCGTAGTTAAAAAAATTGAACATAATGAGAGAGGTTATTATGTTTATGTAGATTTCGAAAACTAATAATATATATAAAAGCTTTTGCACGGAGGGAAAATGATAAGTTTTAACCATACTGACGTTATGAATCTTAAAAATGCAATGAGAGGTGCAAGAAATCCACTTAACAGTTGGGAACGCTCAGATAGTGAAGTGAATTCCGAAGGAGAGTATGTGCTTGGTGAAAAGGATCTTGATCTTGCCAAGAGACTTTGCACAGCCGGAAATGATCATAGAAAGTTTATACGTCAGATATTTATTTCAGTTGATATTACAGCACCTATTTACTGGTGGAAGGAGTATGATACTTACAAGGTTGGAACCGTTGCAAACTCTACCTCTACCATGCATAAGATTCACTCCAAACCATTTGAATTGGACGATTTCAGTCATGATCATCTGACACCTGAAGCTCTTAAAGCAATGGAAGATATGATAAAGGTTTTAGAGGATATCAGACTAAAGTACATGGAGACTAAAGATAAGACTCTATGGTATTCACTTATTCAGCTTCTTCCGGAAAGTTATCATCAGATGAGAACCTGTACTATGTCTTATGAAAATGCAATTGCGATGTTTAGAGCAAGGCATGGACATAAGTTAAAAGAGTGGCATGATTTCTGTCTTTGGATTCAGACTCTTCCATACATGACAGAGCTTTTCCCGGAAGTAAAAGAGTATAAGGGATGATTATATATGCAGGTGAAAAAAAGCAGGTATTTTATGGATTACAGCCCTAAATTTAAAGAGCCTTATGATGTATTTGATAAGGCAGGGAAGCATATCCAAAAAATAAAAAACAAAGAAAAACTAATGAAAGTGAGGGAAAACAAAGATGATTTGTCCAAATTGCGGTAAAGAAAATATGGATGGATCTATGTTCTGCGTTGATTGCGGAGCGGATCTACTCAATGTTTCAAGTTCAGACAATCTAGTGCAGGATGATATGTCAAGTCAGTCAGGCTTTGATAATACCCAGTCAGGTTCTTATCAGGAGAATTCAAGCTATACAGATCTTAATCCAAGTGAATATGGAAATTCTCAAGATTATAATCAGAACCAGAATTATGCAAATAATCAAGGGTACTCCGGAGCGCAAGGGTACAATGCTAATCCGAATCAGAGTTATGCTAATTCACAGGGCGGTAGTTACCAGAGTCCGAACCAGGGATATCAAAATCAAGGATATCAGAATCCAACTTATCAAAACAATACAGGAGCTAATTATAATAAAAATATCTACTCAGACGTAGATGAAACACCTATCACTCCATGGGGATATGTGGGATATATGTTATTGTTTACTTGTGTTCCTTGTGCAGGACTGATTCTTATGTTCGTTTATGCATTTGGTGCAAAAACAAATATAAATCTTAAGAATTTTGCCAGAGGAATGCTTATTTTATATGTCATATGTATTATTTTATACGTAATTCTCATGGTAATTGCATTCGCTGCCGGTATAGGTATGTCAGATTTGGCAGAGCATAATACATATACCTATAATTCATTATAATTTTTAGATATTACTTAGGTGAATCATTTATGAGTAAGGTGAAAAATCATATAGTTATTATATTTAAAAGAATAATTGATGATATTAAAGAGTACCGCGGCCTGATAGGGGCTGTGGTACTCTACCTTGTTATTATGGGATTTCTTTTTCATACCTTCTGTCCTGTGTATGCAGTATTTCATTATCCATGTCCCGGATGTGGGCTTACCAGAGGGTGTGTCAGTCTGCTTAAGCTTGATATAGATGCTTATCTAAAGTACAATGCCTGTGCTCCTCTATGGATAGGGCTTATCATATATTCCTTTATTTGCAGATATATAAGGGGAACAGAGATTAAGAAATGGAATATTATAGTTTCTGTTGTTTCGGTAATCACATGTATTTATTATATATATAGATTTATAACGAAAACTCTTCCGTACTAATGAGAATAAATGTCAAGACTCGCTTGTGAGTCTTGCGCGCCGGATTCGGGTCAGCAGATAATAATAAATTGTTACGGATTTATTAAGAATTACTTGAAAAAAAACGGATTTTGATATA
>JAEEJA010000015.1 GCA_016281605.1 Lachnospiraceae bacterium
ATGATATAATATGTGTTGTTAAACCATTGGCTGATAAGTACAACATAAAAGAAGTGTATCTTTTTGGTTCTTATGCAAGGAATGAAGCGGGGGCAGAAAGCGATGTGGATTTATTGGTATATGGTGGTGATGATTTTAAATTGACAATGATTTTTTCATTTGCTGAAGAATTAAGAATCTTATTAGATAAAAAAGTAGATGTGTTTGAAATTCATGAAGTTGATGAACAAAGTGAGTTTTATAAAGAGATAATGAAGGAAAAGGTGCTGTGTACCTAAATATGAAATAAGTGTATTTACTAATAAAATGGCTAATATGCTCATTTTATTTGTAGATTTCTTGAATTATGTAAACTAAACTGGGTTATAATGAAGGCGAATTACTAATAAAATCAGCTTGTTTTAAGAAATATTAGTAAGCTACCTTGGAATAAGGGGTGAAAATACTAATAAATCGCAAGAAACTTCTGAAATATTAGTAAATCCCCATAATTATTAGTTTATTAGTAAATCCCCATATTTATGCAGGAATCATAGCGCCGTTTTGTCGGAACCATAGAACCATTTTGGGTTTACTAAAGATGTGCCAGGCTTTATAATATCAATTGTTATTTTAATTGAAGGGACATATTTTCAGTGAATGTTAAGGAGTATATAAATTCGAATTATAAGCTGGTGAAGAGTCTTAAGCGTGATGGCTCGGTGATGATTGCCAGGTGTACGATTGATGATGCGCTTTATGTTGTGAAGAATAAGAAGGCGTATGATAGTGAGATATATAAGAGGCTGAAGGAGGCTGACATAGACGGCATTCCGAAGGTTTATGAGGTGCTTGAGGAAAAGGGCGGTCTCTGGGTTATTGAGGAGTTTGTGCAGGGACGCACGCTGGAGGAGTTCTTCGGAGATGAGTATTTGGCGGATGTCACGGGCGATTCGGGCAAGGCGGTTGATGATAAGGCATCGAATAGTGTGGCTATAGATGTCACGGGCGATTCGGGCGCAGCACCTACAGGTGGCGAGGCTCTGGGCGGCTCAGCTGCAGAAAGCGAGCTGCCGGACAATGTCCTTGAGGTGAGCTTTGATTCGACGGGCATTAATGGAATCAAGACTGAGAATGACGCGGCGGAGTGGATGCTCACAAATGTTATAATCAGTGTTTCGAAGACTCTTAATAAGCTGCACACGCTGAACCCGCCGATTATTCATAGGGATATCAAACCTGAAAATATAATCATTACTGATCTTGCTGAGATCAAGCTGCTTGATTTTAATATTTCGAGAGGTTTTACCGGCAAGGCTGATAAGGATACGGTTGCGATGGGCACGAAGGGCTTTGCTCCGCCTGAGCAGTATGGCTTCAAGGAGAGCGATGCGAGGTCTGATATTTACAGCCTTGGTGCGACGATCAAGTATCTGATGGAGAAGACTCATTGTAAGTCGGAGATGCTTTCTGAATTTATAAAGAAGGCTATGTCCTTTGATCCAAAGGATAGATTCCAAAATGTAATAGAAGTGATTTACTTTATCAAGCATTATGATGACGATGAGACAGAAGCTCTGCTTAGTCAGGCCGGAAATGCAGGGCTTGCCGGAAATGGTAATGGTGCATATTCTGCAACCGGTAAGAATGGTGCGTCGGCTTCAGCGATGGATGAGTCGGACAAGGAGAAGCTTAGGCTTGAAATCGAGAATAAGAGACTTGAGCTTGAACAGACGAAGGCTAATAACAGGATTTATGCTTATGCGCTTGCTGTTGGAGCGATTCTTGTTATTATACTCATTATCGCCTTGTCATTGTAGAATATGATAATAAACGAAATGAAAATAAAAGACAGAAGAGAAAATAAGTATAGAAGAGTAAAAAATGAGGCATACCAGACCGGTATGCCTTAATTGTTTCTTGATTTTTATTATTTCTGTATTGTATATAGTAGCTTATAATTTGTTCTTACTCTTCACTAGCTTCCTCGTCCTCGATAGGAGTGAGGTCGATTCCTCTTGATGGAACCGGTGTTGAGAAGACGATCTGTGTCTCTGTCTTTCCGTAGGTCTGAAGCTGACCGATGAAGTGATCGAGCTCCTGCGTGCTAGGGAAGCAGACTTTGATAAGCATTGAGTATGTGCCTGTGACACAGTTGCACTCAAGTACATTTGGGCAGGACTCTACGAATGGATAGAATTCTGTTTTCTGATGCGGCTCGAGTGTAAGGTTTATAAATGCAGTTATATGGAATCCGAGTGTCAGAGGATCGAGTGTGGCATGGTAGCCGGTGATGATTCCCTGCTTCTCAAGTCTTTCGATTCTTGCTGAAACTGCCGGTGATGAAAGGAAGACTTTCTCGGCCAGAAACTTGAGAGGGTATCTCGAATTCTCCTGAAGTAGTGATAAGATCTTGATATCTATTTTATCCATGACTTATTTACCTTTTCTGATATTGTTTATTTTCTTAGTACTTGTCTTAGTACTTATCTTAGTACTTATCCTAGTACTTATTTCTTAGTACTTATTCTTTTATTACGTGTATGTAATTTCTTTGAATAATTAAATCTTTCCGTATTATAATCCCATTTAATAAAAAAATCCACTAATAATTTTAATTATTTAAAGTTTGAACGTGCTTATTGTAATTATTATTAAGTGAGAGCTGTTCAGAAGGCTTTAATCCTGAAAATGCATTGCTCAGAGACTGGGGCACCCTCGGGTGCCTTGATTTTTTGCGTACTACAAGGCCTGCTTATAGTTTCTTTGTATTTGAAAATGTACATAAA